>NZ_JBQAIE010000002.1:0-742796 GCF_051918845.1 Bacillus cereus group sp. MYBK101-2 | reverse complement strand
TTGGTTGTGGTGACTTAATTATATCAAAGATGGACGATTCTTTTTTATATTTTCTGTAAAGAAAGAGGTTGCCCAAAAGTAGCTATTCAGCTACTTTTGGGACAACCTCTTTTTCACTTCGCATATTGAATACGCTTTTGCTGTTCAGCAATATGTAATTCCGGAGCATGGTGTTCTACTAACTGTAATAGCTCCTCGATTAACACTCCTAACTCCTGTATACTATACTCTGGTTTCCCTATTAACGTATTCGCCATACGCTCATATAAGTTTTCAGGCTTAATAATCATTCGTTCCACATTATATGGCATCCATTTAAACGCCGGGTGATGTACATACATTTTATTCAAACCAAATAAGACCCCAAATATATTTCTTTGTGCTTCACAAATAACATCATATAGCATAAGCCAGTCTTTTCGTTTTAAAAGTGCCTCTCGATTATGCCAGCGATTACTTAACCAAAGATTTTCTGAAATCATCCGTTTCGCTAGGTCTTCTGGATATGCCATCACCCTATCTTTTAATTCATTTACTTTCTCTTCCCCATACAAACTAACTCCATCATGCACGGATGATACGATACATTGTTTTTCATAACTTATATCATATTGAACCACCACATCCTCAATAACTTTCTCTACTGTTTCTGTTAAAAAGTTACTAATCTCTAATTTAATTCCTTCTTTCGTCAAATATGTTTCCGACCATTCTTCTTCCTCGTAAGGATGATATGACAAAATTGTTCCACCAATATAGTTAATAGGCCCTTTACGATCCTCATTCTCTGGTGGCATTGACCATAAAATATGTAGTTCTATATCTGAATGTTCATCTTCTAGCTTTCTAGCTACTGAGCCCGCTAAAATAATAGCCTCCACTTTCGGATTTTGCCTATAAATCTCCGACATTTCTATTGCTTTCTCTTTTAATCCCACTTCATTTCCCCCTATAATTGCAGCACATCTTTACTTTTTCATTTATCTATTTCGATATTAGCTTTTCAAATTCCTACTAGATCATATTTCTACCCAATAACGCTGAACAATTTCGCCTGTATGAGAAGAAACCACTTCATCTTCTAACACACCGCCAACCTTTTGAATTGTTTTAGCCGAAGCGATATTAACTTTATCGCAAGTTATTAGCACTTTCTTCAATCCTAATTTTTGCGCTTCACCCAATGCAAGTTTCAATTGTTTCGTCGCATAACCTTGGCGACGTTTATTTGGATGGACACTATATCCAATATGACCACTTTCCCGCAATAATTCTTCGTTTAACCGATGTCTAATATTCACACAACCTATAAGTTCCCCTTTTTCAACACTTAAAAATTGGCTAGACGGTACTCGATTATCTTGTAAGTTTTCTCCCACTTCTTGTATGCTCACTTTTTCAAACCATTCATCGAGAGAATCAAAATTTTGTAAAGAACTACTGCCGTGTGGTTGTTCTCCTGATTGTAAAAACGCATGTTTATATTCCATAATTTCTCCACTATATTCATGTGTTGGTTTTAATAGTTTCATTTTTATTCTCCCCCTCTTACAACCTAAAACAAACACCTTACTCGTAACAATTTCACGAGTAAGGTGTTTTTATCATTTTCATTCAAATAATCCCATACTCAAATAACGTTCCCCTGTATCAGGTGCAATACATAAAACTTTTTTACCAGCGCCTAATCGTTTCGCGATCATAATCGCTGCGTAAACAGAAGCTCCTGAAGACGGCCCAACTAATAAACCTTCTTGTCTTGCTAAGTTTCTCATTGTCGTTAAAGCCTCTTCGTCTGCAATTTGAATAATTTCGTTATACACCTCTGTATTTAAGTTCTTTGGGATAAACCCTGGACTTGTTCCTACTAGTTTATGAGGACCTGGAACACCTCCGGATAGTACGGGAGATCCTTTCGGTTCTACTACTGCGATATATAAGTTTGGTAGTTTCTCTTTTAACGTTTCCCCAGTCCCTGTAATCGTCCCACCAGTTCCAGCCGTTGCTACGAATGCATCAAGCTCACCATCCATTTGTTCATAAATTTCAAGGGCAGTCGTATAACGATGAACATTCGGATTTGCCGGATTTTCAAATTGTTGCGGAATAAAACTATTTGGAATTTGCTTTTGCAATTCTAACGCCTTCGCAATTGCTCCTGGCATTCTTTGTTCTGCCGGTGTTAAAACTACTTCTGCTCCGTATGCTTTTAATAAATTTATACGCTCTTTTGACATATTATCTGGCATAATTAAAATCGCTTTATATCCTTTTGCGGCTGCATTCATTGCTAAGCCTATTCCTGTATTTCCACTTGTCGGTTCAATAATTGTATCTCCTGGTTTGATGAGACCATTTTCTTCTGCAACGTGCAGTAAATTATAAGCAGCACGGTCTTTCACACTGCGTGATGGATTAAACATTTCTAGTTTTACATACACATCTGCTGCGTCTTCTGGAATAAATTTAGATAATCTGACGACAGGTGTATCTCCTATTAATTCTGTAATATTTTCACATAATTTCATAGTGCATCCCCTATTCTATCGTTTTCTTATCACTTGGTAATAACCAAGAAGTAAGTCCAATTAATGGTAGACAACTACATAGTAACATAATGAATTGAAGACTATATATGTCAGCTAATTTCCCAAGGACTACAGAACCTAAAGCGCCGAGTCCAAACGCAAGCCCTACAATTAATCCAGATACCATCCCTACTTTTCCAGGAACAAGTTCTTGTGCATATACAACAATTACACTAAAACTACTTGAACTAATAAAACCGATACATAAAAATAGCGGTACGACCCACACGAGTGAAACGTGAGGTAATAAAAGTGCAAGTGGCGCCGAACCTAGCATTGAAAATACAATAATTGTTTTCTTTCCAAATCGATCTGCTAATGGACCACCGAAGAAAGTTCCTAATACACCGGCAATCATAAATGCGAATACGAAATACTGGGCATTTTTTATAGATAAACCGTAATGCTCAATTAAGTAAAATTGATAAAAATTCCCGATACCAGCACCGTACCAAGAACGTACAAAAGTAAGAAAAACAAGAAGTATAATAACAAATTTAATATGTGTACTTACAATCGCATTTTCAGCCTCAAGTGCAGCCCTCTTTTTTCTCCTCACAGCACCAGTAGCTAATTCATTCCTATACCAATTTGATACGAAAATTAATAATACAATTCCTACCGCTGCAAAGGCTGTAAACCCTAAAGAACCAATTTGACCGAGCGGAACGAAAATTAACGCTGTAAAAATTGGAGCTAGGGAATTCCCGGTATTCCCCCCCACTTGATAAATCGCTTGTGCTAAACCTCGCTTCGCACCGGCTGCCATATAAGCAACCCGAGCCCCTTCTGGATGAAAGACTGCAGAACCTAATCCAATAAATAAAACAGAAATAATGACAACAATAAAGTTTGGTGCAAAAGCAAGCCCAATCATCCCAAGCATACTCGAAAACATACCGAGCGGTAATAAAAATGGTGACGGCTTCTTATCCGAATACATACCAAAAACTGGCTGCATAATCGATGACGTCATATTTAACGCGAACGCAATCCACCCTACTTGCATATAGGATAAATTCATCGTTTTTTCCAAAATAGGAAACAATGCCGGCACAACTGCTTGCATCGAATCATTTAAAAAATGACCGAAACTAATCGCAAATAATATTCGATATATTGTCGGTGTTTCTACTCTGTTTTTTTGCGAAACTGCCTGCATATATGAATCTCTCCTTCCTGTACAAAATATATATTTATTACAGTAAGTGTAATAAATTCTGACTTTTGAAACATTTCCATTCTATACTGGTTTCATTTCTTTTTCCAGAAATATCACTTTTCACATAATATATTTTTTCTATATGCTTTATCGGATTTATTTATAGAAATTTTCTATATTTTCTTTTATACTAAGGCAGAGATGAAGGGAAGGTTGACAAATATGAAGAAAAAAACAAAAGGGATCGTTGCACTCTCAATCACATTATCTATGTTTTTAACAGCATGTGGTCAAAAACAAGAGGCAACAACTACCGGAGAAAAGAAAAAAGCATCTTCAAAACAAGTATTAAACATTGTAGAAGCTGGGGAAATTTCTACACTTGATTCATCTATCGCAACCGATGGGTTTTCTTACGCTGCATTAAACAACGTAATGGAAGGATTATATATGCCTGGTCCTGACAATAAACCTGTTCCTGCAGCTGCTGAATCATACAAACTGAGTGAAGACGGAAAAACATATACATTTACATTACACGATTCAAAATGGTCAAATGGCGATCCAGTAACTGCTCATGATTTTGAATATGCATGGAAACGTGCCGTAAATCCAGAAACCGCTTCTGAATACGCACATATTATGTTCGATATTAAAAACGCAGAAAAAATAAATAAAAAAGAATTGCCAATTGACTCATTTGGTGTAAAAGCAATTGACGATAAAACATTAGAAGTACAGTTAGAACACCCTGTCCCATACTTTTTAGGTTTAATGGGATTTGCAACATTTTATCCTCAAAACAAAAAGGTTGTAGAAGCACAAGGGAAAAATTACGGACTTGAAGCTGCAAATGTAGTGTATAACGGACCTTTCCAATTAAGTGAATGGAAACATGATACAAGTTATAAAATGACGAAAAACCCGAACTACTGGGATAATAAAAATGTGAAATTAAATGAAATTAATGTACATATTGTAAAAGATACTTCAACAGCTGTTAATTTATTTGAAAGCAAACAAGTAGACCGTATTACGATAAATTCAGAGTTTGTTGATAAATATCAAAAAGATCCTAGCTTAAAGAAAATGGAACGTCCTTCTGTGACGTTTTTCCGATTTAGTCAAAAGAATACTTTATTAGCAAACAAAAATGCTCGTAAAGCTATTTCTCTTGCTTTTGATAAACAAGGAATCGCAACAACGATTTTAAACAATGGTTCTATACCTGCGAATGCATTCGTTCCAAAAGGATTCGTAAAAGGACCTGACAATAAAGATTTTCGCAGTACAAGTAATGTTAAAGTAGAAACAAATGTGAAAGAAGCTAAAACACTATGGGAAACTGCGAAAAAAGAAACAAATTTACAAAACGCTTCTCTTTCAATTATAACAACTGATGAATCTAACGATAAAAAAATTAGTGAGTTTTTAAAAGGTGAATTAGAGAAAAACTTACCTGGATTAAAAATTACATTACAACCACTTCCAGTAAAGGCATTTTTAGATCGTGAAGGAAATGGTGATTTTGAAATTTCACTTTCTACTTGGGGACCAGATTATCCTGATCCTACAACATTTTTAAATATGTTTGTCACAGACGGACCATTTAATAAGATGAGTTATTCAAACAAACAATACGACGAATTAATTGAAAAAACGAGCTCTACTTTAGTAACTGACTTACCAGCACGTTGGAAAGCGTTCCAAGATGCTGAGAAAATCTTACTTGAAGATGATGCAGCTATCGCTCCAATCTTCCAATCAGGACTTGTATATTTAGAACGTCCAACAGTAAAAGGTGTTGTTGTTCGTCCATTTGCAGGAATTTATTCTTATAAGTGGGCCTCTATTATAGAATAAGAAAAAGGCGGTCCTAAAACATATTAGGATCGCCTTTTTTATTAAATTGCAAAACGCTTATACTTTTCGTAATCGCTCGTCTTACATTCTACTTCTAGTTTCGTACCTTCGTTTTCATAACTCGTAGATAGAACGTGCGCATGATTATTGAAATAAGAAACTACCTGTCCTTGATCATATGGAATTAACATTTCACACTTCGTATACTCTTTATAGATGTGTGAGCGAATCATTTTTACAAGTTCTTCAATTCCAACGTGTTTCTTCGCTGATAAATAAACACGGTCTTCTTGTACTTTCGGAATTTCAACATCTACCATATCTGATTTGTTATAAGCATAGATTGTTGGGATATTTTCTACTCCAATTTTCTTTAACGTTTCATTTGTAATATCAATTAACTGTTCATAATTTGGATTTGCGTAATCTACAACATGAATCAGTAAGTCTGCTTCCGCTACCTCTTCTAATGTTGAACGGAATGCTTTCACAAGATGATGCGGTAATTTACTTACAAATCCAACTGTATCTGTTAATAAGAATGATTTATTATCTGGTAAATCAATATTTCGCACCGATGTTTCTAACGTCGCGAATAACATATCTTTTTCAAATACTTGTTTTTCTTCTGTACCATTGTAAATTTCAAGCATCGCATTCATCGTCGTTGATTTTCCTGCGTTCGTATAACCTACTAATGCTACAACAGGAATTTCATTTTTCTTACGTTGTTTTCGCTGCGTTTGACGCTGCGCAACAAGAGCTTCTAAATCTTTATTTAAAACTGAAATTTGTTCTTCAATTTTACGACGATCCAACTCTAATTTCTTCTCACCGACACCTTTATTTTTCGTACCAACACCGCCGCTCTGTCTTCCTAACGACTCACGAAGACCAATTAAACGAGGCATCATATACTGAAGGTGGGCCACCTCTACTTGCAGCTGCGCTTCCTTCGTTTTCGCACGTTGCGCAAAAATATCTAAAATTAATATGGTACGGTCAATTACTTTACAATCTAAATCCGCTTCTAAATTTCGAATTTGCGAAGGAGATAATTCGTCATTAAAGATGACCATATTTGCATCTACTTCATTTACATAGGCTGCTACTTCTTCAATCTTTCCTTTTCCAATATAATGGGATGGATTTACACGTTGCAAATTTTGCGTCACTTGTCCAATTACCTCTACATCACAAGCTTCTGCAAGATTCGTTAGCTCTTCCATCGAATATGCAAAATCATCCTCATTACCTAAATTCACTCCAACTAAAACTGCTCTTTGTAATAATTCTTCCATATATTTATTCCTCCATTTCGATTACGTAAAATAAAAAACACAGGTCGCTGCCTGTGTTTTCGTAAACGGATAAGGGTTCACCAAAGAAATAGAAGAAAGTTGTGCTTTCATCCTATCTCATAGTTAAAAAGTCCCAAGATCGTATACGTATCCACTATAAGTGTTCACCTACACAATCCCATTCTATTTATAAAGGCAAAACAAAAAGAGGGCGTATTCGTCCCTCCCTCTTTTTCACATATAAGCTTAATAAAGGGTTCCTTTAAAATAGGCAGACCAATCCCGTTCACTCTGCACACAGACAGAGCCTTTGAGCGCTATTCAATTATTGGCACAAAGTATTGAGACGTAATCTGATTAAGATCAAAGGAAGCCCCTCCGTTCATTTTAAGTTACATAAAGTGTAGCATAAGTAATTCGCTTTCACAAGATTAAACCACCTATAGAAACAGAAAGAAAATCTTTATATATTTACTTTAATCGTCATTTTTTGCGAGTTCTTCTCACAACAAAAACAATGATTAATAATAGACAAATGGAAATGATAGCAACTTGCCACCAACTGAAACCGCTCACCATCTCCCCTTTTAAATCCACTTTCTTCGTTGGAACAGACTCTTTTGCAATTTGACTTAAAGCCACTTTGTCCGCCCCTGCCTCATCTAATCTCTTCGTTCTACTACAACTATTTGTGTGTAATTGTTTTTCCAATCCTCTTTGAGAAGAATATACTAAGTACTCTCCTCCTTTCACAAAGTGAAATACACAATCACCACCATTTGTATATACAATAATTTGCGAAGAATTTGTCCCTTTCCAAATTTTCTTCACTTCAAATAATACTTCAATTCCAACCCCTTCTTTCCTTCCAACCTCAATTACTTTTCCCTCAAACACTACATCATTTTTTTGAAGTGCCTCTTCTGCTGATACGTTAATACAATCACAAGCATAAGATTTCTCTGAAAAAATAATAAAAATAAAGCTACACATAATGACAAAAGGTAACATACGTAAAATTGTTTTCAAGGAGCTCAACTCACTTCATTATCAATTTTAGAAACTTCTCGTATATTATTTTTACAACACTCGCTAAATTCCTTCATAGTAAGCTAAGTCGTTCAATACACTAAAAATCTATATTGACATTTTTATAACCTGATATTAGTATCAGGTTATAAAATAAAGTTAGGAGCTGTTCCTATGAATTCTAAATCCCGTATTACTGCAATTGGCACTCATGTTCCAAATCAAATATTATCTAATAATGATTTAGAAAAAATGATCGATACGAATGATGAATGGATTGTACAAAGAACAGGAATGAAGGAAAGAAGAATCGCTAGCGAAGATGAATACTCCTCAAACTTAGCCATTAAAGCAGTTGAAAATTTATGTACAACATATAAGAAAAACTTAGAAGATGTCGACTGTATCATTGTCGCTACTACTACTGCTGATTACGTTTTCCCTAGTGTTGCTTGCCAAATACAACAATACTTCAACATACCTCATACAATGGCATTTGATTTAAATGCCACTTGCGCTGGTTTCACATATGGCTTGCACGTCGGTAATAGCTTGATTACTTCTGGATCACATAAAAAAGTACTTGTCGTAGCGACAGAGACATTATCAAAAGTTACTGATTACACCGATAGAACGACCTGCATTTTATTTGGCGATGGTGCTGGCGCTATTTTATTAGAAAGAGATGAAAACAAATCGAGCTTTATTGCTGCTCATATGGGCACAAATGGTGACGGCGGAATTCATCTATATAGAACAAACTTATCTACTACTATGAATGACACCCCACTGCAAACAAATGAAAAAATCGTTCAAAATGGAAAAGAAGTATATAAATGGGCAACACGTACGGTGCCAGCAGGTATAAAAGAACTATTACATACTGCAAATATGCAAAAAGATGATATAGACTGGCTCATTCCTCATAGCGCTAACTTACGCATGATTGAATCTATTTGTGAAAAATCTCAAATTCCAATACAAAAAACATTAACGAGCGTGGAATATATGGGGAATACATCTTCTGTCTCTATTCCACTCGCTCTAGATTTAGCTAGAAAAGAAGGGAAATTAAATAACGGAGACACACTTTTACTATACGGATTTGGGGGCGGTCTTACACATTTAGGTCTTATTGTGGAGTGGAATTTAATTTAAGTTTATAAAAAGAGGTTCTAGTTAGTAACTAGAACCTCACTTCAATTTCGTTATCCTTTTCGAGACCATATCACAACAGGAATAAGCATGAAAGCTAAAACCCCTCCAGCTAATGATAATGCCGCATAACTTGAATTCGCCACTACCATACCTGACATCGCTCCGCCTGAAGCTCCAGCTAGCGCAATAAACACATCTATCTTCCCTTGTGTTTTTGCACGTGTGGAAGGTATAGTTGCATCAACAATTTGAGCAGTACCACTGATTAAACCGAGGTTCCACCCTAATCCAAGTAAAGACAAAGCAACGATTATTAGTATTAAAGAATCACTCGGCGCTATCGCAGCTATGACACCTGCTGCTAATAAAATTACTCCGCCAGCTATACTCATCGTAGTTCTTCCAATTTTATCAATTAGCATTCCCGTAACGAGAGATGGAAGGTACATTGCACCTACATGAAAACCAATTACAAGACCTACTGCACTTAAAGCGTGACCGTGGTGCCCCATATGAACTGGAGTCATCGTCATAATGGCAACCATCACAATTTGCGTAAGTATCATTACGATAGCTCCCACAGTAATGCCTCGTTTGTTTTCTGTCGCTTCTTCTATTACTGGTTGCCCTTTATATGTATGCTCTTGTTTATATGTTTCTATCATATTAGCAACAAGTAACGGATCTGGACGAAGCATAACAAATAGGACAAGACCAGCCAGTATAAATGCCGCTGCTGATAATATGAACGGACCAGCCAGTTCAGGAATTCCAATTGAATGAGCAAACCTTCCCATTACACCTACTAAATTCGGACCTGCGACTGCACCAAAAGTCGTCATTACCATAGTAATACTAACAGAAGTTGCTCGTTGCTTCTTATCTGCTAAATCCGTTCCAGCATAACGCGCTTGTAAATTTGTAGCTGTGCCCGCGCCATATATGAGTAAAGAAACTAGTAAAAGAATAATACTATTTATTAAAGCTGCCATCACAACTCCAATAGCCCCTAACCCGCCTACTATAAAACCTCCTGCAAGCCCTACGCGGCGACCATACTTTTGCGATAACTTCCCAACAAAGAAAGCCGCTATCGCAGATCCCATCGTAAACATAGCAGCCGGTAAACCTGCAAATGCATCTGTCCCAAGCATTTGCTGCGCAAGAAGTGCACCTACTGTAATCCCAGCAGCCAACCCAGCTCCGCCGAACATTTGTGAAATGCTTACGATTAGTAACGTTCGTTTATATAATTTTTTTTGTTCTTCTTCTGTATACATATGATTACTTATTAAAGTTCCCGCCTCATCTAACAAGTTCTCATCCTCCCTTTGAAATAAAATCCCCTTGTTAATGTACTATGTTTTCCATTACATATACAACGACATTTTCTATTCGTTCTTTTCATTCTAAACACTTGCTAACCATAGACTACTTATCTCATGCTATATTAAAAATACTACTATTTACAATATGCAAGGAGAAAACAATGAAAAAAAACCTAGAATTATGTGAGGCTTGCAAACAAAAACCAGTACATAAAATAGAAGAATCCGGTGAAGCAAATCAATCACAAAACTTTTTAGTTATGAATGGCAGCGTACAAATTCATGAAAATAGACTGGATGAATACGTAGACTTCATTAATACAAATAACTTTACCGATGTTTACATTAATGATCTTAGGTATAGTTTAAATCATATTAACTTTCTAGAACGCTGCCCGCAAATTGAAAGCTTACATATTAGTAGTACATGTATTACTGACTACTCATCATTATATAATTTAAAAAACTTAAAATCTTTAGCACTAGAAGAATCACAAGTTCCACTAAACTTAACAGCACTAGAAAGCTATACAAATTTGGAGGAACTTTACATACAGTGGAATAAAAACATTACAGGATTCGAATCTTGTCCTAATTTAAAAGAACTATACATTTGGAAATACAAACCGAAACAAAAAAACCTTGAAGAATTAATGTCTTTACAAAAACTTGAAAAACTAAGCATTACACAAGGGAATATTAACTCATTAAAGGGATGTAGCGCATTCCCAAAATTAAAGCATTTAGAAATCAATTATTTAAGAAATTTAGAACATATTGATGAAATTGAACACAACGCTTCAACTTTAACATACATCGAATTCAATAATTGCAGTAAAATGAAAAACCACGACTATTTACGTTATTTAACAGAGATAGAAACAGTCATTCTATCAAGTTGTGGTAACATACAAAATCTACAATTCGTTAAAGAGCTACCTAAATTAAAGCTTTTAAGCTTCTTGGATTCTACAATTGTAGACGGCAATTTAGAACCTTGCGTCGGAATTGACTTTATTGGCTTTAATAATAAGAAGCATTATACTCATAAGTTTAATGAATTAAACAAAGATCATAAATCCACTCTAGTATAATAAAAAAACTATCCCATAAATATACTTATGGGATAGCCCTATTCATACCGCATATACAGGTCTTTTACTATTTAACTCCTGCATCTTGCACAGATTCAATTCCTTCCGTCTTACCCTCTTTCATCTCATAATAATACGAAGGTAATTCTATATTATGTTCTACAAGGTAATCCTCAATTAATGAAATAATCACTTTCAACGTTTTCAAACGAGCGTATAATTTATCGTTACTCGCGATAATTTGCCATTTCGCATTTGGCCTATTTGTTTTTTCAAACATTTCTTCCATTGCTTCAACATACTCGTCCCATTTTTCACGGTTACGCCAATCTTCATCTGTAATTTTCCATCTTTTTAAAGGATTGTTCTCTCTATCTTTAAACCTCTTTAATTGTTCATCTTTACTAATATGATAGAAAAACTTCCCGATTATATAATGATCATCTGTTAGTAGTTTTTCAAAATCATTAATCTCGTCATAGGCTCTCGTCCACTCTTCCTTTGTAGCAAAACCTTCAACCCGCTCAACTAACACACGGCCGTACCATGAGCGATCAAAAATAGTAATTTGCCCGTACTGAGGAAGTTTACGCCAGAAACGTTGCAAGTAATGGTATCGTTTTTCATGAGGTGCTGGTGCTCCAATTGGATTTACTTGAAACCCACGCGGATCAAGGTGTTCCGTCACTCGTTTAATCGCCCCGCCTTTTCCAGCCGCATCCCAGCCTTCCATAACGAGCATAACTGCGATTTTTTCTTCTTTTACTATTTGCTGCAACGCTAATAAGCGCCTTTGATATTTTTCAAGTTTCTTATTGTACTTAGATTTCGATTCAATTCTTTTCGTTACATTTACTTTAGCAAGATGTACATTTTCCATAAAACAAATCCCCCTTGTTGTATGACACTGTTATTTTAACATATCCATTGGGATTTTTTTCAAATTAAAATTTTTTTCGAAAAACAATCTCTACTTTTTTATATCGATAAATTAACTTCACCAATATAACTTTTAAGCACACCTATTATTAATTACAAAAACAAAAAAGGAGACTATGCAAAAAAATCTCTACACAGTTTCCTTTTTTAAGATATATGTCGCTTACTTAGAAAGACTAACAATAAAAATAGGAACTCGATCGATTCATCATACTACAAACGAATAACAGGCGGAATACCTCCTTCTGGTAAAAAATAAGCAAATACTGTAAATCCAATGATTAACATTGAAAATAATGTTATTATAATTCCACCTGGTAATGTTAGAAAAAGAGTATTCGGCCTTCTCTTCATAGAGAAAATCATCGAGTATACCCCCAGAAGAAGACTTATTATAGCAATAGTCACATAAACAACTACTGCATACCATGGATTGAGTTCTAATAAAACACCAGAAATAAATATATACAAAAATAATAATTGTAGAAAAATACTGCTTCCCATACTTACGAGTTCTTTCAATATATCTTCCCCCCCCCTAAATCGAATGGTATATTATCTCAAAAAGAGAAGAAAATAACAAACAAATTCATTAAAGAATGGGAGCTCTCAAAAAATGAAACGAAAAATATTAACTCTCTTTACGCTTATATGCTTAGCACTACCAATACAAGCTAGTGCATACACATTTCAATCACTACCAATTGCATCAAAGTCTAAACAATGGTATATCGAAATTGATAAATCTCATAACGTAAACAAGCAAGCAATCCAGCCAAAACAAGGTGTATTTGATACATATAGTTTACTCGTAAAAAACATTGGTCATGATGTATCAAACGTATCCGTGGAAATACTTGATAACAATCCTACCTCTAAAGCTACCTTTAAACCTACTACACCTAATGAAAATATTTCTAAAAGTCATACAAGCTTTGACTACATGGTATTCCCATTAGACTTTAATAGCCATAATTTTAAAGTTGTGATTACTTGGGAAGAAAAGAACTTTTCTTACAACGGCCATCCAGTAAATGAAAGTAAAAAACTGAAACAAACATTTGTATTTAATGAAGAGTAAGCCCTAATTTAATTAGGGCTTACTCTTCATTTACAAAACCAGTTTGAATGGCTTCTGTCACTTCTTTTGTGATGTCCAGTTTTGTTGCATCGGTGCTAATTTTCTTATGCCAAATATGCACGGAAGGCTTTTCGTTACAAAAATGTTTTATTAATACTAGTTGATTATATGCTAGCTTATTTTCTCTATGGGTAGCAATATAGACTGTGAAATTTTTTGCTTCAAAGATCTTTTCCTGCAAAGTATATTGGTTGTCCCATTCCTTTGCGACTATATCGTTCAAATTTTTTATAAGCATATAAGTCGTTCCCACCTTCCCTTATATCATCAATCAAATCTTCGAATACTCGGCACACATAATGCTACTCCAATTGTTACAAGTACTAAAATAGCTAGTGTTACAATCGTTATCTCGCCACCTATGACAGTAGCTAACCATCCTACAACTACATAACCTAGTGGCAATAAAGCAAATGAACCTAACATATCAAGGCTTGCCACTCTTCCAAATGCTTCTTCTGGCACGAGCTCTTGTAAACTCGTTTCCCAAATGAGTCCAAATATCATCATACCGAACCCTTCAATTGCCATTAATACAATTAAAACAGGTGCCCAAGTAATGAACGGCATTATTAAAAGCGCACAACCACTTATTAAAACACCACCATAGGCAAGTATTCCCCGCTTATACCACCGTTCTCTCCCGCCGAATATTAGCGCAGCAACTACAGCTCCAACACCAGAGGATGCCATTCCTAATCCATACACATATGCTTCAAAATGATGATGAACATTAAATAACCATGGAATTAATACGACGATAATTCCTGCATAACAAATATTGATGAAAGAAAAGACTAAAATTGTAATCCATAGCCACGGATGACTTTTTAAAACAAAAACACCTTCCATAAACTCTTGTTTATAATCGACTTTTTTCTTTTCAATAGGTTTTACTTTTTTAAACTTTATTTCTCTTAAAAATAATAAACAAAAAAATGATAGCAAATATGTTACTGCATCTAGTCCAAACCCTATTCCGGCAGATGCAACTGAAACGATCAATCCTCCAAGAGCCGGTCCAATTAGTCGTATACCTTGATTGCTCATTTGCGTTAATGAATTAGCTGCATTTCGAATTTTTGGTACAAATACTTTCGCTCTTACAGCAGCATATGCTGGCTGAAATATCCCTTCCATAAGTCCATATAATGCTACAAGTACATATAGAAGTGGAATTGTTAATACATCCATAAATATAAGTATTGCAAGTAATAGCATTAATACGCAGCGAATTATATCTGTAAATAACATTACTTTCACCCGATCCATTCGATCTACTACTAATCCAGCAAACGGTAACGCAAGAATATTAGGAAGCATGTACATTGCCATAGTCATTCCCATTACAACTGTTGAACCAGTTAATGAATACACAACGACTGGCAAAATAACCATCGTTATCGAACTACCTAAAGTCGAAAGCAATTGCCCAACCCATAAAAATTTAAAATGTGGTGACGCTTTAACTGGCAATAGCAATTTATCGATATAACTTAAACTTTTCTCTGTTGGTATTTCTCCTTGCATATACCTCTCCTCTTTTCAAATTAAGTTAACAATAAAAAACAGAAAATTCAATCTTCAACACTTTTAATTATATATGAAACGGTTTAATTATTGGTAAAAACATAAAAAAGAAACTCATACTGAATCTAAAAATATTACATGTTAAATATAAATAAAAAAGGTGTTTTCATAAGTGAAAACACCTTTTTTATTTATAATTTTAAGTTCTTCTTCAATGTCCAATATTTTTCTTGCGCATTTTCAAATGAAAATTCTACCCAGCCATTTGGATCTTCACGATATACATTTACTTTTGTACCATTTTCTAGTTTTCCAACTTCATTTTGTGTCACATTTGGTACACTCTTAATTGGATTGTTAAACGGGAATGGAACTTGATAGTAAGATCCTACCGATTGGACAGTAGCTTTTGCATCTTTTGCATAATCTGTATAAGGAATCGCTTCACTTAATACTTCTACATTTAATGTATTAGGGTTTTTCGGTAGTCGTTTTGCATTTTGGTAATCTGCTTTATTAAAAGGCTTAATGCGTTCCATGATATTAGCGATTTTCCCAGCCCATGCTGTATCTGTTGAATACATAACATTCATTGCTGGCAATGTGTAACCTTTGAAATATCTTGCACCATCTTCTAAGTAGTTCTTTTTTACATAATCAGCGTTATATGAAATACTTAGTCCGTATGACGGTAAATATTTTGCATATGCAAATGGATCACGATCATATGCTCTTAAACCAAATAAATTATGTTTACGATATGCAATTTCTGATTTACCGTAACCAGATTCTAAAATTGCATGTGCAGCTAAGTATAGTGCATTCACACCATACTCATTTTGCGCTTTAATAAAGTCTTGTCCAATTCCAACTAACGGGCTATCTGGATGGAATCTTTGAATATAATTATCAATCTCTTGCGCTGTTACGTTAGATGGTAATGTCACATCTAGATTAATATATGAAGGCTGTTCAGCAGGAACATCCTTTTTAATTTGCATCGCTCTATATAACAATTGTGCATAGCTTTCACGTGTTAATACACCTGATGGATCAAATCCTCCAAGCTCATTCCCTATTGACACACCATTAGATTGCAATGCACTAATTGCTTCTTTTGCCCACCAATATGATGCATCTATATCATTAAATGTATGTGGTGCTTTTACTTCTAATTTAAATGCTCTTTGCAAAATAACAGACATCTCCGCACGCGTTAACGAGTCTTTCGGCCTAAACGTCCCTTTACCATCACCTACGAAAATCCCCATATCTGTTAATGCTAAAATTTCTTTTGGGAACATTGTCGTTCCTGCACTAATATCAGAGTATGGATTTTTATAATCACTTTTTGCTTCTGGTTTTAATGCGCGATACATTAATGCTGCTACTTGCTCACGAGTTACAACATCTCCGAAGCCAAATTTACCATTATCGTAACCTGCAATAATCCCTTTTGACGTTAAATCAGTAATTGCTTCAAGTGCCCAATGATTTTTTGGAACGTCTGGAAATTCTTTTGTAGATGCAAACGAAGTTGCTGGAGCCATCACTACTTGAAGCGCGACTGTCACTGCTAACACATTAGAAATAACTTTTTTCATAAATTTTTTAACACGTTTTTTATATGCTTGTCCCGTGTTAACTTGCCTCCCTTTATCATATAATTTTCCCTATTAAACTAACAAACTCTTAAATAGTCAACAGTAAAAGTATACGTGATAAAAATAAACTAATCTACCATTATTTTATTTATAATTAACATAATACGATATATCTTTTTATTCCAATACAAAATTACACAAACTTACATAAAAAGCCCACCTCTTTATAGAAGATGAGCTTATCAATCAACATTATTATTTCGTTAAACGAGATTTTGAAACATCAAAACCTTTCCACTCATAATAATCTAAAATACCGGCAAAAATTGCTTCAGCAGCTACTTGTCTTCCAGATTCTGAAGCTAACTTCTCATAATCCGCGCTGTTATCTAAAAATGCTAGCTCCGTTAATACTGCTGGCATTTCATTTTCTCTTAGTACATAAAAATCTTCTGGTTTTACACCACGATCTCTTGTATCTAGAGCTTTAACTAATCTCTTTTGTATTTTATTAGCTAACATATAACTATCTTTTTCACGTTCAGTTAATTCTTTCTTTTCAGATCCTTTATAATAAAAAGTTTCTGTTCCATATCCATCATGTTTTTGAGAAGCATTTGCATGGATACTTACAAAAATATCTCCATTATGTTCCTTTGCGAAATCCACACGCTTTTTAAGGTCTTCTCCTTGTTTTTCATCAAGGCGAATATCTGTTTCACGTGTTAACATCACGCGGAATGGAGTTTGTTTCTCTATTAAACTTTGCAATCTTTTAGATGTATCTAATACAATATCACTTTCATGTAATCCTTGTGTCGCTTTCCCAGGATCTGTTCCTCCATGACCAGGATCAATAATAACTACCTTTTCTACTAAAGGATTACCTATTTTTAGCGAGTCCGTCTTTGCAATAAACTTCGCTGCTTCTGCTTTCGTTACAGTTTTATTAGGTAACCACTCTGTTTTATTTACACCTTGTGAAATATCTAATTCTACTAAAATGTTGGCCTTATCTTTCCCCCAACTATCATTTAAATCTGCAAATTTTGTTTGTACTGGTTGTTTTACTTTTGCCTCTAATTTATATGCTTCAACAAGCATCGCTGCCATTGAAACTCGGTCAATTTTCCCAGTTGGATCGAATACGCCCGCTCCTTTCCCCTTAACAACGCCAGCTTTTTCTACAGCTGCGATGAATGGAGTATACCATTGGTTTTGAGAATCACCGAAAGATGGTTTAGCGTTTGTATCAATTTGTAAGTTTAAAATTTTAGCCATCATTGTAGCTGCTTCGGCACGAGTGATTTCTTTTCCTGGCTCAAACATTCCTTTTTCGTTACCTGTAACTGCACCTTTCTCTACTAAATAGTAAATAGAATCTTCTGCCCAATGTTTAGCTGGGACATCTGGAAATTTTTTTGTTTGTGCGAAACTACTAGATGAATAAGATAATATACTAGCTGCGATTAAGCCTGCTGCGATTATTCTATTTTTCATAGAATATATTCCCCTCTCAAGTACAATGTATTTATATAACAGACTAATTATAGTTCTGAAAATTAGTAATAATCAATTGTAATTTGTATAATTTTGTATTATTATTGTATTTTTTGTCATATTTAACTATAGTTAAAAATTATAAGGTTTTATAAGGGGAGAGGTTCGAATGAGCAACAATTGGAAAAATATAGAACACCGTATTTACACGATGTGTATGATTCAGCGGGATAACGAAGTACTGCTAATACAGCGCCCCGATCATCTAGGCTTCCCTGGCTACATCGCTCCTGGCGGAAAAGTAGATTTTCCAGAAAGTATCGTTCACGCTGCTAAACGGGAAGTAAAAGAAGAAACTGGATTACTTGTTTCAAATTGAAGTTTTAAGGGATTAGATGAATATGTAAATCCGAAAGAAAATGTTCGCTATATGGTATTCAATTATTGGACAGACTCATTTGAAGGCGAACTTCTTATGAATCCTCCAGAGGGCGAATTATTATGGGTGCCAATGGATACAGCATTAAATCTTCCTATGCAAAATTGGTTTAAAGAGAGATTCCCATTATTTTTTGAAAAAGGTACGTTTGAAATTCAACGTGTTTGGGATCGCGATTTAGATAAACAAGTTGCTATGACCCTTACCCATACGTAAAAAAGCTTGGAATCCCTCCAAGCTTTTCTTACTTCTCCTCCATTTTCTTAATCTCATAATCAATTTCTAAAAACTTAACTCCGAATATCCACATTCTATGTTTTGCTACTAATATTTGATCCTTGTTCTCTTTAATAATAAAAGTTTCTGCTAACGGTAAACGGATTGTAAAGAAACGAGTATGTATATAGATCCCCTCATCTCCCTTACCATTTCTTCTCAGCTTACTAGTAATAATTAAATTATTATTATCATTACGTAATTTTAAAACCCCCGTCATATTCGAATATGGTAGAGGCAATGCGATATTCATATATGTCTCATTCTTATACGTATGTTTTGAGTAAAGAGCTACAAAAATAGATGCTCCTGCTTCATTTTTCCTTAACCAAGCTCTTACATTCTCCCTTCCATCCTTCTCATCCATTATCCCTATGATAGAGCCGTGCATCGTTTCCCACTTTCCGCCCATTCCTAAATGTATTTGTCCTACACGCTTACTCATTTTCTCATAACAAAATGCAAACGGGCGGAACCAGCGAGTCCATTTAATATGCGATTGTAATTCATACTCTGTTGTATTTTCATAAAAACGAATAATACTTACAGGAATCTTGGCCCTATCAAATATCCCACTATGGAAATCATTCATTTTATCAACTAAACCTTTGTATTCCTTGCTATCTATTACATTTCTGTTATGTAAAAATGCTTCACCAACTGTCGCCTCTCCTCTTAATCTGCTCATTGGTTTCCCGTAATATTTATAGTTCGGAACACTCTTTTCAATCATCCAGCCGACAAATGCCGGCAACGCTACTCCAATTCCATTCACAACACCGTGGATCCAAACCATTTGAGCAATTGTAATCGTCATTACATGTTTCAAATTCCCATACGAATATATAAGTGAAAACATAATTGTTACCATGAGTGTACTAGACGATATGATTAGGAGGATTTTTGCGCTGATAGCATTAAATTTCGCCCGCCAAACATAAATTCCATACCCATAAATCGCACATAAATATAGGAACACTGCAAAAAATTCAAATACCCTTGAGTGCGTAATTCCAATCGCAACTGTCATCGGTGAAATGACTATAATAAACATAATTGCATCATATACTTTACTGCTCTTTTCTCTCTTCCGCCCTATTAAACCAGCCGATAACGGCAATAGAAATGCCGAATAATGAAAGTGTGCAGCTGTGAGTAAAACAATGTCAGAACTAAAGTGCATAATGGAAAGCTTTGCTACTGAGGCAAAAAACCAGAAACCACCTAAAAACAAATAAATAAACGCACTATCGATTGCCGTTTCTTCTAACGGTTTCCATCCTCTTTCTAGTAATCTACTCACACCAAATAACGCGACAATTCCTGTATATACAAACCAAAATAGCGCAAAAAAATAGTGACTTGTTACGAAAGCTAGCATTGCACTAATTGCTGCGATTGGATATAAAAACGATACAAATTCATAAAAGAATACATATGATCCATTTCTTGTTTTCTTATCAATGATGCTAAATGACATCGGTATAAATAACAACATAGATAATAAAATAATTGCTTCCACTGGGTTTATATTTGACCACTCACATATTAGAAAAATAATATAACAAACAAGTCCAACTATTATATTTTTCATATTATTTATTTCCTCTCCACAAACGTTCCCTTATATGAAAATAATGAACCAATTAACGGATTGCGTACTTGAACATGAATTCGAAAGCATTGTTGTGTTTCATCATAACTTTCTACAATGTTGGCCTCACCGTATAAGAATCTAGGTAGTGGAACTTTTCTTCCAAACATGTAAAACCATTGTTTCTTTGAAGAAATATGCATTGCCCCTAACTCATCAATATGAAAATTCAATGTAGAGACGAGTAAATGTGGTTCACCAAAATAATCTACAATTTCATTTTCATCAAGTTTCATTACCGCATTAAAATACCTTTTCTTATTATGAAAATAAAAAGTACGATTCCACCGCACAAGTTCATGTCCATGTTCATCACGCTCAGCGGTATTATGTATTGTAAATGGCACTCCCTTACCTCTCTCAGAGAAAAACATTCGAAACTTCGATGCAATTTTTAATATGAATTTTACGAAAAAAGAACCACCGTAAATTTCATCCATCTTTCCTTCTCCAATAAAGCTATTTTCTTCTGTAATCTCATAACGTTTCTGTAATTTCGGATGAAGTTTTTTATAAGAATTCCCTAATAATCTTTCATACATATTAGCCATACATTATCCCTTTCTCTTCCTCTTGCAATTTTTCGCACTTGGCAAATTCGTACTATTTATATAACCGACAATCGATAATCCAATTAGAAGTAGATTTAACGTAATTGGATTAAACGGCTCTGTAAAGCTTGCGATATTCGTAAATCCTGCTGCTATCGTTAAGGCTATTAACATAAAAATATGTACGACAAATACTTTTCGTTTTGGAAATGGTAACAGCCATAGGACACCAAAAATAATTTCTAGTAATCCAATTATTTTAAGTACAAAAACACTATGTTCAGTTGAACCAACCATCACCGATAGCATTTTTACTTCTTCTGAATGAGTAAACACTAGTTTCGGTACTATTCCTTGATACATCCATACGAAAGCAAATAAAAAACATACGAGCCAATACGTCATTGTTCTTCTAATGAGCAATCTAGGATGAAGTCCCTTTTCTAACCATAATTTTAAAGCGTCAAAACTCCAAGCAGTCGCCCAGCCTAATAACGGCCGAAACATATAGCAATCTATTACATTCCCTATACGACCAAACCTCGTATCATAATCATATTGTGTCTCAAAATGAATGTGTTCTTTACACGGTGTATACTTCCAATAACCACGCCCTATTTGAATAAGAGATAATGTATTATCCGTCCAAAACTTTAAAGAAGAAATTCTTTCACCCGTTTTTTTTCTTATTTCACCTATCGATTCCCCTTCCCCAGCTATTTCAAGTCCAAATCCGATTTTTGTTTTATATAAAAATTTCTGTGGTTCTCCTTCTTTTTTCTCTAAATATGAAATTTCAGTAAAGCGAGCATCCCATTCTGTATGTATATGTGGTTCTTGCGTATATTCCCATAATTTCTCCATTGTTGTGTTCATTTCTGCTGAAACATAAATAGGCTTTTTCCCTTTCATTCTTCCACCTCCAATGAACTATAATTTTAATGTACATGTAATAAATTTATTTTGCTACATTTTTCACAAACTTCCTCATAAAAAAATAGAATTTTTAAAATATATATAAAACACTTGATTCCTCGAAAAATTTAAATTATTATAAAACAAATGTTACCAACAACTTCATAAATCAAACACTCTCGCCTAAAACGTGAGATAGAGGTTGCGATACTTATGAGTATTCTAATGGAGACACAGAGATGTCTATGAAATTAGATGAAAGGAAGTATTGCCGAAATCGATATATTTCTCTGTATGTATCGATTGGGGCTGTTTTCGAATAGAAACAGAACTGTCATATGTACAGACGTGTACGTATGAAGAGCTATCTACAAAAAAGAGATATCATTTTTATGGTATTCCTTTTTTGGCGGTTTTTTTATTAGCTCCGTTTTCTGTTTCCCTTTTCCTGTAACAGCACCATCCTCACTTATTTGAGATGGTGTTTTTTGTTTTTCTCTGGTAACTACAGGAATATTGGGATTTATATATGTCCTAATCTATTCTTAAAAATGGATGAAAGAAGGAATTCGTAATGGAAACGATTGTACAAAAATTTGGTGGCACTTCTGTCGGAAGCGTTGAACGCATTCAACATGTAGCAAATTTAATTATTGAAGAATATGAAAGAGGACATAGTATCGTCACTGTCGTTTCGGCAATGGGAAAAAGTACAGATGAACTTGTCGCACTCGCTAACGCGATTACAGAAAATCCGAGTAAACGCGAAATGGATATGCTTCTATCAACAGGAGAGCAAGTGACTATTTCATTATTAACGATGGCACTACAAGCAAAAGGTTATAACGCAATTTCATTAACAGGATGGCAAGCTGGTATTACGACAGAATCTGTACATAATAGTGCACGGATTACTGACATTCATACAGATCGAATTCAATCTTATCTTGCTGAAGGTACGATTGTTATCGTAGCTGGCTTCCAAGGCGTTAGTGAAAACCATGAAATTACAACGCTTGGACGAGGTGGTTCTGATACAACTGCTGTTGCATTAGCTGCTGCACTGAACGCAAAAAAATGTGATATTTACACAGATGTGACCGGCGTATATACGACAGATCCACGAGTTGTAAAAGATGCTTATAAATTAGATGAAATTTCTTATGACGAAATGTTAGAACTTGCAAACCTCGGTGCTGGTGTATTACACCCACGTGCTGTTGAGTTTGCTAAAAATCATAATGTCATTTTAGAAGTTCGCTCAAGTATGGAACAAGAAAATGGAACAATTGTAAAAGGAGAATGTAACATGGAACAACAATCAATCGTTAAAGGTATTGCATTTGAAGATAATATTACACGCATCACAGTGAAAGGATTGGAACAAGGCTCGCTTTCAACTGTTTTCTCTACATTAGCAGCGGCACATATTAATGTAGATATCATCATTCAAAGTATCACAAATGAAGGAACTGTTCACCTCTCCTTCTCCATCCATTCTAATGATTTAAGAGAAACATTAGAAGTATTGGAACAAAATCAAGAGGTACTTCACTATGAATCAGTAGAATATGAAAATCATTTAGCAAAAGTATCAATTGTAGGATCTGGTATGGTCTCTAATCCAGGTGTTGCTGCGAATATGTTCACTACTTTAAAAGAAGAAGATATTCATATTAAAATGGTAAGTACATCAGAAATTAAAGTGTCTGTCGTTATTGACCGCCTTCATTTAGTGACAGGTGTTGAGGCGCTGCATCAATCATTTATGGCGAAAATTGAGCCTTTAGTGCAGATGATCTAATTTTATATGTTCAGTAACACATATAAAAAAATCATATTAATCTACTTCCTTCCTAATTAAACAAAAGCTGTTCGTTAACAAGATGCTATATGACATAAAAAAAACACCTTGTCACATTTTCCTATACTGTGACAAGGTGTTTTTGAATGAAAGGAATTTGTAACTACTTAGTAGTATAATTATGAGGATGATTAAATAATAAACTTTTATACATAAGGAGATAAGACTATGGCAAAAAACAAATTACTACGAATGGATAATGTCAGCATCGTTGTAGAATCTCTTGATAACGCAATCTCTTTCTTCGAGGAGATTGGCTTGAACCTCGAAGGACGAGCCACTGTCGAAGGTGAATGGGCTGGTCGCGTAACCGGACTTGGTTCTCAGTGCGTGGAAATTGCTATGATGGTAACACCAGATGGCCATAGCCGAATTGAACTTTCGCGATTTCTCACACCACCTACTATTGCAGATCATCGAACAGCTCCTGTAAATGCCCTCGGATATTTGCGCGTCATGTTCACTGTTGAGGACATTGACGAAATGGTATCGAGACTTACTAAGCATGGTGCTCAGCTCATTGGCGAAATAGTTCAGTACGAGGACTCGTATCGACTCTGCTATATTCGTGGAACGGAAGGCATTTTAATCGGTTTAGCGGAAGAACTCGGTAACAAATAAGTAATGTTTTACTGAATGAAAAATATTTGAAAGAAATTCATTCTTAATAAAGCTTAGATTTTCAACCCCGTCCTAACTTTAGAACGGGGTTATGCTTGTTTGGACTTTTTAACATACTATCAACATCTCAAAATTACCATAAAACAATTCAGTTACTTGTTATAATCTTTCCTAGGAAATATAACTGACTCTTCTCACTTCTTATCATATATATCTTTTCTTTTGAAAAACGATTTGAACTCATTCAACATAACTTTCTTTACGTCAGAATAAAAAACCATCATGAATAATGCTATTCCTAATAATATCTCTTGCATTCCTTCATAATCTACGAAAGCACTCACAATTAGCAAACCAAACCCAATATAAAAACCAAACTCATTCTCTTTCTCAAAATCCTCATCTTCATCAATATGTATTTTCTCTTTAAAGCTTTCGTTTCCTTTTATTAATTCATCTAGCGTGACATTATACATTTCGCTAAGCAAAATTAAATTATCAATATCCGGACAGCTTTTATCATGTTCCCACTTACCCCGCTTTAACAGGCAGTAAATCTCATCAAAGCTTTTAAGCACAATCAAGGCAGCCAGATGCGATTAACTGCCTATAAAAGCCCGATTGGTTCAACTAATAATCAGTAGGATAAATCGCCCACTGATTAAAGTTTCACTTTATACACTGCTTGCCTTGTCACACCAATTTTCTTAGCAACATCTTCCTGTGAAAATCCTTGTGACTCTCGTAATCTTTTAAGTTGTTGTCCTAAGCTCATAACGTCGCCTCCTTTAACAAATTATTACATAAAAGGTTCCAAAAAAGAAAGAAACCATTAGTAAAACTCACTGTAAACCATTCGTTTACACAGTAAAAAAAGAGAGAATAGCTCTATATTTAAGCTATTCTCTCTCTTCTATTAAAATAGATGAATGTTTTCCTTCTTGCAAGCTTCACGTAAATCGTCAGGCCATACAGAAGATTGAACTTCACCGATATGTGCTTTACGTAAGAAGTACATGCACATTCTTGATTGTCCAATACCACCGCCAATTGTTAATGGTAGTACGTCTTCTAAAATACCTTTATGGAAATCATACTCACGTTTGAAGTCTTCACCTGTTTTCGTTAACTGCTCATCAAGTGATTTACTATCAACACGAATTCCCATTGATGATAATTCGAATGAAGATTGTAATACTGGGTGCCAGAATAAAATATCACCGTTTAATTTCCAATCATCATAATCAGCTGCGCGTCCATCATGCTTTTCACCTGAACGAAGTGCATCACCAATTCCGATAATGAAGACAGCACCGTGTTCTTTTGCAATTGCATGTTCACGATCTTTCGGTGTTAATTCTGGATATTTATCTTCTAATTCTTGAGAAGTAACGAAAACAATTTCTTCCGGTAAATACTTTCCAAGGAACGGATATTTTTCAAATAAGTGATCTTCTAAATCTTTGAATATTCCATAAATTGTTTGTACTGTTTTTTGTAAGTATTCAACAGTTCGCCATTCTTTTTGAACGATTTTTTCCCAATCCCATTGGTCAACATAAATGGAATGCGTTGCATCAAGTTCTTCATCACGACGAATCGCGTTCATGTTTGTATATAAACCTTCACCAGCTTCATATCCGTATTCATGTAATGCAAATCGTTTCCATTTCGCTAGTGAATGAACAATTTCTAATTCTTCTCCTGAATGTAACATATCAAATTCAATTGGACGTTCTACACCGTTTAGGTGATCGTTTAATCCTGATTTTTTCGTTACGAATAATGGTGCAGATACGCGGAATAGTTCAAGGCGTTTTGCTAATTGGTCCTCGAAAAATGTTTTAACTTCCTTAATTGCGATTTGAGTCTCTCTTACTGTCATTAATGATTGATACATGGTGGTTTCCTCCTAAAATGTTTGGATGTTGTGAAAAGAAGCCAACAAAAAAAGCCCTTCTTTCCCAAAAAACTGGGACGAAAGGCTTTGGTTCCGCGGTACCACCCAAATTAGCAACAGAGGTTGCTCACTTATACAATACGGAGATGAAATATCTCGATACTGTTCTTCTTGTAACGGCGAAGTTCCCGGCTAAGTCTACTTTCCTATAAAGGATTTCGGTTAGCAACTCCAGGAGGTTCTTCATAATAGGCTTCGTATCAGGCTCACACCACCCCTGACTCGCTTAAACTACGTCCTACTACTACTCGTCCTTTCATAGTCGTTTGTTGTCACATCTCTGAAACATTTTATTAATGATTATTCTATACAAAAAATAAAGAAAGTCAACAAAAAGTTTTAAAATATTTTTCAATTCTTTATTTTACGGCTTTATTGATTGTTGTTAATTTAACATCTTTACTTTTTCTGCCTCGTCAATCCAAAAAATGTTTCACTGACCGAAACTAACGTATACACAATAATTAATGTGATCGTTCGGAATATAGAATCCGCAGTATTTCTTATTATTTTCATTTTCTTTGTAATTCCTTTCAGTTTACTTGCAAATTCATGATATACTATAGCATTCAAGCAGTTTGTTTTCCTTAAAGCAAACATAGTCATTTATAAAGAGTATTTTCTAAATCATTGACTATTATCAAATTAGATTTTTATATAACGGAGTGATTATATGAGTAAAACGAAAGCAAAACCGAAAAAAGGTGTAGGACAAGGTACAGGAAGTAAAGGGTGGAACCGTTGGCAATCAAGTGCAAAGAAAAAGAAAGCTGCAAAGCCATACAAAAGTAAAGGTACAAAGAAATAACATTTAGTTTCTTTACTTTGTACAAAACAAAATATAATTATTACAACGAAAAAGCTATGCCCTCATATATTTGAAGGCATAGCTTTCTTTATTAGATCATTAAAATATCTCGAATTTCTTCTTCCGTGATTGATGATAATTTCTCTTCTCCTGGCTCAATCACTTCAGCAATTAAATTTTTCTTACTCTCTTGCAGTTCGTGCATTTTTTCCTCAATGGTTCCGTGTGCTACTAATTTAATAACTTGTACTGTATTTTTTTGCCCCATTCGATATGCCCGATCTGCTGCTTGTTGTTCAACAGCTGGATTCCACCATAAATCGTATAATATAACCGTATCGGCACCTGTTAAGTTAAGACCTGTACCACCAGCTTTTAAAGAAATGAGGAATAGGTCCCCTTCTCCTTCGTTAAATCGATTACATAGTTCTACACGTTCTTGCGAAGGTGTATTCCCGTCTAAATAAAAGTATGGAATTGCTTGACGATTTAATTCACGACCAATAATGGACAGCATCTTCGTAAATTGAGAAAAGATTAAAATTCTCTTACCAGTACTTCTACATTCCTCTAATATGTCTAACAGTTGCTCAAATTTAGCTGAACTTCCCTTGTAATCATCAACGAATAAAGCGGGATGACAACAAATTTGTCGTAATCTCGTTAAGCCGGCTAAAATTCTAATTTTATTTTTACGTAACGTATCTTTGTCCAAATGCTTTAATGTTTCTTCCCTTAATTTCGCTAAGTAAGCAGCATATAGTCTCTTTTGATCTGGTAATAACTCCGATGACTGTAAGTGCTCTATTTTATCTGGAAGCTCCTGTAATACATCTTCTTTTAGTCGTCTTAATACGAACGGTTTTACGCGCTTCGCAATATCTTCACGCCTTAAATCACCGAATTCTTTTCTTCCTGGTAATAATTCTGGAAATACGACGTGAAAGATAGACCATAGCTCTTCTAATGAATTTTCTACAGGCGTTCCCGTTAGTCCGAAACGATATTCAGCTTGAATTGTTTTCACTGCTCTTGCAGTTTGCGTTGTCGGATTTTTAAACGCCTGTGCTTCATCAAGAAATAGTGTATGAAACGGCCTCGCATACGATCTTACATCTCTTCTCAGTAATGGATATGACGTAATTACGACATCAAATTCTGCTACATCTTTTAAGATTTTTCGCCGTTCTGTCTGATTTCCATCTGCAATAACTGCTCTAATATGTGGAGCGAATTTTTTCAATTCACTAAACCAATTATAAACAAGCGAGGACGGTGAAACGACTAATATAGGCAGCTTCTTCTCTCGAATTTCAGACAGAACAGAATCTATATAAGCAATACTTTGCAGCGTTTTTCCAAGTCCCATATCGTCTGCTAAAATACCGCCAAAACGGTAATAGGCGAGTGTCTTCATCCACTCAAATCCGTATACTTGATACTCTCTCATTACAGCATGTAAAGTTTGTGGCACTGTAAACTTTAATTTTTTCGGATTTTGAATACTTTCCACTAGATCTTGCACAGACTCATCTAAACTTAAAACATTACCTTCATGAAGTCCGTTCATCCATTTTACACTCCGAATAAGCGGAACATTCACTTCTTCCCCACGTAAAAATTCTTTTCGAATACCTGATTCTTTTACAAACTGATTAATTTCATTAAACTCTTTACTCTCTAGTGATAATAAAGAACCATTCGCTAATCGGTAATATTTACGTTTCTCTTCCAGAGCGACTAATACTCCTTTAATTTCCGCTTCCGGTATTCCTTTTATATCAAAACGAAATGATAACCAATCAATTCTTTCTTTTCTTCTCACTCTAATAAGTGGCGCTGTATCCCCTTTATGAATACGTAATTTGATTGCTGTTGTCGCGTAAATATCAACTAAACCTTTTAACGTTGGAACAATGTGATATAAAAAGTTATACTCAGCTTCTTCATTATGCATAAAGTAGCCACCTTCTGTTTTCGCAAAAGCACTTTCACTCATAATGTCTAAAATCTCTTTTTCCTTTTTCTCATCACGATTAAAAACAGAAGGTTGCCCGTCTTCTTCTAGCGGATTAATCACGACGTTTCCATAATGGAATTCGAGCCCTGCTAGCAAACGATTTTTTACTCGATCTAAATACAGCTTTGCTTTTAGCAACGGCGTTTCAACACGATCGGATATTACTTCATCAATGCGCACTGTTCCAAGTTTCATTAATCCAGGCACAACTTTCGCTACGAAATGTTCCATCTTATTTTCAGGAATATAAAACTGATTGCTATTTGAGCGACTCATCATCTTTTGTAATTCAATAAGTCGCATACAATCTTCCATGGGTAAATGATATAATTTCCCATCGTAAAGAGCGTTGTTATACATCTCCATAACTCGAACACGATTTAGACCGTCTATATGAAGGGTAAACCCGCCATTATTCCCTTTCGTAAACTCAAAATGTAATGGCAATAACCCTTTTGAAATGTGTAATCCCTGAAACAGTTGCTCATTTTGTTTTAGCTGTACATACTCGGCTCTAGAAAGTGCAGAGAGCATATCATTCCACGAAGCTGGCGGTATAAATATCATACTTTCATCTTGTTTCGCATGTACTTCTAGTGCATCTTCATACATTTTTTCATTATGATATATTTTAATGAGTTGTTGTATAATCGCGTCTGTTTCTTGTTTAAAACTGTGTACATCTGGCGTATATGTAAATTCATTGGAACAATGAAAAGTCTCTCTCTTCTCCACTTTAGAAAGAAATTCTCTAATATGATTTATAAAATATGTTTTCGCAAGTTTTAACTGAATTCCAAGAAGAGCCCCACCGCTTTTCGTCGCTACTGGTAAACATATAAACGCAACATCTAATATTTCACGTGTATCAAACCGATGTTGTTTACTTTTTGGCCTCAGTGGTTTATCTGCAAACAACTGAAACATCCCGTTTGTTAATTGATCATTTTTACTACTAACAGGGCCCATTCCACCCGTTTGCTGGTTATAATTTATTTGTATTAGTACGGCTGCAACATGTTGACAGTACGTTTGAAAAGACGCTAACGAAGGACAACTACATCTCGCAACAACATCACCTTTCTTAGCTTTTTCTACTGTAACATGAAAATCTTCGTTCCCTTTTACCGTCGCCTCGCAAATTTCTTTCGTTTCATCATAGTGATTGACGATTACTTTATTTGATTTATAATAAGCTTCTCCTCTTTTATATGAGGTTTCTCCGCAAACTTCTTTAATAATCGATTTATTTAATGTAAAACTCATTGTTTTGACACTTCCTTAATGTAAAACCATTTTCTCTTACTTAACATTTTACATGCTTCACGAGAAAATATAAAATGTTGATTTAACAAAAAAAGATGCTTATTTATAAGCACCTTTTCACTCTATCTCCATCAGTCGTTTCGCCTCAAAATACAACACTTGAATAAATTTTTTCGTATTAATTCGTATATGGCCAGAAGTCGCTACCCCATCCTTTGTCATTTCTGTCATCCGTTTTCTAACTACAGTGAAATCAAAAAACTTCGGAGCATAGCTTTCAAATTTCGGATTTGAAAAGTCTGTTAGTCCAAGGGAAGCTAAATGGTTTAATGATTGATAAATTGCTCTTCTTACACGTTGTTCAGATGCTTTTTTCTCCTTCTCTATATCTGCATCTGAAGCTAGTTCCCCTAATTTTTTCAGTGTAATTTGGTGGAAAATATCTTTTAACGCAGGAAATCCAAATTCAAATGTTTGTGCCTTTTCTTGTCCATATAAATATTCCAGCATACTAAGTAAATCTTTACTTCCATTCTCTCCCGCAATACCGAGTTCTGATAGTAAGAAGCGTCCTGAATCTGATATCTTTTTCCCTTCTTGCACTGTTTCACTACGCATTTGCGGCTTTTCCCACTGAAACACATTATTCAATGATTTTTGAATGTCATATATAGAACGTTCCAAACGAATACGTTCTATCACTTTTCGTACAACAGATACTACTTCTATTTTGTTTAGTGGTTTTGTAATATAATATTCCACACCAAGTGTATATGCCTCACCAATGAGCTGTTTCGATTCAACTTGGGAAATCATAATAATTTTCCCAGTAAATGAAGATGCTATATGGCGAACTGTTTCAATGCCGTCTCTCATCGGCATTAGTAAATCAATAAATAAAATGTCCACTTTTTTATAATTTAACTGTTCTGCTTCAATAAACGCTCCATCTTCCGATTCTCCAATTACTTCCCCAAGATCGCCATCCTCAATAATTTGCGAAAGCATCGAACGGAAAACTTCATCATCATCTACAATATAATAAAACAAACCTATTCCCCTTCCCGCTTTAAACTGCACTCCGGTAAACAAACGATAAACTTACACCCGTTCCCATTTTCATTGTCTTCTAACCTTACTGCTCCGCCGAGCTCTGTTACCATTTCATCTATGTAAGAAAGTCCAATACCTGTGGACGGTGTTCCTGTTTGATCATACTTTGAAGTAAACCCGGGCTTAAATACTAATTTCTTATACTTTTGTGCGATACCTGGGCCATCGTCAATCACTTCAAAGATTACATTTTTTTCTCGTTTATATAACTTAATACGAATGAGACCTCTATCTTCAATTGCTTCAACTGCATTCGCAACTAAGTTATTAAAAATTGATAGCACTGTATACACGTGATATGCAGCGTGTTCACCTTCTATATGTTTAGAAAAACGTATATCTTTCTCTAACATTTCAGCATACTTTTCATTTATTCTTACAATCATTTCTGTAAGCTCATGACCTTCTACATACTCAGCCACATTTTTATCTAATAACAGTTTAGATAATCCTGCAAAAATCCTTTGATTATCCTTTTTTATTTCGTGCACTTCTCCTGCTATTTTCAATGCTGTTTTACTGCTGGAATCATCATTCGCTTGTAAATTCCGATATAATTGATACGCTTCTTGTGTAATTAATTCTGCATTTTGTAACGTTTTTTTCAAATGAACAGATTCTACATATAAATTTGAAAGGTGCATGAACATTTTTTCATTTTCTTTTCGAACTTGTGATTCTTTTAATTTCGTTTCATATAAATTCATCATATTTAAAAAGCCAAGTGCAAAGAAGCTACGGAAAATAGCAATAATGATGAGTTTATTTACTTCAGAAATTGTTATTGTTGTACCTAGTACTAACATGTGATAAAACGCAAGTTCCGACATACTTGCAACAATTTCAATTGAAATTCCAAGGCACCCAATAACAATTGGCTTCTGATGAAACTTATTCACCCTACAAAGTGAAAAAAGACTTCCATAAATAAAATAATAAAAGAACACAGGATAACGCAAATAAAATGATTGTGTCATATGAAATGAGCCTTGCATGACCCAGTCAAGGCATACGCGGAATAAGACTACACATATACCGACAAGAATACCTGCAGCAGCTGCTGGTATTCTTCTTAAAAATAGTAATAAAAAGAAGAATAACGGCGTCCCAAAGCTAACCCGAAACGTATCATTAAAAGGATGAAAATTAAGCTCTCCTGCAATCGGAACAACTACCATTAATATAATTAAAAGGGATATATCTTTCTTCCATAATTGATTCCAACTCAAAGGTGCCACTTCCTATACTCTTTTTTCAGTAATAAAAGTGAAAGCCCGCTTATATTATAAACGGGCTTTATTTCTATATTCTAACCTTTTCTACCGCTTTTATTTGGCGATACTCAGGCTCCCAGATTGCTTCTTTCACTGCAATCTTAATATCGTTATCACTTAAGTTCTCTCTAGCTACACCTTCTGCAACAGCAACTTTCGCTACTTCAATTGCTACCATTTCCGAGATATTACGTAATTCTTCAACTTCTGGCAAAATAGGTGCTCCTGGCTGACTTGTGTCCACCATACTTGCAACTGCTTCAGCTGCTGCTGCGAACATTCCATCCGTCATAACGCTTGCACGTACGACAATTGTTCCAAGACCAAGACCTGGGAAAATAAGTGCATTATTTGATTGTCCAATCACATACGTTACACCGTTATATGTAACTGGTTCAAATGGACTTCCTGTTGCAACTAACGCTCTTCCTTCTGTCCACTCGATTAAATCGCCTGGTTTTGCTTCAGCAAGTGGCGTCGGATTCGACATTGGTAAAATGATTGGTCTTTCTACGTGAGAAGCCATTTCTTTAATAATTTCTTCTTTAAATGCACCAGCAACAGTTGATGTACCGATTAAAATTGTCGGTTTCACATGTTTCACAACTTCAGCAAGTCCGATCACACCATTTTGTTTCCACTCACTTACTTCCGCTTCTTTTCTTGCATACGGAATTTGGAAATCAAGAAGATCTTCCATATTATCTGTAACTAATCCGTTACGATCAATACACCAGAAACGCTTATATGATTCTTCTTCTGATACGCCTACGCGGACCATCGCATCTCTAACTTGATCTGCGATACCGATTCCAGCCGTACCAGCACCAAACACAACAACGCGGTGTTCACTTAGTGGTACACCCGAAGCTTTCACTGCCGATAGCACAGCAGCAAGTGAAACTGCACCTGTACCTTGAATATCATCATTAAACGTACAAATATCATGACGATATTTATCTAGAATTTTTCGTGCATTTCTAGAACTAAAGTCTTCCCAATGTAAAAGTGCTTTCGGGAATTGCTTACTTACCGCTTGTACAAACGTATCAATAAATTCATCGTAAGCTTCACCAGTTATACGAGGATGACGATTTCCAATATAAAATGGATTGTCTAATAATTCTTCACGATTTGTACCTACATCTAAAATTACCGGTAATACGCGGCTAGGATCGATTCCAACTGCGGCTGTATAAACAGCTAATTTTCCAATTGCGATGTTAATACCACCAACGCCCCAGTCACCAATTCCTAATATACCTTCTCCATCTGTTACAACGACTAAATCAATATTTTCTGCTGTTGCACCAATATTGGCAAACGCTTCTTCAATACCTGACGGATCGTTAATTGATAAATACACACCTCGTGGTTTACGATATTCATGACTATATCTTTGAATCGCTACACCAACAGTTGGTGTATATACGATTGGTAACATTTCGCGTAAATGATCTGTTAAAATACGATAAAATAATACTTCATTTCGATCATGTAACGCTGTTAAGTATACATTCTTTAATAAATCATCCGGCTGAGAACAAAATTGTTCGTATGCTCGGCGTGCTTGTTCTTCCAATGTTAAAACTGCTGGCGGTAATAACCCTTTTAAACCTAATTCTTCTCTTTCTTCTTGCGTGAAAGCGACCCCTTTATTTAAAAGCGGTGTTGATAATACTTCTACTCCTCTTAATGTCGTTTCTAATGAACCATTAGAAGCTACTGTAAACTTGCTCATAACATCCCTACCTCTATTCATATATAGCATTTCTATATTGTAAACAAAAAAGAGGGGCTTGTCCCCCCTCTTCTTTTAATTTTTCTTTAAAAGAGTTGCTCCTGCAATCCCTGGGTGTGTCATTTCGAATGGATCTAGAATTAATTCTAAGTCTTCTTGTGACAGTACACCATTTTTCACACAAAGTTCTCGAACGGATTGCCCTGTCGCGATTGCTTCTTTCGCAACGCGAGCTGCTGCTTCATAACCGATATGAGGGTTCACGGCTGTAATAATTCCTACACTCTTCTCAACATACTCTTTTAAGCGATCTTCATTCGCTTCAATTCCTTTTAAGCAATTGTCTGTAAAGGCACGGAAACCGTTATTCATAATGCTAATTGATTGAAGTAAGTTGAAAACAAGTACTGGTTCCATAACGTTTAATTCTAATTGTCCTGCTTCTGAAGCAAGGCAAATTGTATGGTCGTTACCAATGACTTGGAACGCAATTTGATTAATTACTTCTGGCATAACAGGATTTACTTTTCCTGGCATAATAGATGAACCTGGTTGACGAGCTGGTAGCATAATTTCCGCTAAGCCAACGCGTGGACCTGATGCCATTAAGCGAAGGTCATTTGCAATTTTAGACATATTCATCATACATACTTTAAGTGCTGCTGATACTTCTGTGTATGCATCCGTATTTTGCGTTGCATCTACTAAGTCTTCTGCACCAACAAGTGGTAGTTCACTAATTGCAGCTAAATGTTTTACAACTGCTTCAATATATTCTGGATCTGCATTTAAACCTGTACCAACTGCAGTTGCCCCCATGTTCACTTCATATAAGTGTTGACGTGATTGCTGAATTCGTTTCATATCACGTTCAAGTACACGAGAGTATGCTTTAAATTCTTGTCCAAGACGAATTGGCACAGCATCTTGTAAATGTGTACGACCCATTTTAATCACATGATCGAACTGTTCTGCTTTTAATTCAAATACATCGTGCATATAACCCATCGTTTGTAATAAACCTTCTAATGCGTTTAATGTTGCGATATGAATCGCCGTTGGGAATGCATCGTTTGTTGATTGTGCCATGTTTACATGACTATTTGGACTAATATAATGATAGTCTCCCTTTTCCATCCCTAATAATTCAAGCGCACGATTGGCAATGACTTCATTTGCATTCATGTTCATTGAAGTACCTGCTCCGCCTTGGATTGGATCTACAATGAAATGATCATGCCATTTTCCATCAAGAATTTCTTGAGCAGCTTCTGCGATCGCGCCGCCCTTGTTCAATTCCAATCTTCCTACATCTGTATTCGCAAGCGCTGCAGCTTTTTTTACAACTGCGAACGCTCTAATTAAACCTTCATGGATTTTGTATCCTGTAATTGGGAAGTTTTCAACTGCACGCATTGTTTGTACGCCGTAGTATGCATAGTTTGGTACTTCTTTTTCACCTAAAAAATCTTTTTCAATTCGAACACCATTTTTAACTTCAGTTAATGTTGCCATGATTATTCACTCCTTAACGATTTCTTATGCTGCTTTTGTTTCTTTGACTGTTTCTACATATTGTTTTGCTTTCTCATTATCGAATTCGCCTTCCCACTTCGACATAACAATGGCCGCTAATGCATTTCCTAATACATTGACAGATGAGCGAATCATATCTAAAATGCGGTCAATTCCCGCAATTAACGCGATACCTTCTAGTGGTAACCCCATTGAACCTAACGTTGCTAATACAACAACGAACGATGCACCTGGAACTCCCGCCATACCTTTGGATGTTAACATGAGAACGAATAATAACGTTATTTGCTCTGTCAGTGACATGTGCACACCGTACATTTGTGCAACAAACAATGCCGCTAACGCTTGATAAATAGCCGATCCAGTCAAGTTAAATGTATAACCTGTCGGAATTACGAAAGAGGCAACTGCCTTTGGACAACCGAACTCTTCCATTTTTCTCATTATATTAGGTAAAACAGCTTCTGAACTTGCTGTCGTAAATGAAAGAATTAGTTCTTCTTTTAAAATTTTCATTAATGTAAAAATATTTACGCCAACCATTCGTGCATTAATACCTAATACAATCACAACGAATAGTATAACAGTTACGTATACAGCTAGCACTAGTTTTCCTAAAGGAAGTAATGTTGCTACACCAAATTTTGCAACTGTAACCGCAATTAATGCGAATACACCAAATGGTGCAAATTTCATAACTTGATTTGTAACCCAAAACATCGCTTCGAGTACACCTTCAAAGAAGTTAAAGACAGGCTTTCCTTTTTCCCCAATTGCCGCAACTCCTAAACCGAATAATACTGAGAAGAAAATAATTGGTAATAAGTCACCTTGTGCAATCGATTCAAATACGTTTTTTGGTACAATGTGAACAATTGTATCAGCAAAACCTTTCTTCTCGGTTGCATCGGCTGTTTGTTTATAAGAAGAAATATCACTTTGCTGTAAGTTATTCATATCAACGCCAGTACCCGGTTGGAATATATTTGCCGCAAGTAATCCCATTAAAATAGCAATCGTCGTAATAATTTCGAAATAAAGAATTGTCTTACCGCCCAGTTTCCCAAGCTTTTTCATATCTCCTACACCAGCTACTGCAACAATTAATGCTGAAATAACAATTGGTACTACAATCATCTTAATTAAGTGAATAAATATATCCCCAATTGGTGTGATATAAGAAATCGCCGTTTTATTGCCATAAAAGACTGCCCCTACTACAATCCCTAAAACAAGCGCGACAAAAATTTGTGTTGCCAATCCGAATTTTTTCATTTATGTTCATCCCCTTCATGCGAACGCTTTCAATTTGAATTTATAAAAGCTACTCACACATCTTATAAGCGAACCTACAAAATCATACAAAAACCTACAAGTTCGTCACAAAAAATTCAAATATTTTTCTTCTTTTTTTCATTGACACCATTTTGTTAAAAAACTATAAAATATACTTGATAAGTAATCAGATTGTTTCGTATAATCAAAAAGATATATACTTACAACAAATCAAAATGAAAAGGAGTGGATGATATGAAAAATTATGTGCAAAAATTCGTTCTATCTTCTTCTTTTCTTTTTCATTTTCTTAAAAAGGAACAAAGGCATTTGCCTTTGTTCCTTTTTTATTGCGATCTATATAGGGGGAATTGTTATGAGGCCATATAAACGTGTCTTAATTAAATTAAGCGGCGGTGCACTTGCCGATCAAACCGGAAATAGCTTTAACTCCAAACGATTAGAACATATCGCAAACGAAATTTTATCCATTGTTGATTTAGGTATCGAAGTATCCATCGTCATCGGTGGCGGGAACATTTTTAGAGGTCATCTAGCGGAAGAATGGGGAATCGATCGTGTAGAAGCTGACAATATCGGTACGTTAGGTACAATCATTAACAGCTTAATGCTACGCGGCGTTTTAACAAGTAAAACAAATACAGAAGTGCGCGTTATGACTTCCATCCCGTTTAATGCTGTAGCTGAACCATACATTCGCCTACGTGCAGTCCACCATTTAGATAACGGGTATATCGTTATTTTTGGAGGTGGTAACGGGCAACCGTTCGTTACGACAGATTACCCAAGTGTTCAAAGGGCTATTGAAATGAATAGTGACGCCATATTAGTTGCAAAACAAGGAGTCGACGGCGTTTTTACTAGTGATCCAAAGCATAATAAATCAGCAAAAATGTATCGAAAACTAAACTATAACGATGTTGTTAGGCAAAACATTCAAGTAATGGATCAAGCTGCTTTATTGCTTGCCCGTGATTATAATTTACCAGCACACGTCTTTAACTTTGATGAGCCTGGAGTAATGAAAAGAATTTGCTTAGGTGAACATGTGGGGACGTTGATTAATGATGATGCTTCATTGCTTGTGCATGAAAAATAATTATTTCCCATCAAAAAAGGGCGTCTTTTCTAGACACCCTTTCTTCCTTTATCATCACAAATAAAAATCAACCCATCCCGCAAATTTCTCCTTACAACGATCCCAAAAAGATAACTTCTCAAAAAATTCTTTCCTCATTTCTTTTGAATCACGAAAATCCTCTGTTAACGCCTTATTAACTTGCCCTACAATAGGACCGCCATGAATATAAAAATTCATTTCATCATTTATATTGAAGCTACGCGAAGTAAAGTTTGTTGTGCCAATAACGGTTAATTCATTATCAATAAGCATTAATTTTCCATGGAACATTCCTTTTTTATACCCATATACAGTAATCCCATTATTAACAGCTTGACGTATATATGGATACGCCGCTTCTTTTATAAGAGGTAAATCTGGTTTATATGACCAAAGTATTTTTACTGTAACACCACGCTTTTGTGCTGCAATTAAAGCATTCATTGATTCTTTATTTTTCGCTATAAAATACGGCGTTGCAATTACAATGGAGTGCTGAGCTTGTTTAATGAGCTCTATATATTTTTCAGCAACGTAATGCCCATTGTAACTCGTCATAGTATGTAATGTATTCCCTTTACTAGCTTTATTCGTACTCCTCTTTATCTCTTCTTTCGTATCTCGTTTCCAATCTAAAGCAAATTGTTCTTCTAAATCTTTTGCGCCTTCTCCTTTTATCCGTACATGATAGTCTCGCCAGTACCCAAAGTGTTTATCTTTCCCTAAGTACTCATCCCCTATATTAAAACCACCCGTATAACCAATCTCCCCATCAATTGTCGTAATACGGCGATGATTACGATGGTGAAGTGAATAAAACCCGAATGGTAATTTAGGTTTTCTACTATATGTAAAATGTACACCACTTTCCCGCAATTCGTTTATCATCTTTCTTTCGAATGATAAATCATTAATACGATCAACGGATAAATAGACGTTTACTCCTTCTTTTGCCTTTTCTTTTAATAAGTTTAAAAAAGTATGGCTACTTTTATCATCCGACAAAATGAAGAAATACGTGTAAATGGAGCTTTTGGCTTCTCTTATATCAGTAAATAATTGTTTATAAAAAGACTTCCCTTCTACATATAATTGAAAATCACTATGATGAGGTGCATACTCTGTCGGCATGTTTTCCACAGCTTCCATTTTCCTACCTAAAGTAACATCAATATGCATCCAAATTACAATAAAAACAACAATAGCAATAATAATAGAAGTAACTCGTAATATTTTTTTTATCATTTTGACTTCCTTCCGCTCCTTTTCTTTCCACCTTTCTATTTTGTCATTCCAATTTATATTTCATGCTTCATACAAAAAAGGATGTGACTTTACGTCACACCCTTTTTTTGTATTAAACAAAGTTTCTCGCATCATTATTTCTTCCAAATTTATAAATCGCAATTAAGAAGAATGCAATTGCAAAAGCAAATAAGATTAATATGTTTAAATACAACTCTGAGAACGGTATTCCCTGTTGTAGTTTTGCTATCGTATCTAATAACCAACGCTGCGGAAGAAAATCAGCTACTTTTTGTACCGCCTTTGGCATAATGTCGTACGGGAAATAACATCCAGCAAGCAAACATGTTGGTACTATCACTAAATTTTGCATTGCATTTGAAGCAGCTGAACTTTTTGAAAAAGACACAATGACTAATGATAAACCAATTGCAATTAAAGCGAATATCATAAGCACACCAATCATTACTATGAAAGGCATATTAATATTTGTATGAAAAACATTCGTCAGAAATAATACTGCAATGACAATTTGCAATGTTAATATCATCATATTTACCGCGACGTTGGACAATATAAATTTCTTTCCGTCAATTGGTGTTGATAATAATCTAAAGTACGTTCTATTCTCTTTTTCTTTTAAAATAAATCCTGATAAGTTCACTGCTGAAAACAGCATAAACATAATAAGATAACCCATCGTTTGATTTGTCATATCTTTATTTTTCGATGTATCTTCTAGCGTCTCCGTTTTCATTTTAAATGAACTTTTTTGATACCCTGCGTACATACTATTAAATGCACTTTGATCTGTTCCTGCTACTTTACTAATAGCTGCTACATTATCTATATAGTTGTATAAATATGATTTTATAAACCCCGTTACTTGATCACCTTTAATCGATGCAACTTCTATATGATCTGGTTCCCCTTCTCGAACACTTTTTGAAAAACCAGAAGCTAATGTAATAACTCCATCAAGTTTTTTGGAAGTGAGTTTATCCTCTACTTCAGACTCCTTAACCTTACTCACATTCACATGATTTAATCCTTCTAAAAACTTTATCGTATCGTTTGCTATCGGCTCATTTTCTTTATTTACAATCCCGATATTTAACGTTCCTTGCCCTGCATTTCCGTATATCGAAAAAGAGATGAGCGTCCCGATTATTGGCAAACTAATAATAATGATTAACCCTTTTTTATTTTTCAAAAGTACAGATAACGTTTTTTGTATGAGCCATAAAATATCTTTCATACTATAGCCCCTCCCGTCTACGTAATGCAATAATTGCAATTAATAAAAAGAGTGCTGATATTCCAATGTTTAAAGAAATGACTGGTAGTGCTGCCCCTACATCATTCGCATAAATAATTTTCATAACAGCTGTGTTTGCCCACGTTAATGGTGATAAATTCGTAACGAAATTTTCTTCTATTACGAAATATGCACCGCCAAAAATAGAAGCTAATTGCACTACCACCATAATAATTGCTCTAGACGCTTCAGGTGTTTTTGTAATATATCCAATCCCTAAACCGAAGCTAATTGCTAGAAAGACTTCTGTTAATAAAATAAGAAATATGATTCCAAGATGATCGCCCCAATTCGCTTGAAAGACAAATTTACTAAATAACATGACGAGCAATATGCACAGGGCGTTTGCTACAAGACTACCAAGCACTTTCCCAATGAAAATTTCAGCCTTACTTATAGGTGCAGCAATAAGGCGATCTCCTGTTTTACGTATTCGTTCGCCTCGAATTAGAAAACTTGCTCCCATCGCAGCGTACAGTGCAATCATCGTCGTCATTACAACCGCATAGTAATCCATAGAACCCGGTTTATTCGCAGCTTGTAAAGATGTTTCTTTTATATAATCATTATGATTTCCATTTGAAATAACTGCGCTCACCTTACTAGGATTAACTTTTGTAACTTCGGCTGCTACATTGTACTTATCAACAAATGTTGTTAGCATGCCTTCCACAATACTTCCCTCAATACTACTTTTGTCACTTCCGTAAAATTTCGCACCATCTTTCTTTAGTTCTACATAAGCAGCATATTTATTTTGCTTCACCGCTTCCTTCCCATCTATACCTTCAGAAGCTTTTTTAAAATGAATACCCGATTTATCAACTTCTTTCGCAAATGCTTCAAACGTTTGAGAAAACGTGCTACTTGCTTCATCCTTATATAGCACTTGTATATCTTTAATCGAATGACTATCACTATTAAATGCGTTTGTTAATGCTGTTCCTAATACAAGCATAAGCACAATCGGAAATGCTAACATAAAAACTAAAGTTCTTACGTCTCTGAAATCTCTTTTCATATGCATAATTGCAATATTGAAGATGTTCAATTGATGAACCTCCCTTTACCTTTTCTTCATTTACCGTTTATTTATCTCGTAAGTTTCTACCAGTCAACGTAAGGAATACCGTTTCTAAGTTAGGAGCCTGCTCCTCTAACGAACGGATTTCAATGTCATGATTGATGAAGTGCTGAACAATTTTATTTAAATTATTTAATCCTGCATCAGAATTTACTTTAATTACGTTCTCTTCAATTTGAACAGCTTTCACACCGTTTATCTCTTTTAATTTTTCTACATCTAAATTCTCTACCGATTTCACTTCAATCCAAATATCTTTCGTATCAGTAATAATCGCTTTTAACTGCTCTTTCGTTCCTTCTGCAATCACTTTACCGTGATCTACTATCGCTATTTTCGTACAAATCTCTTCTACCTCTTCCATATAGTGACTCGTATAAATAATCGTACTTCCCATTTCATTTAATTTCCGAACAGACTGCAGGATATAATTTCTTGACTGTGGATCAATTCCAACTGTCGGCTCATCCATAATAATTAACTTCGGTCTATGAGCAATTGCACAAGCGATATTCAGTCTTCGCTTCATCCCACCAGAAAAGTTCTTTGGATAGCTTTTCTGTTTATCGCTAAGTCCTACAAATTGAAGAGCTTCCTCGACCCTAGCTTTTAATTCCGCTCCTCGTAATCCGTACAATCCAGCAAAGAATTTCACATTTTCATAAGCTGTTAACTCTTCATAAATTGCAATATCTTGCGGAACGATACCGATATTCATCTTCGCAAATCGATTATGTTTCTTTATATTTTTTCCTAGTATGCTAATTTCACCTTCATTACTTCTTAACAAACCAGCAATCATGTTGATTGTCGTACTCTTACCAGCACCATTCGATCCTAAAAAGCCAAATATTTCTCCTTCTTTAATAGATAAAGACATATTATCAACTGCGATGAAATCACCAAATTTTTTCGTTAAATTTTTAATTTCTAAAGTATTCATCGTTTCACCCCTATTTCGGTTTCTCTGCTTTTAGTATAAACAAAAAGAATGAACCTGCTCAGTGCAGAAGTTCATTCTTTTCACATGAGATTATTCACTTTTTTCATATGAGATGATTCATCCTCATATCGGTAGCAACATTGTTACTGAAAAACCACTTGTTCCATCTACAATAATTTTACCATTTACAGACGCCGTTCGTTCCTCCATCCCCATAATCCCGAGACCTTTTTTAACAAGTGTTGCACCTTTTCCATTATCCTTCACTTGCACTTTCACCATCTTGTTAAGTACATGAATATCGATTGAAATGACTGTCGCATCAGCATATTTCATCGCATTTGTTAATGCCTCCGTAACATTTTCACCGATAATCTTCCACTGAATCGGTGAAATCATATCTAAGTTCCCTTTATAAACGAAAGGAATATTCACATCATGCTTACCGGCAAATTCCTCTATGAATAATTTCATACGATGAATACCAATTTGCTCAGTTGGTGGTTTCATATTTTTTAATGTAATCCGAATGCTTTCAATTCCATCTTTCGAAATATGAATTGCATTTTGTAATAACTCAGCAGATTTTTCTTTATCTATCGCCATTAATCTCTTTGCTGCTTCCATTTGAATGAGCGCACCCGTCATCGAATGACCAATTTTATCATGAATTTCTTGAGAAAGTCGATTTCTCTCTTCTAACTTAAATGTGTATTCTGATTGCCTTATATACTCTTTATTTTCATGTAAGCTTTTCGTCAATCGCTGCATATCTTTTCGCATCTTATCATTTTGTGATTCAAGTTTTAATACACGCGATATATACCGTTCTGCCATCGTTAATACGAGAAAAGAAAATGCAACAATTAATCCATATGTCATTCGAATACTTTCATCTGTAAATATAATAGGAATCATCATCATGATGAAGAGTTGCCATTTCTTCTCTATATAACGGAATATAAGTTCATATAAGTTCAATGGTAAAAATAAAATAAAGAACGAATGAATCTTCCATGTAAATAACATAACTAGACCAATTGATACGCAAGTTAATATGTTTTTGTACGTATCTGTTTTAAATATAGAGATCAGCACGTTTACAGAAAGATATAAAAGCAAAGTAAGTATAATCCATGGTAAGTTCTCTACATTTAAATAAATGTAACTAAACACAATATATATAAAGACAATTAATTTACTTACAATTAACCAAAATTCCATATCTTTAATCTACTTTCCCTGTTAAGTAATAAATCGCAATTTGTGTGCGATGTTCCAGTCCGGTTTTCCCTAAAACTGATGTAATATAATTTGCAATTGTTCCTTCTGATATGAAAAGTTGCTTCGAGATTTCTTTATTCGAAAAGCCTTTTGCAATTAATGCGATAATACTAAGCTCTCTTTCAGTAAAAAGACTTTTATCTATTTTACATTCTTCCTCTTTACTTTCCATTAAATTAGACTTAATTTTATCGAGAACTACATCTTGCATAACAGTTTGGCCGTTATATACTCCTTTTATCGCATCACGAATACGCTCCGGATCATTATTTTTTAATAAATAACCTTTTGCACCGTTCTTCACTGCGTCCAAAATATATTCATCATCATCAAACGTCGTTAAAATTAGTGGCTTCGTTTTCGTCTCTTCACAAATGAATTTCGTCGCCTCTACCCCGTTCATATTTGGCATACGAACATCTAAAAGGGCGATATCAATGTCGTTCTTTTTGCAATAGTCCACTGCTTCTCTCCCATCATTTACTGTATCTACCACTTCGAACTCTTCATATGTATTTAAAATAATTTTCATACCTTCTCTAATAAAAGAATTATCATCTGCTATTAATATTTTTATTTTCATGTTTGTTAGTATGGACATTCCCCTACTAACATTCACATCCTTTCTTCCTATAACATTTCCCACTTGCTCATTATATACTTCTCTTTACCATTTTTTCACACCTTTTTTCATATAGCCTCCTTTCTAAAAATATATTATTCTTTTTTTACAACATGTGTAGGGGGACCAGTCATTTCTTACGTCTATATAATAGAATGCGTCAAAAAGGAGGGAGAGACCCATTGAGGAAAAACAATTAATTGAAAAAGCACAGCAAGGAAGCGAACATGCTTTTCGTATCCTTGTGCAAACATATCGTCATTATATTTTTCAAGTTATCTTTTCTATTTTAAGACATGAAGAAGATGCGAAAGATGTTACACAAGAAGTATTCGTAAAAATTCACGCCTCTCTCCCAAATTATCAATTTCGCGGATTAAAAACGTGGATGGCACGTATTGCCACCAATCACGCTATTGATTATAAGAGAAAAAAAGCTAGAGAAAACGAAGAACTCTCCTTATGTAAAGAAACTGAGGAAAATATAAAATCCTCTCAAAATATTGAGGCTTTATTATTGACGAAAGAGCAAAAATTACTCATTGCTCAAAAACTGAGAGAACTTCCTGAAAATTATCGTGACGTCGTTCTCGCACATTACTTAGAAGAAAAAAGTTATCACGAAATTGCTTTGCAGGAAAACATCGAAGTGAAAACAGTCGAAATGAAACTGTATCGGGCAAGAAAATGGATTAAAAAACATTGGAAGGAGGAAGAGTTTCTATGATGCATTATTCAAAAGAAGATTGGCGCAATTATACACTAGATTTTATAGAGAACAATGAACGTGAATCTATGGAAGAACACCTTTATGCATGTGACCATTGTTTAGCACTTTATATGGAAAGTATCGATGAACAACAGGAAAACCTTCCAATGATAAATGATGATTCATTTACGAATGAAGTTATGACGCAAATTGATTTTGAAACGCTGCAACCTAATGAAAATATAAAAACAAACTCACTAAAGCGCACCATGATTCACTACATAATTGCCACTGCGGCTACAATTATTTTTATGGTAAGTGGTTTATTCCAATATATTTTTACAGCGACATCAAATTTAGAGAAATCTTCAAAACATAACGAGTCTTCTATCTCACAACAAATTGTAAACAAATCAGTAGACACATCAAAAAAGGACGGAGGTTCAAAGCATGAATAAAAATCCCTTTTTAGCACTTGTATTAGGGCTAATTCCTGGGCTTGGACATTTATATTTAAAGAAATTTGGACGGTTTATTTTATACAGCGGAGGAGCTTTATTACTATTTTCTTTCGCAGTTTTTTGCGTAGTAGAATTAATAGCGCGCGAACTTGCTTTTCTTTCTCTATTTTTACTAGCCGTGTTATGGGTGGTCAACTTACTAGATTTAGTTATCACAATTATTAACCAATCGAAAAAACAAGCAACCGGAGAATTAACAGAGTCCTCTAAAGAGAGCGAACGATTTTATATCATTCTTCTATCAATCATTCCTGGACTTGGACATTTTCAATTAGGACTTATGCAACGTGGACTTACATTTTTAGTAGCTTGCACAGGAATCGGAAGTATGATTATTTTCGTTGCACTTTTAACATCTCAAGAAAGTTTTCTTATCTTTCTCGTGACGTTACCTGTTTTATGGATTTACAATTTCTTCGATGTTGTTCAGCAACTCCAGAAAAAAGAACGTGGCGAGCAACTAGATGATCGTACGATTTTCGAAGAGTTTGAAGAGCACCGTGAACAAGGAAAGAAAAGTAAAACATTCGCTTCTATTTTAGCGATGTTCCCCGGAGCAGGACATATGTATTTAGGCTTACAGCGACGCGGTCTTCAGCTTATGGCAGCCTTTTTACTTTCCATATACTTACTTGACTTATTAAGACTTTCTGCGTTTTTATTTTTAGTTCCAATCATTTGGTTCTATAGCTTTTTTGACGCTTTACAGCAAACCGCAAAGTATGGAAAAGAACGTGTACATGACGAACCTATCATTGATTATTTTATCAATCATCAAAGATGGATCGGTATTGGGTTAATTACACTCGGTGGTTATTATTTATTAGATCAAACAGTCCTTCCTATTTTGAATGATTACTTTGCAACTATATTTAACATTCATCTTAGCGAGCTGTATTATCGCTATTTCCAAACATCTATCGTTGCACTCCTCTTAATTGGTGGCGGCTTTAAATTGTTACTTGGAAATAAAGAAAATAAAGGTGGTACGAAAGAATGAGAACATGGCGCGTTGGAACATTTTCAATGGGGCTTTCTATTATTGCATTAGGTTGCTTCTTACTATTTTCAGTTATAAAAGGTACTGAGGTATTAGATTCCTTAACAGCATGGTGGCCTGTTTTACTTATTATACTTGGCGTGGAAATTTTACTTTACCTTCTAATTTCTAAGAAGGAACAATCATTTATTAAATATGATATTTTTAGTATTTTCTTTATCGGTGTTTTAGGAAGTGTTGGCATTGCTTTTTACTGTTTATTATCAACTGGATTACTAGATGAGGTTCGTCATTCTATTCATACCACTCGCCAAACGAGTAATATTCCAAGTGGACAACTTAATATACCTGAATCTATAAAGAAAATTGTAGTGGATGCAGGACAGCACCCTCTAACAATAGAGGGAAATGATACAAATCAAATTCATCTTCTTGGAACATATGAAATGACGACGAAAGCTAATGAAAAACTTAATTTAAAACAAGAAGATTTTCTTTCCGTTCAAACAGCCGGGGAAACGATGTATATCACTTTAAAATCATTACCAGTTCAACATACGTTATGGAATTCCGCACCACAGGTCAAACCGACACTCGTTCTTCCACAAAATAAAAATGTAGAAGTTCGTGCTTCAAATAACGAACTATCCCTTTATCCAGGTCAATTACAAAATAATTGGTTTGTACAAGAAAGCTCAAGAGTGTCTGTCCATCTTGCAAAAGAGAGTGATGTATTTTTAACAGCAGTAACAAATCAAAAGGAACCACATGGCAGCACACCTTGGGAACAAGTTGAAGATGTAACAAAAAAAGAAGAGAATACTTCAGAAGAAAATCCAGAATTAAACGGGCAAGAACATTGGTATAAAAATTCGATTAAAACCGGGAATGGAACATACAAGTTAAATATTGAGAAAGCTTACAATTTAAATATGAGCGTTATTGAAAAATAAAAAAAACCTTCCGCAATTGCGGAAGGTTTTTCTCATATAATCGCTTTAATTCCCTCTAACACTAAGCCAATCATAAATCCGCAAACAGCTCCGTTTACTCGGATCCATTGCAAATCTTTACCGACGTTATTTTCAATCATTTCAATTAACGTTTTATCATCTAACTTATCAAGATTTTCTTGCACAAGCTTTCCGATTTTCGAATGGTTATTCTCAACAAGCTTCACAACTTGTTTTTGTAACCAACCTTCTATTTTTTGAACAGTCACTTCGTCATCTTTTATTTTATTCATTTGTTTTTGTAAAAATGGAATAACATACTTATCCGCAAATTCTTCATTGTTTACAAAGGCAACTGCTTTTTGTTGTACTTGCTCAAGCAGTTCTTTTATTTTTTCAGTACCATCCCAATTTGCAATCCACTTTTCTTTCCATTTTTCTAATTCCTGTAGCAACGCTTCATTTTCTTTTACATTTATAATTTCTTGACGAATTTTCGCTAATATAAGTTGTCTCGTGCTATTATCAGCATCTTGTAAGCTGTTAATATTACTAATAATAAACTTCTGCAAAATGCCGCCAATTTTATCTTCATCTACAATATTCATAAATGATTTCAAAGTAAACTGCAAGAATCCATCTACTTTTATATTTTCCATCGCCTTCATACCTAAGCTTCCGAGTTGGTAACGCGCTTCATCTTGCGCTGTCCAGTCTTTCACTTTTACTAATATGTAATCAAGTGTCTTTTCATCATATTCTTGCACAACTAATTGATCAACAAGCACTTGTAAAATGTTACTTGTATTCATTGTATGCAAATATGTTTTTAATTCTTTTTCAATAATAACCGCTAATTTTTCCGTATCTATTGAAACAATCGCTTTCTCCGCAATCGTTACAATCCCTTTTTTCACAGCATCAGACTGCATTTCTCTCTCTGCAATTTGCAGCACCATTTGTGCTAGTTGCATTTCTTTTACTTTATTCGTAATACTTTCTTTCGTTAGCCACTCATTTTCTAACGTATTGATGAGCCCTTTCGTTACTCGTTTACGGTTTTTAGGTAACAAAGCTGTATGCGGAATTGGAATTCCCATCGGGTGACGGAATAATGCTGTAACTGCGAACCAATCTGCAAGTCCGCCAACTAACCCAGCTTCAAATCCCCCTTGTATAATCTCACCAGCTACCGTCCCTTGAAAAGGAATAGAAGCCGCAAAACCTACTCCCATAACCCCAAGCGAAATACCCGCTATATATTTAGTCTGTAATGACATCGTATACACATCCTCTTATTATGTAAAATAAAGCTTTTTGTTGTATTTATTTGATATTAATTCTTTATATCTATACTATAATGAACTCATGCGAAAATAACAAAGAATTTTATGCACATGAAAAAAATGAGGCTGTAAAAAGCCCCATTTTTATTTTAACGTTACTTCCACACCTGTTTATAATACCCATTCATCACGTCTTCGGGAACCATACTTCCACCAGTTCCCCACACAATATGAGTACCTTTCTTTACCTTCACAGTTAACTGTTGTTTTTGTAAATACTCATCTTCTTTACATACTTTCACTGGCCCTATCATACCTGCTAACGCAGAAGGCTCTAAATAAATATTTTCTGTATCTGCTAGTTCCTTCAACAATCTATATAACTCTTCATCACTTACTGTGTAATTTCTACTTAAAAATGGTTCCATCGTTTTACCGACAAATCCAGATGGTCTTCCTACCGCTAGTCCATCCGCATCTGTTACATTATCAATCCCGATATCTTGAACAGCAATTTTATCATGAAGTCCTGTCATTAAACCGAGTAACATGCATGGAGAATGCGTTGGCTCCGCAAAGAAACAGTGAACGTTGTCTTTATACAATAACTTTAAACCAAATGCGACGCCGCCAGGTCCGCCTCCTACTCCGCACGGAAGGTAAACGAATAAAGAATGTTCTTCGTTTACTACAATCTCTAACTCTTCTAATTGTTTTTGTAAACGCGATGTTGCTACTGCGTATCCTAAAAATAAATCATGTGAGTTTTCATCATCTACAAAATAACAGCTAGGATCTACATCTGCTTGCTGACGCCCCTCTTCTACTGCTTTACTATAATCAGCTTCATACTCAATAACGTTTACACCTTTGCTTCTTAATAAATCTTTTTTCCATTCTTTTGCGTCTTACAAGCTGTAAAATCTTATATAAGAAATTTAGAACAACAATAAATATTTCTTAAGAAGAAAAAGTGTAGAAATTTAATCTTTCTACGCTTTTTAAAATATTCAATTTAGATATTCATTTCCATGAAATGACTACATGCACTATCAACTTAACAGAAATTTATATTATTATTTTAAATAAAGACAATCTTTCAGAAATACGTTATATTCCATATGAATTTATATAGAAAACATAATTAAAGGAGAACTGAACTTGATAAGACATATAGCTAGTTTCTTACTAGGAACATTTGTTATGATAATTGGTTCCTTATATATTATGAAGCCGGTTAATCATTTCACTATTTTGGAACGCTTCTCTTACAGAGAATATTTTTGAGATTCATTTTTCACCATGAGATTTTTTTACTTAAATAGAGTAACAGAAAGCATCATTTATGTTAAATCCAATTAATAATCATTATTTATTTTGATAGAATTTTTGAATTTCCTCATCAAAATATACCCAACCCTTCCAACCTATATGAATTGTATCTTTTAAAAAATACTTATCATATTCATGGTTAGAAAAATCTACAATAGGGAATCCAGCCCTTTTGATTTGTGCATATATTTTGTTATAATACTCATCACGTCGCTCTTTTGGAACGCCTGCATAATCATACCATGGTCCATTAAATGGAACGGATATAAAGAGTGGTTTTGCTTTCTTTTGTTTTAAAATATCTAATATAAGTTGAAAATCTTTATATTCGGGTGATTCCGTATATGACTCATGCGCTCGATAACCTTTTAAGTTATCTAACTTACTTTTAATATTTTTGTTATAGTAATGATTTACAATACCAAATGCATTAGAATCCGATTCCATTTCTCCAGTATTCTCCGCATGGTTACGAATTTTTTCCCAGGTAAGCAATCTTAATTCAGGATCAACATTTGCCTTACGAGATTTAATATCAAATATTGACATCATTAAGTCTTTGCGATCTAAGATATTACGGTATAGATATGCAAACGGCTTAGAAATCGTAGATTTTAGGGAATGAATTGTGTCATTATATACAATACCCTCTAATGAGTTTTTTAACAGTTTATCTTTTTGTACAATCTCGAATTCTAAAAGGCGTTTAGCGATCTGTCTTTTCATCTCAGGTTGTAATTCATCATTGAAAAGAAAATGATAGGCTTGTTGAGATGAAAAATTTGGTGCGAAGTGTAATTCATCCAAGCCTTCTTTCACAAACCATTGTGGTGAGAGTACAAATACCATTTTTCGGTTTTCTAAATTATCCATTAATGCAGAAAGACTTAGTACATGAGTCAAACTTTGTGTTCCACCTCGTCCAACTAAAAAAGGGATAAAGCCTTGATTGTTAATCTTAAAATAGTTTGAGGGGTGGTACACATCTAAACGTGAAAACTCTGATGAGCCATACATAGGAAGATATTTCTGATCCATTAGCATTTTTTGCTGTAAAACAATTCCTTGAAACATCTCTTTTTTTAGTGAAGTGGTTGCATCTTCAACCTTTTGTTCACTAACTAATGGCGTAAGAAAGCAAAGTGGAATCAATAACATTCCAAAAAAGAGAAATAAAGCTAAAAATAGCGGACCAAACTTTGGTTGCTTCATCTCATTTCTCCCAGTTTACTAGCGATCATGTTTGGCGTTGTCCAATGATCGCGCTCAAAATCAGAAATAGATAATTCAATACCCAAACGATCTTGAAACTCTACTAATAAGGACACCGTACCAAAGGAATCAAGAATACCCTCTTCAAATAGTTCAACATCTAGATTTTCTTTTACTATGCCGGTTTCACATATTTCTTCTAAAATATCTAATACTTTATTTCTAAATTCAGCCATTTACTTATTTTCCCCTTATTATCTACTATATTTTACTCTTTTTCTTTTATAGGAACCATTGCAAGAACTGATAGTTCTGCATTCATTAAATCTTTTATCACTTGATGAGAAGCATATACTGGTAGCGAAACAATAAACCCATCATCTACTTTTGTAATGTCTTTTTGTGTAACGTACTCCAGAAATACTTTATTTGCGGCCGCTACAAATTCTTCATCCCCTGTTCCATCAGGGTATGATACACCGATTTCTCCTAACATAATATAATATTGCTTTTTAATACCAGTCATATCCATTGGGTCAATAGATTGAATCGTGTAATTTACCATTTCAGATTTTACTTTCCTTTCAGGAATATCTAAGTCAAAAAACTCTCCAGCTTCTTCTAAAATAATATCTATATCTTTAATTGTTCTTATTGCATTAGTTGCTTCTTTAAAAGACATTAGTTGATCTGTTGATAAAATAATGTTTTCTGCATTTTTCTTAAACTGTAGATTTTCTAAAATCTCTTCCATTTCTTCTACATTTTCCAGAAACAACATGTCTTTCTCCATATGGAGATTTAATTCTTTTAAATTCATCAAATACATTTGTGAATATTTTAAATTCATCTCTTTCATTTCACGCAATTTTTCTAGGAATTTTAACACCTTGGCTTTACGATATGTTTCTGCCATCACTTTCACCTCTTAATATATTTTGTATACAGACGGTATACATTTCGTATACATAATGTATACGATATATATTAGGTTTGCAAGGATTAATTTTTCTTTTAGACAATATAAAATAAAGTTGTAGTTTAAAAAAAATCTAACATTAAAACTACCTTTGATTTTCTACTTCTGATTTACCTTGTGAGTTTACTAATACAACCCCAACTATAATTGTTACGATACCCCCAAAAATAAAAACATTAAAATGTTCGTCCCAAACTAAAACTCCAATTAATGCTGTTAATACGGTTCCTACCCCTGACCAAATTGCATATCCTATACTTAAAGGAATGGTCTTAAGGGCAAGTGACACGAAGTAAAACGAAAGCCCAAAACCAAGAATTACCCCAATAGAAGGGAGCAAATTTGTAAAAGCCTCAGACATTTTTAACATAGAAGTTGCAAATACCTCTGTGATAATAGCAATCGCTAAAGCAATATAACTTTTCATATTCTTTTCTCCTTTCATCATAATCAATGACTCCCTCCAAATTTTAAAATCATAACTCCTCCTATAATAAAAAGTAGGCCAAGTAACTTTTTAGGGTTCTTATTTTCTTTAAATATCGTCATTCCTATCAACGCTGTAAAAGCTGTTCCTAATCCGCCCCATATCGCATAAGCTGTACCTATTGGTAGTGTTTTGAGTGATAAGGAGAGAATATAAAAAGCTAATCCATATCCAATTGCGACGCCAAGTGAAGGGAAAAGCTTCTTAAATCCATTTGAGGATTTCAACATGGAAGCGCCAAATACTTCACAAAGAACCGACGTAATTAATAATATATAAGCATTCATTTTTATTCCTCATTTCTTGTCATATCAACTAATTGTTCAATTACTTTTTGCTGCATTTCTTTATCTAAAGGAGCTACATTTAACAATTGTGAATAATAAAGACCATCTATCGCTAATCGAATAATAGTTGCAGTTATAGGATTTAACCCATCCTGCTCTGTTTTTGCTAAAACGGACTGATAACTTTCGATTATACTTTTAGCCACATCTGGGTTTAACAAAGAGGTTGCAAGTATTCCTGTGTTTAATTGAGCATTATGTTCTAAGTCAGATTCAGCAACTGAAAGTAATGCACGGGACCATTTCCCTAATGAAATTGGATCGCTCTCAGCTTGTTTATAGATAGCAAGTTCATATTCATGGCAAATATATTCTGCTATCCCCTTTAATAAAGATTCTTTATTTGGAAAATGATGTAATAAACCCCCTTTACTAATACCCGCTTTCTTAGCTATAGCATCCAAAGTCACAGCATGAATCCCATTTTCGGTTATAAATTCACTAGTGGTATCTAATATAAGTTTTCTTTTTAGGTCAGATTTTGATAGCATATTTTACTTTCTCCTTTCTTTTATAGGTTTATTCAAATCTCCCAGAATAAAAAAACCGTCTGGTTGGTCTTTTTTAGGATACAATTTGTCCTCTAGTTTGTCAATTCATAATTTTTTTCTTTGATTTTAGAAAAACCTTATTTATTTTTTGATTATTCCTCCTAAGGAAAGATGAACATAAAAAAACAATATATGTACAAAAAGTAATGTTTTCTATATGTGTTATAAAGTTAAAAGAATGTGGGCATTTTTTAGTGTTCAGAAAATTGTATGTTTATGAACAGAGGGTGAAAATCAATAATATCAACGTTTTTTATCTATAATCGTGTTCATAAAGCGTGTAAATAAATGTTCAATTAAACTTGATTTTTTTCTTTTTGAACATGTAATTATCTATGAAAATCCTTTAAAGATAAGGTTTTGTAGTCCTTAGCGTACAATTTTCCCGAAATGATATGGTGACCCCTATATGACTATGATATTAACCTTTGGATGATTGCAATGCTTATATTTTGCATTTTTTCTGCGATTTCTGTTCTTATATTTAAGTTACCTAATTTTTGTAGGAACAAAAGCACTCATATGAAAAAATATAGTCAAATAAATAAGCGAAAAAAAGCAAGGAGAAGGCGTCGTAAATAATTTTTTTTATGTTAGGGTTTTTACTTCTAAAAATATCTTAGTATATAATAGCCGCGTTTTTACGTTGGTACCCCTTAATGTAAAATCGAAATAATGTCGTACCGTTTATAAAAAAATTGAATCAAAATGTTATTATTTCAGTTTTTCTTCTTCCGCTAACAGGAAGTTCAGTCCAATAAACGATGTTATAATTTAAATCAATTAGGGGGATAGATTTGAAAAAGAAAATTATTATTCTTTTATGCTTGTTAATTTTTTGTTTGTTAATAGCATATTATTTTTATCAAAATAATCAAAATGAAGAATTCGTTAGATGGGGCGATAGTATACATACTGTCGACACTGAAAAATTAAAAGAGAATGATATTGAATACAAAATTGAAAACGGTAAAGTTTATATTCCAAAAATTTCTCTTAGAAAAGCAACATTTTGCTGTTCCTAATAATAATACAGAGTTAAGTTATATTTCTAATACACAAAAAAGATGTAGATTATTCTACATCTCTTTTTTATTTTATAAGATTCTTAGTTTTATATCTCTTATACCAAATTAGTTAGCAACTTCAATAAAATCAAGATAGAAAAAATAAGGTAACACCCTTATTCTATCTTTATAGTTTCTTTCGATAAATATTTAAAAGCTGTATCAAAATATTCCTTTTTTCCCCAAGTATCTGAATTCCCAATTACAACAAAATATTTTTTTGCTCTGCTTGCTGCAACGTTTAATAGATTCGGAGTGCTGGATGCCCAATCTAACGGTCCTGTTCGCTGATCATCTACTCCTAAAACTAAAATAACTAATGGGGCTTCTTTTCCTTGGAAAGTATGAACCGTTCCGATTTCTATTTTTTTGTTTTCTACTGAATTTTTGTTTAACTGTTTTAACTTTTGAACCACACTTACAAAAGGTGAAATAATGTAGCAATCTTTCCCTGGATTATTTTGCGTAAACTTATTGGCAATCTCAATTGCTTTTTTTCCTTGCTCTGAAATATAGTGATTTCCTGAACCAGTAGTTCTTCCTCCAATATTCAACCATTGACTCATGTACATTGGGTCCTGTACCATATCTTTGTTCTTAGTCGCATGTAACATTTTGTCTTGGTATGTTGTTTTATTACATATCTCAAACATAGGGCTGTCACAACGTCTATGAACACGAAGCGGTGAGCCCAACCACTTTGTGTTATTTTTGGAGTCAATCATTGTTCCACCAAATTTGTTATTAAGATCAGCAAATTCTTGTACACTTACTTCACTTCTAGTTAAATGATGGAAAAATGAGCTTTCACTCGTAATTCCAGCACTTTCGTTTGCTATTAATTTGAGTTGATCATCACTCAACGTTACAACCGGAGGTATTTGTAATGGATCACCTACCACCACAACATTTCTAGAACGCCAAATGGCTCCAATTGCAGATTGTGGTGTAGCTTGACCTGCCTCATCAATAAACAGCCAACCAATATCTTCCGTTTTCAAATCCCTTAAAAATCTTGAAACAGACGCAAAGGTTGAAGAAATTATAGGTGTAAGTAGGAATATGGTATCAAACATTGCTTGAATGAATTCTTCCCTTTGCTTTTCATTAATTTGAGAATCAAGATTCGCTTTTTCTTTCCCACCTAAAAAATAAGCCCTTGCTAAAGTTAAATTTTTTTCTATTTTGTCCTGATTTTCAATTAAGAAAGTACAATATTCATCCATCATTGTTTTGAATAGCTTACTCCGAACACAATTAATTCGATCTTCTTTATTATCACCATCAATATTAACAAATTGTTTTTGTGATGATTGCCACTTTTCGTCATCTATATCATCAAAGTTATCGTTTACTTGCACGGTTTTAATCATACTTGATATCTGTTGTTCTAAACTATCAAAGGAATACTCAGCATCTTCATGTATACTACACAGATCATTAAGCTCATCTGAAATATTTTGAAAATATTCCTTTATATTTGCTGATTTCCCCATTGCGGCTGATATTTTCCCCCAGCGACTTTCGACCTTACTATATCCTAAAAACTTGTAATTGTTTTTCATTAAGTCCTCATCTTTAGGCAAATCCATACTTATATTTTCAACAGCAGCATTATTATTTGATGTTACTAAAATACGGTATTCTTTAAGTTTTGAATGAAATGAATAATAATAATCCTCTTGTCCCTCAGAAAATTGTATTTTTGTAAATAAATCCTGTGTTTCCTTTAAAAACTTTACTTTCTCAAAAATAATATTTGCAAACACATCTTTTAATAATGTAGTTTTACCAGTACCGGGAGGACCGTTTACAGAAAAAATAAAACCCTCTTTTTCCTTTGAATTTGCAATTATAAGATTTAAAGCTACCTGCTGCATAAGTCCTAGAGGAAAACCTGAAGGCCATCTTGTTATTGGGATATTTCGTAAAATTCTTTTTATCTCACTAACACTGTTATTATCAAAAAAGTCTACTCTTTCTCCTGAATTTTTTAATAGTTCCCAGTTATCTAAGGCTAAATATGTCTTTAATGCTTTACCTACCTTTTCATGCTTAATGTTATATTTTACTTCCTCTAAATCTTCAATATAGAAACTATTTACTCCAACATATTCTTTGTATGTAAGTCGAATATTCTTTTCGTAATTCTTATCACTAGAAAATCGAAAAACTCCCTCTTTATCGAAGTGGCTATGTTTTATGTATGATTTCAATGTGCTTTGAATGTTTCGAGAAAGTTCTAACCAGTTTTTATATCTAACATGTATAAATTTTATAGCCCTGGCCAATTCTATGTGTTCTTCAGACTCAGTAAACTCTAAATCATTACTTATTTTACTATAATTTCCACCTTCGATTACTGACGTTATTGTACTTATTAAATCCATCTCTAATTCTTTCAAACTTTTTCCAGGTCGGAGAAAATACTTAATTATAGGACTAACTACCACACTGGATTCTATCGTTGTATCCTTTATTCGCTTAAGCATATGATCTAATTGAATATGAATAAGAAAACTATTAGGAAATCCTTGAAAATCAGTAAAACTAATTTTCTTATCAAATTCATTAGAAAAGTATCTTAACACTTCTTCTTTTGCAACAGGTAAATAGAATAACGATGCTTTTGCATCCATTAAATACTTACCTTTTGCACTTTCTCTCTTTTTTTGTAGAAATATTTGCATATAATTTTGAGGTGAACCATTAGGCCTTATAAAGTCGAAGTAATCAATAGTTGGTTCTTTATGAAAATAATTTTTTAAATTAAAAAGGCTTAATGATTCTTTATCACAATTCATAAAGTTAAAATGTTCTAGTTCAATAAAATAGTTCATTATTTTTGAGGCTAGTTCTTTATGGTTGTTATTCTTAATTTCTTTCTTTTTACTATTAAAAATTAAAGAAAATACTTTCTTTAAACCTCTCATTATGAATCTCCTTTGTTAAAAATATATTTCCACCTAAATTATACCAAAAATTCTATTAGAATATAGGCACATTATTTCTAATTCCCCTATAAGGAGCTAACACTAGTTTTTTATTTGTAATAATTTCACAACCTGGGGTAGCACCACATGCCCATCAAGCTAACCAATTAAATTACTAGATACGAAATGATTCTTGTTTCAAAACTAGCAAGTGTTAAAAAAGTAGGCATGCTAAAGAAGCCTATTAAAATGCGATTTTTTCGCTAGGCAGCTTGTCTATGCTTTACCGTCGTTTTATACACAATCCCTAGAATATCTAAGACGGTCATCTTCTTATACCTATGACATTTACGACCGTTTTTTTTGAGCAGCTGATAAAGGCGATGCAGAATTAATTAAAGGCAAAAATAAACCATTATATGGTTTACTATAACAATTATCGATATCAATGGAACTTAAAAAAGATGACCCCTATTCAATATAGGAATCATCTTCTAATTGCTTAATCTCTTTTTTTAGTGTGTCCTTGACATAGGTACCAGTTTATACAGCCCCATTTTTATTTATACGTTACTTCCACCCCTGTTTTATAATACCCATTCATCACGTCTTCGGGAACCATACTTCCACCAGTTCCCCACACAATATGAGTACCTTTCTTCATCTTCTCTATTAACTGTTGTTTTTTTAAATACGTATCTTCTTTGAATACTTTCACTGGCCCTATCATACCCGCTAATGCAGAAGGTTCTAAATAAATATTTTCTGTATCTGCTAGCTCTTTCAACAATCTATATAACTCTTCATCACTTACTGTGTAATTTCCACTCAAAAATGGTTCTATCGTTTTACCGACAAATCCAGACGGTCTTCCTACCGCTAGTCCGTCCGCGTCTGTTACATTATCGATTCCGATATCTTGAACGGCAATTTTATCATGAAGTCCTGTCATTAAACCGAGTAACATACATGGAGAATGCGTAGGTTCGGCAAAGAAACAGTGTACGTTGTCTTTATACAATAACTTTAAACCAAATGCGACGCCGCCAGGCCCGCCCCCTACTCCGCATGGTAGATAAACGAATAACGGATGTTCTTCATCCACTACAATCTCTAACTCTTCTAATTGTTTTTGTAAACGCGATGCTGCTACTGCGTATCCTAAAAATAAATCATGTGAGTTTTCATCATCTACAAAATAACAGCTAGGATCTGCATCTGCTTGCCTTCTTCCTTCTTCTACAGCTTTACTGTAATCAGCTTCATATTCAATAACATTTACACCTTTGCTTCTTAATAAATCTTTTTTCCATTGTTTCGCGTCTGCTGACATATGAACCGTTACGTTAAAACCTAGTTTCGCACTCATAATCCCAATGCTTAGCCCTAAATTCCCTGTTGAACCGACCGCAATTGAATATTTGGCAAAAAACTCTCTACATGTATCACTATCTAAAATGGAATAATCATCTTCTTCTGTTAACATACCTTGCTGCAAAGCTAATTGTTCAGCGTGTTTCAACACTTCATAAATGCCGCCTCTAGCTTTAATTGATCCTGATATCGGGAGATGACTATCACATTTTAATAATAATTCTCCTAATATAGGTTGCTCGTAATTTTTCTCTAAAGACTGTTTCATAGAAGGTATCTTCACTAAAGGTGATTCTATAATACCGCCTGTGTCTTTCGTTTCAGGAAAAACTTTCGCAATGTATGATGCAAAACGCTTTAACCTCTCCTCCGCATCTTTTACATTCTCTTCACTGAGTGGCGAATCTTTTATTGCCGTTTCATACTTTTCCATGTTCGGATTCAGCCAAAACACTTCTTCTATTTCAATCAATTTATTTAATAGTGGATATTCCTCTTTTAATTTCTCTATTTCCTTCATTCCTCTTCCTCCTCATCACCTTGTAGCTTGCGATTTAATAAATTATAATTAAATTAATTTTAATATAGTTTAACATAAATTATCCACTTTTGTTAATTTTAATTTAATTTATTTAAATATAATTTAATAATTAGTAAGGAGATTTTCATTATGGAAAATATAGATATTGGTAAAAAAATTGAAAAACAAAGAAAAGAAAAAGGTTTAACGAGTAAAGAACTTGCAAAGATGGCTGATATTACACCATCTATGTTAAGTCAAATAGAGCGTGGATCTGCTAACCCTTCTATCCAAACATTAAAAGTACTCGCTAAGGCTCTTGATGTTCCAACATTTAGCTTTTTACTTGAGGATACAAATACAGACGATTTAATTGTACGTTCTCATAAACGCAAAAAAATGATTATCGATAATTTATCATATGAAATGCTATCACCTGATTTCACAGGAAATTTAGCAACAGCAATTATGACCGTCCCGCCGAATACAGCTTCATCAGAAAATGTACTAGAACATAAAGGTGAAGAATTAGCATTTGTATTAGAAGGGAAAATCACATTACATTTAAATGAAGAAGAATACATATTAGAAACGGGTGATAGCGTAAAAATACCCGCTTATTTAAAACATAAATGGGTAAATCAATTCGAGAAAAATGCCATTGTTTTATTTTCTGTTACTCCGCCGATTTTTTAATAGATGTAATAAAAATAGCCACGTGCGGATTCCTCCGCACATGGCTATTTTTATCTTTTCGGCACGTACAAAATCCCTAAACTCATAACACAAAAACTTAGTATTTGCTGCATCGATAAACCAAATAGAACCGAATTCTGTTCATTAACAAGCGAAATAATAATATGAGCAAACCCCTCAATAATTAGAAAAACACTTATATTCTTTCCATTTCCAAGCCTTTCATTTTTCATCCATAACAAGCCCACTATACAAAGAGCCAGAATGATCTCGTATACGAATATAGGATGATATAAAAAATTAGATTCATATACTTTCACACCCCAAGGCAATGTCGTTTGTACTCCTACTTTTTGGTGGAATAGAAAATAAAAAATAATACTCATACATAGCGCAATAGGTAATGCATCAAGTAAAGTACGAAGCGAAAATTGCCCCTTTTTACTTTTCCAAACAATGTATACACTTGCAATTATGCATCCTACTACAATATGTTTCGTACTTCCTATAGCTAATAATGCTTGCAGTGGCGACCTAATAGCCCATACTGGATTTAAAATTGCCGGTGCAAATTTCCATACAAATACGATGATAAGAAAAGTATTTGTTACTGCATCCATCATTTTTTCATATGGTACACTTTCGTTCTTCATCTTTCGTTTCATCAACATAAATCCAAATAAACTTCCAATTATAAGAGATACGGGTTGTAACCTCACGATCCACTCCATCACTATGAAATCCCTTCTTAACTCTCAATTAATTTCTTAAATTTCTCTTCTAATTGATCTGGAGGTAGTACGCCTCGTACTTGCTCTACGATAATTCCATCTTTATTAACAAAAAATGTCGTTGGCAAAGAAAACACTTTATAATCTAATCCGGCTACTCCGTCCATATCTAGTAAAACAGGAAACTTAAATCCGTGACGATCCGCAAAAGCGCTCGCTTCTTGCACTGGATCTCCTATTGTTGCATTTACCGCAAAGATTTCAACATCCTTTTTATATTTATCATACATACGAACTAAGTCAGGTGCCTCCATTTCACATGGACCACACCATGATGCCCAAAAATTAATAAGATATGGTTTACCTTTTGCATCATGTAACGAATACAGCTTCCCATCTAATCCTTTTAATGTTATGTCTGGTGCTTTAAATCCTACTTGTGGTAATACTTCTGTTTTCTGTAATTCCGCTTGTTTCGCTTTTCTTTCTTTTTCTTCTTTCTTTGTATTATAAAAATTCACTCCGGCCCAAATTAATGCCCCAGCCAGTATAATGGCAATTAGTTTCTTCACTTTTCTTCCTCCCAAAACACTACATAAAGTAGTGTTAATTCTTAAAAAAAAGAGGCTATATGCACTCTCCAACAATTAGTACAACCGACATACAGAATAAACCTACTGTTACATATACCGAATTCGTATGTAACGGAATAGTAAGCTTAACAACTTTTTCATGTAACACTTGCTCAATTCGTAAATTGATTGCTGTTTTTGCAAATGAAGCTGTAACACATCGATTTTCCATTGTCTTTATTTTAATTAATTTTAATAACGCGCTACCTAACTCAAACGAAGACTCCATTTTTTGCATCGCATATTTATCAGCAGCTAGCTCCTGATACGTATGATACCGCTGTAACAAGCCTTTTAAGACCGGTATGTACATCATTCCTTCTGCTAATAACGTAAAACAAAATAATTTTAGCGGATCTCGATTGTTTTGATGATATTCTTCATGAAAAATAATCGCATCCATTTCTTCATCTGAAAATGTTTGAAGCATCCCTTCTGACACGACAACTTTCGGACGAAATAATCCAATTGTAAATGCCGCAACTTCCGCAGTCGGCAATATATATATTTGTTTTCCTTTTCGAACGAAGGCGATAAGTACTTTTTGTAATCTTTTAGTATCGAAAAATTGTCGCCATATTCTTTTGCACACGATAAACACATTAAGTAGTAAAAATCCAGCAATTATAATACGAATGAGCGATAATTCTTTCATATGTTTTTCTAACTGAAACAAGCAAAAATTCGAAAGAAAGAACGCCTTATTTTGAAACAGAAATGGATATGTAACGTAATACAATAGCATACTAAAAAAGAGGGAACTAACAATGACTGCTAACAATACGATTTTACGCATTTGCCATTTCATTTCATTAATCCTCTTTTTTTAACTGACTCAATTTATCTTCTAACTTTTTTATTAAAGTCGGATCAACTTGCTCTAACTCATCTAGCATATGATTTACAACTAAATCTCCAAATTCCCCCATCAATTCCTGTGTCATTTTCTTCGTTTGATTGGATAAGAATTCTTCTTTTGTTTGTACAGCACGATATATGCCACTTCTTTTCACAGTCTGTTTTTCTAAATGTAATTTCTCTACTAACCTGTTCATAACTGTCATCACAGTATTAAAATTCACAGGTGATTCTTCGCTTAATTTCTGCTGTACTTCTTTAATCGTAATACCCTCGCTAGACCAAACAATCTCCATAATTTTTGCTTCAAGCGGTCCAAAGAAATGATTTAACCCTTGCTCATTTAGCTTATAGTTTTGAGTAAACATAATGCGGCTCCTTTCACACTACGAATTGTAGTACAAATTACATGAAAGGTCAAACGTAAATGATATATACAAAAATGAACTACCTATCATAGGCAATTCCATTCATTTTAAACCTAATTTTTCACCAAATGTATCAAAGAGATACTGCTCTAATATTTGTACACTAAACTTCTCATTACGTCCAAGTGCAAACAATTCCCGATCTTTCGCTACGATAGTATCTAACGGGATAACGACATTATCCACTATTTTTGTAATTTCAATGATGTTACTTTTTACATTTACCTCTGTTTTAAATTCAATGTTTTCTAATACGATATGTGAGCGTCTTCCTGATGCAAAAAAAGTAAAGTTAGGATTTTTATAAATACCAATTTCACTCTCTAGCGGATATAAATACTGAAAAATGATATCTCTATGTCCATCTTTTATTATTTTTTCATCCTTCTCATCATCCAAGTATTCCTTCACCTTCGTTGTAAATTCAAATCGAAAATCCACTTTTTTCACGCTCCCTCTTTGTATTTTTATATTAAATAAATATATTGAAATAATTTTACCATATTGTAATACAACTTCCTATTAAAAGTAAAAACTCATTTGTAAAATCTCTATTATTTCCAATTCTTTTTTAAAGGATAAGCACTCATTCAATATGAATACATGCTTCTTTATATCCATTTAAACATATTGTTTCCATATTTTGAAACAATAGTATGAAGTATTATATATTAATAAATTGTTTCTAATTCATTTCCCAATATAACCAGCCTTTGCTTTACTATTCCGATATATTTAAACTATATTTTCTACTTAATCATTACATCACAGAAGGAATGTAACTCTCTTCTATCGAATTTTTATATAACGAAAATGATTAGGTGGTGCTTTACTATGAAATTAGCTGTCATTGGTGGCGGTGATTTACAAGATTCAAATCACTCGCCTATTAATGAGCGACTTATAGAATTAACAAATAAACAGTATCCGAAAGTATTATTCATTCCTACAGCTAGTCATGATGATGAAAGCTATATAAAATTATTTTTAGACACATTCGAAAAACAATTACACTGTGACGTACAAATTTTACGTATTATAGCCGATACACCTTCTAAATATGAAATAGACGAAATGATTCAGTCTGCTGATTTAATTTATCTCAGTGGCGGAAACTATATTCAAATGATTACAGAATGGAAAGAACATAAGCTCGATGAAAAATTACTATCGGCTCTGCAGCAAGGAACACTCATTGCAGGATACAGCGCTGGCGCTATGTGCTGGTTCACATCTAGTATCCGCTCAGATTATGGAGGTTCTGGTTATATAGAGAGCAACGGCTGGGGCATTGTGAACAAAAGGTTTTGTCCACATTATAATCAATTAAATAGAATGAACGCCTTCCATTCCTTTTTACAAAATCATCAAGGTAATATAGAAGGCATTGCACTAGAGGATAATTGCGCCTTATATATTACAGAAGAATCTTTTGAAATTATCGGTGAACCAGAAAAAGCGTGGGAGTTTTACATGAGTGATAATAAACTCATTAGACAACATTTTGATATTACTTTAAAAAGCTATTTATAAACATACCTTTACAAAAAAATGTCCCTAAGTAAAATAACTTAGGGACATTTTCAATATTTAACTCACTAATCGTGTAATTCGTTTCTTCTGCCATGAAAGCTTATAATATGCATATTGCAAGATTAAGCTGACAATAAATGCTGCTGGGTATCCAATCCATATCCCTTCTATGCCAAGACTTGTATGGTAAGAAAGGTAATACGCTACAGGTACTTCAACAAGCCAAATTGATACGACGCCAATAACAGTTGGCCATAATACTGTACCGCTTGCTCGCATTGTCGCACTAATAATTTGCGCATGACCGAAAATTAAATAACTCCATAATGTGATCATAACTAGGCTATGAGCAATTTCAATTGTAGTTTGACTCGTTAAAAATAGTGCTAGAATGTCTCTTGAGAACAAGTAAATGAGAGATATTAGCACACCACCGATGACGTAGTTCATAATAATTCCAGCCTTCACAACTTTCTGCAATCGATCAAATTGATTCGCACCAATTGATTGTGCAGCAAAAATGGAGACTGTAATACCAAGGCTAACGGCTGGCATTTGTACATAACTTGCAACTTGGTTCACAACGCCATATGCCGCTGTTGCATCCGAACCGTAACGATTTACAAACGCGATTACCGCAATTTCTGATAATGAAACTAATATCATATTAATACTCGCTGGAATACCGAGTCGTAGTAATAGCTTTAATAAACCCCAATCCATTCGAAGATATTTCCTTACCGTACTATCTAATTGTAGTGGGTGATTTTTCTTCTTTAAATACACTAACATGACAATAAACGTAATAACTGTAGATATAACAGAGGCATAGGCTGCTCCATAAACGTCTAATTTCGGAGCTCCTAACCATCCAAAAATAAGGATTGGTAATAAGATCATATTTAGCGCTGTACTTACAATTAAAAAGTAAAATGGCGTTTTAGAATCTCCTGTACCTCTCATAAACGTTGTGTATGCGAAATATAAAAATAAGATTGGCATCGATATAAATAAAATACGTGCATAATGTACACTTATTTCAATAATATTTTCTGGCGTTCCCATAAGGCGCATAATATCCATTGCAAAAATACTACCTACTATCGCTAACACAACTCCAATAATAAAAGTAAATGTCAACGTCGTACCAACAATCGCTTTTAAACGATCTTCGTTTTTTGCCCCAAATGCCTGACCTATTAAAATAGAACTACCTGAACCAATACCAATTACAAATGAAACGAGTAAGAAAAATAGAGGAAAGAATGCCGATATGGCCGCTAAATCATTCACTCCAAGCCATCTTCCTACTACTACCATACCGAATAATTGTCCAACTGATTGTAGTACATTACTTAATAGTAACGGTACTAAAAACATGGACATCGATTTCCAAATCGGTTTACTCTCACTTTCTAACTTATGTGACTCCGCACCTTCTTTATTGTTATTTGTAGGTGGTTTCAAATTTCATTTCTCCTTTTATTAAAAATCTGTTTTTCAACTTACATCTTTTTGTATATTTGTTGTAATGGTGTGCTTCTATTCATATTCTTTCCTATGTTATTATAACTTCACCCAATATTGGCTTCCATCAGCTGTTCTATCTAAAAACCCGTATTCGATTAAATATCTTCTTAAAGTTACAAAATCCGGATATACGCTTTCTATAATAGCATTTACTTCTTTTTCAGTGTACTTTTTATGACTATCAAACTTCTTCACTAAATGACGTAATATAATTAATTTACGCTTTTGCTTTTTTGGAAATTTAGAAAGCGGTCCATCTAATCCCTCTGTAAAATGCGTTTTTAATACTTCATCATTTTCTTCTTCTGTAATATTGTAACGATCATCTACCATCGTTGCTGTTCTATGAATGGGTACAAATTTCGTTTGTACTTTTGATTTTTCTTCTGACAGTTCCATTAACGCTAAAAACACTTTCGCTTGCTTCATTTTCTCTCGAAGTGTAAAACGATGATTGCGGATGGTTGAAGTACTTCCGCCATCCATCTCTTTCACAATCTCTTTGTCATTCAGCCCCATATGGAAAAACTGAACCATCTTCTTTTGCAAATCCGTTAAACCCGTATACTTCTTATCAAGGTTTAATAAATAGTCAAACATAGATGTATGTTCGTTTTGCACATGCAATTGTACAAACTTCTCTGCTTCATACAAAACTTGATTATCTTGATAAATAACACCCTTAATAAACGTTTCTCCACAAGCTAAACAAATATACTCTTCCGTTTCCTCATCAAACACATACCCTTTTTTCAATTCCTCTACCGACGCATCCCAAAACTTCTCCGAAATATCGCTCATACTAAACACTCCTTTAAAATGTCCGTTTTAAAATAAACAAATTTCAATAACGTTTATTATCACTTCATCATCTTAACATAAACGAAATAAACATTTCAATGTTTCGTTTACCTATTTTTCAAACCTTTATAAAAAACGTCTATAAAATATTCTTTAAAAAGGACATGAAGCAATAAAACGTGTGAATATGCAATTATGCATATTCACACGTTTTATTACGATGTTATGATTTAATTTAGTTAAAGTACACGTATACCGAGGTGACTAACTTGAAATTTAAAGCGAAAAAAAATCCGTTTCACGTCATTTTTATTACATTATTTATCATGATTTTTTTCATTTCACTATTTTTCCAAAATGAAAATTCTATTTTTTTCACCCTCATGATGCTGCTAAATATCGTGAATCTTTCTTCATTCTATTTCTCTCACTATAACGTAACGGAATCATCTCTTTTCGTAAAACATGGTTTCATACTGCGTACTGAAATTCCCTTTGAAGATATTCGCCACATTAAATACTCTGGTAAAAAACTTCATTCAAAGAAATGGACTAGACAGCAATTAGAAATCCATTATAATTTATTCGACTCTGTGACAACTTTCGTACCACAAGAAGAAGAAAAATTCATTGCACTTTTAAAAGCAAACTGCCCACATATGAAAATATTGAATATGTCTGCTAACAAATAATATATTTTGGCACTTACAGTAATAAAAAAACCAAGATTCTAAACAAAGAATCTTGGCGTTTTTATTACTCTTTCGGAGCAATCATTTTTTTCGGATCGACAATTTCATCAAATTGTTCTTCTGTTAGTAATCCAGATTGCAATGCTGCTTCTTTTAAAGTTAACCCTTCTTTATGAGCATGCTTCGCAATTTTCGCTGCATTTTCATATCCGATATGCGGGTTTAATGCAGTAACAAGCATTAATGAACGATTCACATTCTCTTTAATGACTTCTTCATCTGCTTCAATACCAACTGCACAATTATCATTAAATGAAACAATTGCATCTGCTAATAAGTGAGCAGATTGTAAGAAGTTATATGCAATAACAGGTTTAAATACATTTAACTCAAAATTGCCTTGGCTCGCTGCAAATCCGATTGTTGCGTCATTTCCCATTACTTGTGCTACAACCATCGTTAACGCTTCACTTTGCGTTGGATTTACTTTACCTGGCATAATAGAGCTTCCTGGCTCATTTGCTGGAATAATAATTTCTCCTAGCCCACTACGTGGACCACTTGCCAGCCAGCGCACATCGTTAGCGATCTTCATTAAATCCGCTGCTAATGCTTTCAATGCCCCATGCGTATATACAACTTCATCATGACTCGTTAATGCATGGAATTTATTTGGTGCAGACATAAATTGCTTACCTGTAAATTGGCTAATTTCCTCAGATACCATCTCACCAAATTTAGGATGGGCGTTTATACCTGTTCCAACTGCAGTACCACCAATCGCAAGCTCTTTCATATATGTATTGCTCTCTGCAATCATACGCTCTGTTTTTTCAAGCATACGGTGCCATCCACTAATTTCTTGTCCTAATGTTAACGGTGTCGCATCTTGTAAATGTGTACGACCAATTTTTATAATATGTTCAAATGCTTTTACTTTTTCTGCTAACGTTTCTTTTAATTTCGTAATTGCTGGTAACACGTGATTTTCTACTGCGAGTACACATGCTACATGAAGCGCAGTTGGGAAAGTATCATTTGAACTTTGAGACATGTTCACATCATCATTCGGATGAATATGTACGTCAAACCCTTTCTCTTTCAAAATTTGATTCCCTCGGTTTGCAATTACTTCATTCACATTCATGTTTGACTGCGTACCACTACCTGTTTGCCATACGACAAGTGGAAAATGTTCATTCCATTTCCCTGCTATCACTTCGTCAGCTGCTGTCACAATTGCTTCTGCTTTTTCTTCTGATAGCTTTCCTAATTTTTTATTAGTAAGTGCTGCACTCTTCTTTAAAATGGCAAATGCTTTTACAATTTCAAGCGGCATTTGCTCTGTTCCAATCGGGAAGTTTTCTTTACTACGTTGTGTTTGTGCTGCCCATAATTTATCAGCTGGAACTTTTATTTCTCCTATTGTATCTCTTTCAATTCTGTACTCCATTTTTTCATCCCCTTGAAAATAAAATACCTACATTTCTTATAATAACAGACTTCCCTTTAAATGATAAGAATTCTCACTCATATAAATAGATATTTTATATTTATTTTAAAAACTCCTCTTGACCTAAACTTAAGTTTAGGTTGTATTCTTTCCTTTGTAACCTACTATAACAATACTGGAGGAATTCAATATGAAAAAATATGCTTTCATAACAGTTGCAAATAAAGGAATTGGATATGAACTTGTTCGTCAATTAGCAGAAACAGATACAACAAAAAATTGCTAAATATGAGGATGAGATCACCTCTTCAACTCCTATTACAAAATAAAAAATCACCTTCTACAACACGTAGAAGGTGATTTTTTATTTATGATGCTTCTTTTCCTTTTTCAGCATCATCTACATACCAAATGAACTTGCCTGTATATCCGTAAATAACTGCTAAAATTAACGATACGAAGCTTAACCACATAAATGGAATGTATGATATCGTCGCAACACCTAAAATACCAGCCATAAAAATACCGTTATCCGACCATGGAACCATACCTGAAGTTAATGTTCCACCTACTTCTGAGTTACGCGCTAATACGCGGCGGTCGATTTTTAGTTTATCATAACTTTCTTGCATAATTTTCGGTGTTAAAATAAGTGATACGTACATCGCACAGCCAAATATGTTCGCTAAAAATGCAACGATTAATGTAGATAATGTTACATTACCAGCAGAATTTAATTTCTTTTCGAATTTTGATACGATTACTTTTAAAACACCTAATTTTTCAAGTAATCCACCAAACCCTAAACCAAAAATAATTACGGCTACTGAACCGAGCATACCGTTAATTCCGCCACGGTTTAATAACTTATCGACAAACTCAACGCCTGATTGAATTGAGAATCCGTTATATGCTGTTCCAATTGCGTCTCCAAAGTGCATTCCTTGGAAAACAGTTGCCCAAATTGCGCCAAGTAAAGCTCCCATTGCAATTGTAGGCATAGAAGGCTTCTTCATTGCTAATAGTACAATGACAATAATCGCCGGAACTAACATCCATATTTTAATATCAAAGTGTTTTAATAATGATTCCTTTAAAAATTCTACTCGATTTAAATCTACGTTATCTCCGCCATACATCCAACCAGCTACAGTAAACATAATGCTAGTAATAATATACGCTGGAACGTCTAATACAAGCATAGCTCGTACGTGTGCAATAACATCTACTTTTGCCATAGATGCTGCAAGTACTGTACTATCAGAAAGTGGCGATAATTTATCCCCGAAATAAGCACCTGAAAGAACTGCACCAGCAACAAGTGGTAATGGTAACCCAAGACCTTCACCAATCGCCATCATTGCAATACCTGCTGTTCCAACTGTTCCCCATGATGTTCCTGTCGCGATAGAAGTTATCGAACAAATAATTAATGTTGCTAATAGGAATATGCTAGGGTGAATAAATTCTAATCCATAATAAATTAATGTTGGTACTATCCCACCAGCAATCCATGTTCCAATTAAAGCACCTACTGCAACTAAAATGAGTATTGCTTCTAATCCGTTAGAAATCCCTTTCGTAATTGCATCTTGCAATTCTTGATAACGAAATCCTAATCTTAATCCAAGCGCAATTACTAAAAACCATGAAATAAATAGCGCTAATTGAATTGGGAGATCAAAAATCGTTTGGAAGGAAAAGACAACAGCAAGAAATAATAATAAAAGAACTATGATTTCTAGCATCGATGGTAATCTTACACTTTTCATTTTTTTCTCTCCTTACAAGTCGATAACATGACGTGTGTCGTCTTACATGTATGTAATATACAATTAGCGAAGACAAAACAAAATTTTCATATTATTTCGATTTATTTTTCCAGTATAATATATTGGACACCTTTTCTATTGTAAAAGTAGATGCTACTTTTCGCAATGGAAAATATAAAAAATGTTACATTTTTTATATTTAACAATCAAAGGGTAACTTTTTTAATATTTGCCAACATAAAACTTTTTACTATTATCCTCACCGTTTAAAGGAATATCGTTATTCCCCACACAAAAAAGCACGCATCATTCAAATGATGCATGCTCCACTTTTATTTATACATATTTTGTATTTCTTCTTTATTTTTAAGTATTTCCACAAACTTATCGCTACAACCTTTCGGAAATAATACGCCGAGTCCATATGAATGCTGGAACTGAAAATGAGGGTGCTTTGCTGTGACTTCATCCCAAAACTTATACACGCCGAAGTTTCGATCTTTCACCTCAATATCATGAAATAACACAATACCGTTATTCGCAAGTTTCGGTAACCATGTTTTATAATCATGAGAAACTGCTTCATACGTATGATAGCCATCAATATGCAACAAGTTTATCGTTCCATCTTGAAATTGATCAACGGCCTCATCGAAAGTAGAACGAATTAAATTACCTATATTGGGATAACTCGTATTTACGACTTTCTCTACGATTTGATAAACGCCTTCTCCATATGGACCTGTATGCCCATCTCCCGTCCAAGTATCTACAGCAAAACATTTTGTAGCTAATCCCCCATCCTTTACACCTTGACAAAAACTAAAAAAAGAAGCTCCTAAATGTGTACCTAACTCGACTAATACTTCTGGCTTTTCAAACCTTACTAAATCATATGCAAAGTCTAAATGCCCAATCCACGCCGTATTTGCCCGAATAAAATGGCTATAATTATCAAATTCAAATGTTGGTTTATGAGTAACCCAGCTCATCGCATATCTCCTTCTACCCATATTTTTAACAAACCAAATTACTCTTATCTTTATTTTTTTATCCTGTTGATTATGATTTAATTTTATAATTTTATCTCTCTTTATTTAACCTACTCACTTGTATCGTAAACGTAACTGAAAATACTATAATTCCTACTTCGCAGTACAGAAATTTCAGTTTATTTTTTATTCATTTCGTGATATATTGCATATTGTATACAATATATTTTCTGAAAGGAGGACTCTATACATGATGGATCCAAATCGTTTAAAAGGAATCATTATGGTTGTCATCGGTGCTTGTTTATGGGGCTTGTCCGGAACAGCTGCACAACAACTTTTTCAATATGACAATATTTCTACTGAATGGTTAGTTACAATTCGATTGCTTATATCGGGCGTTATCTTACTCATTATTTCATCATTCGGAACGAGAAAAAAAGAAATATTCAGCATATGGAAACAAAGATCTGATGCTACTAAAATGATATTGTTTGGCCTATTCGGTATGCTTGCTGTACAATACACGTACTTCGCTTCTATTAAAGAAGGAAATGCTGCCGTTGCAACATTATTGCAATATTTAGCTCCTATATTTATTACTATATACTTACTTTTCAAATGGAACGTTCGTCCATCAAAAATTGATTTTATTTCAATTACCCTTTCATTAGTAGGTACTTTCCTCTTACTAACAAACGGGTCTGTGCATAACTTAGCTGTTTCTACACCAGCTATTATTTGGGGGATTTTATCTGGATTATCTCTCGCTTTTTATAGTTTATATTCAAAGGGATTACTAGAAAGATGGTCTTCCTCTGTTATCGTTGGATGGGGCATGATTATTGGGGGTATGGGTGTAACGATTGTACACTTTATTTCTACGAAAGAATTTATTTTATTATCAACTGTGAAATATGTAAAATTAAGTACTCTACCGCTCATCACATTTGTCGTCATTTTTGGGACACTTATTGCCTTTTATTTATACTTAGACAGCATACGATACTTAACCCCGAAAGAAACGACATTATTCGGTTGTACAGAACCACTCGCAGCTATTATTTCTTCTGTACTTATATTACATGTACCATTTCAATCTTTTCAGTTATTAGGGGCCCTTTGTGTCATTGTAATGGTGCTTATCTTAAGCCAAAAACCGGATGAAGGGAAACCCAAATTAAAGCTTGTTCATGAGAAAAAGGAAAATATACAATGAAAGGATTGAATTCACTATGCCTATCCCTCAAAATAATAAAAAACTAGGAAGAGTTTCAGCAAAATCACTCGTTTTAAATCAACTACAAGATTGGATTATTGAAGGTGTACTGAAGCCCAATGAAAAAATTAATGATGGGGAACTGGCTGAAGCACTAGGAGTAAGCAGAACACCTGTAAGAGAAGCGCTTCAAATATTAGAGCTTTCTGGATTAGTGGAAATGGTACCTGGACAAAAAACAAAAATTGCTCCTATTCAGTTAGACGACATTCCGATCATTTATGAAACGATGGCTGGTCTTCACTCTATTATAGGAAAACAAGCACTTCAAAACATTACAGACGCTGATCTGAAGCTACTTTCTGAAATAAATGATGACTTTCAGTACTCTATAGAGAAAGAAAACACAAAACAAGCTTTACAACTAGATATACAATTTCACAATACCATTTCTTCTATTGCTAAAAATCAATATATTGAACCCTTTCTAGAAAATATGCAACTTCACGTCTTACGCCTTGAATATTTATTTTTCCAAAACTTTGTTCCAGCAAGTCAATCTATTGAAGAACATCACTCTATCATTCAAGCACTACAGAAGCAGGATGAAAAACAAATGGAACAAATGATGACTCAAAACTGGCTCCGTCCAATGAAAGAAATACAAAAAATAATTTCTACGAAATAAAAAGAGAGCTGGCTACACAAAATCGTAACCAGCTCTCTTTTTACTAATATATATAGCTACGCCTGAATATCTGCATAATCTTCCATATCTTCGTACTCTTTTTCCAATTCCTCTAAAGACAGCTCGTATAATTGTCGGTCGCGAATTTTAAACACACCTGCTCCAATTAACTCATCGATTAAATGCCTCTTACGATTTTCAACAGCAAAACGGAGTTGACTACTCATCTTTTAAAAAACTCCTTTCTACGATCGTCGAAAATGATAATCTTTATCAATTACCACTTTTGATTATAAAAGATGACTCTTTATAAGTAAAGTAATTTCATGAAATATTTACCTTGCAAAGTATTTGTGGCCACATTATATATATGTATGTCGTGCGAAAAATGTTATGACACTTTTTCTTATCCTTTTTCTTTCATACTTTGCAAGTTGTCTCACTATGATTAAATTCACCATCTATCTCTACTTGAATGGTGACATGTTCTACATGAAACTTCTCTTTTAATACGTCCGTAGCCTCTTTTAATACACTTTGCGTTTCATTTCCTTTAATAATCAAATGGCAAGTTAATATTTGAAAATCCGATGTGACAGACCATATGTGCAAATCATGAACTTCTTTTACAACCGGAATATTTAATAATGTACTTTTTACCTCTTCAACATTTATGTGTTGTGGTGCACCTTCCATTAATATATGGACCGTATCACGTGTTACACGCCATCCACTAATAATGACTAAAATAGACACAAGAATACTAGCAATCGCATCTGCAGCAGTCCATCCGAAAAATTTAATACATAGCGCTGCAATAATTGCTCCGACTGATCCTAATAGATCACCTAATACGTGTAAGAAAGCACTTCTTAAATTCAAATTACCTTTCACATCTCCGCCTCTCATTAATATCCAAGCTGATAAAATATTAATAAGCAGACCAAGTACAGCAATAATGAGCATCCCATTACTAGCAATCTCAACTGGTTCTTTAAAACGGCGAATTGCTTCAATAAAAATGTATACTGAAATGACTATAAGAACGACGCCGTTACATAATGCCGCTAACATTTCGATTCGCTTATACCCATATGTTTTCGCAGCTGTTGCTGTTTTTTCTCCAAGCTTAAACGCAAGTAAACTTAGCGCTAACGATACCGCATCACTTAGCATATGCCCCGCGTCAGATAGTAGTGCTAAGCTATTTGTTACAAATCCCCCAATAACTTCAGCAATCATAAAACTTGTTGTTAGTAAAAATGCAAGTAATAACGCTTTTTTATTATTAGAATTACCATGATTATGTGAATGTCCCATACTAAGGCTCCTTTAAGGATAATATCTGTACATTAGTATGAAACAAACTCCCCATTTTTATCCCGCTTCCTCTGTATACACACTTCGCTACATTTCAAACAAGTCCTTTTTCTCAACAAAAAATAAGACTACTTCTTTTTCGGCTTCATATTGTTTACTAATGAAAGAATTTTTAAGGAGGTTTCTGAAATGAAACGTTTATTTCTCTGTATGGAACGTGAACTTGTTGTAGTGAAAGAACGATATGGTAACTATGAAGCGGCGTATCACTTACAAAATATGCAGCCTACTTGTATCGCTGTTGATCCATTTCAAAAGAATCGTGTATATTGCGGCACTTTTGGACGAGGTCTCTGGTTAAGTGACGATAGCGGAGATTCATGGAGACCAATTGGAGATTCTTATCGTTACTTTGATTTTCCAAAAGAAGATGGTATTTTACATTCTTCGATCACTTCCATTACGATAAGCCCGAATGAACAAGTTAACGGATATGGCGTCGTTTATGTCGGCACAGAACCGAGCGCTTTATTCCGTTCAGAAAATGGTGGGGAAACGTGGACGGAACTAAAAAATATGAAATCATTATTATCTTCTTATACGTGGGCTTTCCCGCCTAGACCTTTTACTCATCACGTACGCTGGATTACAGTTGATCCAAACAATCCAAATACAATCCACGTTTCAATTGAAGCTGGTGCTGTTATTCAAAGTAATGATAGAGGGCATACATGGATGGATAAAAAATTCGGTGCTCCTATCGATGCTCATCAATTGCTTATGCACCCTGAAGCTCCAAATCGCCTTTATGCATCATGTGGTGACGGATTTATGGGCGGACCTGATCGCGCATACCTCGAAAGTTATAACAGCGGAAACAGCTGGATTTCATGCAGCGAAGGACTTGAACATCATTATTTATACAGCATGGCTATCGATCCAGCTGATTGTGATACAATTCTCGTTTCTGCCGCACCAAGCGCTGACCTCGCTCATCACCGTATTCCTTATGAATCTTATATTTATCGTAAAACGAAAGATACTCCGTTCCAGCAAGTACAGCAAGGTCTACCATCAGCAATCGGTACAGTCATTTCAATGTTTGCGACAAATCCAGCAGAACCACATACGTTTTACACTTTAAATAACAATGGCGTATTTCAATCCACTGATAGCGGCGAATCGTGGGAACAGCTAAACATTCCATGGAAAGATGAGTATAAAACACAACACCCGCATGCTTTACTTGTTACTAGTTCTTAAGGAGAAAAAGACTGCCTAATCGTTTTAGGCAGTCTTTCTTTTATTTCTTTAAATCAATTACGATATCATCTAATACAATATCTTGACTTTTCGCTTCTTTTTTCGGTACTTCTATTTTCTTCTCTTTCCCATTCACATACTCCACTCCACCATGATTTTCAGGTGTATGCACTCGTAAGTGTACGCGAGGTGTAACGATAAGTTTTGTTGCATTTTCATTTAACTTTTGGAATGTGGAACTCCAACTACTTTTGTGCGGTTCTGCTACTGTACTACTTCCGCCATTTCCTTCACCAGCATAATGATTTCCTAAATCATCTTTTATTTCTAATTCCACATCAGCGCTATCCCATATACTTCTTAATACTTTAGATTCTTCCTGATTGAAAAAAACGATAAATGACATCGGAGTTACTTCCATTTTGTCTATATTTACTTTTATTAATTCATTTTCAGAAACCCCATTAACCTTTACTTCTTTACTATCCATTGCTTTTAAACTAAGTGCGAAATTCCAGTTTCCCTTTATTACATTACCTTCATAATCCAACTCAATTGCCTCTATATCCCACCAAACATTTGCAACATCTAATCTTTCACTACCATGACCACTCATCGTAGTCATACCTACATATTTCCCCTCTCCAACTTTTGTAACGTTTGAACTACCTCCTCCGCCATTAAAGCCCCTAACTTGCGGACTTCCAAATGGGAACGGCTTCTCTCCTAAATCTTTTTCGCTTTCAATAGAATATGTGATTGTAATTGTTCTACCATCAAACACAGCATCATTAATGGTAACCTTAACCCCATTACTCTCCCTCGTCATATTCAATTCAGTCGAAAACTCTTTATAATTTTCATATAACCCTGTTCTACCATTATCTAAAAATCGGAATATATCACCTACAATTGGCAATCCCCCAGCATATGTAGGAAACCCGATACCGAGCGTTGCAACTGATAATCCTACTAAAATAGATGCAGCAGCGACACCTTTTTTCCAACTTTTTATCTTTTTCTTCGTACGAATAGATTGTTTTAAGTTGCGCTTCACTTTTTCTTTTTCAATTTCAGAAGCCTCAATTTCCTCAAATTCTTTTTCATCTATATCAATATCATTTAATAGTTCATAAATGTCTTTCATATGGCACTACCTCCAAAACTAATATTCGTAGCATTTTGTTGTAGTTTCTTTTTCCCCCGGTACACTCGATTATCGATCGCTGCCCGGGTTAACCCTAACTTGTCACCTATTTCCTCTGTCTTCATACCGAGTAAATATTTCATAATGAACACTTTTTGATCTAACGGTTCTAATTGATTAATAAGCATCAATAATTCTTCTCTATCTTCCATAACAATTAATTCATCTTCCGCTGACTTTTCCGTACTAATATGAAACTCATCCGAAATAATTTCTACTTTTTTAGTTGCCTTCCGGTAATAATCAATTGCTTTAAACTTCGCAATCGCTGCAATCCATTTTTTAAAATCACTCGGCTCCCCATGAAATTTATTTGCGTTATTCCAAATGGAAAGAAATATATCATTTACACATTCCTCTATTAATCCATCATTTTGAACTGGAAAAAGAACTTTATGCGTGATTCCCTTGATGAGTGGTAAATATGTATCGACAACAAATTCTAGCGCATCTTCTTTTTGTCGCTGTAATCTTTTTATATAATTTTTCTCATTTGATTTCATGTAGCGATTCCCCTTATTTTTTTGTAAAAGCTTTTACACCCTATATAACGTCTAAAAAAATATTTTCTCTCATCTTTTTATTATTTTTTGTATGTAATGGAATACTTTCCCTTAGACATTGTCTCACATAACTATGCATTCAAAGAAAATTTTCTCAAGTCTGCAATTTGATTCATGTAGTACACTATTTATATAGTCATTCTTTAACTTAGTGTATATTTTATTTCGTTAATCTACTTTTAAAAATTAGGAGATGAGATGTGTATGTGCGGAATTACAGGTTGGGTAAATTGGAATAAGGATCTTTCCAATGAACATGTTATTTTAGAAAAGATGGCAAATCGTATTCAGCATCGTGGTCCTGATGCTGAAGGTTTTTGGTTTTCGCCTCGTGCGGCCTTTGCACACCGGCGTTTAATTGTAATTGATCCAGAAGGCGGGACGCAGCCGAAGACATTTCGTGCTGGTGATTATACGTATGCTCTTACTTATAATGGAGAAATTTATAATTTTCGTGAGCTGAGGGAACAACTTCAAAGATGTGGTCATTCATTTGAAACGCATTCAGATACAGAAGTGTTACTACATTCGTATTTAGAATGGAAAGAAGACTGCGTACAACATTTAAACGGCATTTTCGCTTTCGCCTTATGGGATGATCAGAAGCAACAACTGTTTTTAGCACGTGATCATTTAGGCGTAAAACCACTCTTTTATACAGAAAGAAATGACAGCATTATTTTCGGATCTGAAATAAAAGCATTATTAGCACATCCATCTGTCCCTGCTGAAATTGATGCGGATGGAATAAATGAAATATTTGGATTAGGCTTATTTCGAACTCCAGGATGTGGCGTCTTTAAACATATTGAAGAAGTGCGTGCTGGACATTCTATAACATTTACACGTGATAAAAAAGTAGTTACGAAGTATTGGAATTTAGAAAGTAAAGCTCATACAGACTCTACTGAAGATACAGCATCACATATTTTATCTATTTTACAAGATACAGTAAAAAGACAATTAATTGCCGATGTTCCTCTAGTCTGCATGTTATCAGGAGGATTAGATTCTAGCGGGATTACTGCACTAGCAGGGAAAGAATTTGCTGCTGAAAATAAAACACTTCATACGTATTCCGTTGACTTTGTAAATAGTGCAAAAGATTTCGAGCTGACATTTGCTCGCACTGGTTTAGACGCTCCTTGGGTAAAACGCGTTTCTGAACATGTAGGGACATCTCATCATGATATTATTGTGAATGCTGAAGAATTAGCAAATCACTTATTCGTTCCCCTCCGTGCAAAAGATTTACCGAGTGCTGGTGAAATGGAAACTTCACTATATTTACTATTTTGCGAAATGAAAAAAGATGCGACCGTAGCTTTATCCGGCGAATCTGCTGATGAAGTATTCGGTGGATACCCTTGGTTTCATCAAGAGGAATTACTATATGTAGATAAGTTTCCGTGGCTAACAAATTGGAAGAATACATCTCCTCTTCTACTAAATGAAGTAAGTAACCAATGTAATCTAGAAAACTATATTGATACACGATTCCAAGAAGCGATACTTGAAGTACCTACTCTTGAAGGCGAAAGTAAAAAATCCGCGAAACAACGTCAAATGTTTTATTTATTTTTAACGAGATTTCTTCCATTCTTACTTGACCGTAAAGACCGTATGAGTATGGCTGTAGGATTTGAAGTTCGTGTACCGTTTTGCGATTATCGATTAGTTGAATATTTATGGAACGTTCCTTTCAACATAAAAAGCATTGATAATATTGAAAAAGGCATTTTACGTAGAGCATTAAAGCCTGCTTTACCTGACGATGTACGGAATAGAAGAAAAAGTGCGTATCCAACTTCACAAGACCCACATTATTTACAAACAATCCGTCATTTATCACTCGACATGTGTAGTAATAAAAACAATCCTATTTTCTCACTTATTAATCATTCCACATTACTTGCTATTGCCAATCAAAGTAATAAAGAAATTAACAATTTCGAAGCAAGAAGTGCTATGGAGTATATGCTACAAGTAAATGAATGGTTAAAAACGTATCACATCCATATTGCTTAAAAAAAGGAGTTCAAGGATAAAAACCTTGAACTCCTTTTATATTAATTAGCACATCGTTTATTTTCAGTGTCAATGGACCATCCAATAATTGTGGCACAATCTCTACCTTTCCACTGCAGTACATTTGTTAATACTGGCTCAATCTGTAAGCAACTTCCGTCGTGTAATATTTCTATTAAAGATTGGTCATCATCAAACCTTCGTTTATCACACTCTAAAATACCGTCCGTTGCCATTACGATGTGATTCATTCCTTTTTCTAATCCTCTTACACCTGACGTAAAGCAAGGTGTATTTGCTGCAAAAATATTTTTCCTACCAATATATTCGTAATTCTTCCGTTTATTTAATCGCCCTTTACCATTCTTCGTTTTCTCAGAATGGAATAAATATGCGAAGCAATCACCAACTGATAACCAATATAAAAATTCGCCTTTTCTCAAACAAATTAAACATGCAAGTTCTTCATCATCTTGATCACATTTTTCAATAAACAACTCATCTGTAAATAACGCTAATAAGTACATATGTGTATGATGAAAAGCTAAATGTATCGGGTAGGAAAATAACTCTTTTAGTTTCTCTTTTCTTTCTGAAATGGCTTCTATTATATAATCAATATTTTTTGTTTTGTGGTGTGTATCAAAAATCATAACAAATTCAAATTGTAATTCCGGATCCCACCAAGCAAGCACCGCATCTCCTCGTTCATATGCATCACTCTCTTGATTTCCCCCATATACGCCGACTGAAAGAGGACCACATTTTTCAACATGTATTTCATCTACATACATCTGTTCATGACTCATCCATTTGAATGTATTCACAGCTATCATCCTCTCTCTTGCTGAATGTATACCTTTACACATAGATTACCTTATATTTCAATAAAAATAAACTTTTTCAACATTTTTTATCCAAATAAAAGGATTTTACTTCTTTAATAGCGAATATATCTTATTATACGATATAAAAACAGGAGGATTTATTATGAAAGACATCAATCAACATTGGGAGAGTATTTATTATCACTTACGATACGAATATGAAGACAACCTTTCCCATCAAGCTATTCGTATTTTACAAATCGTTTCTCGTGAGAAAGATATAACAATTGGAAAAGTCGCTACTGAACTTACTCTCTCTCATAACACAGCGTCCGAGCACGTAAAACGCCTTATTCAAAAAGGATTTATTATGAAAGAAAGAAACAAACAAGATGAAAGAGTCGTAAACCTTACTTTAACGAAAGAAGGAATTGAAGTATTAGAAAAGCATACTTTACTAGATAAAGAAAAGATAAAAATATTAGAATCACAGTTATCAAAAGAAGAACAACAATTAATTGAAAAAGCTTTTTCATTATTAGCGAAGGAGGCAAAATATGCATTTCCTCGTTAAAGTAATCGTTTCGGCACTTATTATCGGTGTTATTACTGAAGTAGCTAAACATTATAGTACGATTGGCGGGTTTATTGCTGCCCTTCCTCTCGTAAGTTTACTGAGCCTATTTTGGATTTCTTTCGAAGGCGGGAACAAACAAGAATTAAGTCAATTTGCTATAGGTGTATTATATGGATTTCCTGCATCCGCACTACTATTATTTATCGTCTATATTGGTTTGAAAAATTCATTTACACTTAGTACATCTGTCCTACTCGGTATAGGTGTTTGGTGTATCGTTTTTGCTTGTCAAAAATTACTTCAATCTTAGTTAGGAGGGTTTACTATTTATAAATTTGTAGAGGTATTGGGGCAAACTATAGAAGTATATATGAAAGGAAGTAGTAAACAAACTGTAGTCATTCAAACCGGAATGACTTGCTCATTTTATGATTGGCTTCCTATTATAGAAAAGCTTTCACAGCACTTTACAGTCGTTTCCTACCATCGCCCAGGTTACGGAAAAAGTGAGCTAGGGAATCATTCACGTACTACATTACAAACAACAAAAGAACTTCATATGTTACTACAAAAACTAGATATTCACGAACCAATCATTCTAATCGGTCATTCCTATGGAGGTTTATGTGCACAACATTTTGCGATGTTATATGAAAATAAGCTACAATCACTTATTTTAGTTGATTCTACTTCTATGAACTTACACAGATTAGATGAACTTCATTTACCAATTTCTGATCAGACTGATTCGGATGATATGTGGCTTCAAAAATATAATACCTACTCCAAAATGGATGTAGAGATGCTTTCTAATGAACTAAAGACTATGCTAGCCGATCAATCAAGACAGCAAATTGAATTTTCTACCTCTCCTACATTATATAAAGCAACAGCTTCTGAACTATCGGAGTGGAAAAATTGTGCTCGCTCAATAAAAGAACTCTATAAAACAATAGAAGTACCTTTAATCGTTATCGGTAGAGACCCTCAATATTCTATTACTCAGTTGACTGAGGACGGCATGCAAAAAGAGGAAGCGACACAACTTGAAGCAATGTGGCAAGAACTGATTCATGAACAATTACAAATCTCAATAAACAGCCAATATATACTTGCCGAACATGCTGGTCATGGTATAGAAAATGATCGACCAGATATTATTATTGAAGCTGTTCAATCTGTACGAATAAAAAAAGGAAGCAACTAAAGCTGCTTCCTTACTTATCTATTCATAATCTTCTTCATCATCGATTTCTTCGTAATACGCATTCCCATTACTTACATATATAGGACCATTCGCAACGTCAATACGTAATACCCATGCCCATGGCACAGCTAAACGCTTATGTATTGCTCGCCAAAAGCTCATTGATTTTCTTTCGTACTCCTGGAACTCCTGAAGTAACTCTTTGTAGGAGGAACCGTCTAACTGAATATTTGCTTCTAACAAACGAGAATGGGCATAGTACTGCAGCTCTAGTTCAGCAGCAATTTCCATTTCTTCTTCCGTTGCCATACCAATAATTGTTCCATCTGGTGGTACAATTTCATATACGTTGTGAACTTCAATAAGCCCTTCTTTCTCTTTCTCAAACATGTAAACAGCCTCCTTTAACATATTTTTTATGTTACAAAGTCATACTTCTACAATAACTTCTCTCTTTCCTCTTTTTTTGATAAACTTTTACAAATTATTTATCTGATAATCTGTAGACTGTATTCTTTCAGCAGAAATGAAACAATTATTATCAAAAGTTAATTTATACACGTCAGGCATATGAAGGGTTTTCCAAAACTGAAGATCATATTTCGAGTCAAAATAATTCATAAGTAATACCATAATATTCCCATGAGTTCCTATTACAATATTCTTATCTTCATATTTTTTTAATATATTTTGAATACATATTACAGCACGCCTTTGCGCTACATCATTCGATTCTCCGCCTTCGTATGCAAAACTCCAATCTTCCCACACATTCTCGATAGCATCATTAAAATCTGCTACCGGCTCTGAACTTAATAACCTTTCTCGTAAATCTTCTTCTATTTGTATCGATACATCATATGTATTCGCAATTCCTTGTACAGTTTGAATTGCTCTTTTGTACGGGCTAGAAATCACAACATCAATATGTTTATCTTTTAGTAAGCGTGTTACATTCTCTGCATCTAAGTGCCCTTTTTCAGATAAAGGTCGCTCCCGTTCTTCTTTTGTATAGGTAGAATGGGCATGGCGAACGAAATATATTGTTGTCATTTATTCATCTCCTTTTTCCGTTTCTACCCAAATTCAATACATTATCATCAAATCCCTTTACTTTTACAATAAGTGCCGCCAAATTTAAATGTTGATTTTCATATTAATAAAAAGGAAACACCCCATATGGTATTTCCCTCATTTAAAATAGACTACATTCAATTAAATACTTTATCAATTTTATTTCTGTCGTATTCTAGGTGGTCTAAGTTCTAAATTTGGAAACGTTTCAAGCATATACTCCTTCAACCTCATCTTAACACCTACCTTTAATAGCATCTTGTTTACATAATAAAATTATTCTATTATAATTTATTTCTAAACTCCTCACTTGTTATAATATCTCGAATAAAATAGTCTACATTATTTCTCAACTTTTGATATGCAATTTGATCTTCTATATCGTTAAACATAATGACAGCTTCTACTTTATTCCCTTTCTTATCTGTAGTATACAAGCTTTTTGTCAATACGAATGCGGTAGAACCACCTTTTTGACCAGCATATTCGAACTTATTATTTTTAACTGTTCCTTTGAAAATGTTCTCGATTTCTTCTTGCATTGATTTTGGAAAATACTTTCTACTATTTATCTTTTCCATTATACTCATATAATCTTTAGCATTTGCACCCACTAATCGATCTGACCAAATTCGCTGAAATTCCATATCTACCTTTAATGGGATATCCCGCTTTTTCCATTCTTCTTCGTCTTTCATCCATTCATGTATTTGTAACACATGTTGATTATACTCATCCTGTGACATGTTACGTATCTTTTCTAACGATTGATTTTCTGGCTCATGAAGCTCTTTTTCTACATACCCTCTCATATATAATGAAGCAGTATATGAAGAGAACTTGTCATGACTGGTAAGCTCTAACTCTTTTATACTTTCATTTACTCTTTCTATTCCAAGCTTATCTAACAAATATGTTGTATTTGCATTAGAACTATAATGAATCCTGCAACAATTCCTATAATTTTTAATATGTTCACAATATACCCCCTCTCATATATTCCCTTCTATATTATAATTATAACGAATCTAATTACAAAATTATACAAAATAGAATAACTCTTCCTAAAAAGGAAGAGTTATTCTATTTCACATGAAGTTATTTGCCCATTTAACGTAACGACTATATTTGAGTCGCCACTTTCTTTAACACCTTTTATTCGATTTAAGTTAGGGGGACCAATTACAACTGACTCCTTAATTGGCGAAAGGTCCTTCTCTAATTTTTCTGCACTTACACCGTATGCAGCTTGAAATACTTCTGGCGGTGTTAATCTAAGTATGTCTGATCCTTCTGCTGTTTCAAACTGATCGTTATTAAAGAACAAATGTAAGTGTACTTCTTCTGTTACCGCTGTGATCCAATGCCACCATCCCATTGGAATAAAGACAGTTTGCCCCGCTTTTACATGATAATTTTGCAATTGATTCGTTTCCGGATTTAAGATGGATGTAACTGCTTCTCCTGATACAACAACATCCAATTCCCACGCATTCGGATGCCAATGCGGTTCTCGCATATGTCCTTTTGTCATAAATAAATCAACAAATGCTCCACCTATCATCGCTGGTAACTGCGTTGACGTAACTTCATATGCAACGTTTTTCTCATCCCTCTTAAAAAAGATATTTTTTCTTGAATCAAAAAAAAGATTTGGAGTTCCTGAACTTTTCTTTAAATTTTTATTATCTGGAACATAACCTGAACTACTCATTTTATCCCTCTTTTCCACTCCGAACATTTCGGCTTTCACACTGTATCGTATGGAAAAAATGTATGAATGTGCCTATCATTCACATAACAAAAAAACATGCCTCATAATGAGAACATGCTTTGTGATATCCTTCACATTATTTAGCTAAAAATAAACTTTTTACTTACCATGATGTAACATTAAATCACTAAGTTCTTCTTCAATGTGATTTAATTTCGCAACGCCTTCTTTCCATTTATGAATATAACGTGAAACCCCAACAAAAAACAAAACAATAATTGTGGAAAGAATAATACCATATACGATTGCTACAGTACTCATAGTTACACTTCCTTATAATTAGTAATGTGGTTATTAGTTATATTTTTATTATAAACCTTTTTCTTTTAAAATACTTCGATTTCAACTTTTTGTAACAAAATTGATTTTTCTAATAATAGTACATAACATTATAATACTAGAAGAAATCTCTTTCTGATTCCTTCTAGCGTTATAATTGAAAGAACTAAAACTCTCATTCATAGTCCTTTTACTTTACACCGACTGAAACTGTTTCTGGCAATGTGCTACCACCATCAATGACAATGTGTGTACCTGTTATGTAGCTTGATTCATCGGATGCTAAAAAACCTGCTAACTGACCTACTTCTTCAATTTTCCCTAAACGTCCTAAAGGAACACCTGAAGCAATTCCATCGATTACATTACTCGGCTCATTTGGATCAGATTCATTTGCTATTTGCTCTGCCATTGGTGTCATAATGTAACCTGGACAAATTGCGTTTACAGTAATATGATGTTTTGCAACTTCTCGTGCTAATGCTTTTGTAAATCCCCAAATTGCTGCTTTCGTCGTTGCATATGCAGTTTCACCTTCATCAGCAACCAATGTTCCTGTTACAGAAGACATATTCACAATCTTTCCGTAACTTTTCTCAATCATATATGGCAATACCGCTTTAGAAAAATTCCATACCCCATTAATATTTACTTGAAATTGAAAATCACGCATTTCATCTGACATATCTAAAAAATTTGCAAGTCGAATAACACCGGCGTTATTTACTAACACATCAATCTTTCCGTACTTCTCATATGCATCTTTCACTACTTCTTTAACAGCATTCATATCAGCTACATCGACTACATAACTCGCAGCATCTAACCCTTTACTTACGATATTTTTGGCAGTTTCATGAACTGTCTCTGAAATATCAACAAGTAATACTTTCGCCCCTAGCTCTGCAAATACATGTGCAATTCCAGCTCCGTTCCCCATCGCAGCTCCTGTAACAAAAGCGACCTTACCATCTAATTTTCCCATTTTATAACCCCCTTATAAAATATATAACGTCTTTACATTTTTATCATACCAAATATTCCCTCTCATTCTTTACAAAGCTCCATTTGTTAAAAAACGTTCAAAAAAAGAAAATTTTTCACAAATTATACAAAAGTTCACCATATGTACTATTATCATATGAGTTATATTATTTAATAGGAAAAAGGGGATGATATACTATGACGACTTGGTTTATTGTTATGTTAGTTGTATTTGGGGCATTTAAAATTATCGTTTCGAGCCTTCCTAACACTGTTATTGAATCCATTATTAGCAAGTACGAAACACATCCGCAACTGGAAGAAGAGAATGCGACTGTTACAATCAATGGAAATAACTTAGAAGGCGAACAAAAATCCAAAATTATTCATGATTTTAACGAAGGTTTATTTTTAGATCGCTATTACGCACCGCCACATAATGAGGGTACGCCTCTAATTATTAATGCAAAACGCGGCAAAAAAGATTTTACATTTTATATTTATAGTCATGAAGAGCATGTTGATGTTGTAAAGCAATATAAAAAGAAGGTCGTTGCTTATAGTTTACGCTCTAAAAACCTTCAAAATAGTGATATGTTCGTGTCAGCTGATTTAGCTTAATACTCATATATAAAAAGGAATCCATGGCATATGGATTCCTTTTTACTATTTACTGAAAAATAAGCTCTGTCTTCAAACTATCTTTTGGTAACAGCCATCCTTTTTGTTCTAAACTCTTCATTAATAATTCTCTTTTTTCTTTTGCTATACTTTCCTCATTTGTTTTAAACGACACTTCTATTACGAAATCATCTTCTATTTTCCCTGTATTACTTAGTGGCCAAACTTCAATATTCGTTTTACTATTTTCAAACTCCCCTGTATACCTTTTCATTAATACCGGACCGTAAATACGGGAATCCCTTAACATCTCTTCTCCCCAATTCGTATACAACCATTTGTTCATTTTCCCCGGTAACTTTTCTACTAACATGTTTTGAGCAGCTTTTTCGTTTGGTAAATCAAGTACTCCATATCCTTTCGCACTGTAACTTTTCTTATTTGAAATACTTAACGTTTTCTTTTCAAATCCCCAGTCTATTTCCGCCTCATAACTATCCGTATTACTATCGAATCCTTCTTTTTTAGCTACTTCTAGTGCATCTTGAATTACACCATTTGGAATAGGATATCTTTTTTTATATGTTAGCTCAAAATCTTTACTAAATTCTTTCTTTCGTATTCTGGCAAACCAGCCTTCATTACTTAAATTTTTATTTGCAGTATCTAAAAACTGTACTTGTATTCTTTCATAATTTGTACCAGCCTGGAAATGCTCTAGTACATCTTGCTTCATCTCTTTGTTAGGACCTAGTACTTGTTCTGGCTTTAATAATAACTTCACTTCAAAACTAGGTGTCATTGGACTAGCGGCAAATCCTTCCTTAACGTTATAAAGGAAACAACAAAAGAAAATACTTACGAATACAAATACGCTTTTCATATACCTATCCCCTTTACATTTCAAATGACTTCTATTCGTTCCATAGTAAGTGAATATACATTTTCATACCCTGCGGTGCTAAGCTTTTTCTGTAATCGATCCGTATCCTCTTTCAAAGCGTGTACTAACACCGTATGTTCTGGTGATAATGTATTTAACATCTCTTTCACATCTCTTATACTTTGGTGAACTTTATATGGAACTCGCTTCACCCTACATTCTTTACCTACACGTTCCTTCAAAACTTTTTCTGCAAAACTCCCTTTCGCAATATGTCCAGTAAAGATAATAGAATTTCGCTTTTCATGCCGAAGTTGTTCATAATATAACTGTGCTCGCTTCGTTTGCATATTCGCATCACTCATTACAACTATTCCATAACTATGTTGCGCACCGCCGTCATCATCCATAACTATTATGTTTCTTTTTAAACTCTCCATTAGCTCTTCAAGTTCTTCATTATTTTTGATCCAATCTTTATATGCGAACATCTGTTGAAATCCATCCAAAATTTCTTGATCTACTATAATAGGGAGTTCTTTATATTTTTTATATAAATACAATACGATATCTTGCGCCCTACCAAGGGGGGGCAATGGTAGTAATGTTATCCCTTTATTCCCGGCGGCGCGTTCAATTTCTGTACATAGTTCGTTTATTCGTTCATGTTGCGAAACATCATCAGTATGATAAGCGGCATCTACGATTGCGACTTTTATATCGCCGTGCAACTTCTCAGGTAAATTCGCTCGTAGTATGTTAGACTCTGCTGAGTAATCGCCAGAATAGAATACATATGTATGACTCATATCCACTAAAAACCAAACAGCTCCTAATACATGCCCACTATACCCCCATTGAAAACGCAATGTAGGAGTAATCTGTACCCATTCATTCGGATTGCTAATCTCATCAATATATACATAATTTAAATCTTTTACATTTTGGTCGGTATAAGGTACATGCCATCCTTGCGCCAAATTGTAGTTTCTCCATTTTTCATAGTAAGCTGGGAGTTGCTCCTTCGTATAACGAGTTGTCCAGATTTTTTTCTTATATCCATACTTCGCTAATAAAGGTAAGCCCATCGTATGATCTTCATGAATATGTGACAAAAATACTGCATCTAAAAACGGTACAACTTCTCGTTCTATTTTTGGATAACTATCCTCATATGACCGATTAATACCACAATCAAATAATATTTTTGTCTCTTTATTTTTTACGAAATAGCAGGAACGACCGTATTCTCCCGCTCCTCCCCACACTTCTACCCTCATCATGCTACCCCTTTTCGTTTGTGCTCCATATGCTGCAGAAGTAATAAACATAGTGTTGTAAGTCCAACTGAAACGACAGCCATCGCCATTCCAATAGATACTTCTCCTTGTTCAAATTGAGCAAAAATAAATGTTGCTGACGTTTCTACCGATGGAGGTAGTACGAGAAGCGATGCTACTAACTCCCTTATCGAGATTGTAAATGTCATCGCCCATCCGGCAAGAATACCCGGGATGATAAGAGGGAATATTATTTTTCTAAAAATATACATATAATTCCCAGAAAAAATACTTCCTGCCTGCACGAGAGAATCATCAATTTGCCCGAGCGATGCTTTTACATACTGCACTGTATAAGGTAAAAAAAGAACAACGTACGTTACGATTACCATGACTGGTGTATTGTAAATGGACAGGGGCATATAGGGGGAATTCCAAAATAAAATAAGCCCTACAACCATTACGATTCCTGGTACCATGTTCGGTAACATACCGCACATATCCAGCCATTTTTCAGAGGACTTTTTCCCCTTTCGAATCATAAGTGCTAAAAAGACGCCAATCATAACAGCAATAATCGCTGTTATAAGTGAAAAAAGAAAACTGTTCCATAGAGCTTCTAATCCTGGAGATCCGATTGTAAATAATGCTTCATAATGACTCGTTGTAAAGTTATGTAACTGTAAGCCTCCGCCTCTTAATTTTGACAAAGAAGCAATCAGTATAGAAAAATACGGGATTCCAATTGATACGATTAATAAACCAATTACATAAACCCATGCTACAACGCGCACATATATAGACAAAGTGTACCTTTTAGATTTCACACCTTTTCCACTAACCATTGCATATGAATACTTTCGATTTAATACGTTTTGCATATACCAAATGAGCATACATGCACTAAGTAATAAAGAAGATAATGCTGTTGCACTACTAAAATCGATTGGCCAACTCGAAATAAATTTATGAATCTCTGATGTTAACACATGAAATCCGATTCTTCGTCCAAATGTAGCCGGTGTTCCAAATTCAGCAATCGTCTTTACGAAAATGAGTAAAGCACCCATTACATAACTTGATACTAATAACGGTAATATTATTTTTCTTAAACGATAGAAAAAGCTTCCGCCATGAACTGCTGCCGCTTCTTCTTTACTACTCCCAATTTGAAGTAATGTATTCTTCAACATGAAGTAAAGAAATGGGAATAAATGCAGACTCATAATTAAAACCATACCTCCTAAGCTAAAGAACGAAGATGAAACCGTCTTTAGCATCGGAAAAAACTGTTCAAAATATCCGTTCGGTTGCATGAACAAAATCCAGCCCATCGATCCAATATACGGCGGTGTCATAAATGGAATCATAAAAACAATATCTAACTTGCTATGCTTTCCAACATCTGTTTTGCTCATAATGAAAGCTAGTGGAAATGCAAAGATAGTTGCCCCTATTACTACGAGTACACCTAGAAGCATCGAATTCAGAAAAATTCCAGCTAATCCACCACTCTGCATCACTTCAAACGGCTTTAAAAAATTCCAACTACTATTTTCATATACACTAGAAAGTAAAATGAGAAAAAGCGGAATGACGATTAACATCGCCACAAGTAACAACGCTACCGTCATCCCAACTTGCCTTACTGATCCAAATCGATTTACCATGTAATCACCATCTTATTGAAATACTTTCTTAAATTGTTTTCCTATTTCATCTTGTTCTTTCTCAACTGTTTTCCAATCAATATGTAATACTGGAATCTCTTCCACATTCGGTCTATTTTCCGCTTTTATATCTGTTCTACCGGGTAATAAATACGCTTTAGAAATTTGTTTTTGTACATCATCTGATAATAAATAATCAATAAACTCTTTTGCACCTTTTACATTTGTACTATCCTTCATAATACCTGCTGCACGTGGACTAATAACTGTTCCGCTTTTTGGATAAACAATATCAACTGGTTCACCCTTTGCTTTTGCACTGTACGTCATATAATCAACACCCGCAATGACCATATCTTTTGCTCCTGTTACAACTGGATCTAACGCTTCTTGGTTTGCCCCTGCTACTGTAACTTCATTTTTCTTAAGCTGTTCAAATAAATTCCATCCATCTTTTCCATTCTTTTTCACATATCCTGTCACAAAGTCTAAAGCTGAACCTGAAAGTGCTGGATCTGGAAGATTCACTTTCCCTTTCCATTCTCCTTTTGTTATATCGCTCCAATCTTCAGGCGCTGTCTTCACATTTTTTGTGTTATACACAATTCCTAACGCTGAAGCACTATATCCAAAATAATGTCCTTTATCATCCGACCATTCAGAACGAAGCTTATCAGCTTGTTTCGCTTCTTTATAAGCTAACGTTTGTCCATCTTTTTTTAATCCTTCCATCGCTGGTAAAGATGCAAGTACGACTACGTCAACGACTGGATTTTTCTTTTCGGCTTCCATTCGCGCTAAAATTTTACCTGTTGTTCCTTGAAACATTTCCACTTTTATACCCGTTTTCTTTTCAAAGTCCTTTTGAATTTTTTCTGCTAATCCTTTTGGTCCTGCACTATATACAACAATCTTCTTTTCATTCGTAGTTTTACTTTTTGCATCTGCATTACCTGTCTTTGAACTACACCCTGTTACTACGGCAGAAAATAATAAAGTACATACAAATAACGACTTAAGCGAACTGAATTTCTTCATACGATTCTCCCCCTATATGGTGAATACATTTTTTCGGTACATATAACGATACTGGCTTTCCGATGCTTAGCTTACTATTGTGATAAGCTGTCCATATTCCGAGTGTCCCCATATTTACTTTCACTTCATAACGCTCTCCTACATATGTAACGTTCTGGATTTCACCTGTATACATTTCACACACTTCATTTTTTGTCCAGCTCACATGCTCTGGACGAACCATTTGTTTCCCCTCTACAAGCCAATTTGCCTTACCAACAAATTTTGCAACAAATTCATGAGATGGCTTCACATAAATATCTTCTGGTGTTCCTTTTTGTAATACTTCTCCTTGTTTCATGACAATAATTTGGTCTGACATTGACATCGCTTCTGTTTGATCGTGGGTTACATACAATGCCGTTAAACCAATGGAATGAACGATATCCATAAGCTCTAACCGCATTTCTTCTCGCAAAATTGCATCGAGTGCACTGAGCGGTTCATCAAACAAAATGAAATGTGGCTTCGTTACAATCGCTCTCGCAAATGCGACACGTTGTTGCTGTCCGCCAGAAAGTTCATGCGGATAACGTTTCTCCATTCCTTGCAAGCGAACTCGCTTTATTGCCTCTTCTACTTTTTCCCGTAATTGATTCGTTTGCTTTGTAGCTCTTAAACCAAATGCAACATTTTCAAATACAGTCATGTGTGGCCATAAAGCAAAATCTTGAAATACCATACCTATATTACGTTCATGAGGAGATGTTTTTATTTTTTTAGAAGAAGAATACATGCACGTATCTCCAAAATATATTTCACCTTTATCTGGCTCTTCCAGTCCTGCAATCATTCTAAGTAAAGTCGTTTTCCCGCATCCAGAAGGTCCTAAAAGTGTGGTGAATTCACCTTGTTTCATAACAATTTGTAACGACTTTAACGCTTGTACTTTTCCAAATGATTTTTCTAATCCACTAATTTTAATATCCATCGTTTCACCTCTCTCCCCTCACTCTTAACCTGCTTTCATTCTATATGGAAGATTTATACTGAATGTTAATGTACTGTAAAGATTAAATTAAAAAACTTCTAATAAACTATTTATTTCTATAGATTTTTTCTATAGTTAAAATAAAAAAGGCGGCAATTCATAATGAATCTCTTAAAATTAGAAATTGTAGTGCTTATTAAGAAATACAAAAAGCTTACGATCGTTGCAGAAAAACTAGGTGTTAAACAACCTACTATTACATTCCATATAAAAAGCTTAGAAGAGGAACTCGGTGTATCTTTATTCGAATTACGTTCGGGAAGGTATTTCTTAACAGAGGCTGGTGAGGCGTTGCATCATTATGCTTGTAAAATAGATGCACTTATGAAAGAGGCTAGACGGGTCACGCAAGAGTTTAAAGATTTTCATAAAGGCGCTATAACAATTGGCGCTAGCTATGTACCAGCGACTTATCTTTTACCAGAAATTGTATATCAATTTCAATGTGAATTTCCAAATATAAAAATAACACTCATGGTAAAAACAGCTCCTGAAATTCGAACGATGCTACAAAATCATGAAATTGATCTCGATGTAATTTCCGCAGCACCGTTTGATGAATCATCTTTAAAACAGACGAATGTAATGCCTGATACACTTGTTCTTGCTTTCTCCAAAGAACATCATTTTTCAAAGAAAGAAAATCTATCATTACAAGATATCGAAAAGGAACGCATATTACTACATCGTAATCCATCTACAACGAGAGATTTACTTACAAAATGGATGTTAGCTCATAACATTACATTCCAATCAGAAATTGAATTAGATTCATTAGAAACGATGAAACAAATTTTAAAATACGGTAATGGGGTTGCCTTTATTTCTAAACTTGCTATTGAACAAGAAGTACAACGAAATGAACTACGCTACATACCGATCCCTGAATTTGAATTTCAACGTAACATTTATACGATTCATCATGAGGACAGGTGGAATTCTAAAATTATTTCTTTTTTACTACATAACATCACTTCTTATGCAACAAAAAATTAAAAGACTGTCGCTTTACACGACAGTCTTTTAAGCTATAACTCTATTTATTTTTCTTCGCTTCAATTTTTGCTTGTGCCTCTTCAGCCTTATCTAATGCTTCTGAAACTTTTTTCTCTTTTTCTTTCACATCATCTATACTATCGACAGCTTTAATAAGTTTATCAATTCCTTCTTCTTCTACTTTTCTACGCTTTGCTACTCTTTCATTCACTTTCTCTTCTACATCTTTTGCTTTTTGAAGCATATTTTCGGCATTTGATGTTACAGCTGTTTCAAGCGCATCGTCTTTTTTCATTTGTAACACTTCATTTGCAATGTCTTTCGCTTCTAAATACTTACCGTCTTTTAATGCCGTTGCTCCGTGATCCATTTTCTCGGCTATTTCTTTATATGATTTCGCTTCATTTCCTGATTTCTCTTTTTCTGCTTTTTCAAACCACATTGTTGCATCACTATATTTTTCATCTTTCAATGATTGCATACCTGTTTCAATATATGTGTCATAATTGCTACATCCAGCCATTACGACTAATAGAAAAAGCATAACAAAACTTAATTTTTTCATGCTGTTGTCTCCTTTTCTTTGCCTGCTCACTATACTGTAACATACATGAAAAAGAGTTTCAAAAACTAAAATACTAATTTGGTCATTTTTATTATGTTCTTGTTTTTAAGCCGACACATCCACTTGTTTTTTCGCCATATGTTGCCTTACTCCAACTAATACAACTAACAATAAACCTCCGCCTATTGTCATCATAACAATGCTAGTTGGCAACATGTCTAACAATAATCCATATACAATCATACCGAGCGGTGCGATTGCAGTCGCAATTGTTTCAAGTAGGCCAAATACACGCCCTAAGTAGCTCGGATCTGTCGTCTTTTGCATATGTACTTGCATCGGAATATTGACAACCATAATTGCTATACCAGTTAACATCATGAAAGCAATATAGTAAATAAAACTTGCTACTTTTGGAATGGTAACTAACAACGGGAATACTGTACATAAACTTAAACCTGCAAACAAAAACAGTCCAGTATAAATAGAACGAAACGGATTATTCACTTCTTTACGCACTGATAAAGTAATCGCACCCATTAGCATTCCGACTGCTAACATTCCCTCTACAGTTCCGAGTTGCTTTGAAGATAAATGCAATGTACGTATGATAATGTATGGCAGTGCAACGGTTAGCCCACAAGCAAAAAAGTTTACCCACAATGCTATTTTCATTAAACCATATATTTCATGTTGTCGTTTTACATATGAAAAACCTTCTTTTATACTCGTCAAGAAATGCTCTTTACTCTCAGCCACTTCTTTTTTATATAAATCAAATACAATAAACAATTGCAAAATAACCGCTAAAAAGAACGTAATACTATTTAACAAAAAGAACGACTGAATTGAAAAGAAACCAAATATTACTCCGCCAATAATTGGTCCTAAAATATTTGATAAAGAAGCTGCCGTTTGATTTAAAGCACTCGCTTTTTGAATACGCCCCTCATCTACTAAATTAGGAATAGACGAAGTTAATGCAACAGAATAAAAACTTGCACAAATTGATAATAATGCTGCTGAAATATAAATAAAAAGAAGTGATGGTCCAAATATAGTAGCAAGGATAAACATGATAAGCATCGTTAAACTACTTAATAAATCAGTACCAATGACAAGCCATTTTCGATTCACACGGTCAGCTACAGCACCCGCAATCGGCCCACAAATCATCCTTGGAAGTGATCCGCAAACGAGCGTAGTAGCAAACCCCATCCCTGAACCAGTTGTCTTTAATACGTATAACCCCATTGCGAACGTATAAATACCTGCGCCTAATAAAGACGTCATTTTTCCAATCATCATTAAAATGATATTTCTCGTTGCAATCTTCATTCTTGAATCATTTTGATCTATACTTACATCTTCCATTCTGACACTCTCCCCTTAAAAGTTAAATTGTGTTAAACTTATTATATAATCAACTTTCCAATTATTACAACAAAAAAGTTTAATTGTATTTAACTTTTTGATTATAAAGGAGCTACAATATGGCAACTCTCGGCGAAAAAATTAAAGCATTACGTAAAGAAAAAAAACTTACACAAACTGAACTAGCAGGTTCAGAATTGACAAAAAGTATGCTTAGTCAAATTGAAAATGGAAAAGCTACACCTTCTATGAAAACGTTACAATATATTGCAGAAAAACTTGAATGTGAACCGAGCTTTTTATTAGAAGAAGATGAAGGAAAAATTGTAGAACTCATTCAAAAAATGGAGCCACTAATAAAGGCAAATGGCGACGAAGTATACAAAACTTTACTACCTATCGTTCAAACAGATTTACCTCCAACTTTAAATACAGCACGTTTATATAAACAGTTCATAACTGGAGCGGCTATTATGAACGATTATAATATTGAATATTACGTTGAAGCAGCTGTTTCTATATTTGAAAAATATACTTTGTATCGCGAAAGTACTGAAACGAAACTACTGTTTTACTATATGCTCTTCAAGCAGAAAAAATATAAAGAATGTTTACAGATGATCGCCACAATTCGTGATGAATATAAAGCGAAGAATTTAGAAATGGATCTTATTACACATATACAACTATACTTAAAAGAAGCAATTATTTTACTCGCATATGGCAATTATGAAAAATGTGAAAAAGTCATTTTAGATGCACTTGCATTTTCAAAAAAACATCAAGTGTATTATAAAACAGATGAATTTTATCGCATTTTATCTTATCAAAAAATCATCACAACTGATAAAGAACAATATTTATATTACATAAAAAAATCGGAGCAATTTGCCATTTTTACAGAAGATACTTTATCCGCTGCAAATATAGATATATTAAAAGCTTATTACTACAACACTATTACGAATGAATATACAATCGCATTAGAACATCTAGAACAATTTCGAGAAAAACTAAAAAATGATCCAATTTTCCAAGACGACGGACTGTATTATCTTGAAAAAGGAAAATCTTTGTATGGTTTAAAACGTTATAAGGAAGCTTTGGAAGCATTAAAACACGCTACCATACCAGATTATATGAGTCATCCACTTGATCAATCGTGGTTATTAACAGCTGGATCTTATCGTGCCCTTTGCTATATAGAACTTCAAGATAAAAAATCTGCCTTAAAAGAGGCAAAAGAAGCCGTTCAAACAATAGATAGCTATCCTGATTCGATCTTCTCTTCATTTATTAAAGAAACATTACAAATAATACAAAAACTTTAAGAATGTCTCGAAATGGTATATTATTCCTCTTTTTTAGCAAAGATAATAATGATGGGAGGAATATAAATGAATATTCAACGTGCAAAAGAGCTTTCTGTGTCAGCAGAGCAAGCGAATGTTAGTTTTCAAGGCATGCCTGTTATGATTCAACACGTCGACGAGAGCAATGAAACCGCCCGCATATATGAAGTAAAAAACCCAGGACGCGAATTAACAGTTCCAGTTAATAGCCTAGAGGAAATATAAGAAATGCCACTTCATTTTTTTTGAAGTGGCATTTTTCTTTTTTTAGATTACTTATTATACATTTCCTCTATCTTCTATTTTACAGAAGCTGAAAAAATAAGAATTTTCTACTTCTTTTCTTTTTGTGACCTGCTAAAATACAAACTATGGATTAATTATTCACACTATACATTAAGGGGGAAAAATAATGGCATCTAATGTAGAAAAAAACAATTCTTATTATGCAGTTATATTCACTTCCAATTTATCTAATGATACAGCAGATTATAGTACAGTTGCCGATAAAATGGAGGAACTCGCAAAGCAGCAACCTGGATTTCTAGGTGTAGAAAGTGCGCGAGATCATGCAGGGCTTGGAATCACAATTTCTTATTGGGAATCACTTGAAGCAATTGAAAATTGGAAACAGAACGTCTTACATAAAGAAGCGAAAAAAAGAGGTCGTGAGCAATGGTACGAAAACTTCCACCTACGTATCTGCCTTGTTGAGAAAGAATTTAAGTTTCATAGAGGTACTTTGTAGATATGAAGAAAAAATTAGCTCTCATTGCTGTTCATGAAATATATGGTGTGAACGATCATATGCATCATGTTACTGACCACTTCACTTCATCTCATATAGATGTATTCTGTCCTAATCTGCTACAATCACAACATGCATTTCCTTATAGTGATGAAGAAAAAGCATATCATTTTTTTATGAATCATATTGGATTTGAAGATGGAAAAAAGCAAATTGAAACATTCATTACTCATCTTTCTAGTCGTTACACACATATTGGACTTATCGGCTTTAGTGTTGGTGCTACCATCTCATGGCTATGTAGTAACAATCCGAACATAGATTTTATTATCGGATGCTACGGTTCCCGTATACGTGACTATATTCATATGAAACCAACATGTGCTACCTTACTTATATTCCCTGAAAAAGAAGCTAGTTTTTCAGTATCCTCTTTCATTCAATCGTTGCAGCAACAAAAGAACCCTTTATTAGAAATACAGCAACTACCCGGTGAACATGGTTTTCTAAATCCGTACACTGAAAAATATAACGGGCACTCTACAAAACAAGCATATAATTTAATAGATTCATTTCTTGTAAAAAACACTCTTATAAAGGAGATGTAAATGACACTTACATTACTCTTACTTATTTTCATATTCATTGCCTTTTTCTCAGCGCTAACTATTATTTTAGCAACTGTAAAAAAGGGGGATTTTTCCAAACGTCCCTACTTACAATCTATTATCGTTTGCATTTTATTTTTTACAAATTGGATTTTATATTTATCAACTTTTTATGCGTTACTTCCCGAGAAAATTAGCGAGTTCCTATTTCTTCCTATTTGGTTTTTCCTTTGTATATTAGGTTTTATCACTTTCTGGCGCGAATGGAGAAACAACCGTGTGTTCTCCATATGTATCGGTTTTCTTTCCTTTATTAGTTTTTTATTTGGGTTATTGTTGTTAGTTCTTTCGGGGATGTGACTGTTATAAAGAGGATAAAAATCCTCTTTATAACAGTTTTTTTCGTTCCATAACGAAAGGAATTATTAAATAAAGAGCGTAAGCAATCACCATCCAAATGGTAAATGATATAATTTGCTGTGAGGAGAATTGTGAGAATAGATTAGAAGAATTATATAAAATGTAAGTATCTAAAATTAAACCGATTGCTGTACCGCATATACCTAACTTAATTACTGCATATTTTGTAGTATCTAGTCTTTTGTATAACCACATTACAAAGTATAAAGCTATCGCTGTTGCTAATTCAAGAAACGTCAATTGTAGAAGAAATCTATTTGAAGTGTATTCTAATAAAACAGAAGAACCGAAAATAATGAAGAACGCTGAGGCAAAAAACCAAACGCCGATAGAAAATAAAATAGTGAGCCAAAGTTTATTATTCATTACCATTACCTCCCTTTTGTAGCTCTATGAACTTTTCCAATAACAGGTGCAACTCACCATATACTTTGTCGCTAGAAAAAGATGGATTGAATAAGGCTTGCAAGGCCAATCCATCAATTAATGCATTACATAAAACACTCCACGTTTCAGTTGAAATTTGAGATGTCATTGTACCTCCTATATTTTTATTTAACACTCTTGTTAATTGTTGGTTTTCATAATGTAACAATCCACCAATTTTATTTTTCATCGCATCATTTTGTAATCCACTAGCTACTAATTGAAAAAACAAATGATGATACATTGAATCTTTCACACATCTACTTTCGGCAGACTGCAAAGCCTTTTCTAACTGTACATCCTTTCCTATTTGTTCCCACGACGCTTTACAAAACGATTCAGTTACTTCCAGTAATAATTGATCTTTCGTTTTAAAATGATAATATACGGTACCTTGTGTAACTTGAGCACTCTCTGCAACTGCTTTTAATGTCAACTTTTCCATCCCATGCTCTGCAATAATTTTTTTTGCTGCTTCCAGTAACTTCTCTTTATTAACAACATTCGGTTTTGCCATTTCTATAACCACCCTTTAAGTTAGTTAAATAACTAACTTAAATTATACAGAAAAATCAGATAAAACAAAAGGAAGAAAAGCCAACTTTCAACTTTTCTTCCTTTTATGTTTACCTTTAGATTTCACTGTCACTGATTCACAAGGTGTGTAATAAATTTGAGGTGTCGCCCTATCAACAAACATCATAAACGTAATAAAGCCGATAATAAAGAAAATAAACAACGTTAATAAAATTGCTCCTATCGTTAAAAGTATCATAACACCACCCCTATATTTTTCATGTTATTACACTTTTCGCTATTATATGAGCGTAATCCTTTTTAGAAAAAGAAACGTAACAAAATAATCACAATCACTCCCGTTAATACTGTACCTAATAAACTACGAGTATATATCGCTACAAGAAATGTTGGAATTGCTGCGATCAGGTAATCCCACTGCATCGTCTCATGCATAAATAAAACTTGTGCTAAAAGTGCTGCTAATATCGCAATTGGTATATAATTTAACCATTTTAAACCCCAGTCTGGAATTTGTAGTTTGCTAAATACGAGTAGAGGTAAAATACGTGGCACGAGTGTAACAGCTCCTGCTGCTAATAAAAGTAATATTACGTCTAATCTCATTTCCATTTTTCAATCACCACTCCAATCGTCGCAGCTAGTAATGTTGCGATAATAACCGCTATACTATCTGGCATAAATAAGTGTGAAACGTATGCAAGTATAATCGCTATAATTGCAACAGTAAGATGAATTGCTAGCTTCGGTTTACTACTTATAAGCTGAAGTACAAATAACCCGATAAACATCGCTGGTAATGCATAATCCATCCCGTACGTATGCGGATCTGGTATCCACTCACCAAATAGCCCACCGATAATAGTAGCAAGAATCCAGTTTAAATAAGCCGTTACATTTAGCCCAATCATCCATCTTTCGCCTAAATATCCTTTTTGCGCTGCATGCTGTACTGCAACTCCGAACGTTTCATCTGTAATTTGCGAACCGATTAGTAAGTTTTTAAATAGAGGCAGTTTCGTAAAGTACGGCGCAAGTGCAGCACTCATAAGAAGGTGGCGTAAGTTAACAAAAAATACAGTAAAAATAATTGCGGAAGCAGGAGCACCAGCTGCATACATACCAGCTAATATAAATTGGGCAGAACCTGCATAAATTAAAGTGGACATAAACGCAATTTCAATGATGGAGAAACCAGCTGTTTTTGCAATTACGCCAGCTGCTATACCGATGCTCAAATAACCAAATACAGTTGGTAAACAATCTTTTACTCCTTGCTGAAATGTATCATCGCTTTGCAAAGCTACATGTGCCTCAGCTTTACTCATCCTTATCATCCTCCAGTCCTTCTAAAGTTCGTTTTCCTGTTACAACATGAACTAAATCTATATTTTCACGCCATAACGTATCTAACTTATCAGCTCCAAATTCCTTCGTGATTTCTTCAACCATAATATCGTGCCGCACATACTCTGTAGCAACGAGAACTAATGCTGGGTCATACGTTGTAACAGCCCACGAAGTGCTATCATTTGTGAAGTTCGCAATTAATACTTCTTCCCCGTCACGCGCGATTACAGTTAAATGACCACCCATTCTCTTTTCAACAACGTGGGGCGTCATATAATTATGGTGAAACGTCGCTCCTATTTTTGTTTCTGGAGCGCCAAATAAGATGGAAAATATATGTACACCTTCCTCTTCCTTTTGATGAATGTACGGCTCAATTTCATGCACTTGATCTTCCCATACAGAAATCCATAACTCTTCCTTCGCTCTATTAATTATATTGCATATTTCTTTTAAAACACGATCATTTGAGCGAATATGCGAAATTACATCTATTTGTCGCTCTTGTTCTAAACCATTTAATTTCTGGTCTAAAAATTCAAAGGACTTTTCAAAGTCTTTTCGCATTCGATTCATTAATTCTGTAGCTGGTACTGGTACATATTTCACTGGTTCAGAAGGTACAATATGTACCGCTCCTTTGTCCATTAACTTACCGAGTACCTCGTAAATCATAGAACGAGGTACTCCTGTTTGTTTACTCACTTCATACCCAGTTACTGGGGAATGTTTTAGTAATCCAATATACGCTTTACATTCGTACTGGGAAAAACCTAATTTTTGTAATTCCTTTATAATTTCATCCATTAGTACTCCTCACAATCTAAATCGCTCTAACTTCAAAGCGACGATTTTGTTTCCCTTTACTTTTTACTTTATCAATAACAAGTGTTCCTATTTCACTCGTATTTTTCACATGTGTGCCTCCACAAGCTTGTTCGTCTAAATTTTCAATTGTAACAATGCGGATTTCTTGTATAGTAGTTGGCAGGAGGTTTATTGCGGTCTTAATCATTCCTACAGCATTTTCTGCTTCTTCGCGGCTCATATAACGAGTAGAAATTTCTTTATTTTGTTTAATAAGTTTATTCACTTCCTTAACAATTTCTTCTACTTCCACGCTCGATAACTCTTGTAACTCATTAAAATCGATACGTGCTTTATCAGGGTAAATTTGATTTCCAGTGCATAGAGCTCCATACTTTTCATAAACGACAGCTCCGATAAGATGCAGTAAAGAATGATGCCGCATTAAATTATGACGTCTTTCCCAATTAATCTCTAATTTAACGGGACCTAATTTTACTTGAGCTCCATCTTTTATATAGTGAACTATTTCTCCCTGCTCCTTCTTTACTTTTTGAACTTCAAATACAGACCCGTCTTGTACAATGACACCCGTATCACATTCCTGCCCTCCACCAGTTGGATAAAAAACTGTTTCTTTTACAAATACTTTATTCCCTTCTACTTTTATCACTTCTGTTTCGCAACTCGTTTTGTATGCATCTTCTAAATATAATGCCGTTGTCATACTCTCACCTCTTTAGTAGTTATAATTATACCTACTAATATAAAAAAGAAGCTCTATAAAGTCAATTGATAATTCTGAAATTTAAAACTAATAAAAGACTCCTTTATTAGGAGCCTCCTATCTCAATATTTCATTCGCTTCTTTTTCATAAATTTTATCAAATGAAGTCATAACACGTTGTGACGCTGAAATCATTCTTTGATCCGTCATAAGATCTGCCATCTCTTTCGTCATATCTACATTTGAATTTTCTAGCATATGATTTTTCACTAATCCTGTTCCGTTCGGTAAATCAGCAATGTTTCCTTCTGCTAGTGTAAAGCTTTTGTTCTCTCTTTGCATTAGACGAGAATTCGCTTCTGCATCTACCGTTTTTGTTTGCAGGCGAGCAATATTATTTTGTGTTCCCTCATCATATAATGTACCATCTGCTTGTACAGCGATCTTCGCTCCTTCTGGAATACGAACACGTTCATTATTTACATCCATAACATAGGCACCAGATGATGTTTGCAAGTAACGATCACTATTTATTGTAAAACTACCATCTCTCGTTAAAAACGTTTCATCGTTTTTAGATGTAACGAAAAATGATGTTGTACCGTTTGCACCGTCATCTAAAAAGAAATCTGTAGCACTATTTGTCATTTGTATATTTCCTTGCACTAAGTTCACATGCGTTGCGGCTGGTACTACAGCGTAATCGACCGAACCGATATTTGTTACAGCACCATCTCCGCGGCGATATGTGTCTTGTACATCAAATACTTTTGAAGTCATATTTTCTGCTTTAAATCCTGTCGTTTGGGCATTTGCAACGTTATTTGAATGAACATTAATACGCTGCATGTAATTCATCATACCCATAGAACCTATATAAAGACCGTTCATACTCGTTTGAATAAGGCAGTTGCCTTATCCTTCACCTCTTTTCTATGATGTTTGCAACATTTGTTTCGCTAAATGTTCCGCTGTAGCGATATGTATGTTTTTCTTTACGTCTTGTCCGTCTGTCATTAATACAATAGGAGCTGATGATACTGCTGGAATTTTCAACAATTCACCACTACTTGCCGTTTCATCAAATTTCGTAAAGACGATACCATCAATATGAATATCTTTAAAGTTCGTAATGATTTCGATCATGTCTTTACTTTTCATCGAAGCTGATAACGTTAAACAAATATAATCTGGCTCTACTTGTCCCATCGTTTCAATCATTTCTTCCACAGTTTCTGACGCACGATAATTTTTCCCAGCTGTATCAATTAAAATATAATCGACGCGCGCTTCTTCTTTAAAATACGTAAGCGCTCTTGTCATTGCAGCTTCATCACGCACAGCGATTACTTCAAATCCAATTGTCTTTACGTAATCTTGCAGTTGCTGTACTGTCCCAATGCGCGAATGGTCTGTCGTAATAAAACCAACCGTTTTTTTCATACCGTGAAATTGCCACGCCATTTTCGCAAGTGTCGTCGTTTTTCCAACACCAGTTGGACCGATTAATGCAATTGTTTGTACTTCTTTTTCAAATACATTTTCCGTATTGAAATGAGAGCTCATATCTTCCAATATATATTCGATTACTTCTTCTTCTGTAATCATCGTTGCACTTTCAAACTTCACTTTTAACTTTTCAGCATATGCGTGAATGAAGTATTGTTCTACATCGTTTTGTTCTAGCATGCGAATTACTTTTTGAATAATAAATGGTACAGATTCTTGCTTTTCTTTTTTTACAACCACTTCTTCTTTCTTGACAGGAACGACTTTTTTCACAGCTTTTTGCTTTTTCGTTACTTTCGTTTCTTCCGTCTGTCTCACAACGACGATACCTTTTTCAAACAGCTTTAATAGCTTCTCTTTCTTTCTTGCCCATTCTTCACTATTTCCTGTTTGCATCGCCGCATATGACATAGGAGTCGTCACGTTTTCTAAATTGTGCAGTACCGATTGAATTCCGTTCGCCTTCACAATTTGTTCTGAAGGGTCATTCACAACATCCATTAACTGTTCATGAAATTGCGCTGTTCCTTCGTTCACTTCTTCCTGTTTATCCTCTGGAAAAGCAACTAACATTTCATAATTCTTTTTCCAAAAAAACGGGATATTTCGTTTTACACTTTCATCGACAACGTAATAATAATCTGTACCATATTGGTCAAATAACTTTCGATACAATTCATTTTTCGAAGCTGCTTTTATTCGCATTAACGCTTCTTTCTTTTCTGTACTTTCCATTACTTCACCCCCTACTATTCAATATAGGCAATTTGATCTACAACAATTTCTGGTGCTAATTCACTAATACAAAGTACTTGCGCTTCTACTTGATAACGCTCAAGAAGTCTTACAATCGCAAACCTGAAATCTTTTCTACGCGTTAATAATACTGGTTCTCTTCCCATTAACCTCGCTTGTTTCAATACGCGTTGTACTTGCTCAACGACTCGCGTTTCTAAATCTAAATCCCAGTTTAATAAATAACCTTGATAAGAATTGTTCACAACGTCTGCATCTAACTCAATTGAATCTGAGAAGAGCGCCGCATATATTTTCCCGTCAGGATTTTTCGCATTTTCACAAATCACTTTTGAAATACATTCACGGACGAATGACGTTACACCGTCAACATGATTTTGATAAATTTCTTTTCCGTCAATAATACCTTCAATAATAGTTGGTAAATCACGAATAGAAATACCTTCTTTTAGCAATTGTTTAATAACATTTTGAACGAGTGATAAATCAATTTCTTTCTTCTTAATCTCTTCTAATAAAACGCCGTTATCATTTTCAAGTGAGTTAATTAAGTCTTTTACATGTTGACGCTGAATTAACTCATGAAGATTACGTCTAACGACAACATCTAAATGTGTAATTAATATGCTAAGTGGCTCTAATACTTGATAGCCTTTCATTTGTGCATCTTGTACCATATGCTCTAAAATCCAATATCCATCCTCGCCAAAAATTGGATCTTTCGCTGGTTCTGCATCTAAATCGGCCATTACATTCGGTGTTTTCAGTGCTAATAAATAACCTGATTTTAAAACTCCTTCAGCTGCCTTCGCACCTTTAATACGAATAATGTATCGTCCGCGTGGTCTAAAACTCGTATTATCTTTAAAGTTAATTCCAGGAACGTTAATACCAAGGTCAGTAATAATCGACTTCCTCATAAGAACAACTTTATCACGAGCTGTTTCCCCGTTAATTTTCTGCTTTACAAGTGCTGCTAAATCTAAGCCGAGTTCTACAATAATTGGATATTTATCTGTAAATACGCCAAATGAATCTTCCACTTGTTGCAGTTGCTCATCTTCGCCTTGAATCATTTCTAATTCTTTTTGAAGCTCATCTTCTTTTTCTTTCTTCATTCGGTTTTTATTTCGAATTCCTAAGAAGATAATTGTTCCACCAACGAGTGCGAACGGTAGAAATGGTAGCGGAGTAAAAATACCCATTGCGATAAATAAACCACCAAGCGCATATACAACGACTTCATGCGCTAATAACTCTTTAAAGATACCTTCCGTTACTGTATCCGGTGAACCGTCAAATACACGAGTTACGATAATACCAGTTGAAATCGCAAGCATAAGCGATCCAATTTGGTTTACAATCCCGTCACCGACAGTTAACTGTGTGTAATGAAGAGCTGCTTCACCAAAGCTCATGCCCTGCTGCATCATACCAACAATTAAACCGAAAATAATGTTTACGAATAAAATGACGATCCCGAAAATAACGTCCCCTTTAATGAACTTTCCAGCACCGTCCATCGCTCCGTAAAACTCTGTTTCCATATTTAATTTTTTTCGTTTTGCTTGTGCATCTTTTTCTGAAATAATACGCTGGTTTAAATCAGCATCGATCGACATTTGTTTCCCTGGTAAAGAATCAAGTGTAAAACGAGCTGCAACTTCAGCTGTACGAGATGCACCGTTTGCAACGATAAACTGGAATATGATTAATACTGTAAAAATAACGATACCAATTAATAAGTTCCCGCCAATTACGAATTGACCGAACTCTTCAATAACATGTCCGGCATTTCCGTTTGTCAAAATCGCTCGCGTCGTCGATACGTTAATCGATACACGGAAAATCCCGATTAATAACAACATCGTCGGAAATGACTTTAATTCATCCCACTCGTTAATACTTGTCGCTCGCATATAAATAAGCACTGACATACTTAGTAGAAAAACGATAATGATATCAAGTATAAATGGTGGAAGTGGAATTAAGAGCGCCACTACGAATGACGCTGCTAAAAAGATAGAAAAATAGGTTCTTGCAGAATCTATCTTAAACAAAGAGATCTCCTCCAAACGCGCTATTATACTTCAAGTTCGTTCGTTTGAATTAAATAGCGCATAACTTCAATTACAGCTACGTATAAATCTTCTGGAATCGTCTCATCTTCCTCGACTTGATAATATAAAGAACGAGCAAGTGGACGGTTTTCCACCATCGGTATTTCTTGTTCACGGGCAAGTGTTCGTATATATAATGCGAGTTCATCTTCCCCTTTTGCAACGACAATTGGTGCTGCATCGATGTGTTTATTGTACCGAAGTACGACTGAAATATGAGTCGGGTTATTTACAATAAACGTTGCACCATCCATCTTCTTCGCAATTGTTCCTTGCAAAATCGCATGCATAAAGTTTTTTCGTTTTCCCTTTACTTGCGGGTCCCCTTCATTATCTTTATGCTCTTGTTTTACTTCTTCTTTTTTCATCTTAATATCTTGTTCGTACTCCCACTTTTGATAAATGAAATCAATAATAGAAAGAACAATTAATATAATTAAAATAGCTAAAAAGATAAATTTAATTTGTCTTATAATTTCAGTAAGTGACGCAGTCCAATTAAATCCAATCATACTCACGATTTTCTCTAAATTCTTTTTAAAGAGAACGTAAGCAACGTAACCGATTAATCCCATATAAAACAGTGATTTCAAAATATCTACTAAACTTTTACGACTAAACAATCTTGTAAAATAGTTTTTTGGGTTAATACGTGACGCTTTCGGCTTAATAACTTTAGAAGAAAATAAGAAACCGACTTGAATCATATAATTGAATAAATGAAAAGCGTATACGAGTATTAATATCGGTGCTGATACTTTTAGTAGTAACATCCCCATCATATAAAAATACTCGGTTGAATCTGTATTTTTTCCAATTTGATCAAACAGCACCGATACGGAATTGGCAATCTCAAACCCGAGCCAATCTCCAAAAAAGTAAACGACAACTGCTAATACAAGTATGGAAAATAAATTATTTAAATCTTTACTCCGGGCAATATTCCCTTCTTCACGCGATTTTTTACGCTTCTGCGGGGTGGCCTTTTCTGTTTTATTATCCTTTGCCATGCGCGTCCCCCTACTTCGTTAAGAAAAAGTTAAATAGTTTCGTATATTCCTCAAGCAATACATCCGTCATATTTTTAAACACATAACCGAGCATCGGTACACTCATTGCAATAAACAAAATACCACACGTAATTTTAATAACGTACGCATTCATAAAAACGTTTAATTGCGGAGCGTTTTTTGCGATTAAAATTAAAACAAAGTTAATGATGAACAAACTTCCCATGAGCGGAAGAGCAATTTCAACCGCTGATGTAATCGCAAATAATAACGTTGCAAGTAGACTATCTAAAAAACTAGTCGTCAACAATTTTGAAATCGCCTCTGTATATTGAAACGACTTTAAAATCGTGGCAACGAAATAATTAATGCCGCCAAGTGAAATAAAAATAATGAGAAAAAATATATCAAAAATGGTTGATAGTAAAGTAGACTGTGAACCTGCATTTACATCAAACAAACTTGCTTGTGATAAACCGATATCAAAGTCTAAAATATGCCCGGCCATTTTCGGAATGTTCCACAGCATTTCTACAATTTTTGAAAGTGATAATCCAATTACAATTTGCGTACCTGCATAAGCTGCAACGTCCCAAACTGTCTTAATGTGAGAAACATCAACTTGATCGGCCACTGTAATGGATAGAGCAAGTCCAAATGTAACCTTCGCCATCGCTGGAATAGATCGACCAGAGAAAAACGGTAAAAAATATAAAAATGAAGTAATGCGGCAAAACGCAAAAAACGTCGCCGCCCATAATTCCATATTCATTTCAGTTCCCCTATCTTAGTACGAACGCAATAGCGATGGAATTTTATCAAATAAATCTAAAATAAGCGTCGTTAACTCTTGAAACATCCACGGACCTAAAATGATAATAACGAGTACAATACTCGCCATTTTCGGTAAAAACGTCAGCGTCTGCTCTTGAATTTGCATCATCGCCATAATGACAGCGATGATAATAACGACAATCATACTAACACCGGCAACCGGCATTAAAATCATAACCCCTTTATAAAAAAAGGTTTGAAAAATATCTATAATTGGTGACGTATTCATTTATATGACTCCTATCACATAGCATCAAACACTTCAGGCGACCGTTTTAAACATAATGTCGACGATTTTTGTATATCCACCTAAATATACGAAAACGAGTATTTTAAACGGTAAACTTAAAATCATCGGCGGTACCATCATCATCCCGAGGTACATTAAAAGTGTACTAATAATCAAATCTATAAATACAAACGCTAAATAAATGAACATCCCCGTTAATAATCCCTTTTGGATTTGCGTTAACGTAAAGGATGGTACGAGCGTAAATAGTGAAAGATCTTTTAAATCTTTCGGCAACTCTTCTCCGCGCACTTTCAGCATCATTTTTAAATCATGCTTATATGTATGCTTTGACATATACTCTTTCATAATCGGCGCTGTCGTTTCCGCAGCTTGGCTTACCGTTATTTTCTCTTTCGTCATCGGATCCCACACATCGCTCTTTAGCTGCCCAAGAACAGGCTGCATCGTAAAGAGTGATAAAAATAATGCAAGTCCAACAAGTACTTGGTTCGGTGGTAAATTCATTACCCCAAGTCCTTGACGTGTAATCCCAAGAACAATCATAAAATAAGTAAAATGTGTAAATAATAGAACGATAGATGAAGATAATGATAAAAGGGTAACGAGCGCAAATAGCTGTACACTTGAATTACTCGTAAACTCTTTTCCATTTTCGAAATTAATAAAACCGTTTTGGGCTGCATACGCTGGATTTACAAAAATAATTGAAAAAACGATAGAAAATACGAAAATAACGGCTAATAACGATAACTGTTTCTTTATTCTCATGATGGATCCTCTACTTTTTTCGTTTCACTCTTCACCGCGTCTTCTAGCGCTTGTTGAAACTGATTTCCTGTTCCTGTTAATTGCACAGATTGTACACCGTTATTACTAATAACAGTGAACACTTGCTTGCCGTCTACTTCAAATAAAAAGGCGCTCGTTTGATGATTTAAATACACGCCGTCCTTCACTTGAATATGGCCATTTTCACCTTGTTTAAAAAACTGCTGCTTGCGCGTCTTTTTCGTCATATAATATGCACCGTAGCCGAGCGCACCAAACAGTAAAACGACTTGAAATAAGGTCGTCATATACGACATATGACTCCTCCTCTACTCTTTATCTTGCATTTGACTTTGCGCTTTCATAAGCGCAGCTTGCTTCTTGTCAGCTTCAATTTCAGAAATGATAATACCGAACTTCTCGTCCATTACGATCGCTTCCCCGATGCCGACTTTCATATTACTTAAATATACATCTACTTTATGTCCTAAGTTTTTCTCTACTTCTAGAACATCGCCAACTTTTAATTGCTTCACGTCACCGAGCGTAATAGATGCCTTTCCAAGCTTTACACCAAGTTCAATCGAAATATCTGAAACAGTATCAATATGTGCTTTACTTGCTTCATTTCGCTTTCCTGCAAATTCTTCTAATCCCATTAATGACACAGGAGATACTTCATGCTTCATATGGATCCTCCTACTCTACAAAACTTTTAAATAAGAGCGCCTTACGCGTTCCATCTTTTCCAATAAAACAATTAAATTTATGCTTTCCATCTACATAACCAAGTAATTCATCTGAAACTTTCGTATGAAGCGGAATAATATCGCCCTCTTCAATTTGTTCAATCTCGCCCATCGTCATCTTCTGCTCACCAATTGCAACGTGAACTGGTTTATACACTTGATTTACTTTCACTTCTACTTCAGACGTATACTTCTTACGTTTATCTGAAGAATGTTCAACAATATTTTCAGACGTTAACTTATCCATAATTTCTTCAACAGATAAGAACGGAATCCCGATACGCACCGTCGTATTCCAAAAATCCGTTTTCATATTTACGTTTAGTAATGAAATAATATCACTTGCTGTCGTAATCTTAAGTGCATTCGGATCTGTCTCCGTCGTTACAAATGTCGGTTTAATCGCTACAACACTTTCAAACGATTGCTCTAAATTTTTACATAGAAGCGCAAAAATATTATCAAGCGTTAAAAACTCGAATGCAGTTAACGGTCTACGCATCGTAAAATTACGTTTACTATCCCCGCCAAGCCAGCACTCATGAATGTAAATAACAAATGCTAAATCAATTTCAATAACAATTTCTCCAAGCTCTGGAAGTCCGAGATCAATGACGCAATATAAATAATAATCTTTCGGCATTTTCTCCACATACTCACTCGTAAATGGAACTTGCTCCACTGTCGAAGGCTCTAGTTCAATTGGAATACGCATACGCGCAGATAACGACTGTGACGTCTGTTTACCAAACGTAGAAGCAATCGCTTGCAAACTACGTAAATGTTCCACACCGAACTTCTCCGGTCTATTAAAATCATACTCTTGAAATTTATCTTGCTTCCCTGCTTCTTGTGCGAAAGCTGGCATTTCCTCGCCTTCATTTACCGCCTTCAGCAGGGCATCAATTTGCTCTTGGCTTAATTTATCGCCGCTCATGAAAATCCCCTTCCCTACCTTTTCAATTCAACGATTTCAACGTACATCTTTCCATTCTTCGTCAAAATCTTTCCGGTTCCAATCTCTTCATTCTCAAGCATAAGACGCACCGTATTTTTCGTTGAATTTTCAAGACGATACAATGTACCTTTCGTAATATGAAGCAGATCTTCAATTTTCTTTTTCGTATTTCCGATTTCAAAATAAATTGTTAACGGAATATCATCTTGTAATTTCAATCTAGCCACTCCCATATCATGTTTACGAAAATTTCATTTTCTCTCTATATATGAAACTTCTTATTTCGAAACGTCGATATTTAATATTTTTTTAATATATCCTTGCGTTTCTTTAAATGGAGGTACCCCTCCGTACTTTCTCACATTACCAGGACCAGCATTATAAGAAGCAAGCGCTAATACTAAGTCACCGTTATTTTTCTTTAAATAACCGCTCAACTCTTTCACGCCGCCTTCAATACTTTCAGCTGGTGAAAATGGATTTTTTATACCCATTTCTTTCACATTCGCTGGCATAAGCTGCATAAGTCCCATCGCACCTGCATGTGACACCGTTTTCGGATTAAAATTAGACTCTACTTCAATCATTTTTTGAATTAACGTTTTCGGAATTCCGTATGTACGACTTACTCTATCTATAATATCCTCATACTTCCCTTCATTTGAAGAACGTATTTTTTGAATATTATACTTCTTCGTTAATTCCCACGTATCAACAGCCTCATTTTTCGTTTCCGGGAAACGTCGTTCAAACTCTTTTTGCGCAACTTGCACTTCATCAACTTTCTTCGTTTCAGGCTTTTCTTCCGGCTTACTTACTTCCTCTACTTTACTAGAATCACCTTTATTAACGAGCGTTTCTATTTTCGTAGATTGTACCGGCTGACTCATATCCTCTACTTTAGCCGGTTGCGTCGTAGCCTTCGTCTCCTTCATAGGCTCGCTCTGCAACTTTTCTTGAAACCTACTACTAACGAAAGCCTGCGGACTACTTAACTTTTGCTGAAACTGTCCTTTTTTATATGCAAGTACTTCTTTTACTATATTTCCAACTACCATAATATCACCTTTTCGGTAAACAAAGATAATCTAATATTAGAGTTTTTTCGTAAAGTTTGCAATAATCCTTTGCAATTATATTGTAATAAAAAAACGACTAAATTGTTAAACTGTTATTTTTTTATATTTATTAATTCAAATTTTCAGTTGACACCCATTATAGCAAGGCTTACAATAAATTCGAAATCGATTTTTTCGCATATTACCGTTTTTCAATTTGCAGAAAAGTCAATATAAAAAAATGGGGGTTCTTTTACATGAGAATTAATACAAACATTAATAGCATGCGTACACAAGAGTACATGCGTCAAAACCAAACTAAAATGAGCAACGCTATGGACCGTTTATCAAGCGGTAAACGTATCAACAACGCTTCTGACGATGCAGCAGGTCTTGCAATCGCAACTCGTATGCGTGCACGTGAAAGCGGATTAGGTGTTGCTGCTGATAACACGCAAAACGGTATGGCATTAGTTCGTACAGCTGATTCAGCAATGAACTCAGTATCTAACATCTTACTTCGTATGCGTGACATTGCTAACCAATCTGCAAATGGTACAAACACTGATAAAAACCAAATTGCTCTTCAAAAAGAATTTGGTGAGTTACAAAAACAAATTGATTATATTGCAGGTAACACTCAATTTAATGACAAAAACTTATTAGATGGATCTAATTCGACTATCAACATTCAAACTCTTGATTCTAGTGATGAAACAAAACAAATTAGTATTCAATTAAACAATGTTTCTGCAAAATCATTAGGAATCGCTGAACTTAGCATTGGTTCAAGTCGTGTATCTGTAGATACTAAAGCTAAAGTTGAAACAGCTATGGCTGCTCTTGCATCTACTACAACTGGCAACCATCAAGAAAAGGTAGCTGCTGCTAGAGAGAATTTTGATAAAGTAAAAGACACTCTAAGTAGTGCTGATGTACAAAAAATTACAAAAGCATTTGAAGATTATTCAACTGCAACTGATAAAACTGCTGCTGCTGCTAAAATAGGCTCAGAATTTGCTACAATTAAAGATAATATTAAAACTACTAGCATCTCTCAAAAAGATTTAGATGATGCAACTGCGGCAATCCCAGCTACAGCTGATGCAGATGATACAAATCATGCAGCAAAATTCAGTGCTGCTATGGAAGCATTTGACAAAGTTAAATCTTTCTTAAAAGAAGAAGATTTAACAACTTTGACTGAAAAGATTACAGCTTATAATGAGGCGAAAGCAACTACAGGAACTGGTGCTAAAACACTTGATGAAGCTAAAGGGGAAGCTGCTGCTGCACTTCAAACTGCATTCAGAGGTGTTTTAGACAAAGATTACATCCCAGTTGCTACTGGTAATGAAGATAAAGAGCTTGCATCAAATCCATTAGCTGCTGTGAAAGCAATTGACGCTGCACTTAAATCTATCGCTGACAATCGTGCAACTCTAGGTGCTACATTAAACCGTCTTGACTTTAATGTAAACAACCTTAAGAGCCAACAATCAGCTATGGCATCTTCTGCTTCTCAAATCGAAGACGCTGACATGGCGAAAGAAATGTCTGAAATGACTAAGTTCAAAATCTTGAACGAAGCTGGTATCAGCATGCTTTCTCAAGCAAACCAAACTCCACAAATGGTTTCTAAATTATTACAATAATCCATTTGAGTTAGTTTCCTGAATAAACCTCTCTGCTTGCGGAGAGGTTTATTTTTTCTATATAAATGAATTATTTATAAAACCTTTCTTTTTTTAGGTGGAAGAGAGCATCTGCGATGTGTAGAAGCGGTCAGTGCCTATTTTAATCCCCTCTTAAGTTAAAACACAAATAGCAAATGAGCATAAGCCTTTTAATCTTTTCATGACCGTTTATTAGCTTTAAAACACTAACTATATCAATCTATAAGGAGTGTCTATTATGCGTATTGGTACGAATGTTTTGAGTATGAATGCTAGGCAATCACTATATGAGAATGAAAAACGTATGAATGTTGCGATGGAGCATTTGGCAACTGGTAAGAAGTTAAATCATGCTTCTGATAACCCTGCAAATGTTGCGATTGTAACTCGTATGCATGCGAGAGCGAGTGGTATGCGCGTGGCAATTCGAAATAATGAGGATGCGATATCGATGCTTCGTACTGCGGAAGCTGCTCTTCAAACTGTGACAAATATTTTACAGCGTATGCGTGATGTAGCTATTCAATCTGCTAATGGTACAAATTCAAATAAAAACCGTGATTCACTAAATAAAGAGTTTCAATCTTTAACAGAACAAATTGGCTATATTGATGAGACGACTGAGTTTAATGATTTATCCGTATTTGACGGACAAAACCGTCCTGTTACGTTAGATGATATTGGTCATACAGTAAATGTAACGAAACATATCTCCCCTTCCCCTACACAACATGACATCAACATTTCAACAGAACAAGAAGCAAGAGCGGCGATTCGTAAAATTGAAGAGGCACTACAAAATGTATCACTCTACCGTGCCGATCTTGGTGCTATGATTAACCGTTTACAATTTAATATCGAAAATTTAAATAGCCAAAGTACAGCGTTAACAGATGCTGCCTCTCGAATTGAAGATGCGGATATGGCACAGGAAATGAGCGATTTTTTAAAATTTAAATTGTTAACCGAAGTTGCACTTAGTATGGTTTCACAAGCGAATCAAATTCCGCAAATGGTATATAAATTACTGCAATCATAATTGTCATTCCACTCTTTGAAACGATTCCATACAAAAGCAAAAGGGAAATACATATAAACTATGTATCTCCCTTTTATTTTGTACCCAATACTTTTATGGTGCTACCGTCATAACTTGTCCTCTACGGTCAATCCTTATTTTCATTTTTCCGTCTTGTGCGTTATATAGTCCTAATTTATTTAATTCTGTTTTACAATCTTGTACGAAAGTTGGTAATTTACGAATTTGATCGACGTCAGAACTTTTAATGAAATAAACTAACTGTTGCGTCATATCTTTCACATCTTGCACAAGTTCTTCTTTTTCTCGTTTTAATCGTTCATTTTCCGATCGTAGCGCTCTCAGTTCACTTTCCAGGTTACTTCTATTAGACTCTTCTTTAAAATGCCCTGCAGCCATGCTAGAAAGCTTATAAATACCTTCCATAAACTGATGCAGTTCATCCTCTTTTCTTTCACTATGTTGACTAATTGTCTCAAAGTTATCAACGATACCAGATATAACTGTTACGAGGCTTTTTTCACTCTCTTTATGCTGGATTTCCTCTTTTAATACTTGATTGTTTTCTTTTTTCATTTCAACGATTGTTTCTTTTACAGGTGTATATTTTCGTTTTCGTCCTGGTTTTTGTTTTTCAATATTTTCAAACGGTATTTCACGTTTTTTTAATTTGTAATACGTATTTTGTAATTGACTTTCTGTTTTCGGGAAAAGATTTAGTTCGTTTTTACTAACATATTTTGAAATATTAATAATGTTTAAACTGTGACGTTGGCAAAATTGATACACTTCATACAGTAACTCTAGTTCAGACTTGAGCCATGTGATCGTTGATTTTTCATATGCTCGCATCCCACCATGTTTTTCTACATCTATTTGAAATAATACCATTCTATTATGTAAATCAACTAGTTCTTCATATTTTACTTGGAATTGTTTTTCTATTTTTTTAAATTCCGCTTCTAGTTGCATATCGTTCATTTTATTATTTGACATGTTTTGTAAGAGACTTAATACATTGATTGCTGTGTGGTGATACATAATCTGTGCCACTCCCCCTCATCCTTTCACAATTCTCATCTGACTCCCATGTCTTTTTAGAAAATAGAAATTTTTTCATATCCATATTATAACATTTCGAAATTGTCTGTCAAATAATAAACATACAAAAATGTATAGAAAGTATAGAAATAGAAAAAGATTTTTTTATTCATATGCATAATTGCATATGAATCACTTTTAATTATATTATATGGTATTTAGAATGTAATTTCACCGAAAAAATTTGCGTTATCACGAAAAATTACTAAAATAATCCAAAGATACATTTTTATATTTTCAAATCAAAAATCTTCAAATAAAGATTGTTCATACATACAACCACAAACACTCCAAAAACGCTCTATCTTTCCACCTATACAGAGTATAAAACACTAAAAAGGAACTAACCAATACTACACATGGCTAGTTCCTTTCTCTCCACTAAAAGAATAGAGTTATAAATAACATCTACAAAACTTCAATTGAAATCTCACATCGTATGGGGCACTACTAAGCACTGACCGCTATCACACACGGCTAGTTTCCTATTCCAGAAAAAAGTAGAAAATTGTTCACTAGTTCTTCTAAAAAGCTCTCGGCGATCCACTTCTTCCATTCCCCCTAAAGCCTGCTCGACATCTCTGTTCTGAACATGGCATGGGACTCTATTAGGCACTGACCACCACCACACATGGCTAGATCCTCTATTCCAGCTAAACAGAATAAAATTGTACACCAACTACCACTCTCGATGTCCCACTTCTTCCGTTTAGCTAAAAAACTAGCTACATATCTCTGGTCTCACATCGCATGGGGCTCTATTAGGCACTGACCGCCACCATATATGGCTAGAGCTTCTATTCCAGCTAAAAAAGCTTTTAAAGCACTAACTTATCTACTAAGCCGATTAACTCTTGAATATCTGGCTTACTTACTTGCGCATTTGCTCCGACAGCTTCGCCTTTATGGAATAATTCATTTGTAATTAAGGAAGAGAAAATAACGACTGGTAAACGATTCATAATTTCACTATCTTTAATTACTTTCGTTAAATGGTGTCCATCCATTTTCGGCATTTCAATATCCGTAATTAACAGGTGAATATGTTCAAACATTTTTTCTCCTTGCTCTTTCGCTAGTTTTTCAATTTGCGCTAACGCTTCTGCACCATTACTGAAGAAGTTCATTTTCGTATATCCAGCTGATGATAATGTTTCTTCTAATATTTGACGAAGCATTGCTGAATCTTCCGCAATATAAATAATTTTTTCACCGCGATCTGTTTTTTGTTCTAATTTTGAAAGTGATTTATTATCATAACCAGTACCGCTAATTTCACATACAATTTTCTCGTAATCTAATAGTAAGATGATTTTTCCATCTAGTTTTACAATACCAGATGTCGTTTCTTCCAGTCCCATAGATAATGAAGCTGGTTCATCAATTTGCTCCCAAGAAATACGTTGAATACGATGCACTTCATCAACGCGGAAAATCACTTTCATTTGGTTTAATTCTGAAATGATAAATTTCGTTTGATCAAGTGGCTTTGTCGATTTTAAATTAAGAGCTGTCGCTAAGTTAATAACTGGTAAAATTTCACCACGTACTTGAACAACACCTTCAACTGCATGATGAGATTCTGGCACAGTTGTAACAGGGAATGGATTAATGATTTCACGTACTTTCATTACGTTAATACTAAATAGGTTTTCACCAACAGTATATGTAACGATCTCTAATTCATTTGTTCCGCTTTCTAATAAAATACTTTGCGCTTGTGACATAAAGGTGTCGCTCCCCTTTCATTATTTCCGTATATCTAATTATTAAGCTTTATTAAAACGAAAAAGTCAACTACCTATATAAAAAATATAGATAGTCGAACAATTCATTTCTTTATTTAAAAAGACAATTACTCTTGTATAAACGAAGCAAGTGCTTCTAATAACACTTCTTGCGCTCCTACAATTTCTGTCGGCATCGCTTCCCATTTTTTCGAAAGCTCTGTTTCTACTCTTATTCTTAACTCTGCATTCATTACTTCTAGCACATATTCTTTCGTTGCTATATCAACATCCAGTAGCGCAAGTGCATATAGTTCCGGATCATTTATTTTTTCAAATAATCGTTTTAATACTGCCGGTGCTATATGTTTTAATTTTTCAATATGAATCTCTTTATCCGAAAATAGCAACTCATATTGAATGAATGTAACATTTTCTTTCATCACTTTAAAATAGCAATTATTTTTTTTATCATTTACAAAATAACCGTTCGGATCAGCAATAATACTCTCTACTTTACGAATTAAATCTGGCAAACTACTCGCCGTCATGACAGTCCGCTGCTCAACCTCACTCGGCGAAATGAATGTAACGCGATACTTATTCTGCGCCATCCTCCTCACCTCTCCTTTTATAGAAATCTATCGCCACAAATAAACTTATTAATCTACCAAACACGTTAAGACCACAAGCATTATTCATACTACACTTCGCTTAAATCTATTTAAACTACCCTAGTAACTCTACATATCTCTGGTCTTAAACAACGGTCGAGCACCACATAAGCCCCGACCGCTACCTACAACCGTCAGACCCTCTCTCAAAACCTAAAAAAATTTTAAGAGCTTTTCCAACTACACTTACCTCTTCTTCAACTAACCTAACGACTCTACATATCTCTGGTCTTAAAACATCGGTCGAGACTCTATTAGGCACTAACCGCCACCACACATCGCCAGGTCCTCTCTCAAAACCTAAAAAAGAGCTTTTAAGATCTTTTTAAGATCTTTTCAGTAACTCGATGTTATTGAACCAAAACGCTATCTGCTGATCCGCAATATCCGGCAACGTAACAAAAAACTCACGGCACTTCATTTCATCTTTAAACAGTTGATACTTCCACTCACCTTCACTACCAACACTTACGAAATAAAATTCGTGAATACGGCCAATGATTGCTTGTTTTTCACCAAATGAATAGGGAGGCACTTGCTTAATTTCAAATTGATCTGGTAAATATACATGCTCTTCTCGTTCCATTTTTAACACTTGCTCAGCAAGGTCACGTTTATTTTCGAAAAAAGGCAATTGTAAAATTCGCTCTTGTCTTGTCATACGAATGAAAAACCCTTTCTACTACATTACAATTTTTCTTTATTATATATTATCGAATTAAGTTTACAACTTCATTTAATACTTCATCTGACACTTTAATTACTTTCGCATTTCCTTGGAATCCACGTTGGTATAACATTAAGTCAACGAATTCTACAGATAAATCTACGTTTGCACCTTCTTGTGCAGCACCACGTATTTTACCTGCACCGTTTTGACCAGATGCACCAAGTGCTAAAATACCAGTTGTATTCGTCGCTGTATAGTTACCGTTACCTGTTTTCATGAGTCCGCCTTCGTTCGGGAACATCGCAACAGCTAATTGACCAGCAGCTTTCATACTTCCATCAGAATATTTTACCATCACATATCCACCATCAGCAATGAAGCAATCTTTAACAGTCGCCGCTGCTCTACCATCTACGCCTGTTACTGATAATGTTTTATCTGTCGGATGATTCGTTAAATTACTTAAGTCTAGTTTTATATTGCCGCCATTAAATGGAATATTAGCTGCTTGCTCTTTCGGACTGGGATTTCCAACAGCATCAAATGTCATATTACCGCCTGCACCTTGAACATCCTTAAACTCTTCTTTTTTTGAATCATTGCGCATCTGTACTTTATATGAATAATTATGTTCACTCGTTTGTGTAAACTCCACACGCATCGTCCAAGTGTTACCAGCATTATCATATATAGGTATCTCTTGTGATATTGCTTTTGCATCAGCTGGAATATTCCCTCCAACTACTCCTTTTGATGTTCGAATACCACCAATTGCAGTTCCCATTGGAATTTGTAACGGTCCTGGAATACCAGATAAATCAACTTCACCAGTTGCTTCATTTGCAGGGTATGCAAATACGTATTGTCCTTCTGTATTCGTAATATAGTAATCTGAAGATATCCCGAATGTACCTTTTCGAGTAAATTCCATATTACCGCCTTTTGAATCACCTACTACGAAGAAACCATTCCCTTCCATTGCTGCTTGTGTTTTTCCACCAGTTAGCGTAATGGTACCATCACTATAATCTGTAACTGTACCGCTCATTTTCACACCGTTACCGATACTTTTCGGATTCGTTCCTGCGTAATTACCATCACCTTTTGCACCAATTGAGTTATTATATAGTAAATCATCGAACATTGCTTTTTGTTTTTTATAACCTACTGTTTGTGCATTGGCAATATTATTTGAAGTTACACTTAATGCATTTTGTGTTGCATTCATTCCTGTAATACTTGTATATAACGCTTTAATCATAACGTATGGACACTCCTTATGAATTTGTAGTTTTTTCTTCTTCCGTTACTTTTTGATCGTCTTTCTTCGCATCTTCTGGATTCGTGTCTCCAATTGGTTTATCAGACACTCTCTCAACGAAACGAAGGGATACAACTTTATTATCAATAACGAGCTGTACCTCATTATTTTCTGCGAGGCGAACTGTTTCTACTTGACCAGTGACTTTTTTACCATCACCGTCAACACCTCTTACGTATTTCCCTAAAAACTTCATTCCACCATCAAGCGCTGTTGAATACATTGTTGATTGCAGTTTATCTACCGCTTTCGTCATATTCTGTACTTGTTCCATAAGAGATAATTGTGCTGTCTGATTCATCATTTGATTCATATCCATCGCATTAAATGGATCTTGATGTTGAAAGCTCGCTAAAAATAATTTTAGAAAATCATCTTTCCCCATTACACCAGGAGTCTTTTGTTCTCCTGCTGATACTCCATTCATTTGCCCTACTGCCGGTTGTGCACCGTTAACAGATGCGTTCCTATTCTGCGCTCCTGCTTGTAATGGAATATGGTTTGTACTCGTTGTATTTAATCCAACTGTTGGCACGCTTTATTCCTCCAATAATCCCGCAAATTCTTTTGATTTTTGTTTTTCATGTTTCGTACTTGCTAATTTTTGTTTTTGCCTTTGTTCGTGTTCTCGCTGCTCTTTACGATTTTCATCTTTATCTGCATAGCTAATTTGAATGTTGATTTCTTTTTCTTTTAACTTCAATCTCAACTCATCAAAAATGATTTCCACACGTTTTTTCGCATCGTGTTTTTCCATTTCTACGTGAACATCAATTTGATCTCCATGTTTTTTCATAAACACTGTTAATGTACCAAGTTTTTCTGGATTTAACTGAAATAACACACGTTCTTGTTTCACTACAAACTTTTGCAAGGCTTCTACTTGTGCTTCCATTTTCTTTCCTAAGTCAGGCAATGAAACTTTCTCAGCCCTACTATTGGATTTTCCTATTTGATCGGTACTCGTCGCTTTATTTAATAACTCCGCACCAGCAGAATTCGAATCGTTAAATACATCACCTTCTGGCAACTCTACCTTGACATCTTCACTTTCAGCTTTCGGAAGATCTCCATCTAAGTCTTTAGGCTCTTCTTGTTTTTTTGCAATATTACAAGTTTCTGTTTCTACTACTTTCAATACTTGCATCATTTGCTCTGGCATCTTCACTTTGTCTAAAACCATTTGCATTGTATCTTCTAAACATATAGCATTTTTGATATTCATATTGGAAAGAAGTTCTTGTAATTGTTGTAATTCACCTGCAGGTAATTCGTTAAGTTTTATATTTCCATATTCTTTATATAGCTCTTGTATTTTTTGTATGTATTGATATAACAATTCTGGCTGCACACGTAATTGCTCAATTGCAACCATTTGCTCAGATACAGCTAACAATAACTGTTCTGTCTCTTTTTTTTCTTCTTTCTTTACACTTGGCTCTTCTTTCGTTTCCGGTTTTTTAGAAAGAATGTTTTCTTTTCTATCTTCTGGTGCATCTTCTCGCTTTGTTTTCTCCGTTTTCGGCTGCTTTGTATTTTCCATTCTCATCGCATGATCAAATGAAGAATCTTCACTTTTAGATTGTACTTCTAGCCCTTTTTCTTTTTGCGGAGGTAAACTTTGTTGCACCGGTAATACAGACTGTATCACTACATTCACCTCATCCATTCATACACATTTTCAAATCAAGAAGCATTTTTTCTTCCTGCTTTTCTCGTATTTTCGCAAGCTTTCTACAATCTTCTTGATACATCTCATCAATGACACGTTCTTTTTCTTTTACTTGTTCTAAAAGGCTTTCATTTTTTCGAATAAAATCTTCTGTTTTTTTAATTTTCCGATTCCATTCTTCTATTCTTTCAGGTGAAAACGTATGTGACGAAAGCATGCCAGCCATTATACGTTGCCCAGCTTGTACGACTTTACTACGCGATTTTACAACATATAAATCATATTCTTTTTTTTGTTCTATTTTTCTTTTTTCAGCTGTTAATTCATACACTTCTTTCAAGATCTGTTCTTTTTCTTGATTTATTTGCAATTTGATCGTGTCGTACTGCTGCTTATCCACCTGTTTTCATAGCCCCTTCCTATTATAACGTTCTCTTTTTCTATTATATAGTTTTTTTCCAAAAAAATCTGTGAAATATTAAAAAACAAAAAAATAAGACCTGCGAAGCGCAAGGTCTTATACTATATGGTGCATTGCTTCAACGATATCGGTAAATTGGAAACTATCAGATCGACCTTGTTTTAAAAACGTATTTATACCTTCTACTTTATTTTTACATTCAAAAATATAAGCATTTTCTTCATTTTCTTGAATCGTTCCTAATTTAAAATACAATTCATTTTCTTTATAAATAGATAAAATTTTTCGCATTTCATTTGCCAGTTGCCAATGAGTTGGTGATACGATTTCTTCCATAATCCGACTTACTGAGTCTAGTACGGAAATAGCAGGATAATGGCTGAGCGTTGCAAGTTCACGTTTTAATACAATATGTCCATCTAAAATACCACGTGCTAAATCTGGTACCGGACCGTTTAAATCGTCTCCATCAACGAGTACAGTGTAAATACCTGTTATAGACCCCTTTTGTGTTTTCCCAGATCGCTCTAACAGCTTCTTCATATAACTTTCCATTAAAAGTGTTTTACCACCAATCGGCAACTCTTTAACAGCAATATCAACACTTCTACGCGCATCAGCAAAACGAGTAACAGAGTCCATCATAAGTAGTACGTTATTACCTTCGTCTCGGAAGTATTCAGCAATAGATGTTGCAAGCTTAGCTGCACGAAGCTGCATAAGGTGACTTTCATCTGACGTCGCTACGACAACGACGCTTTTCCTCATACCTTCCTCGCCTAATTCTTTTCGAATAAAATCTTTTACTTCCCGGCCACGTTCTCCTACTAAACTAATAACGTTTATATCCGCTTTTGCATTTTTCGCAATCATGCCGAGTAAAGTAGATTTCCCAACACCAGACCCAGCGAAAATACCGATCTTTTGACCGATACCAATTGTTAACATGGAATCAATAGATTTAATTCCCGTTTCAAATACGTCAGTAATCTCTTCACGTTCAAACGCATGAATAGGCGGAGCATCTAGTTTTATTTTTTGCAGCGGAATGTTTTCAGCGTTCTCATTTAACACTTCACCATTTGCACTTAACACTTTTCCGAGCAAATGATTACCACGAGGTATAACAACATCTTCTGCAATTAATGTAACGGAATCTCCGTAACATACTTTTTCTGTCTGTTCAAACGGGAGTAACATATTGTTCTCTTTTTCAATTGCAATTACTTCACATAAGACGTTATGTTCTCCAACGAGACAAACATCACCGATTTTCGCCTTCGGTCCCTTCGCTACGAAAAACTGCTCTTGCACACTATGAACTTTACCGACTTTCGTATAAAACGGTGTTTCAATAAATGTATTCCATTTTTGGTTTTCATTCATTAATAGTCGATTCATACATTTTGCTCCTCAAATAACTTCTCTTCTTCCCATTTTTGGCGAAGTTTCGCAAATATAGGTGCAAACTTAAATTCAAAGAACTCTTTCTCCTCTTCTAGAACAAATTCACCGAACTGTAAGGAGAAATCATATTTCCATTCTACTAATTGTAGCAACCAATATTCTTTCGTATTTTCCTTCTCTTCTTGAATTCGTTCAAAAGTTTCTGGATGTACGGTAATAACTAGTTTTTCAAACGAAGTAGGTAACGTTTGCACGATGCCAGTTAAAATAGGTAACACATCAAGCAATCTAGTATCTACTGCTTGATTCACAATTTTTTCTGCTAGTTGGAAAGATTGATCCCATAATAATTCTGTCCATTCGTATGCAGTTTCTTGTTGCTCTTTTTGAAACTGCTGACGTGCCGATTCTATTTCTTTCATCTGCTGCTGAACGTGCATTTGAAATTGTTCTTGATCATGTAATAGCTGCTGACGCTCTCGTTCTAATATTTGCTGCTCTTGCCTTAGCTGATTTAGTTCAACATGTAACGATTGTTGTTGCGCAAGAAGTTCTTCATGATCTACTTGTATTTCTTCTACGTGAACTGGTATTGGTTTTGGAAATTGTAATTCATACGTTTCTTCAGAAAAAGAAACAGAATTCTTCGGAATTCTGTTTTTAAATAAGGACATCATCTTCACCTCTTTGAACGATAATTCTTCCTTCTTTCTCTAGCTTTTTCACCGTACCTGTAATCGTTTGCTGCGCTTTCTCAGCATCTGTCATCTTAAGTGGCCCTAAGCCATCTAATTCTTCCAGAATCATCTCTTTACGGTTTGAAGACATACATGTAAATAATTTCTCTTTAATTTCTTCTTTTGCAATTTTAAGCGCTTTTGCAATGACACCGTTATCCGTAATTTCCTCTAACACACGGCGAAGCGCAAGATCTTCAAGACCAAGTAAGTCTTCAAAGACAAACATATTTTCTTTAATTCTCTCAGATAACTCATAATCAACTTCATCCAGCTTTTGAAAGACTGTTTTTTCAACGCCTCGTGAAACGTTATTTAAAATGTTCACAATTGTTTTTAAGCCGTCTGTTTTATTGATGGCACTAAATGCCATATTATTTAATTTCGCTTTTAATAGCTCACCAATTTGATTAATGAGTTCACCGTCAACTTGTTCTAGTTTCGCAATACCCATTACCGTTTCTACTCGCTTATGATCTGGCAATCTCTCAATTAATTGAGAAGCAAGTTGCGGTTTAATGTAAGAAGCGATAATTGCAATTGTTTGTGGTGATTCATCATTAAGCACTGTAAGAAGTGGCTCTAAATCTGTCAGTGAATTTAAGAATTCAAATGGATTATCTTTGTTGTACCAAAGGTCTTCCAATAATTTTTCAAGCTCGTCTTCTGGCATATTTTTAAATATGCGACGAATGTACTCTTTATCTGGAGTGACTAAGTTCAATTCTTTTACATTTAGTTCATATAAGAACTCCCCTAGTACATTCTCTAACGTTTCTGGTTTATATACACGAAACTTCGCGATTTCACGAAGCAACACTTCTTTTTCCTCAGCCGTCATATATTCAATGACTTTTGCTGCCACCTCTTCATCTAATGTACGAATGAGGATGGCAGCTTTTTCTTTGGAGGAGATTTCATCTAACATCGTTGTTCCTCCCTTACTGTCCGTTTAACCATTTTTTAATTACTTTTGCAGTACCTTCTACATGTTCTTTCGTAGCATCCTGCACTTGTTCATCTAACGTTGGTTCTTTCGGTTCTTCTGGCTCAGGTTTTGGCTCTGGTACTATTTTCTCTTCCGGAATTTCCATAATACTTTCACTACTTGCAGCAACTTCCTCTTCTGCTAAGTATTCTTCATATTCCTCTTCTTCTTTCTTTCTCTTACGTCTTGCTAAGAAGAACCATATTAGACCAAAGAGCGCTAATAAGCCACCTGTAATACCACCGAATAACCACCAGTTTATACCACTTTCTTCTGGCTCTTTCTTCTTCTCTTCTTTCGGCTGATCAAACTGAACAGTTACAACGTTAACTTGACCATTTGTAAAGTTTCCATTCGGGTCAGCTTGAAGCCCAGCAGCTGTGCCGATCGCTTCTTTGAAAGTTGTCATATCAATTCTTCGTTTTACTAACGTATCATTATCTACCCATACAACAACATTTGTTTTCGTTAACTCTGGGTGTTTCTTAATCGTTTCAACTGTTTTATCTATTTCATAGTTTTCGATTTTGTTACCGTTTTTATTATCGTAGACGATTTTGCCATTTTGATTATTGTTCGTACCGTAGTTCGGCACTTCGCCGTTCGCTGTAATACCAGCACCTTGCTTCGTATCTGCACCTTCTTGCGCAGTAGAGCTTTCCTCTTGCTCTTGTTTACTACGAAGTACACCTTTATCACCATATTTTTCAGACTGACGTGTAACTTCATCGTAGTTTACAGATACTTTCGTATTCACTTTATATTCATTCGGCTTAAACATCGTCATTAATGTTGCATCGATATCTTGCTTTAATTTACCTTCAATTTGGTGCTGCATCTCTACTTCTTTCTCATAAGAAGAGGAACTAGTAGCATGTGCTTCATCTGCCCCTTTTGAGATAACACCTTTTTTACTATCAATCACACTTACTTCTTCTGCTTTTACACCAGGGACTGCTGCACTGATCATTTGCTGTATACCCGCAACTTGATCAGCCGTTAATAGTTGACCACGCTTTACACCAACCGTAATTGCAGCTGTTCCTTTTGCTTTTTCTTCATCAAAAATTGTCTCTTTTTCAGGTAATGTAATTTGAACATTTGCCGTTTCAACTGTCGCAAAGTTTCTTACAATGTCTTGCTCTAATTGCTTTTTCGTACCGACAATTTGCTTCATTTTTTTATCTTGCTCACTTGAACCGAGCGAGCTTTCTAATAAAATTTCCTCACCGCTTTTTGAGTTAAACGGTAAGCCCATTCCATTCATTTCTTTTCGAACCCATGGAGCATCATTCTTTTGCACACGAATCGAACCATCGGCTGCTAATTGGTAATCGACACCTAGCTTCGATAATTCTGCTGTAATCTCTTGCTTATCTGCATCATTTAAATTTTGATATACAACAACATATTTATCTGGCAAGGTGAAGTATAAAAGTGCTCCTGTTACAATTGCTAAAAGCGCAGCACCAATGACTAACTTATGCCACGTTTTTAACGATTGGAAAACATTTTTTAACTTTTCCATTTAAACACACCCGTCCATTTTTCTAAATTTGCATATTAATTAGTGACTTATAATTTTCAATAAGATTATCACGTATAAGAGCAGCCGTTTTCATTTGAGACTCAGCCTTCTTTTGCTGAATTAAAACGTCATGTGTTTCTCCTACTCCTTTTGTTAATAAATCATATACAGCTGTTTGCGCATTGTTTTGTGTTTGATTCATATCTTCCAATAAATCGATAAACTTCTTCCCCTCGACTACAGATGTTTGTGTATTTTTCGGTGCACCAATTGACTGAATCGCGCCAAATGGCTGTGTATGTAACATTGGTTGGATTTTCATCTTCCCATATTCCCCCTTTATCCTCGGCCGATTTCTAAATCTTTATCCAGCATTTTTTTATTCGCATTTAATACACTTGTATTTGCTTCGTACATTTTTTGAGCAACCATTACATTCGTCATTTCAGCAGTCACATCAACATTCGGATACCGCACATATCCTTCTTCATTTGCATGCGGATGTGTCGGATCATACACTAAGTTTTCAGTTTTGTCTGCCTCAATACTTTTTACTTTCACCCCGTTAGTCGGCGCACTGTCTAACATATTCGCAAAACTATTATTTGATTCAAGCACTACACTACGGCGCTCATACAAATTTGCCCCCGGAGCTGCCGTTGTATTGGCATTTACAATATTATTTGAAGTAACTTCCATCCATTTTCTCGCTGTTGTTAGCCCTGATCCACTTGCATTAATTGCCTGAAACATCGTTGTCTCTCCTTCTACTATTAACGTCCGCGAGCTGCTTGGTTAATTGCATATTGTGTATTAATTGCGTTAATTGAAATCCCATACAATTGGTTTGCTTTCATTAAATCTAGCATTTCTGTCGTTACATCCACACTATTTCCATCTTTATTCGTTTGCATTGACTTCGTTTGAATCTTTGCATATGTGTTTTTCGTATTTACCGTCGGTAAGTGCATTTCATTCGTTTGATATAAATCTGCATTAGTTTTTAAATCCGCAGTATTACTCTTATATAATGCACTACTTTTATTCATTTGCTCAGCAAATGTAACGTCTTGTGCTTTATAGCCAGGTGTATTCGCATTTGCAATATTACTAGAAACAGTATTTCGTTTCGTCACTAAATAATTCATATAATGGCTTACATCAGTCACTAAATCTGGCATACTCCACACCCTTCCTTTTTAACTTATCATTTTGACATAATAATCCACTGATGGAAGTTTCACTTCATTATTTAATTTCTTATATGTATTTATTAAAATATTAACTATTATGTACCCTTACATATTTTATTCCATTTTTACATTGTTGTCTTTAGAAAAATACAAAAATATAAAAAAGAATACAAAAAAACTGTATACGCGTAGTAATCTATATAATATTTCAACATATTTACGACTAGCCGCAGATTATTTTTACATTATTTAGATTACTTTTATTTTTTACAGTCATAAAATGAAACCTCAATCAGCGGAATTCTTTATTTACATGAAGGAATGGATCCCCTTTTTATAAGGGGGATCCGTTTCCACACTTTATAGTTAATATTTACCGTAAAATGAATTTGCTTTCATTCGCCCATCATTTGTCATAATCATTTCTTCCAAAATCTTTTGCTTATCTCGAATATGCTGTGCTGCCTTAATAATGAATGGACTTACTTCTGCCGCAACTTGTGCCCGCGTTTCTTCATCCAATGTCATCATCCAGCGATTTAACATCGCACTCTTCTCAGCAAACTCTTCATCTGACACTTGCAATTCACCGATTTCATTAAAACAGCCGACAAATGCTCGATAAATATCATTGTTCATTTTCAAGCGCTCCGCGATAACCGTCTATTAAATCTTGTAGCACTTTCACAATTGCATCAATGTCTTTTGCTTCACGTGTTACTTTCATCGTTTGAATTTGAACACTAATCCAATCATATAAACCATAAAGGCTATCATATAAATCTTTCGTAATCTCAGGGTTTAATTGAAGCTTTAATTCTTCAAAAATACGTTCTAACTTCTCAAGAAGTGCATCTCCCTCTTGTAGTTTAAAAGTATGTAAAAGCTCTTCTAAATTACGAAACTCTACAATGCATCTTTCATAAATAAAAATTGTATTTTTAATCGGATTACTCGTCATAATATCATTTTGCATATAACGTTGCCATGCTTGCATACGATCACTTCCTCAACTTTCATTAATCATCACTTTTTTGTTTTGTCATTGCTTTAATTGTTTTTAATTGGCTATCTAGTGCCGCTAATGTACTTTCTAGCTTTTGATACTTCTTCACAATTTCATCTTGTTTTTGCAAGTTTTGTGCTTCAATATCTTTAATCTTTTTATCTAAATCACTTACACGTGAATCAATACTTTTTACTCGTTCTCCTACTACACCTTTATCACCAAATAATTTTTCAAGTGGTTCTTCCATCATTTTCCCTAATCCGTTAGAACTAAAGAAAAATTGCTTCGCTGCATCCGGCTTCTCTTTTAACGCTTTCGTTAATGCTTCATCATTAACTTCCATCGTTCCATCTTGCTTTAATTGAATACCAAATGAGAATAAGTAATTACCATCTTGAGAGAATGTTACGACGCTATTCATCGCTTGGCGTACACTTTGCATAATAGCTTGACCTTGGAACGCCCCGCCTTTACCAGCAAAGATATCTACTGTAGAAACAGCTTTATTATAATCCGCAACCATTTTTTTAATAACATTTGCTGCGTCTGTTACGTTTGAGTCACTTACTGTAAACTTCAGCTCTATCCCTTTTGCTTGCGCCTCTGTTGTCTTTGGATCAACCTCTGTACTTTCTCCGTCCGGACTTTCTACTGGCTTTTCCTCTACTTTTTGCTCAGTTATTTTTAATAATTCAATTTTCACACCTGGAAGGGCTTCAACTGTATTAGTGGAGCTGCTGCCTGTAATACCATTAATCGTATATTCAGCATTTTGCGCTTCATTGATTATATGGATCGCTGCACCCTTCTCATTAGCTAACCCTATATCTTGAAAAAATTTAGATGTGTTCCCCTCAAAATTAATTACTCCATCTTTTCCTTCTTTTTTTGAGGTCATAAAAATTTTATTTCCAAGTGTGTAAGCTGATACACCATAATCTCCATCATTAATTTTATTAATTAAATCCTTATATGTCATATCAGATGTTATTTTTAGTTCTTTATCACCTAGTTTTAATGTTTCATCTCTATTAAGCTTTGCATCTATATCTTTAATTTCATCAGAAGCTATTTGATGGCGCTGCGCAAGCTGTGTAATCTTCATATTAAAAGTTCCCGCAATAGCTCCACCATCAGCTTTGACATTAATATAACCGTCTTGTGATGTTGTTACCTTTTTCTCATTCCCTTTAAAAGCCGCTAAATTTTTAAATGTTTGCGTGAAAGAACTGAATTCCGATTTTAAACTTGTATATAAAAGTTTATCTTGTGAAAGGCTATTCTTTTCAGTTGTATACGGTGTTTTTCTCATATCTAACGCATTCATTTCTAATTCAACGAAGTTAGAAGTATCGATCATGTTATTTCCGAGATTCCAAATCTGTTGTCTACCGCCAATACCTGTTATCGTTCCTGCCATATTTCTCACTCCTTATTCTTTACATGTAGTCTAAAATACTCGTTTTACTCATCGTGCTAACCGCTTTAAGCGTCGCTTCATACGTCGCGTTAATATACGCCAAGTCAGAAATTGCTACCGCTAAATCAACATCTTCAATTTCTTTACGATTTTCTTGAAGTGCTAGATTTTGCTCGCTTAAAATTGTCTTAAACGTCTCTACAGTGTTCATCGTTGCTCCCACTTCTGTTGTACGGTTAATAACACCATCCAAGTTTTTCTTATTTTCCGTTAAAATCGGTTGCAACGCCTTTTGATCACCACTTTGCATCGCATCTTTCATCTTTACTAACGTTTGAATAACAGGGGTTAGTAAGTTCTCGCCATTACGAAAAGCTTTAATTTCATAACCGTCATTTAGCTTCCACATTACATCTTTTTCGCCACCTTGGTATGTCCCATCATCCGCAAATGGAGGTTTCTCTGCACTATTTCCACCAAAAAGATAACGACCTTGCTCTTTCGTATTCGCTAAATATACAACTTGTTTTAAAATTTGATCGATTTCGGCACCGATTGCCTTTAATTCTTTTTCACCATTTGGTCCATTTAATGCTTGTATTGTTAATTGATCCGCTCTCGTTAAAGATTTCACAATGCCTGACAATGTATTTTCTGTCTGACTTAACACGTTTTTAGAATCCGCTATATCTTTTTGCATTTGTTCAATATTCGCCAATGAATGTTGAATTGCAAATGATTTACTTGCCGCAAGCGGATCTTCACTCATAAGAAGATTTTTCTTCCCTGAAGTTACTTGATTTCGATGATATTGCTGTTGCACATTTAAATCCATTAACTGATTCTTTGCCCAGTTTGCATTTTGAAATGTAGATACTCTCATTTCTATCTCCTCCTTTATCTATTGAAAATTGATTGGAAGGTGCAACCGGAACTATTTCCGGCTTTCCTCCATTCTTCCTTATCCGGCAACCGCCCTGTATCTCTGGTCTCACACCGATAGGTCCTCTACTAGGCACTGACCGCTTCTACACTTCGCTGGCCCTCTCTTCAAACATAAAAGAAAAAGGTTTTGTTTTTACCTCTCATTCATCGCTATACAAAAGGTGCTACAAAGCGATCCATTCTCAAATCAAGGTTGTTTCCTCTTCTACTTTATCTGGCACCCGCTCCATATCTCTGGTCTCACACCGATAGGTCCTCTATTAGGCACTGACCGCTTCTACACTTTGCTGGCCCTCTCTTCAAACATAAAAGAAAAAGGTTTTGTTTTTACCTCTCATTATCTAATGATTGAAAACAGACTATCAAACACTTCATTCATCGTTGTAATAGCTTTAGAATTCGCAACGAAGTATTTTTGGAAGGCCATTAAATTAACCATTTCTTCTTCCATATTCACGCCTTCGATACTCATCTTTTCTTGCTGAATACCTTCTAATAAGTCTCCATGAATTTTTTGATAACCGTTCACTTCACTTTTATCAGATGCTACCTTCACTATGAATTGGTCTAATGCTTTTTTATATGAAAGACCATCTTTATAATCTTCATCTGTAATTCCTGCCAATTTATTTGCAGTTTCAGCAGATATTTTCATTTTTGAAAAATCATTCGCAAATTCTGGATTTAATTTCAACTCTTTCGCATAATCTCCAACGAAGAAGTCTTTTCCCATCACTGTATTTACTTGGTTTTTCACTGAACTCATTAACTCTTCAAGATTTTTCTTATAACTAGCAATCTGCCCTTTCGTATCAATCGCTGATTTTATTGCCCCACTAGTTAAAGGAATTTCTGAACCGTAAATTTCAACAGACATAGGTTCTTTCGTTTTATTTAATTGCAATGGATATGTATCTTGTCCATTCACTGTTAAAACGCCATTCATTCTAACACTTGCGATATTAGGATTCATAGATTCATAAGATACTTCTATATTGGCATACTTAGACATTTCTGTAACGATACGGTCACGTTCGTCTAAAAGTTGATTTGGCACTTGTGTACCAGCTTGCCCAATTTTTTTATTCGCTTCTGCTAAGCTTTCAGCAAGACGATTAAATTCATTGACATGCGCTTCAATATCTTCTGTCGTCTGCGCTTCTACTGAATCTAAATTTTTCGCAAGTTTATTTACCTGACTTGTAAACTTCCCAGTTTCAGAAATTAGCGTATCATAATAGTTTGATTGATCTGGATTTTTTGCAACTTCTCGAAAAGCATTAAAGAATCCATCCATTAAACTAGATAGTGAGTTTTTGCCTGTCGTTCCTACCATAGACTCTACTCGTGATAAAACCGAGTTCTTATAATTATAGTAAGAGAGCTGAGATAATTGGTCGTTAAACTGTTTCGTCTTTACTTCATCTGTAATTCGATCAACACTTAACGTTTGTACACCATAACCAATTCTCTGTTCTGGTGTATGACCATTGCTCGCTCCAACAGATCCGTAATTCACCATTTGGCGCACATAGCCAGGTGTATGAATGTTTGATAAGTTTTGTTTCGTCGTTTGTAATCCCATTTGGGCCGCTAACATACCCGATAACGGGGTATTGTAATCAGATAATCTCATAATGCTTCACTTCCCCTTTACAATAGTTCATTCATAAAGATTTGCGAATTATTGTTTCGTTCTAAGTTATATTCAGAAACTGAATCCACAATACTTTCTGTAGTTTTTAATAGTACGTTTAAGTAATATTGATTTTTCAAAAGAAGCATTTTTACATTTTCTTCTAATCCAATTAAGTTTTTTTGTAATTTTTCCATTTTCTCAATTTCTTCTTGAGAAAAATACGAAAATAACGCACTTACGCGAAATGATTCCACTCCCTGTTCTTTACAAAACTGAACAACCATTTCTTCAAATGATCTCGATAATTGTTTTAAACCTTCAATGTACTGCAATTGCTCTACTTGTAACTTTTGAACTGCATTTACATTTTTATTTTTTAAATTCTCATATATTTGTTCTCCAAGCGTTTGAATGTTTTCATATGCTTTTTGAATAATAACGAGCTTTTCATATAATTGTATATACATATAGCTTCCTTCCCTTTTACAAGACTAAATTTACAATTAAACCGTGGATTTCTCCAATTTGATTTAACATTTCTAAATGTCCCGTTTTTGTATTAATTAAGTTCATAACATCTTCTAACTCATTCAATCCCATTTCCGCCTGCTTTACAATCGTCATTTTCTGTGAATAGCCATAACGCGGATGACGAGACATGACATCTTTATATTGCAATACATTATCAACGTAAAAATTCAAAAATGATTTTACTGTATTTTTGTATTCCATTACGTTATCAAGTGTTAATTCCATTTCGATTTTTTCTTTAATTTCTCCAATATTATCAACAAACGCTTCCATTTGTTCTAACAACTTATCTTTTTTCGGATCTGCATGCAAATTATCCGAAAATGCAAGTCCAGTCCTGACATTTGCTTCTTTCGGCATTTGAGTAGCAGGCGGTATATGCGATAAGATTGGATTATGCGAGATTGAACGCAGCATATATATCACCTATTTATTTTTTTATTTCTTCCAAAAGTTAATCGTAAAATCTAGTTATTTATAATTATACTCTGAACACTAATATTTTGCAGTTATTTTTTATAGAAGATATGTTACAATTTAGCATGAGGTGGCACAATTCTATGAATATTTTTCTTTGTGGTTCAAATCAATTAACAGCATTAGATCAAGAAGAAATTAAAAAATTTTTAACTGACTATGCTCACAAACATAAAATTTACATATTATGTTATAAATCTATTGAAAATGAGGTACTTCGTTTTTTCGTTGAAAACGAAAGACTCGCTCAAAATTTATGCCTTTACACGCTACAACCGTTACAAGCATTAACAGATGAATTTCAAGAGGTCGTTGATTACTTAAAAAAACACGGAGCCGAGTATGTCGCTTTTGATCATCCTTCCGACTCCATTTACCGATCAGATTATATGTTTTTTGTAAAACAAATAATCGAAGATACCGATTTAGTTCTCTGTTTTTATAATGGGGACAAGCATACATCTGTCATTCCCGTTGACGTTGCAAAAGAAGCAGGAATTGATGCTGTTATTTATGATTTACCAGGTTTACATGAAAAACAGATGAAAAAAAACTTTGAACAAAAAATTCGTATGATGTAAAGGGGGAGGCACAATATCGTTATTGTGCCTATTATAAATATGATAATTGAACAAGATTATGATCATTTTATCGCGAGTTTTAAACAACAATTCAATATGGATATCGCTTCATATAAACAAGATAGAATGCGTCGTAGAATCGATGCTTTTATTTCGAGAAAGGGCTTTGAGAACTACACTAGTTTTCTAAGCAATTTACGTACCGATCAAAAGTTATTTTTAAGTTTTATTGACTATATTACAATTAACGTTTCAGAGTTTTTTAGAAATAAAGAACGTTGGCAAACGTTAGAGACGAAAGCACTACCAAAATTACTCGAACAAAATAACGGAAAATTAAAAGTATGGAGTGCCGCTTGCGCTGCCGGTGAAGAACCATATACACTCTCTTTAATTTTATCGAAGCATCTCTCTCCATTTCGCTATGAAATACTAGCAACGGATCTTGATTTTCATATTTTAGAGAGTGCAAAACGTGGTCAATATACGGAACGTTCTTTAAAAGAATTACCTAGCGATTTGAAAGAACGTCATTTCACAAAAGAAGATGATATATATTCATTACATCAAAATATTAAGCAACACGTCACGTTTAAACAGCATGACCTATTAATGCAATCGTTCGATACAAATTACGATTTAATTGTTTGTCGTAATGTAATGATCTATTTCACAGAAGAAGCAAGAGTCAAGCTGTATGAAAAGTTTAGCCGTTCTTTACGAAAAGGCGGTGTGCTATTTGTCGGTAGCACAGAGCAAATTTTAACACCTGAACGCTTCAATCTTCAGCGCTTTGATACATTCTTCTATGAAAAAATATAGAAAAAAGCAGGATGAATGCACCCTGCTTTTTTTTTATTTATTTACTACATTCATAACAAAGAATTGCTTGGTTCCGTTCATTTCTTATATAACTCGAATTAAAATAATGCAAACAACCCATATAAAGAGAAAAAGAAACGTCATAGACCATTTATGTTCTTGCATCGTTTTTTTCAACGCCTGTGATAATTGTGTCATATTCATTTCTGCAAGTGCTCTCCATACACTTGCATCCCGCTCTTTAGCTGTGCGATCTGTAACGCTAATTAAAATGGTTTCGTTAGACAATTTCGTGATATACGCAGTAATAACCGTTACCATTAAATTTATATTTCCTTCTGACGAGTCACTCTCCACGCTAGAGAGGAGTGCACTTACATCTAATAACGGAATGTGTACCTTTCTACCAAATGATAGTTGCACTTCAGCGAAATCATACGTTCCATCTAATAAAGGCAGTTCTTTTATATGCGCCTGTTTCACAAGCCCCTGTAAGCTTCTCATTACTTGTTCAAATATTTTATCTGTTTGCTTTCCTTCTCCAGATAATGTATGTAACTTTTTAAAGAGTTGTAATACTGTATCCATCTCTTTAGAAAGCATTTCCTTCATAACCTTTCCATCACCTAAACTCGCAAGTAAAATCCCTATTTCGTTATTTTTCGAAATAATTTTAGACTGTCCAGTAAACACTAGATTGCTATGCTTTCGTTCTTTCTGGATTTCATGTTCTGAAATAGCTGCAGGCTGTTTTAATGGTTGTAGCGTCTTATTTTCAATTGTCGTACGTTTAATTTCCATTTAAGCGCCTCCACTATGATGAAATAATTAGCCCCATTCTTTATTGCTCTTTAAAACTAAAAATAGTACGAATAAACCTGACATAATAGCAAATACATTAGAAGCTTGTATTCCATGGTCACTTTTAGTTTCTTTCTTATCTTCTGGCTCTTCTTTTTTTTCTTTCTTTTTCAAAATGACTTGATTGTTATTATCTTTATCTTTTTGAGCCTTCGTATTATTTACTTCCTTGTTGTCTGTGAGAGGCTCTTTTATAACATAAGTGATTTTTTCTTTCTCTTTCAATGGTTCTTTTATAAGGTCGTTTACTTTCTCTTCTTTTTTCGGAATTTGAACAACTGGCTGTTTTTCTTCCTGAAGCGGGATTTCTACTTTCGTGTCTTCCTGCTTCTCAGTTTCTTTCTTATCTTCTAGTTTATTTTCTAATTTATCTTCTTTCTCTCGTTCTTCTGTCTTTTTATCCTCTTCTGTTTTTTGTTCCAAAACAGAAACGACATACTCACTTTCTTCAACGAGTTTATTTCCAGCCGCATCTACTACCTCTACAAGTAGCTCGTATGTCCCATTTGGCAATGCATCCGTTATTTCAAATACTTTTTGCCATTCCATGTCGCGCTTATTGTAATCTAATAAAAATGTAATCTCTTTATTTTCTTTTCCTTTTAATGTAACACGAACTTCTTTCACAACCGATTCCACGTCTGCCGCCTTCACTCTTACACGTATAGAATCGCCTCGTTTTCGTTCGATTACATTCTCCTTCGCCTCGTCAATAGTGACTTTATGCAACTTCGGCATCTCTTTATCTATTGTTGGCGTTTCATTATTTATACGAATAAGTGGGACTTTCACTTCATTTTCTATAAGCTCTTCTTTCTCATTTTCTTTAAAACTTTGAATAAGCTGAAGGTTCCAATCACCTTGCAAATCAAAAATCCCGACCTTATAGTTAGCAATCCATCGCTTCGTCTCTTCTTCATAGTCAAAAGGTATCATTCTTTCTTGCTCATACAGATTACTGTTTTTGGGCAAACGCAACATACCTTTTATACTTTGAATATTTGCCTCTTTTGGCTCTACAATAATCCGTACTTCTTCGCCAACCTTTAATTCTCGCTTATTTATTGTAATAATCCCTTGATCCGTCTCTATCTTTTTTTCGGTTTCTTGTTCATTCTTTACTTCTTGTTGTTCCTCTTTATCTTGCTTTATTTCCACTTGTTCTGGCTGTTCTTGAACTTCCTTATTCTCTTCTTGTACATTCACTTCATTTATATTTTGTTCTGGCACATTTTGCTCTTCCGCCTGACTTTGCAGCGGGAAGAGCAAGCACACATGTATGCATAGCCAGCAAATTAGAAAAAACTTTACGCTTTTCATCTACTATTTCAACGCCTTATAGTGATTTCGTCACTTTTACTCCGAAAAATCCATCTACATTTACAAGTTCACCATACGCCACCAATACATCATTTACATAAATTCGAATTGGTTCATCAATATCTTCATCTAATACAACGGCTTCATTTTCTTGTAAACTTAATATATCTTGAATCGTTTTCACTGTACTTCCAAATACAAATTTCACATTCATTTCTACATTTTGTAGAATAGATGTATCCATATACACTGGCTCAATTTGTTTCACTTCTTTAAATTCAATAGGTTGTACAACAGGTTCTACAACCTCTTCTTCCATTTCTTCCTCTGCAATCTCTTCTTCTGCTTCCACCATTGGATATAGCAGTCGTCTTACCATTTCTTTCGCTTCTGAAATCGGTAAAATTTGATACATTTTCGATTGAAGCAAGTCACCAATTTCAAGGTTGAACGTAATTTGAACGAGTTCATCCACTTCCATTGACTCTCCCAAATATTCCATTTCTTCTTTTAACGTGACAAATTTGACGTCTGGTGGCGTCATGTCCATCTTCTCTTTAAACATTTCTGACATCGCTGTTGCCGCATGCCCCATCATTTGGTTCATGATTTCTTTAATACCGCTCAGCTCTAATTCACTAAGCTCTTTCTCTGGATCAATCTCCCCTGTTCCCATCATCATTAAATCTACCATTGTCAACGCAACATCTTTCGTAAATACGAATACGTTCTCATTCTTTAAGCCTTCAACAAAATCGACATTTAAAATCACAAAGGGTACCGGTACACCGTCATAATGACGCACATTAATCGCTTCTACATTGGGTGTACTAATCGTAACCGGCTGATTTAAAAGCGTTGATAATACCGTTGAAGCTGAACCGATGGAAATATTGGCAATTTCCCCAAGTACATCTTTCTCTTCTTGCGTTAACTGTTCTTTTTTAACATGTTCTTCTACATTCTCAGCTTCCGCTACTTCTGCTGGCTCGTCTTGCTCTTCTACGCCACCAGATAATTGTAGTAATTTATTTATCATTTGTTTCGCATGTTCAACTGAAACAATTTGTACGAGTTTAGAGTTTACAAGATTATCTATTTTAAGGTCAAACGACACTTTCACAATCGTGTTATTTCCAGTTATTTCAGAGATTTTCTCCATCTCTTCTAATAACTTTACGACTTTAATTGTCGGCGGTGACATGTCTACTGTATCTTGGAAGAATTCCGACATAGACGTCGCGGCAAATCCCATCATCTGGTTCATCGCTTCTTGTACAGCACTTAGCTCTAATTCGCCAAGTTCTTTTCCCTCTTCCACTTCACCTGTCCCCATCATCATTAAATCAGCAATAGATAAAGCAACATCTTGCTGAAGGACAAGTAGATTTTCCATATCTAATCCTTTTGTAAAATGAATATTTAATACAACATGAGGAACCTCAACATCACTTGTATCGTATAAATCCACTAACTCTACATGAGGAGCAGTTATACTTACTTGCCTATTTAAAATCGTTGATAATACTGTCGAAGCAGAGCCAAATGATATATTTGCAATTTCGCCAAGAATATCACATTCTTGAGGCGTTAAAAGCTCCTTTTCTTTTTCTAGCACAATTGTGCTCGTATCCCCTTTTGTGTGTTGCTCAGGCATTTTCCCTGCCTCCTCATTTTTGTTTTTCTATTAAATGAATACACTCATTACATTTTAACAAACTTATTACGTAAATCGTGAACATGTATTTATTTCCTGTTATATATATTAATTTTTTATATTAGTAGTTAACCAAAAAGCTCCCCAATTGTATACAAGTGGGGAGCTTTCCTTCATTCCTATTATAAACCTTCTGGGTTTAAAATGAGGACCACTCGTCCATCGCCGAGAATCGTCGCGCCAGAGAAATAGTTCGAACTCTCTGCAAAGAAATCACCTAATGACTTTAAGACTATTTCTCTTTGACCGATAATTGTGTTTACAATAAGCCCATAGCTACGATGTGTATTACGAACAATTAACACAGGAACCATTTGACTTTCATATGATTCAAATGCCTCATCTACTGTTTTTTCACCAAATACAGTACTTAAATGCTTCACTTCAATAATTTGATCACGATAGTTTAACACATCTTTTCCTTGTATGGATTGGATGTCTTCTCTCTTAATTCGAATTGCTTCAACAATATTACCAAGAGGTAAAGCATAACGTTTATCATTCGTTTGAACAAGCATAGATTGAATAATGGACAACGTTAATGGAAGTTCAATTCTAAATGTACTTCCCTTTCCTTCTTCTGAATCAATAATTAAATGTCCACCTAAACTATGAATTGTATGTTTTACAACATCTAATCCAACCCCGCGCCCCGAAAGATCCGATACTACTTCTGCTGTACTAAATCCTGGTTGGAAAATGAGATCAAACACTTCACGATCCGTTAATTTATTTGCCTCAGATTCTGTTACAACACCATTTTTAATCGCTTTTTCTAATACTTTCCCTTTATGAATTCCATTTCCATCATCCGTAATTTGAATTACGACATGATTTCCACTATGGAACGCTTCTAATTTAATTGTACCCGTCTCATTTTTCCCTGCATCACGACGTTTTTCAACAGTCTCAATACCATGATCAATTGCATTACGAATTAAATGAACGAGTGGATCACCGATTTCATCAATAACAATTTTATCAACTTCTGTATCTTCACCCGTAATTTGTAAATCGATTTTCTTCCCTAAATCTTTCGCTAACATACGCACCATACGCGGGAAACGATTAAAGACTGTTTCAATCGGCACCATACGCATGTTTAGAAGTACATTTTGAATATCTTTTGAAATATCGCCTAATCGATTTAAATGCTCAATTAATTCTTTGTTTTGAATTGCTTGTGCCAATTCATCTATGCGACCACGCTCAATTACACTCTCTTCAAACATGTTCATTAATCGTTCAATTTTCTCTAGCTGCACACGAATGGAACGATTCTCACCTTTAGCATTTTTCGTTTTTGCAGTGCTTTTAGTTGGCGTAGCACTTGCAGGTTGCTTCGCTGTCTCAATAGGTGCTTCCACCTGCGCAACTACAGACGGCTGTATCATTTCTTCTACTTGCGTAGCAACCATCGAATCTACTTCCTGTAATGATTCTCCTTGTTTCACTACTACTTTCTCAATTTCAGAAACGTGAAGCACTACCTGTTTCACTTCTTCTTCACTACGATCCGTATTCATAAATACTGTAAACTCAAAACCGAAAGCATCCGCTTCGATTTCTTCAATACTAGGAACCGTTTTTTGTATATCGCCTATATTTTGCAGTGCTTCAATACACATAATGGCACGTACTGCTTTTAAAATAGCTTGCTGTTCAACGGTTATATGCACTTCATGCGAAACTGCATCATCATTGTTTATAGACTCTTGCTCTACATGTTCCATAGAAGTTTCTACATTTCCGTTCAATAACGCTTCTAATTTTTGCTTCGTTGCGACTACATCAATATTACCCATTCCGCCTTGCTGCACATCTGCAACCATTTTCTCTAAATTATCAATGCACTCAAAAATCACATCAATAATATCCGCATGTACTACTATATTCCCATGACGAATTTCATCTAAAACGTTTTCCATTTTATGCGTTAAATCCGCCATTTCCGTAAATTCCATACTCGCAGACATACCTTTGAACGTATGAGCTGAGCGGAATATTTCTCCTACTACATCCATATCTGTAGGATTCTGCTCTAAAATTAGCACATTTTCATTTAGCGACTGTAAATGTTCTTCCGATTCTTCAAAAAATATATTTAATAGATCTGTTTGCATTTTCATCCCCTACCTGTCTAACAAACATTTCATTTATGTATAACAATTTAGTGTTTTAAAATGAGAAAAAAGGGGCCACACATCTATCCGTTATCACTGTTTTGATTCCTTGTGGCACCCCTTTTATATTAGCTATTTGCTACTTTTGTTAAAGCTTCGATTACGCGATCTGCTTGGAATGGCTTTACAATAAAGTCTTTTGCCCCGCCCTTAATTGCATCTAATACCATACCTTGTTGTCCCATTGCTGAACAAATAACAACCTTTGCACTTGAATCAATTTTCATAATTTCTTTTAATGCTTCAAGTCCGTCCATTTCTGGCATAGTAATATCTAATGTTACAATATCAGGTTGAAGTTCTTTATATTTTTGAATTGCCTCCACTCCATTTTCCGCTTCTCCGATTACTTCAAATTCAGAATTACTTTTTAATAAGTTTTTAATCATTGTTCGCATGAACATCGCATCATCTACAACTAAAATTTTATGTGCCATTCTTTTTGATTCTCTCCTTCTATGTATAAATATATCTTAATATTTCACCTTATCATTCTCACTCATTATACAAAATAAAACGATAAAATTTAATATTTTTTTAAAAGAATTTCTTCATTTTAGTATTTTATTACTAAAATACTAAAATACTATTCTTTAATATAAATGACAACGCGACGGTTTTTCTCCCAATTTTGCGGTGAATCATTCGGTACAACTGGCTTTGTGTCTGCATATCCTACCGCAGCTAACCTTTTATCCTCCACATTATACACTTCAATTAAATGGTGAATCATATTAGCTGCTCGTGCTGAAGATAATTCCCAATTAGAAGGGAACTTTTCATTATGGATCGGTCTACTATCTGTATGCCCCTCCACAACAATTGAGTTTGGTACGGATTGAAAAAATCCGACTAATTTGCTAATAATTTCTTTTGCTTCAGGCTTAACGTTCGCATCACCTGTATCAAATATTAAATTATCTACTATAACAACGCTTACCCCTGTATCTTCTCGATATACATTCACTTGACTAATACCGTTATTATCTACATATGCTTTTAACTTTTTGTACAAGTCGTCCATTCGCTTTTTTGAGACCATTTTTTCATCATTTTTTTCATGTGAAATATCTGGTATAGTATTTTCCATTACTTTTGCATCAACTTGCTCCGTATCACTAAACTTTTCAAGCATCTTTGACAATTTTACTGCATCCTGCTTTGAAGTAGCAACTAGTAATACAAAGAAAGTTAATAATAACATCGTTAAATCTGTAAAAGTCGTCATCCAACGAGGCGATCCCTTTTGCGGTCGTTTTATCATCACCATACCACTCCTTGCAATATTAGGCTGCTCGTTTTACTTTTTTTATCTTTGTTTCGTATACATACGTATCGAGTTTTAACTTTAATTTAGACGGAATTTGTCCACGATACAATTCTGAAATTGCTTCAATAACAAACTTCTTCTCTGTATATAAATCTTCAATACCACGATACACTTTTTCAGCAAGAGGGATTGCAATCATATTTGCAAGTACTGATCCATACAATGTCGTTAACATCGCAACTGCCATCCCTGTACCAATTTGCGATGTGTCTTGCAAGTTTTGAAGCATAATGATAAGACCAATTAAAGTCCCTATCATCCCCCAAGCCGGAGCGAAATCGCCAATTTTATCTAATAATACTGCCCCTTTTCTTAATTCATACACTTCCGTTTCAACATCTTTCATTAACACTTCTTTTAATTCCTCTTCATCGTAACCACTTAACATTAATCGAATTCCTTTTTGAATAAAAGGATTGTCCACCTGCTCTCCATCAACCTCTAAAGAAAGTAAACCGTGTTTTTTAGATTTTTTCGAAAAATCAACAAACAAATCCGTTAACTGTTCTAAATCCTCTTCTTTTCTATGTAAAACAGTAAAAATACTTTTCGTATATTTTTTTATTTCTCCAAATCGATATGCCACAACAATTGTCGCAGTTGTTCCCCCTATGACAATTAAAATAGATGAAACATCTAAAAAGTTTTTAAAAGCTTTTATTCCGCCTCCACCAAGCATAATTGCCGCTATCACTATGGCAAAACCTACTAAAATGCCAAATGGGCTAGAAATGTCAAACTTCCTTTTTTTTCTTTCTGGTCTAGCAAATCCTTGATTTTCGTCTCCCATATTCCTGCCCTTTCCTTTTCATTTTTATAAAACATTTTTTTATTTTAATAATGCGTTTTCACATATAATGCTTATTATACGCTCATCATCTATTTATCGCAATATACTCATAAAATTGACACATTTCATTTCCATATTAGAATTATAGTATGGAAATATGAGGAGGATCACGATGGAACATAACATTTTACAAGTCATTGCACTAGCAGAAAAACTAAAATATGAAATGCGACATAGCTGGCTTTCTAACGGACGTCAAGAAAGTGTTGCTGAACATACGTGGCGCATGTCTCTAATGGCCATTTTAGTTGAACCTTATTTAGATCAGAAAGTAAACATTGAAAAATTACTTAAAATGGTGATTATTCACGATCTAGTCGAAGCAGAAGCTGGTGATATTCCTGCTTTTGATACAATGAATAGTCATGAATTACAATTACAAAAACAAATAAATGAACAAGAAGCAATTTCAAATATTAAACGAACATTAAAAGGTTCTCTCGGCGAGGAATTATATGATTTATGGATGGAGTTTGAAGCGAAAGAAACGTATGAAGCAAAAGTTGCTAACGCACTTGATAAGCTTGAGGTAAAAATTCAGCATAACGAAGCTGATATTGATACGTGGCTGCCAATTGAGCATAAAATGACATTCCAAGTAGCAAAGCATACAAACTTTGATTCTTTCCTATCTAAATTACAAAAAATCATTGAGCAAGATGGTGAAAAAAAATTATTAGCTGCCGGCATTGACGTTGAAGCCTGCAAGCAATAATGAAATAAGACACTCAGTACGAGTGTCTTATTTCATTATTGTTGATACAGCCTGCTTGTAAATAAGTTGTTGTTTTCCATCAACTAACATTAAAACGGTAAATTTGTCTATGGCAACAACTTCTCCTACTATTCTAACGCCACTCTTTAAAAAAATTGTAACAATACCTTTTTCTTCTTTTATTTGTTTATATAGCTCTTCTTGTAAATGTTCCAAATATATCTCTCTCCTCTTTGTTGAATATCTTAATATAAAAAACTACAAATTATTTATTTATGTACTTTATCTTTCACATTCATAAACTTATTAATAAGTATATCTAAATCTCGGCTAAATAACAAAACTTTATCATGATCCAATCCATGTCTAGCAACAAGTTGAATTAGCTCTTTCTTTTTAGTTTCTATTTTATTTTGTAGTTGTCCCATCTCCATCTCTTCACTAAAACTCCCTTTTCCCATAATATTACTTGTAAAATTATAGTACAAATCCTCTCATAAAAAAATATAAAAATGGTTTTTTTTACAATTTTTATATTTTTTTATGAACAAATCGCGAAATATATAACGATTTCTTCACATACACCTAGCTCCATATACAATCAAAATGACCATACAGGCATTTGTCTAATTACAAAAGAGACTGGCTCCTTTTCCATACGAAAAACATACTGTATACAGTAGTCCATGAATTATATAGATTAACTTACTCAAAAGGAGGAAAACATATGAGTTATGGTGGAAGTTGCGCTGGTTTCGGCGGTGGATTTGCTTTGCTTATCGTACTATTCATCCTTCTAATCATCATCGGATGTAGCTGTTGGGGTGGCGGCGGATACGGATACTAATATATCCTATCCTTAACAAATGAACGAAAAACTATAAGAAAACAGCTCATATTTGAGCTGTTTTTTCATACTTTCGTATGAAGTTATGTCCCTCCTTTTTCTGATTTCAACTAATAAAAAAACGTTTACTATGAAATAAGAAATATTTTTACTTAGGAGGATTACCATGATTAAAGGTCTTTACGAAGCACATTTACCCGTCCGTAGCTTAGAAGTGTCTATACCTTTTTACGAATCGCTAGGACTAAAATTATATAAAAGAGGAGACGATATTGCTTTCTTTTGGATTAAAGAAAATGAAAGTTGGCTCGGTCTTTGGGAAGGTACAGAATACAAAGTAAATTATCATCCCTCTTTACGACACATCGCCTTTCAAGTAAGTTTACATGATTTAGAACATGCGATACATTGGCTAAACCAAAAAGGCATTTCAGCACGAAAAGACTTTGGAATGGAGCCAATTGAACCGATTGTTTTTCCAGAATTAGCACATGCCGCTGTATACTTTAACGATCCTGATGGAAATAGTTTAGAATTGATTGCACAATTACCTGTTGGACTTCCTTCAGAAAAGAAAGTGTATTTAAGTGAATGGAAAAAACAAATTCAAGCATCATCATTACATAAGGGTTGAGCTTTCGGTATCATTACATTACTATGTATGCGCATAGCAGGAGGAATCATCGTTCCACTTGATACGACATTACTTCAAACTTACACGCACGAAAATATGATTGGTAAAGTTTTTTCCTTTCATTACTCAATTTATGGTTCGCTCATACAGTTATCTATGTTCATTACAGGATGGCTATTAGAAATCCTTTCTCCTCAAATGATTGGTAGTTTTCTAGCTACATGTTGTATTTTTGTTAGTTTTATATGGCTGTTCTTGTATTATCGCGGGAAACTTAATGAAGAATCTACTATTACTTAATAGCATGTTTATGTACATGCTATTTTTATTTATGTCGAAATATAAAGGAAAAAGACGATTTATTTTCCTTATGTTCTAATTTTTTAGAATGTACAATAAATTTAGATTATAAGGAAGGGGATGCCATAATGTTTGACGATAGACTTACTATTTCAGCTGAACAGCAGAAGCTCATTTCCAACGCAACTCGTATTCAAATTCTTCACCTTTTAAAAGACGAAGCACTCACTGCAAAACAAGTAGCTACTAAACTAAACAAATCTACTGGTAGCGTACATTATCACGTTCAAATTTTATATGATGGAGGGTTACTTGAATTAGTAGACACGAAGGAAAAACGAGGGATTATTGAAAAATATTACAAGGCAAAATCTGCTCATTTCTATATTGAAGAAAGCGGCACAGAGGGAACGAATACAGGTAGTCATATTGTTTCTCATTTATTTTTAACGCCAGAGGAATTACAACAACTTACTTGGGAGGTTACACAAGTTTTATTACGCTGGGAAAACAAAACCGCTCGTCAATCAAACTCTGAAGAGGAATACGCTATTTCCTGCAGGATAAAAAAACAATGAAAGAAAGGTTCATCTGCTCATGAAAAATAAATTATTATTATTGTCGGGAACAGGAATTTCTCGTTTAGGTGATTTTATGTATCTCATCGCCTTAAACGTAATGGTGTTACATAGCACAAACTCTCCTGCTGCTGTAGCAGGATTATGGATTGTCGGTCCAATTGCGACCGTTGTTACAAAAATTTGGTCTGGTAGCATAGTAGATCGATTAAACAAACGGTCCATTATGCTTATCACAGATATCATTCGGGCAGCTCTCATTGGCTGTATACCACTATTCGATTCTATTTGGGCCATTTACATTTTTATCTTTTTGACTCGCATTGCTACATCATTTTTCGATCCGGCTTCATTTTCTTATAAAACAATGCTTATACGTGCTGAAGAACGCGCTCAATTCAACGCTTGGAGTAGCTTTTGTACAAGCGGAGCTTTCATTATCGGTCCAGCTCTTGCTGGAATACTTCTCACCACGCACTCAGCATCCTTTGTAATTTACTGCAACTCACTTTCCTTTCTACTTTCTACCATTTTCATTTACTTCTTGCCAAACATTGCATTACAAACAAAGCAAAACGAAGAAGTTGCAAATACTTTCGTACAAACATTACGAAGTGATTGGAAACAAGTTTTTTCCTTCGCTCGAACTGAAACGTACATTATTCTCATATTCGTTTTATTTCAAGCGACTATGCTTGTCGCTATGGCACTTGATTCACAAGAAGTTGTTTTTACAAGACAAGTACTGTTTTTAACCGATATAGAATACAGTATGCTTGTTAGTATAACTGGCGCTGCTTACGTTTCCGGTTCATTTCTTGTCTCTCTCTTTGCCAAACGTTTACCAATTCAATATTGTATCGGATTAGGGACAATTTTCACAGCAATAGGCTATGTAATTTTCGCCTTTTCAAATTCATTTATCGTCGCGGCAGGCGGTTTCATTTTACTTGGCATTTCTTCATCATTTGCTGGTACTGGCTTTTTTACATTTTATCAAAATAACATCCCGGTTCATATGATAGGACGTATCGATAGCGTATTTGATTCCATAAAAAGTTTTATCCAAATCTTTTTCATTTTAGCAATTGGAGCATCCGCACAATTTCTTTCCGTTCAAATGACTGTAATAAGTAGCTCGTTACTCATCCTTTTCCTTTCCTGTTTATTAGCAATCCGAGTAATGACGCCTTCACGAGAAAAATATTTTAAGGCTACAGGATCATCATTGGAATATTAACCGCAACATAACAAGCGGCGATTTGCTAGGTAGTAAGCCCTCACTGATTAAAGTTTTACTTTATGTTAAAATATTAATGAAACTTGATTATGTGGGGGGGCTTTTTTGAATACTATATTCATGTTCATTTGTATTATATTAGTAGCTTCTATTTTACAAACAAGTACCGGTTTTGGCTTTTCTATTATGGCAACACCTTTCTTACTCATGTTATTTCTACCACAAGAAGCTATACAAATAAATATCATTTTATCATTCATTATTTCTATATCACTCATTTGGAAAATAAGAATGGACATTGATTGTATTCTACTGAAAAGATTAATTTTCGGCAGTATAGTTGGTGTTCCTTTCGGTATTATCATTTTCACTTCTATTAACATCAACACATTTAAATTAGCAATTAGCATCCTACTCTTACTATTAACTTTGATGCTAATCTGTAACTTTAAGATTCATTCAACAAAATCTAGAGATTTCATAGTTGGCGGATTATCCGGTCTTTTAACGACAAGTATCGGTATGCCAGGACCACCCCTGTTACTGTACTTTACAGGAACTGATACAAAAAAAGAGAAGCTGAGAGCAACTACTTTAGCTTTTTATCTATTTATATATTTCATTAGTCTACTAACGCAAATACTCTTTACTGGCACAAACAAGACAATTTGGGAATCAAGTTTTTACGCTATTCCAATCGTATTTCTAGGTTTGTATATAGGTCAAATTATTTTCAAATGGCTTAATCAACGGATTTTTAAAATATTTACGTACATCCTTTTAAGTTGCACGGGCATATATCTTCTTATTGAAAGTTTGCATTCGTTATAGAAGGTGCTTTAGTATGTGTCATAACGGCGGATAAGTTTTCAATATTTTTAAACGTGATAACAATAAAAAGCGGCTATTATGCCGCTTTTTATTTTCAAATTAAATATTTTAAAACTAGAAGCCCACCCATCGCTATTACAAACACATTGAAAAAAATCAGCCAACTTTTTTCAAACTCTTTATATCTCTCTTCTTTCACCCCGCGTTGTTTTAGCTTCTCAATTACAGTTTTCAATTCTTGCTCATGCTCGGTACTTCCTAATTGTATATAGTTATTATCTATAGTAATTCCATATACATTCTTCATTTTTTTATGTCGCGAAACTGCTTGAATTGAGCTTATTAGCACATTGTACTCATTTATTTTTTTGAAATAACAATCTAACGATTTAATTCGTAATCTTGTATTTGTTAAAACAATGTAATAATAAAAAGTAGCACCTGCAGTTATTATACTTGGGATAACTTTAGAATTCACAAGGCTCCCCTCTTCCACTAATATTTCACATTCAATTTCTTCTCCTTCTTGTAACTCTTTCCGAACTGATTCTTCCAACATTTGCACCGTTAATTTCTTCAATAATTCTCCGTTTTTCACATAATACTTATCTACATTTATAGTCTCATCCGCTTCTTTCTCTAAACGTGTAATTTCTTCCTCTGAATATTGGAGCTCATTTAACATAGATAATAATCTTTTATCCATATTACACACTCCCTTTCCATAGTTTTTGAATTTTTTTCTTTCCACGAGAAATTCGATTGTATATATAATCCGCCGTTACTTTTAATTCTTTTGCAATGTCGTCAATGGAATATCCATCAATATACCTCTTTAAAAAGATATATCGATCTTTCTTATTTAAATCTTGAACTATTTCCATAATCTCTTCTTCTTGTTCTATGTCATACCTATCATGGACACTTGTATCTATCTCTACGTCTTTATCAATTTTATTCTCTTTATATACTTTCTTTTTATATTCCAGTGCCTTTAATTTAGTAATACCAATCATCCAAGATTTTAAGTTGCCCTTTTCTGTATCAAAATGGTCGATATGAAACCAAATAACAGTAAATACATCGTTATAACAATCATCCACATATTGTTTTTCAATAGGGGTACTTAATGATTTATGAATAATGTACAAAATTAATTTTCCATATTGATCAATCACTTCTTTCAAAGCATCTTGATCGCGTTTTTTCATAGCTATAATTAAATCCACTTCAGAATCGAAAATCATAAACATCTTCCTTCCTCAATTCCCCTTTAGCAGCTGCCTTTACTTACTATTGGCATTTCACTCTCATTTTCTATCACTTTTGTAAAATTTTTTTAATTTTTATGTATATGATATCAAATAAAATACCTAAGTTCAGAAAGGAGTATCTACATTCTGAACTTAGGTATTAACAATTAAATTATTCACTTATACTAACGTTTCATCACAAATCTCTGTTACATTTTTAAAGTATTGCAAGTTCTCCTTCGCTTCAGCTTCATTAAATAAATTGAGCTGCCTCATTATTTCAGTAGCAAATTCAACGTACGCAGACCCTACCGCTGTTATTATTTTTCCATCAACCGTTACATCTTTGTTTTGTTTATATTCCCATTCATGTAAATGAGCTAATTGTTTTTCATCTGATGTTAATGATGTTGAGAATTTCTTCTTATTCAGCACCCCTGCTGCATGTAATAAAGATGTTCCGGCACAAATACCCGCTATCCATTTATTTTGCTTATGTAATTTGTTCACAATAGATAACAATTGTTCATTTTCTAAATGATCAAAAATATGTCCGCCTGGTACGATAAACACTTCATAGTCCTCTATTTTAATTTGCTCAATAGAGACATGTGGTTGACACAAAAAACCGCCTTCTCCTGTAACTGTTTTTCCGTCTACAGTTGCTGTTATTATTTCAAATTGCTTACTTATCAAAAATAAACTCGCTATATTCACTTCAAATTCTGCAAATCCATCAAACAAAAAAATTAAAGCTTTTCTCATATTATCTCCTCCCCCTATACTTATTCGAAGACAATCACCTTTCTCCTCCAAAAAAAAAGCAAACCTGCATCACAGGTTTGCCTCTTTGCTCTCTTTGCTCACTTCTTATTAAATCCTTTTTCACTTAAAAACTCTTTCATATGCATTCTTTTTTCTTTAGACATAAACGAACTCATCGATTCCGTCCATGTTGCGTTTTTCTTATTTGATGATCTTTCTTTATAATACGCGCTCATCGTTTCATCGTATTCATTTAATAATTCATCATATTTCTTTTCATCATATCCATTTTCATGAAGGATTGCTGCTATCGGTAAACGTGGTTTCACTCCGTGATCTTCATCTGGTACACCGACTGTCATTCCGAATACAGGATATACTTTATCCGGTAAATGAAGCAATTCGCTCACTTCTCTCGGATTATTACGAATACCACCAATATAACAAATACCGTATCCTAACGATTCTGCTGCTAACGCCAAGTTTTGTGCGAAAAGTGAAGCATCTACTGTCGCAACGATAAAGTCTTCTACTCCTTCATGTTTTATCTCGGTACCATGTTTTTCACATGCCATTTCAAGTCGTTTTAAATCTGCACAACAAACAAAGAATGCTGCGCAATCTTTCACATGACGATTTCCGGATAACTCTGCTAGTTTCGCCTTTAAGTCTTGATCTGTTACATATATAACAGAATAAGCCTGTACAAAATGCGAGGAAGCAGCATGCTGCGCAGCTTGCACCATTCTTTCTACTACATCTTTCGGAATGGATTCTTCTTTATATTTACGAACTGAAACGTGTTGCTCCATTTTATGTATCATCTCATTCATGAAAATCACTCCTTTTTTCTCTTCCTATTGAAAAATTAACATATCTTTTCCAATATTCACAACTTATAAGCACAAAAAGAGCAATTCTTTTTGAATTGCTCTTTTTAAAAGATCTATTAATACGGTAAATGAAATTATATCGTCGATTTTTTCAATATATCAACGATTCCCTGCACTATATCGACTTACCGACAAATAACGACAAACTCACTCCGAATTATTCCTTATCTTATTACGCTGTTTTCAACACTTTAACACCTTTTACGATATTCCAAATGAAGTAATAAATCCCTACAAGAATGAATACTGCATATGTGATCATGATCCCAATTCCAGCACCATCAGATTGATTGAATCCTAAACCGTATATTCCTGATATCGCTATCCCTCCGAATAAAATTGCATATGGGAAAATATGTGACCAAAATGCTTTTTTCGCGTGATATTTCACTTCATCCTCTGCAACGAAGTACACGATAATTGGTAATAAAAATGGGGCAAAAAAGATACTAAAGTAACATAGTGAAGATAATATATTATTTCCTTTCATCCGATTCACCTCTAAATAGTTTTTGTTATCTTCATTATGTCAGGAATCCATTCTAGAAACTATCGCTTTACCTTTCATTAAGATGACATATTTGTAAGATTCCCCTCAAAAAATCCCGCCTATAATGCTAGGCGGGATCACTTTCACTATATTCGATTCATAAACCAATATTGCGTAATAGCTAAATACTCTCGTATATTCGATGGAATGACAATTCGCTTCGGTGTTTCGGCCGGAAGACCTTCTAATTGTAAACCTTGCTTAGCTGCTATTTTTTTCGCTCTAAACATGTGGAAATCGTTTGTTACGATCATTCCTTTTTTCATATTGTCCGGAATTAAAGGTTTTGAGAATTTAATATTTTCATCTGTACTCGTTGACTTATCTTCCATGATAATGCGGTCTTCTTCAATTTTTAGTTTCATTAATCCATTTTTCATTGCTAATGCTTCTGAAATATCTTCCCCTTTTCCTTTCCCTCCAGATACAATAGCAATTGCTTTCTCATGTGATTTCAAATACTCAGCTGCTTTATCAATACGATATTGCAATGAGTACGATGGTTTCGTTCCGTTCACTTTCGATCCTAATACAATGATATAATCAGCTTCATAGGTCGCATTCATTTGCCCATGCTTATAAATGTTATATTGTAAAAATCCCACATAAACGGCGCAAACCATTATAATTCCTATCATATACTTCATTATTTTTTTCTTTTTCATATCCATATACTCCTATGTTCTTTGCTTCTTTCATGATAATATCCATTTATTTGTTTGTATACAGACAAATTCCAATTCAACCTAATTTATCCTCTAGAAAGTAATATTTATATTTCTTTCGGGAACAGTAAGTACAACTTTGCACGAAGGAGTGTCTCTATTGCTTCTCTTTTTATGTAACGTATCGTTCTTTTTTATTTTATTTTTACTATCACTTAAGATGCTCGGTAAATCAGCTTTAGCACAACTAACTCCTCATGATTTTGGTGCTATTATCTTTTTATCTTATTTAGCTTTTCAAGCCATACCAGTCTCTGGTGCTTTGCAAGCTTTTCTCGGTATGGTCGTTATTACATGTTTGCATTTAATCCTTACAAAATTAAGCCTATTCAACAAACTAAATCGTTTTATTCTCGGGCACCCGATTATTTTAATTAAACATGGTGATATTATTTTTGAGAACTTACAAAAAAGTAGGTATCCCATTGCTGAATTACTTTCTAATCTTCGCGTCGCAGGATACCCAAGTGTTCATGAAATTGAATACGCTATTTTAGAAGCGAATGGAGCCATTAGCATTTTACCAAAGCGTGAACTTGTCCCATTAACTCCGAAAGATTTGAATATAGATGTTAAGTATGCTGGATTACCAATTGCCCTTATCGTTGATTCACAAATTCAATACGATAACTTAAAGTTAATTCATAAAGACAAAAAGTGGTTATATAAAGAGTTAAAAGAAAAAGGAATTACAAATATTAAAAACGTTGCCTTTGCTTCTGTTCAAGAAATTGATGGATCTTTTGCTATCAGTTTAAAAAAATAAAAAATCCCCTTACTTGCTCAAGGGGATTTTCTTCATTATATTACTTTTTTCTCACCTACCATATTTAATGGCACAGGATGTTTCATTCGATTCATCGTAAACACGATAATCGCTGTCAATACTTCAGCTACTGGCATAACGAGCCAAATTCCGTTTATCCCAAATAATTTCGGCATAATCCATAATAATGGAATAATAAATAGTAACCCTCGACTCATTATAATAAGTACTGATTTTGTCGTTTGTCGCACTGATTGGAAGTACTCTCCATATACAATGTTATAACCTAAAAATACGTATTGGATAAAGAACAAGCTAATACCCGTTAATGTTAACTCCAATAACTCTGGAGATTGGACATCAAATAGACCAATAATATATTTCCCAAAGAATAATCCGACAATTATTGCAACGCCTCCAAGTACAACTGCAATTTTCACTGCAAACTGCAATCCTTCACGAAGTCTCTCTGCTAAATTGGCACCATAATGGAAACTAGCAATCGGTTGTAATGCAGCACCTACCCCAAAGAATAATAGTAATGTCATTGCATGAATACTATTCACCATCGCATAAGAAGCGACTCCTACTTCTCCTGCATATTGAACGAATGCAATATTAAAACCAATCGTTACAATCGCTACTGTACTTTCTGCTGTAAAGCTCGGGAAACCGATTATCATAATTTGTTTTACTGTATCCCATTCAAAATGGAATTTCGTCCATTTTAAAATACTACTTTTTCTAAAGAAATGCGTTAATAATACAAGGAAACCAATCGCTGCTGAAAGAATAGTTGCTGAAGCAGCTCCTGTTACGCCCCATTTAAAGATGAAAATAAAGATATAGTCAAACACTATATTTAATACAGCTGTTACAACTAAACCTGCCATTGCTAAATTAGGATTTCCATCATTTCGTATAAATGTACTTAAAATATTTTCTAAAACGTATATCATTCCAAATGTTAATAATACGTGTAAATAGTCTAACGCATACGGTAAAATCACTTCGTTTGCACCGAATAAGTATGCTAAGTCTTCTATTCTCCATAAGCAAATCGCCGCTAAAACGCCTACGATAATGACTGCTATCGTCATGGATTGAGTAAAAATAGACCTTGCTCTTTCAATTTTATTTTCACCTAATGCAATGGAATATAACGTTGCCCCGCCCATCCCAATCCATAATGAAATAGAGAAGAAAATTGAAAACGCTGGAATAGCCACGTTTACTCCTGCTAAACCGTTCGCCCCAACTCCTCTACTAATCATGACCGCGTCAATTACAATATTCACTGACATTAATACCATTCCAAGAACGGCTGGTATTAAATAAGAAATAAATAAACTTTTTATTGGTTTTTCTCTTAATTTTTCTGTTGCTTCCATACTATTATGCTCCTTTTTTCAACTCTCTTTTCTTAGTTTAAACCTTCAAGTAACTTGAAGGTCAATAGAGAATTTAAAAAATAGGTAACTGAATTATATGAATGAATGTAAATTTGTAATCAATTCAAAGGTTTTCATCTTATTTTTTTACTACAGGAATTTGAATTTCTGTTACTTGCTCCTCTGGATTTTCTGTTACAGACCAATCGATTAATCCAATCTCAATCGAATCTCCATGTACTTCATAACCTTCTTTATCAATGTATGTAAGTAACTCCTTGTACGTTGCATCTGTTTCTTCATACGGTCCATGATGATAAGAACAAGCATATAAACCTTCCTTAATCTCATCTGAATTATGCACTTCATACGGCATATAATCCAAAAGAATAAACACGCTACTATACGCTTGAAACTCATTTTGCATGAATCCTTTTTTCGCCACTGTTACACCAATATCTCCAGAAAATAAACTATCATCCATTTGCCTCATATTTTTTTGCAACGAATGGATGTAGTACTCAAACATATCATCCGTCGTATTCGGAGCAACCGCAATGGCTGTTATTTTTCGCCGCGGGATCTCTTTTATTACCATTTGTTTAGCTTTTGCTTTTGTTGCTTCCTTAATCAAATGAATTCTATGCTCCATTTTCGCCAAAGCATACTCAATTTCTCTTTGTTTTTTCAACATCATTTCTTGTTGTTTTTCCAACAAATTGAGTGCGTATGCTGGATTTCTTTCATCAATATATTTCTTAATTTCCTTTAATGGAATATTTAATTGACGTAAAAACTTAATCGTATCTAATAGTGAAAATTGATCGATTGTGTAATAGCGATAATTTGTTTGTGGGTCCACAATGGACGGATGAAAAATTCCTTTTTCATCATAATAACGTAAAGTAGATTCCGCTATATTATGCATTTTTGCCATTTCTCCAATTGTAAAGCGTTTGTTTAATAACATCTTTTATTCCCTTTCATTTCTATTTATTTCATTATATGTTCATTCTGCCTTCAAAACAAAAAAGAATTCCCGTAAGAGAATTCTTTTTATTCATTATTACACCTCTATAATTATAGGAAGAATCATCGGTTTTCTTTTCGTACTCGTATATATATACTTCCCTAAAGCTTCTCTTACTTCTCTTTTCAAAATACCCCAGCTATTCACTTTCTCTTTCTTTACATTATTAATCGTAATAACAGCTAATTTATTTAATTCCTTCAAAAATTCTTCTGAATCACGAACATAGACGAATCCACGAGAAATAATATCAGGACCTGAAATTATTTCTCCATCCACTTTATTAAAAGTAATAACTATAACGAGCATTCCATCTTCTGAAAGTTGTTTTCGATCACGTAATAATGCATTTCCAACATCACCAATTCCTAATCCATCTACATATATATTTCCTGCTTGCATTTTTCTCGATTGAATTGCCACTTGATTACTTATATCTACAACATCTCCATTACGAACGATAAAGATATTTTCTTTTTCGACACCAATTGATTCCGCTAGCAAACTATGGTGATGTAGCATTCTAAACTCTCCATGAATGGGGATAAAATATTTTGGCTTCATTAATGTGAGCATTAACTTCAATTCTTCTTGATATGCATGGCCAGATACATGGACTCCAGTAGAACTGCCTGATCCGTAAATCACTCTTGCCCCTAATGCAAATAAGTTATCGATAATTCGCGAAACATTACGTTCATTTCCTGGAATAGGAGTCGCAGCTATAATAACTGTATCTTCTGGTAAAACATCTACTTGCCTATAGTTTCCACTAGCTAAACGCGCTAAAGCTGCCATTGGTTCTCCTTGACTTCCTGTACAAAGTATTGCGACCTGCTTTGGATCTAAATTATTTACCTCATTTGCTTCAATTAGCATACCATCTGGAATATTTAGATACCCTTTCTCTAGAGCAACTTCTACTACATTTACCATACTTCTGCCGAGCAAAGCCAGTTTTCGATTTGTTTTTATACAAGCTTCAACTATTTGCTGAACACGATTCACATTAGAAGCAAAAGTAGAAATAATCACTTTCCTATTTGCTTTCATAAATATTTCCTCTATCCGTTCCCCTACCGACCTTTCTGATGGGGTAAATCCAGGTCGTTCTGCATTTGTACTTTCAGATAGTAAAGCTAATACACCTTCACTACCTATTTTAGCCATTTTGTGAATATCAGGATGTTGATTATTAACTGGTGTTAAATCAAATTTAAAATCACCTGTATGTACTATAGTACCTTCTGGTGTATGAAAAACAATACCGAGGCAATCTGGAATGCTATGATTCGTTTTAAAGAAAGTTGTCTTAATAGCACCGAAATCAATTTCTGATTCTGAATGAATAACGATTAATTCTGTATCATCTTGAAGGTTATGTTCCTTTAATTTAATTTCAATTAAACCTAACGTTAACTTCGTAGCATAGATTGGTACGTTTAGTTGTTTTAAAAAATATGGTATTCCCCCAATATGGTCTTCATGTCCATGCGTCACGACTAATCCGCGAATTTTTTCTTTATTTTCTTGTAAGTAGGTGACATCTGGAATGATTAAATCAATTCCTAATAAACTTTCATCTGGAAATTTTGATCCACAGTCAATAACGACAATATCATTTTCAAATTGAATAACATACATATTTTTCCCTATTTCATTTACTCCACCTAAAGCAACGATAGACAAGTTATTTTTTAATGACTTCAAATGATAAGTCCTCCCTTTCACATTTATAATTCGTGAAATAACATTTAGGCTTTATTATTTGTAATGAAAAAGGACTTCATACTATTTCATACATATATAAATTCACACGCTACTCTTATATGTATATCCCCAATTACACAGTCTCTCTCTAAAAAAGCCCCCATTTTTCCATTGATTTTTTGTAAAATCTATTATATATTAATTACAGGTTCAAATTACAAGTTCAAAAGAACTTGTAATCAGACCCTTTGTTTAATGGGTTTTACATATTTTCATTAGGCAAATTCCGAGAAATCGTATGATAAAAATAAAAATGATAAGGAGAGGATCCGATGGAATTCGAATTTTTCTTTCAAATTGCACTTATTTTATTAAGTACAAAGCTTGCTGGTGATCTTAGTGTTAGATTAGGTCAACCTTCTGTACTAGGTAAATTAATTGTCGGTATCGTTATCGGTCCAGCTGTATTAGGTTGGATTGAAAACTCAGAACTTCTAACACAATTAAGTAATGTTGGTGTTATTCTTTTAATGTTTATGGCAGGACTTGAAACAGACTTAGAGGAATTAAACGCAAATCGTAATTCTTCTTTAGCTGTTGCACTTGGAGGTATCATTCTTCCATTCGTAGGTGGTTACGTTTCTGGTCTTATTATGGGAATGGAACAAGGAAATGCTGTATTTTTAGGATTACTTCTATGTGCGACAAGTGTTAGTATTTCCGTACAAACACTTCGCGATTTAGGAAAGATGAAAACACGTGAAAGTACAACTATGCTGGGCGCAGCTGTATTTGATGACATTCTTGTCGTTATTTTATTAGCATTTGCAATGAGTTTCCTAGGTACAGACGATGTTAACTTAACAATGATTATCTTGAAGAAAGTTGTATTCTTCGCTTCTATTATTTTAATCGGATGGAAAGGTGTTCCTGCGATTATGCGCTGGTTATCACCGCTACGCGTATCTGAGTCTATCGTGAGCGCGGCTCTTATCATCTGTTTCTCATTCGCATATTTCGGCGAACTATTAGGAATTGCTGGTATTATCGGTGCTTTCGCAGCTGGTATTGCGATTTCTCAAACGAACTACAAACATGAAGTAGAAAAGAAAGTAGAGCCAATCGCTTACGCTATGTTCGTTCCAGTATTCTTCGTAAGTATCGGTATGAATATTACATTTGACGGTATTGGCGATCAAATTTGGTTCATCCTAGCATTAACAGTAATCGCTGTATTAACGAAACTAATCGGTTGTGGCTTAGGTGCACGAATGACTGGATTTGATGCTAAGTCTTCTGCAATTATCGGTTCTGGAATGGTTTCTCGTGGTGAAGTTGCACTTATCATCGCAGGAACAGGACTTTCTTCAGGTCTACTAGCACAAGATTACTTTACAGCTATCGTTATTGTCGTTATTTTAACTACAATGATTACACCACCAATGTTAAAATACACTTTTGGTGCAAAAGATAAAGCAATGAAAGCAAGTAAATAAGCTTTCTACAATAAAAAGAGATTACTATCTTATAAGATAGTAATCTCTTTTTTGTTTTGTCTTTAAACGATCTTGTTCTTTTTTAACCAGTTTTCAAAAATAGTTCGTGCTGGTTCATCATCCATATCATTACTAAATGCGTTCCATCGCTGTCTTCAACGTTCCAACAACAAAGGCAATTTCTTCACTTGAAATAATAAGCGGTGGTGCTAGCGTTAAAACGTTATTATATCCTGCTGTTGTCATACCGTTTCTACCTATAATCAACCCTTTTTCTTTACAAGCATTTACCACACTTGCAATTTTGTCGTTATCAATTGGCTCTTTCGTCTCTTTATCGTTTACTAGTTCAATTCCCACTAGTAGACCTTTTCCTCTAATATCCCCAACAAGTGGATGCTCTCCAATTTCTTCTTTTAATTGTTCTAATAAAAGCGAGCCCATTTGTGCAGAGCGCTCAATTAAATTTTCATTCTCCATAATTTCTAAGTTTTTAAGTGCTAGTGCACAAGCTGCAGGATTTCCACCAAATGTATTAATATGACGGAAGAATTCATATTCTCCCTTTCCTTTAAATGCTTCATATATTTCTTTTTTCACAGCTGTTGCTGATAATGGTAAATACGCACTCGTAATCCCTTTTGCCATCGTAATAATATCTGGCTTCACATCATAATTCATAAATCCAAATGCTTTTCCTGTACGTCCGAAACCGCAAATCACTTCATCGCTAATGAGCAATGCACCGTGTTTTTGACACATTTCATGAACAGCTTTCATATAGTCCTGTGGCGGCATTAAAATGCCTCCGCCCGTAATAATTGGTTCCATAATAAAAGCTGCAATCGTTTCACTTAATTCCCATGTCATGACCCGATCTACTTCTTTTACACATTCGACATCATAAATATTCTCTCTTTCTATTCCAGGCATACGATAACAATCTGGCGGCGTCACATGTAAAAATCCTGAAGCAAATGGCTCATATTGATATCTACGCTGTGCCTGTCCCGTCGCTGCCATCGTTGCCATTGTATTCCCATGATACCCGCGGTAACGTGACATAAATTTATAACGATGTGGTTCACCTTTTTGCGCATAGTATTGTCTTGCTATTTTAAAAGCTGTTTCGTTCGCTTCCGAACCACTATTAGAGAAGAAAATAACATACTCCCCTCCAAGCCATTCATTTAATTTTTCTGCAAGCTTTATAGCCGGTTCATGTGATTGTGACATCGGAAAGTATGATAATGTTTGTAATTGCTTATATGCCGCTTCTGCAAGCTCTTTTCTGCCATATCCACTATTCACACACCAAAGACCACTCATACCATCTAAATATCTTTTTCCCTGTATATCTTCAATCCAGCACCCTTCTGCTTTTGCCCCTACCATTGTACTATTTGGACTAAAGGGACGCATTCCGTGCCAAACATATTGCTCATCTTTTGCTAATAATTCATCAGTCTGTTTCGTTTTCATCATTTCTTCCACCTTCCATAACAACTTATTTTTCACAAAAGCTGCGCTGGTACCATGATGATTTAAATTTCTCCCTGCTTATTTTCATTCCACAAAATTAAGACAAATCCTACTTACAAAGCAGTATTATTTACAAGAGAATGACAAAAGAAAAAGGAGCTTTTCTTATCTATCGAAAAGCTCCTCTTTTTTAATGCGAAGACGCGTCACTAATACCATGCCCAGTATTAGATTTCACGAGAATTTCATCAAATTTTGCTGCATCTTCTTTCTTACTAGATAAAACAGTTCCTAAATACGCTGCAAGAAATCCAAGCGGAATCGAAATAATTCCAGGTGTCGTATATGGGAATATCGCTTCCCCAACAAATATAGCTTTTCCAGCTACAGGGTTCCATACATTTGGGCTTAACGCTACAAGAACAATAGCTGATACAAGACCAGCAATCATACCAGAGATGGCACCTGTTGTATTGAAGCGCTTCCAATATATTGTGAATAATATAACTGGCAAGTTTGCACTCGCTGCAACTGCAAATGCTAAAGAAACTAAAAATGCTACGTTCAACGTTTGAGCAAATAACGCTAGTATAATAGATAATACAGCTACTCCAATAGACGCATAACGAGCCATGGATACTTGCTCTTTTTCCGTTGATTTCCCCTTACGGATAATTTCATTATAAAAATCATGTGCGAATGCGGATGCTGCTGTTAATACAAGGCCTGCCACTACAGCTAAAATCGTTGCAAAGGCAATTGCTGATACGAAAGCAAATAAGAAATCTCCGCCCAATGCTTTCGCTAATAAAGGTGCTGCCATATTACCAGCTGGATTTGCTTTAATAATCGCCTCATTTCCTACAAACGCCGCTGCCCCAAATCCTAAGAAAATCGTCATAATATAAAATGCGCCAATTAACCATGTCGCATATACGACAGATTGACGTGCCGTTTTTGCATCACGTACTGTAAAAAAGCGGACAAGAATATGTGGTAACCCTGCTGTACCAAGAACTAGTCCTAAATTTAAAGATAGCGTATCAAGACCATCTTTATACTTTACACCGGGATTTAAAAACGACTCTTTTAACGGAGTAGCTGTTTTCATTTGCGCGAACATTTCCGTCACACTGAAATTAAATTTAGCGAAAACGATTACAGAAATAATAAATGTACCGGCCATAAGTAATACTGCCTTAACAATTTGCACCCAGCTCGTCGCAGTCATACCACCAAAAATAACATACACAGTCATAAGTGTACCAACGATTAATACAGATGTTGTATATTCGATTCCTAATAGTAATTTAATAAGTGCACCCGCACCAACTAATTGTGCAATCATATAAAAAATGGATATCGTCATCGTATTAAGCGCTGCAACTCCGCGAACTTTTTTCGCATCAAAACGCGCCGCAATCATATCTGCTAATGTGTATTTCCCCAAGTTTCTAAGCGGCTCTGCAACTAAGTATAGTACAACTAAATAAGCAACTAAGAAACCGATACTATAGAAGAAACCATCAAACCCAGTTAACGCGATCGCTCCTGCTATACCAAGAAAAGACGCAGCAGACATATAATCTCCCGCAATGGCCAGACCATTTTGCCAACCAGTTAATCCCCCTCCAGCTGTATAAAATTCACTCGCATTTTTCGTTTTCTTCGATGCAAAATAAGTTATGACGAGTGTACCAAGTACGATGATTAAAAATAGTGCAAAAGCGGTTGTATTCAAAGTCAGCCCCTCCCTTTTTGCATCTCTTGCAGAATATTTTGTGAGATTTTATCAAAGGATTCAGCTTTTTTGCTGTAAATCATACATAATGACCACGTCATAATAAATTGTGCAAAAGCAAATACCCACGCCCACGTAACATCACCAAATGCCGATGTATTGAGTACCTTTGAATACGATGTTAAAATAGGTAAAGTAATAAAAAAACTTAAAAAGAAAATACTCATCGGAACGATAAACTTCTTTTTCGTATTTAATAACAATTGAAATTCTTCTGACTGAACAACCTCTGTATAATTCACCTCATTTTGTAACTTACGTGCTGACGTATCATCTCGTTTCATTCTCTAATCCCCTCTCTTACTGAAAGTACAATTCCCCCTTGCATAACCAAAAACTAAATTTTATAAATATTCAGAAACTTATTTTCATTTTAGACAATCCATACATTCCTGCAAAGATTTTTCGATAGACATTTTTCGGCATTTTCCCCTAAATTTTTAATATACTTTTTCAACATAAAATTTACGCACCAGTGAAGCTTTCATACTCATTAAAATAGAATAAAAAAGTAGTGCTTATCGCACCACTTCTGTTTTTTTCTCTTTTTCTAAATTACGAGCTGTTTCGCTTAATTCAACGTCTTTTCCATCTTTAAGCGTTCCAAATATGAAATCGAATACTGGATTTGAAACACCAAACCAAAATTTTTCATTTTTATAATGGTGTAATATGTGCTGTTTTTTTAGCCACCTACCAAACTTGGTGACGGGACGAATTGGCTTATGTGCAATATAATGTTTCCATTCATAAACGAGAAGCATAATAATCATTCCGATTCCGAATGAAAGTGTAATGGTAACACTTTTTGTTATCACGTATGATATAAGTAAATATATAGTAAAGCTCGGTATACTAAACCATACAGGCAAAAATAAAAGTTTTAAATCATCTGGATATACGTGATGGTCATAATGTAATCTTCTTAGCATTTTTAATAAAAATACGTTTTTAGGTGGTTTTAAGTGAAATAAAAACCGGTGTGTCATATATTCGTTTAGCGTATAAAAAATAATCCCAAACAAACATGCTAACAAACCGATCCATGTGAAAAATTGCATTTTTAAAATAATAATAAAAACAAATAAAATACTATACATAATAACGATATCATGTTGTAAAAAGAACTCTTTCCCCACCCTCTTCATCTTCCTTCCCCCTTTTCAAAAGAAATAGTCGCAACATATCGTTACGACTATTTCTTTTCTATATCTTATTCTATACGCTTTACAAATTTGCCTGTTGCTCTATTGTCGAGAAAAAATTGTTCGGTCCAAATATATTTTGCTTTGGAATAATATGTTCCACCGCAAACACTGTTACTTCTCCTCTTTGTACCTCTCCAATGATAAGTCCAAATATTTCATGATTTACAGCAAACGTCGGTTGCTTTGTTTGTAGTAATCTTGCTGCATTATGAAATACCGCTTCATATAGTGGATTTCTATCAGTAATTTCTTTTCTGATTTTTGGTGCTAACGTAATAATGATTTCTTTTCCGTCAATAGTGGTTCGATACATAAAAATCTCCCCTTCAATCTTATGTGAACAACTGTAAAGCTTTGTATGCAAAATGGATAGAATATCCTACTAAAATAATACCTGCTCCGGCTGTTATATAGCCAAGTGCTTTTTGCTTTAATAAAGTTCTGCCAAAATGGACAGAAAAAGCAATATTTACATTCCATAAAATAATACCAACGATAATACAAAGACTGTACAAAAAGGCTTCTTGTTTCGTTACCTTCGTAAGCAATGAGCTAAGTGTACTTCCGTATATACCAAACCAAAAAACAAGATTTAATGGATTGGATATCGCAATTAAAAAACCTGCCATAAACGATTGTTTAAGGCCGCCTACCTCTTCTTTTTTATATTCCATATTCGATTGAGAAATTCCTTGTTTTACACTTTGAAATCCTAAATAAAATAATAAGAAAAACCCTGTGCAATACATAAAAGCTTGTACATATGTATACATAAACAGAGAAGATAAACCGAAATAGATGAGAAGCATAAACAAAATATCTGCTGTCATTCCACCAATTCCAACAACCCACGCATGCCAAAAACCTCGTTCAATTCCTCGTTTTAACATTTCAATATTAATCGGACCTACTGGCGCAGCTAATGAAATACCTAATACAATTTGTTGTATAATCGCTCCAAACATCACTCTATCCTTTCTACTTCCTTTACTATTAAGTAATGATGTAATAATTAAAAATAGACTAGCTTCCCTCAAAATATTTACTACTAAAATACCCTTTTTTATCCAAAATATGCAAAAGAGCCATCCAGATGATGACTCTTACTTTTCTATCTTATGAAGAAAAGGACATTTTCCTTTTAACGGTTCTACATCGTCTCCTATAAAGTATTGTTTCCATTCACGATGATCCGGGTCACCATAATGACTAATGTTAGGATGTTTCGGCAGCTGATCCCACTTTTCAACTCGCTCACGGACCGTTTGCCTAGAATATGCTCCTTTAGGACGATCCCCTTCTAAACCATCAAATATAGTACGTGGCTGAAATCCAATAACGAGAGAATTTCCTAAATGCCTAGTTTTTCGTTGTTTATAGGCTGGTGCGTTTCCAAATGCGAATATCGGTTCCCCGCCAAATGAAAATTCCCATAAGTAATGGTCTGGGTCTTTAGGAATTTGCTTTGGCCATGTTTCCTTATCGTTTTCATGTAAATATTGTAGTACTTTCCAAAAGTAATCACGGTAATATTCCAGTGATTGCTCCTCACATTCCGGTTCTACAAAAAGAAAAAAGCCTCTTCTTACAATTGGACGCTCTTTCATTAGCTCTAAAAAAGATAACATTGTATGTGGCAAATGACTCCAATCATTATGAGAGAGAAACGAATAACGAAGTTCATTCTTTTTTAAAGCTGTTAAGCCGAAATAGCACGGAAAAGTTGGTTCTAGCACAACACTCGAAAAATTTTGAAATTCCTTTACAACCCAATTCGGTATGTCGTTTCTCGTTCTCATTCCTTCATTATCTAATAAATAAGACTCATTCATTCTTTCACCTCATTATGTATAGCGTTCAATTAAGACTATTACATACTCGGCCTGTCCTATACCTATTAAAAAATTTGGCTAAAAAATTATTTAAAAATACAAAAAAATAAAATCGCTTACTTGACTAAATTCTCCCAATTCGTGTATATTTAAATTAATCATTTAGCAGAATATTCAAGATTATAGCATTTTTAGTTTATATTATCTTTTCAAATGAATTTCACTAAATGAAAAAACGTAAATGTTTTCTAGGAGGAATTGTAACATGCAAGGAAAAGTAAAATGGTTTAACAACGAAAAAGGTTTTGGATTTATCGAAATTGAAGGCGCTGACGATGTATTCGTACATTTCTCTGCTATTCAAGGCGAAGGCTACAAAGCTTTAGAAGAAGGGCAAGAAGTATCTTTCGATATCACTGAAGGAAACCGTGGACCTCAAGCTGCTAACGTAGTAAAACTTTAATCCAACATATGACAGGAGGTTACCTTACTTGGTAACCTCCTTTGTTATTCCTTTGTATATTTCCGTTTTCCAGAGCAAAAACTATGTGAAATGCGCACTATACAAAGGAGGAATTATTAATGGGATCAGAAGTAAATGATTTTGAAGAAGTGAAATTCCGTGTAGAAACAGCACAAAAAATGGTAGGATCAGCGACAATTTCAATGGATCCAGATACATTAGAGCATGCTACTACTGCTGTAGAAGCAGCTCGCTCTCAGCTTGAAATTATGAAATCTGTTGCAACAGATTTAGACGAGCCATTTTTAATAAATGAGGAAAAGAAATTAAGCGAGTGTGAGCATCAATTAAATGAAGCGAAGCACTAAAAAACATCCAGAGAGTTTTCTCTGGATGTTTTTTCATGACAACTGTTCCCCATATTTTTTCAATGTTTCTCCAACTGTACATTGTCTTATACAAAAGGAATGAGCATAATACTTACTATTTGTCTTTCGGTTATGTTCTCGCAAAAAACATCCTTCACAATACGTTTCTAATAAGTCATTTACCTCTGTAATGAGTTGCTTTTTATCCACCTTTGCACCTCTCTATTCGGTTATTTCTTTATGACTATCAATCACTGTTCCTTCTAATGCTTGCGTAGCTAATTGATGTGCTTCTTTATTTTGTTTTCTTGATATAGGCTCACATACAAGTTTTAATTTCATTTGCTTCGCCTTTTGCTCAATTTGGTCTAAATAATGATTTAAATGTTCATCATAACAAGGCCATTCTCCAGCCAATTGCTGCAGTACAACTTGAGAATCTCCGCGAAGCGTGACCGCTTCATACTTAATCCCTAATTCCTCGAGTATATTCATGCTATATAATAGTGATGCATATTCCGCTTCATTATTATCATATATACCTTCTATATATGCATTACGGCGAATTCGGTAGTTTTTATTTCCTTTTTTATAGTATACACATATGCCTATACCAGCTTCTTTCGTCTGTACATCATAGCCGCCATCAAAATAAACGAATATTTCTTGGGGTTCTTCCTCCACTTGTTTGCTCAGCTTCTTCATTTCCTTTAATGACCATTCTGCATCCATTTCATCGTAAAATAATAATTCTTTCACTCTTCCTGTTTTCTCGAAATCCTCCGCAAATTGAAGTGCTTCTTCTATGTTCATATAATCTGTCGTTAATTCCGTCTGAAAACCGCGTTTTGTTTTATACAACCAATGAATTTTATATTTCATACTATAGATTCCCCTTATGTAAGACTTCTTATATGTATCCAGCTAATGAAAGCCTCACTTTATTTTATTATATTTTATCAAGAGTCAAAGAATTATATTCAATATTATCACATGCAAAAAGAGCTATCCCTATAGGAATAGCTCTTTCATCTATTACATAAATCTTTCAAATTGTACTCGTTTATTAATCCAGTACATTACAGGCATACCAATCGCCATAACAACAAATTCACCGATTGCACATGTTAACCAAGTCAACATAAATGGTAAATCAAATGCAAGATGAAGTTCAATTGCAATCATAAACATTGTAATTGTAAAAATAACTGTATTAAAAATCATACGAGCCCAAACACCTTTAATAAATCGCATAGAAATAATCGTTGCAACTAATGCAAGAATAGATTGCCCTACTCCAAATACTAAATCGTAAGCGATCATAGGTGAGAAAAAGAGATTCGTTAAAAATACACCTAATACAATTCCGTAAATTGCTTTCTTATTAAATACAACGAGATGATTAAACATCTCTGAAATACGAAACTGTACATTCGTAAAGCCAAATGGCTGAATAAGCATAGAAACAGCAATATATAATGCCGCTAAAATACCATTACCGACTAATGTTCTAATATTCATGACAAAATCTCCTTAGTTTTTTTACGTGGGATGGTTTCGAACCACGTTATTCGTTTTTTAAGCAACAAGACTATATTTTACGCGGTAGCCCCCCTTTCGTCAATAGATTCCTACCATGAACTACCCTTTTTCTTTTAGACAACGTATAATGAAATATATGAAAGATTTAGGAGGTTTTACTTCATGACTGCAACAATTCAAAATGAAAAAGTGATCGTTACCATCTCTGACAAAGGTGCAGAATTACAAAGCGTTCTCTTAAAAGAAGACAATACAGAATACTTATGGCAAGGTGATGCTACTTATTGGGGACGCCGTGCACCAATTTTATTCCCAATCGTCGGCCGATTAGTAGATAATACATACTACGTAGATGGTAAACCTTATTCTTTAACACAACACGGCTTTGCTCGTGATCTTACATTCTCTGTAGAAGAACAAAGTGAAACGAAAATCACCTACATTGTAACTAGTAATGAAGAAACATTAAAAAAATACCCATACGAATTCGAATTACTCGTTTCTTATGAACTAGACGGACAAACCGTTCATGTAACATACGAAGTGAATAACCCTGCTTCAAAAGAGATGTTCTTCTCAATCGGAGCACATCCTGGTTTCAATTTCCCGTTATTAGAGGGCGAGTCATTTACAGATTACCACCTATCTTTTAATGGTTCAGAGCGTTTAGAAACGAGCGTATTAGAAGGACCTTACCTTTCAAATAAGAAGCAACTAATTGCTGAAAGTACGAATGAGTTGCCACTTACATACGACCTATTTAAAAACGATGCACTTATTTTTGAAAATATGAATACGGATGAAATCTCCATCCGTTCTCATAAACATAATAAATTCGTAAAAGTAGAATTTGACGGATTCCCATTTGTCGGCGTATGGACACCAGGCGAGAATGCACCTTTCTTATGTATTGAACCTTGGTATGGAATTGCTGATGAAGTAAATCCAGCAAAAGATTTCAAGGAAAAAAAAGGAATTCAATCTTTACAAGCGAATGAAACATTTACATGTCGTTATAGTATTACAATCGGCTAAGTTACTCTATCCCCTACTTCAAAGAAACATATAGGTAGGGGATCATCTTATCATTTGGAGGTTTCTCATTTTGATTGAAGTATATATTGATGGTGCATCAAAAGGAAATCCTGGTCCTTCTGGTGCAGGCGTATTTATTAAAGGGGTTCAACCCGCTGTACAATTATCATTGCCCCTTGGGACAATGTCCAATCATGAAGCGGAATACCACGCTTTACTTGCGGCATTAAAATATTGCACGGAGCATAATTATAACATTGTCTCTTTTCGTACAGATTCGCAACTTGTTGAGCGAGCTGTCGAAAAAGAATACGCAAAAAATAAAATGTTTGCACCACTATTAGAGGAAGCACTGCAGTACATAAAAAGTTTCGATCTCTTTTTTATTAAGTGGATTCCAAGTAGTCAAAATAAAGTTGCTGATGAATTAGCTAGAAAAGCTATTTTACAAAATTAACGGGGGTATGAGTGTGAAAAAAGATTGGATTGCTCCTCTTGCTTTATTATTTGTGTCTTTTATTTGGGGAGCTACATTTGTTGTCGTTCAAAATGCTATGTCTTTCGTCGGTCCATTTACATTTAATGGTATACGTTTTTTATTCGCTGGAATCATTTTATTATTCGTTCAACTGATTTTCTCAAAAAAAACTTCAAAACAACATATAAAACAGAGTAGCCTCGCTGGATTAACCGTTGGATTCTTTTTATGCGTCGGCTATGTATTACAAACATTCGGCTTACTTTATACAACTTCTTCAAAAGCTGGTTTCTTAACAGGGCTTAGTATCGTTATGGTACCAATCTTGTCTTTTATCTTTTTAAAACAAAAAGCTACTATTTTTATCGTAATTGGCATTGCTGTAGCAACAGCGGGTTTATATTTATTAACAGCAGGTGATTCTTTTCAATTAAACATTGGAGATATACTCGTTCTCGGTTGTGCAGTTGCTTTCGCTGCTCATATTCTCGTTAACGGCTTCTTCTCTAAAAAAATATCACCTTTATTGTTAAGCACATCGCAAGTATTAGCTGTCGGTATGTTTTCTTCTATTTGCGCCTTTTTGTTTGAAGATTGGGAAAAATTATTTTCAGTAGCACTATGGACGAATTCTTCCTTTTTATTTGCTCTATTTCTAACTTCCCTGTTCGCGACATCCATTGCCTTTTTCATTCAAACATCAGCACAAAAACATACGTCTCCAACGAGAGTAGCAATTATTTTCGCAATGGAGCCCGTTTTCGCTGCCTTAACAGGCGTTCTCGTTGCAAACGAACAACTTTCTATTTCCGCTATTATCGGATGCCTCTGTATTTTCCTAGGCATGGTTTTTGTTGAATTACCTTCTAAAACAAAAAAAGAAGCGCAGGCTGCGTGAAGTTACGCTTGTAACTTCCGCATAAAAGCCTTAGCGCTTTTTTTATCTGTAATCTCTTCTTCTTTCAATCGTTCTAATAACGCAACAAAATAACTGCCATCAAACTGCAATTGATGCTTAATTGTCGCTTCTATTGCTGCGTTTACAATGCCATCAGATGCACCCGTATATCCTTGTCCGAACATAATAAATCCTTGTGCTTCCTCTGATAATTTAAATCCTTTCGTATGTAAGAATGAAAGATAATCTTCTACTGTTTGCATGTTATTCCCACCTACTCAAAAATTCTCCACTTCCTATCATACATGTTTTTATACGCCATGAGAATGAAATTTCTTTGACAACTTTGTAAATCAATCGTCTACTTCGCTTATAAATAGAGGATTTCTTTACAATATGAAGGAATATGTACAGTGGAACTTATTCCATATTAAAGGGGAGACATGATGAAACAAGCACTATTAATTATCGATGCGCAGCAAGAATTAATGGATGGAAATGAAAAAGAAAGTGAAGTTTTTCGTAAAACCGAATTATTATCTACACTCAATACAGCCGTGCAGAAAGCAATAGATTCCAATGCCCTTATTGTTTTCGTAAGAGATATCGATGTTGCTTCTGGTAGCGGCGTAGGCTTTGAAGTACATAATGAAATTCAAGTACCTCAGTCTGCAATCCTTATTAATAAAGCAGCCACAAACGCATTCTATGGCACTTCTTTACTTGAACTTTTAAAAAAAGAAAAGATTAACCATATTGTTATAGGTGGATGTAAAACAGAGCATTGTATTGATACCGCTGTGAGGACAGCAAGTGTACAAGGCTTTGATGTTACATTAATTAAAAACGGTCATTCCACAACTGATTCTGACGTATTGACTGCAGAACAAATTATCTCTCACCATAATAAAATTCTCCATGGTCATTATAATGTTGATCATTTTTCTATGGTAAGGGATATCGAGGAAGACCTCTTTCAGCTGACTCATGATCAATATCGTGATTAGCGAAAAAGAATCCTTCGTTCAGAAGGATTCTTTTTCACCCAAAAATTTGTGCTGCAATGCTATATAACTCATTATTCCTTTTTAATAATTGACCGCTATTTTTCATCATAATTGGTGGTGTATTCACCTTTTTAAAACCAGTAATCTCTAATACTTTCATGAAATCTTTCTTTCCTTCTAGTACATCAATTCTTAATTTACCATTATGCCCTTTTGCTAAATCATGTACAATTCTCATTGCCATCTCATCATTTTTAGCAACAACCGGTCCTATTATTTTATTTTCTGGTGTTTGTATGCTTAAACCGTAACCTAATACATTTTGTTCCTTGTCCCTTACAACAGTGCACTGTTCACTTTGCATAATTCTTTTCTTTAAAAACTCTTTTCTATTTGTTCCAAACGCATATTCATCTATTTTTATTATTTTTTCTAACTCACCCTCTTCATAGTTCATCACATAATCTTCATTTCTTACACAATAATCATTCGCATTGTACGAGTTACATATGTATTTAGAAACATAACTTACTGCTCTAAATCCTAATTTTTCATATAAAGGTTTCCCTTCATCCGTAGCAATAAGCATAAATGGAGTTTGAGCTGATACGCTATTCATGCATGAATTTGTAATCATCTTTCCAATTCCTCTTCCCTTATAATCTGGATGTACAATTACCATTCCGATAGATGCCAACGCCTCCCCGTATAATATTATTGCTGCGCTAGCAATAAGTTCCTTTCTCTCATTCCATACGCCATATACAATACCTGAGTTAAAAATTGTTTCAACTTCTTCCCTGTTATAATCCCAACCAATATAAGATGATAATGCTACAATATCGCCTATTTGTTCTTCCCTAAGACGCTCCACGCTAAATTCCAATTCAATCATACTCCACCCCCTTATCTAGCCATCTTCCCAATTCAACTTGTACATGTTACCCTTTATTTGTCACACACATATCCTATTTTGACCAAGACTATATTGTAAGTGAGGTGACAACATGCCCATTATAAATCGATTTTCTACCACCACTAACGGCGCACTTGCGATTACAGGAAACACACTCGGTTTAAGTAAAATCAGTAATCAAAACCGTGCTGGTACAATCGGGGCAATTGGCGCATTTATAACTACCAATACCGCTTTACAAGTAACCTCTTTTCCTGCTGGTACAACATTAAACTATACACAAAATAGTTCTACCGCTCTTTTAAATATCCCTGCTGGTAGTACGATTCTTTACGCAGAACTCGTTTGGGGTGGAAACTATTTATCTCGTGATCAAAACATTACGAGCGTATTAGGAAACCCAGTTTCTTTTACAACACCTGTGTCAACATACTCAATTACTCCTTCAGCTGTTACAGCTTCTAATCAAACATTCGTTTCAAACTCTATTACATTTGGATTTTACACTCGTTCAGCAGACGTAACGACTCTTATTCAAGCTGGAGGGTCTGGCTCCTATACTACAGGATCTGTACCTGGACTTGTTGATCCTTTAGATGCTTCTAATGGATCAATTAACTCGGCTGGATGGACACTTATCGTCGCATATCAAAATGGTTCCTTACCTGCAAGAAATTTAACAATTTACGTAGCAGGCAACCGGGTTTCTGCAGAAACTGGTAGTGCCGATGTATCTGTTTCAGGATTTTTAACACCTTCAGGAGGGCCTGTAAGCGGGAGATTGTTTTTAAGTTCTACCGAAGGAGATGCTGATTTAATTGGGGATCAGGCTCTATTCGGGCCAAATTTCAGTTCATTAAATGCCTTATCTGGACCTAACAATGCTGTAAATAATTTCTTCGGTTCTCAAATTAATAATGCCGCTGGAAACTTAGATACAACCGGGACATTTGGAACGCGAAATCAAAGTGCTTCTACAGGTACAAACATCTCCGCTGGAAGACAGGGCTGGGACATTACTTCCATTGATATTTCTCCTTATTTAACAAATTCTCAAGTGTCCGCTGCAATCCGTTTAACAACTAACGGAGACGCATATATGTTAAATACAGTCGGTTTACAAATCAACATAAATTCACCTAACATACAAGCAACAAAAAGCGTGAATAAAAGTGTTGCAGCAATTGGAGACGTTCTCACTTATACAGTTACTATCCCTAATACAGGGCTTCTCCCCGCCAATAACGTTATTTTTACAGACATTCTTCCTAACGGTACTTCCTTTATACCTGGAACTGTAACAGTAGATAATGTCCCGCAAACGAATGCAAATCCGGCTGCTGGTATATCTCTTGGAACAATTAATAACAACGCTTCTCGTACAGTAACTTTCCAAGCTACTGTCGTTTCTTTTCCAAATCAAAATCCTATCTCCAACACTGCTAATATTACATTTCAATATACACCAATCGCCGGAGGAACGACTTTTAACGGTCTTGCTACAAGTAACTCTGCTGGAACACAAGTTAATCTTGCAGATATTAACGGGACAAAATCAGTTAACAAACTTTTTACCGATATTGGTGAAACGTTAACTTACAGTATCGCCTTAGCTAATATAGGAAATATTGCTGCAACTAACGTAATATATACGGATCCGATTCCTAGCGGGACTACTTTCGTTCCTGGGAGTGTAACCGTTAACGGTGTTACGCAAGCTGGTGCAAATCCAGCTACTGGCATAGCAATTGGGTCTATTGCTGCTAATGCTACGACTACTGTTTCATTTCAAGTACTCGTCCCTTCTATCCCGCAAACAAATCCCATATTAAATAGCGGGACTACAACTTATCAATACATTCCTGTACCAAATCAACCGGCAGTAAGCGGGACTGATACGACGAATATTGTCTCCACTCAAGTGAATAATGCTACTGTAACAATGACGAAAGCGGTAGATAAAAATTTTGCCGATATTGGTGATACACTAACGTACACCGTTTCTTTTACAGGCACAGGTAATACGAATGCAAACAATGTTATTTTTACAGATATCATTCCTACTGGAACAACTTTTGTTCTCAACAGTTTAACAATTGATGGAACGACACAAGTTGGAGCAAATCCCGCAAACGGTGTAAATATAGGATCCATTCCTACTGGTACGACGAAAAACATTTCATTTCAAGTAGTAGTAAATACAATCCCAGCTTCGAATGTTGTATCTAATGGTTCAAGCGCTTCTTATCAGTACACTGTCAACCCTAGTCAATCACCCGTTACAAAAAACATTTCTTCAAATCTCGTTTCCACTCAAATTAACAATGCGAATATAACTTTAACAAAATCAACAAATAAACAATTTGCTACGATTGGCGAAACAATCAGTTATACAATCCTTATTACAAACAGTGGAAATACAGCTGCTACTAACGTGCAACTAACAGATCCACTTCCAAATGGAACGATATTGACTCCAGGTACTGTAACACTAAACGGTGTTTTGCAAAATGTAAATTCTCTCGTCGCTTTGCCTATTGGTACAATTCCTGGCGGAGCTACTTTTACACTTTCTTTTCAAGTAACAGTCATCAATATTACTGCACAAAACCCTATCATTAATAACGCTTTTGCTTCTTACATTTACACTGTAAATCCAAGCTTGCCACCCACTTCAAAAACAGCAAATTCTAACTCTGTTACATCAACAATTAGATTAGCAAACATTCAAGCTACTAAATCTGTAGATAAAACATTTGCGGAAGTCGGAGATATATTAACGTACAATTTTTCTCTTACAAACGATGGAAATGTTACAGCGAACAATGTATTACTATCCGACTCAATTGCGAATGGTACTGCCTTTGTACCAAACAGTGTCATAGTTAACGGTGTTGCTCAGCCAGGCGTTACACCAACTAGCATTACTATTGGTAGTATTAATGCCGGCACTACAATTACAGCTTCATTCCAAGTATCAATAACTAGCATCCCAAATCCAAATCCTATTTCAAATAGCGCTTCTATTTCCTATAACTTTATCGTGGATCCAAATACATCTCCTGTAAGTAAGAACACAACTTCAACCACTACACTCACTCAAGTCAATGACGCAAATGTCATTTCAGCAAAAACAGTGGACCGAACGTTTGCCACTGTTGGGGATGTACTAACTTATAGCATTCTTTTGACGAATGCAGGAAGTGTTACTGCTGATAATCCTACTTTTGTGGATACAAATCCAGATGGTACTACCTTTATTCCAAACACTTTCCTTATTAATGGCGTGCTACAAAACAATGCAGATCCGAACGTTGGTGTTCCGTTACCTTCCATTCCTGCTAACGGCTCACTTACCGTCTCTTATCAAGTAACTGTCACCTCTTTACCAACACAAAACCCAACAATAAATTCATCTAGTACACAATATAGCTTTATTCTAAATCCGGGTGATCCACCAACTATAGAAACCTCTTTAAGTAATACTGTAAGTACGCAAATTAACATAGCAAATGTAGTGATTGTCAAACAGGTCGATTTAACTATTGCTGATGTTGGGCAACCAATCACATATACAATCTCCTTAGCTAACCTTGGCAACACTCCCGCTAATAATGTAGTCGTTACCGATATCATCCCTTCTGGCACCACACTCGTACCAAATAGTATTTTTATAGGTGGTACTTTACAGCTAGGCGCAGATCCAGGTGCAGGTCTTCAAGTCGGGACAATTCCTGCTGGCGGTTTTACAACGATTGTTTTTCAAATAAGCGCAAGTAGTTTACCTACACAAAATCCAGTTCAAAATAGTGCTGCACTACAATATAACTTTATTGCTGACCCAAATTTACCTGCTGTTGTTAGAAATGCTACTAGCAATATAGTATCGACACAAATTAATACTGCTAATATCGTTGCTACGAAACTAACAAGTACAAATTTCGCCGATGTTGACGATGTCATAACTTATGCAACAATTTTAACGAATAACGGCAATATCCCTGCCTCCAATGTAACGTTTACAGATATCATTCCAGCTGGTACCATCTTCCTTCCTAACACTGTAACGATTAACGGTGTCCCTATAGCTAATGCAAACCCTGCTAATGGCATTTTAATTGGTACAATAGGAGCGAATTCATCACGTACTGTCTCATTCCAAGTTTCTGTACCAACTATTCCTAGTCCAAATCCGATTACGAATCAATCGAGCACTACATTCCAATACATGTACGACGCATCCAAACCAATTGTAACGCAGATGGTGGCATCTAACACCGTACAGACGACTATTAATAATGCTACAATTGCCGCTGTAAAATCGGCAGATAAACAGTTTGCTAACGTAAATGATATGATTACGTACACGACTACTTTAACGAATAACGGGAACACACTTGCATCAAATGTAATTTTTACAGATGTACTTCCAAACGGAACATCATTTATCCCTAATAGTGTAACAGTAAATGGAAATACACTCCCTAATACAAATCCAGCAAGTGGGATTGCAATTGATCCAATAAACCCTAATACAAGTGCAACAATCTCATTTCAAGTAATAGTAAATTCCATTCCTAGTCCAAATCCAATCCCGAACCAAAGCAATACAGCGTACCAATATGTCATAGATCCTAACTTACCTCCAGCATCCGCCAATGCATCAAGTAATGTAATAACAACTCAAATTAACAACGCTACGATTATCGCAACAAAATCAGTGAACACACCGAATGCTGCAATTGGGGATATCGTTACTTATACGATTGCCGTTACGAATACAGGAAATATTCCTGCTAGTGCTACAGTTTTAACAGATGGACTCGGCGCAGGCGCTTCATTTGTCCAAAACTCTGTAACTATCAATAATATTCCGCAGCCGGGGTTAGATCCATCACTTGGTATTCACTTAGCAGATATTCCCCCAGGAGATACTATACTCATTACTTTTCAAGTACAAATTTTAGCGATACCACCTAGTGGCACATTAACAAATAATGCTCTTGTAAATTATGAGTATACCGTGAACCCAAACCAATCACCTGCTGTTGATAGCACAATTACGAATACGACGGTTACTCCAATTATTGATGCTACTTTAGTTTTAAATAAAAATGCGAGTACAACTTTCGCTACAATTGGTGATACGATTACATTCACTTCATCTATTACAAACACAGGAAATACGACTGCGAACAACATTGTGTTTACAGATTCCATTCCAAATGGTACTACCTTTGTCCCAAATAGCTTTAAAATAAATGGTGTAACCGTCCCAAATGCAAATCCGCAAAACGGTATCAATATTGGTAACTTGAATGCAAATGCATCGATTACACTCAATTTTCAAGTAAACATTACAACGCTGCCAAACCCGAATCCAATTCCGAACCAATCATCGCTTCAATATAACTTTATTGTTGATATAAATGAGCCGCCTGTTTCCCGAACAGTTCAATCCAATAAAACCTTTACACAAGTAAATACTGCTTCCGTTATCGCAACAAAAACTGCAAGTAGTGCATTTGCTGCTGTTGGAGATACAATTACGTATACAACTACGCTCACTAATAGCGGAAATACTACCGCAAACACACCTGTTTTTATCGATATATTACCACCCGAACTTTCATTCGTTCCTGATAGTGTACAAATTAACTCCATCCCACAACTTGGATTTAGGCCAGATAGCGGAATCTCTTTAGACGCAATTCCAGTTGGAGGAACGATAATAATTAGCTTTCAAGCTATTGTTGGCTCAATACCAGCTACAAATCCAACATTGAACCAATCTAGCACAACATACTCTATCATTGTTGATCCTAACCAGCCACCAGTGACAGAAACAGCTACAAGTAATCCAACTTTAGTTCAAATTAACGAAGCGATTATTCAAGCAACGAAAAGTGTGGATCGACTATTTTCTGACATTGCACCTGGAAATTCATTTTTAACGTATACTGTTTTATTAGAAAATATAGGGAACACAACTGCTACGAATATCATTTTTACAGATCCGACTCCAAATAATACAATATTTATAGAAGATAGCGTTCGAGTAGGTGGGGTTTTATTACCTGGAGTAAATCCAGCGAACGGGATACCAATTGGGGATATTATTGCAGGAGACTTTATAAACGTCACCTTCCGCGTGCAAGTAGTTAGCATTCCAAATCCTATTTTTACAATCGGACCTGGAGGACCAAACTCACCTGTTGTAAACGGTGCTTCTATTAATTATCAGTTTATGACAGGGCCTAATTTACCACTCGTTTCACGAAGTACGATATCTAATTCTGTTTCGACACAAATAAATTCTGGGGAAGTTGCACTTGTTAAATCTGTTGATAAAACTTTCGCAACGATCGGGGATACACTGACTTATACAATTTCATTAAGCAATCCTGGAAATGTAACATCACAAAACGTACTATTTACGGATACTTTACCTGAAGGAACAACATTTATTTCCGGAACACTTACAAACGATTCTGGTACACAGCAAATTGGAAATCCAGCTAGCGGAATTCAGATTGGAAATATAAACCCTGGTAGTACGGTTGCTATTACGATAAACGCACTTGTAACAAACATTCCAAGTATAAATCCAATTTCTAATTTTAGTTCCGTACAATTTGAACATGTGGTTGATCCTAGCCAACCTTCCGCATTACAAACAACTATATCTAATACTGCTTCAACGACCGTTAATAGTGCAATATTAACTACAACAAAAACTGTTGATAAATCGGTTATTTCCGTCGGGGATACACTTACGTATACAACGACTATTACGAATACAGGAAATACACCAGCAACGAATATAACTTTTACAAGTGCCATTCCTCCTAGCACTACTTTCGTACCAGATTCGGTCACAATAAATGGCATCCAACAGCTTGGTGCACAGCCAGCACTTGGAGTAACTATACAAAATATCGCTTCAGGTGAAACAGTAACTGTTACTTTCCAAGTAAATGTTATTTCTGTTCCCCCTTCAAGCTCGATCATGGGTAACGATACAATTTTATACTCTTATACTGTTGATCCAAACGGAGCTCCTGCTACTACTTCTACTTCAACGAATATTGTTACAAACCCTGTATTAGATGCTATGATTACGATGATTAAATCAGTCGATCAAACACTTGTAACGCTAGGTGATACTATTACCTATACGACAATCTTAACGAATAACGGTAATACAAACGCTACAAATATTACTTTTACTGACCTTATACCCGATGGTACAACGTTTATTACTGATAGCGTTACAATAGATGGCATTACACAAATTGGGCTTAATCCAAATACAGGTATAACGATTGGTGCAATTGCTCCTAACAGCTCAATATCTATAGCATTTCAAGTTACCGCTACGTCTACACCTGTTCAAAATCCTATCGCAAATACTGCTACTGCTTCCTACACATTCATTGCTGATCCAAATGCGCCTATTGTTTCAAGAACCGCTACTTCAAATACAGTGTTTACTACAATTAATACAGCTACCATCCTTTCATCAAAGCAAGTCGATAAAGCGTTTAGTCGTGTTGGAGACACACTCACTTATACTATCTCTTTAACAAACAATGGAAATTCATCTGCACAAAATGTTATATTCACAGATACAATGCCGAACGGCACTGCTTTTATCGCAAACTCATTTTCTATTAACAATGTTCCTCAAACGGGGGAAAATCCAGCGAACGGTGTAGATATTGGAACTATAACAGCTGGGGCTACAGCAACTGTTTCATTCCAAGTAAACGTAACTTCATTACCAACAGAAAACCCAATTGTAAATTTCTCATCAACATCTTATCAATTAGTCTCACCGCCTGATACAGAAACTTCAATTAGCAACCCTGTTTCAACGCAAATTAAAGAAGCCATATTATCTATGACGAAAAATGAAAGTGCATCCTTTGCAGATATCGGGCAAACTGCCTTTTATACTACTTCTATTTCCAATATAGGAAATACGGATGCAACTAATATAGTATTCACAGATGTATTACCAAGTGGACTCACATTTGTTCCTAACACATTAACCGTCGACGGCGTTTTACAACCTAACGCGAATCCAAATACAGGTGTATTACTTGCAGCGCTTCCACCAAATGAAATATATAGTATCGTCTTTCAAGTGACAGTAAATAATATTCCCCTTAGTAACCCAGCACCGAATACAGCATCAACGACATATGAGTTTACTGTTGATCCTGTTAACCCTCCAGTGTCGAGTTCAGCTACTTCCAACACTACGCTTCTTCAAATAAATAACGCAAATATTATAAGTACAAAAACGGCAGATCTTACCTTTGCGGATGTTAGTAATACAATAACATTTACACTTAACCTCCCTAATACCGGGAATGTGGCTGCAACTGATGTTACCGTCATCGATATACTTGATAGCAATTTAAGTTTCGTTCCAAATAGTTTCACAGTTAATGGGCAAACCATTCCAAATGCTGATTTATCTACTGGTGTAAATATCGGCTCAATTAATGGTGGAAGCACATCAATTGTCACATTCCAAGCCATCGTTTCAACCCTCCCAATCAACAATCCTATTTCTAATTCGGCTCTTACCACTTACCGTTATATTGTTAATCCAGATCAGCCGTTCATTTCAACTTCTAATCAATCTAATACAACGACGACACAAATTAATAGCGCTATCCTTACTACACAAAAAAATTCAAATGTGTCAACAGTAGATATTGGGCAAGATATTATCTACTCCGTTACGATTACAAATAGTGGAAATGTTAGTGCGACGAATGTTATTTTTACCGACCTAATTCCAGACGGAACTTCCTTTGAACCGAATAGCTTTACACTTAACGGAACTACCATCCCAAATGCAGACCTAATTACAGGCGTTCCAATTGGTGATATTGCGCCAAACGAATCTGTCATTGTAGCATTTCATATTAGTGCCGATGAAATTCCGCCCATAAATCCAATTTCTAATCAAGCTAGCGTTAGCTTCCAGCATATCGTTAATCCAGCTAATCCTCCTGTTTCAAAAAACATTACTTCAAATAGTGTTACAACAACAATTGAAAGTGCTATTTTAACTACTACTAAAATTGGAGATAAAGCTTTTGCAACGATTGGTGATACGATTACGTATACAACTACGATTACGAATACAGGAAATATTCCTGCTAATAACGTTATTTTCTCAGACCCGATACCATCGTGGACACAATTTGTTGCAGGGTCAGTTGTTGTTGACGGTACTTCATTACCATCCGCTTCTATCACCAGCGGTGTTGGCATAAATACAGTCAATCCAGATCAAACTGTAACAATCATATTCCAAGTTCAAATTGTAAGCAATCCGACAACATCCACTCCTGAACTCCAAAACTTAGCATTTGTGAACTTCCAATATAACGTAGGCAATGCATTACAGGCTCAGCCTGGCAACGTGGAAACGAACGTCTTCGTTACTTCTATTAATTCAGCAATACTTTCAGCTGTAAAAACTGCTAGTACAGCCTTTGCAAATATTGGCGACACGATCACTTATACCGTTTTAATTCAAAATAGCGGCAATACAAATGCTACGAATGTAAATTTCTCAGACCTCATTCCAGCAGGAACGACCTTTGTTGAAAATAGTTTTACTGTAAATGGAAATACCATTCCAGGTGCCAATCCAAATAGTGGAGTTACTATCGGGACCGTTAGCGCGGGTAGTTCCTTAACTGTTACTTTCCAAGTCATAGTTACATCTACTCCACCTTCAAATCCAATTACAAACGTTGCATCTATTCAATATGCATTCATCGTTGATCCGGCGGCTCCTCCTGTTACCGGCACAATAACTTCTAATAGCGCTTCAACACAAATTAATAACGCGACTGTTACAACTATTTTAGAGGCAAATCGAACAATCGTATCTATCGGCGATGTCATTACGTATACAGCAACATTAACAAACACTGGAAACTTCCCTGCAAATTCTGTATTACTCATTAACGGAGTTCCTGAAGGAGCATTATTTGTTCCAAATAGTGTTACACTTAACGGGATTTCACTTCCAGATGCAAGTCCAACTCTTGGCATTCCCGTTGGTATTATCGCACCAGGTAATTCTGCTACGATTACGTTCCAATTTCTTGCAAACTCTATTCCACCGCAAGGAGCAATTATAAATCAAGCACTTACAAGTTACACGTATATTGTCGACCCGAGTCAACCTCCAGTTACAGCAACCTCTTCATCTAATACGGTTAGTACAGCCGTCGTTGATGCATCGTTATCCGTAATTAAAAATACAGATTCTCTCGTACAATCTACTAACGGTACAATCACTTACACTGTAGTCATTCAAAATAACGGGAATACAACTGCAAATACAGTTACTTTAACAGATTTAGTCCCAGAAGGAACTGCATTTCTTCCGAATAGCGTAACCATTAATGGCGTTGCAGCTCCAGGTGCCGATCCAAGCGTAGGGATACCATTAAACTCCATCGCGCCTTCAGACATTATCACCATAACATTCCAAGTTATCGTTCAATCCATTCCAAGCGTGAATCCAATTTCTAATATAGCTCGTATTGACTATACTTTTATCGCGGATCCAACCGCTCCTACCATCTCTCGAACAATTACGTCTAACCCAGCTTCCACACAAATTTCGGATGCGAATGTTCTTTCATTAAAAGCAGTCAATGCACAACAAGCAACAACAGGTGATATTTTGACTTATACGATAACGCTAGAGAATACCGGAAATATTCCTGCTTCAAATCTTATATTTTCAGATACTCTTCCAGAAGGGACTACATTCGTAGACAATAGTTTTACACTTAACGGAACAGCTATACTTGGTGCCAATCCAAATGCAGGTGTTATTTTGCCTAACCTAGCAGCAAACGCTACTCACCTTATTTCGTTCCAAATTCTTATTAACGATCCATTCTCGCAACAATCGATTACAAATCAATCCAATACAACATATACAATTCAACCAGATCCAGGGCAACCGCCTATTACGGAAACATCTACTAGTAATATCGTCATTACAAATTTCGTGCAAGCACAATTAACAATTACAAAAACATCCAATCCAACAACTGTAGATATTGGCGGAACGATCCTTTATATTTCTGAAGTGAAAAATATCGGCAATGTTGACGCAATAAATATTATTTTTACAGATTCGATTCCAGCTGGCACTACATTCGTTCCCGACAGTGTCACAATTAACGGTGTCCTTCAGCCAGGTGTAAATCCTGAAAACGGAATACCGATTGGAACAATTCCAGCAAACAGTTCCAAAACGATACTATTTCAAGTCCAAACAAATAATCCACCTACTGAAACCGAAATTGTAAATCAATCTTCAGCAACTTACCAATATGTAAGTATTCCTGCAGCCCCCCCAGTGAATCGTTCTGTAACTTCTAATATCGTTACAACATCGCTTCAAAATGCAAATATTATTTCTGTTAAACAGGCGAATGTTACTTTCGTATCCATCGGGCAAAATATTACTTACACAAATACACTACAAAATATCGGAACTGTTCCGGCTAACAATACAGTGTTCATTGATAATATTCCAGAAGGTACGATATTCATTGAAGATAGCTTATCAATAAATAATGTCATTCAACCTGGTGCGAATCCTGAAAATGGAATAACTCTTGGCACGATACAACCAGATGAAACAGTCACTATTTCATTCCAAGTACAACTTACAAATATACCCGAGGGCAACACAGTCACTAACATTTCAGACACTTCGTATGAATACCAAATTGACTCTAGTTCTCCGGTTATTCAGCGTAGATCATTATCAAATGCAGTAAATACTGAAATCCGTACAGCAAATATTAGTGCAATTAAATCCGCTAACAGATCTATTACACGCATCGGTCAAATCATCACATATACAGTCGCAGTTACAAACGCTGGTACAGTACCTATTACAAATACTCTCCTAATTGACGCAATTGCTGCTGGCACTACATTCGTTCCAAATAGCATTCTTGTAGATGGCATACCGAGACCTAACGAAAATCCAATTACCGGAATCACCCTTAATATTATCCTTCCAAACAATACAATTATCGTTACATTCCAAGTAAACGTAGTCTCTATACCTCCTCAAAATAACATTAATAATATCGCCGTCATCCACTATGAGTATCAGCCAGACCCAAGCTTACCACCAATTTCAGAAACGACATCTTCCAATACTACAAATATACAATTTATTGATGCGATTCTTATCGCCACAAAATCTGCTAATACAATATTAGCTAATATTGATGAAACTATTGAATATACAGTACTCATTCAAAATAACGGATCCACTACAACTAACTCCATCTTTTTTACAGATACGATAGAGGATGGAACAATATTTATCCCGGGAAGTGTATTAGTTAACAATACTGCATTTCCTGCAGCGGATCCGAATATCGGCTTTTCCATTCCTAATATCGCATCAGGTCAAATGGCTACAATAACCTTCCAAGTTTCCGTTATGAATTTACCTACTGTAAACCCAACTCCTAATACTGCAAACATCATCTACGACTTTGTTTTCAACCCTGATTTTGCACCAATTCAAAAATCGACTACTTCCAACACTACTTTCGTTCAAATTAATGATGCTGATATCGTTTCACTTAAAACTGTTGATTTGACTTCTGTAACAATTGGTGACATTTTAACTTATACAACAACTTTAACGAATACAGGGAATACAGATGCCACTGCTGTTGTATTTACAGACAACATTCCTGGTGGAACTACCTTTATTGACGGTAGCGTTTTAGTAAATAACATTCCGCAGCTTAACGCCAATCCAAGTACCGGTATACTTGTAGAAACGATTGCTCCTAACATTTCTATCCCAGTCACGTTTTCCGTTACCGTGGTATCTCTTCCAGCTAGCAGTCGTATCCAAAACCAATCAACTTCTCGTTATACAATTAATGGCGAGGAACAAATATCAACTAGTAATATTACCTTCACTGAAGTTATTTCTGCTAATGTACTCGCTATAAAAACAACGCCTATCCAATATGCTGACCTACAAACGATTATCCCTTACACAATTTCCATTACAAACAATGGGAATATTCAAGTAGAAAACATTATCGTTACAGATATCATCCCAGCAAATACGAGCTTTATAGAGAACAGTGTTATTGTGAATGGCAACGCTCGTCCAAATGACAATCCACTTAGCGGGATACAAATTGATAACATTCCGCCTAATACAACAGCAACTATTCTATTCCAAGTACGGATTACTTCAATTCCGCAAACAAATCCAATCTCTAACACGAGTACAATTGAATACCAATACACGTTACCAAATCGACCACCTATTACCGAAACTATTATTTCATCAGCTGCCATAACAACAATTAATCATGCGACTTTGAATAGTAATAAAACTGTTGACCTAGCATTTGCAACAGTCGGTGATACGTTAACGTATACGATTACGCTCAATCAAACTGGTAATGTTGCAGCAAATGATGTAGTCATTCAAGATATGATTCCTCAAGGTACTACATTTATAGAAAATAGCGTCATTGTAAACGGAGAAACTCTTCCGGGAGTTAATCCAGTAAGTGGTATACCAATTGGTCCTATAACTGTTGGCGGAAATGCTATCACTTCATTCCAAGTAACTGTAACTTCTATTCCGACACCAAATGAACTCACCAACCAAGCAATCACTACTTTTAACTATATAGTCAATCCAAATAACGTACCTGTTACAAATACAATTACAACAAATACTGTCACAACAACTGTCCAAAATGATGATGTCATTGCGATAAAAGCTGTTGATTTCACGAGCGCCTTACCTGGTCAAACTTTAACGTACACCATTACTATTACGAATAATGGTAATATCACTATTGAAGATCTTCTTCTAGTAGACACAGCACCAGTAGATACGACATTCGTTATTGATAGTGTTACAATTAACGGAATCAATCAACCTAATGCGAATCCTGAAAATGGTATTACGTTAGGAACTCTTGCTCCTAGTGAATCTGTTATTATTACGTTCCAAATAACAATATCTTCTTCTACTCTTCAACCTACAATTAATAATGATGCTTCTGTTTCCTATACCGTCATCATTGATCCAACAAAACCACCTATTACAATTACAAAACAAACAAATATCGTTACAACGACAGTCATTGATCCGATGGTTCGTATTGAAAAAACAGCTGACAAATCTATTGTCGTTATTGGAGATATAATTACATTCACATTAGCAGTATTTAATCACTCCCCAATTCCGACAATCAATACTTCTGTTATAGACACAATTCCGGCTGGTACAACATTTATAGAAAATAGCGTAACAATTAACGGTACTCTGGTACCAACTTTCCGTCCAGACACTGGTATGAATATCGGCGCTTTACCTGCTGGCTCAGTAGCAACGATAACATTTCAAGTGCTCGTAACTTCTATTCCTTCAAAAAATACAATTATAAATTCTGCAACAGTTACAGCCGCTTTCCAATTGACACCACAGGATCCGATTATTACTTTCGTTGTTAATTCGAATATTGTTCGTATACCAGTTCAATTTGTAACTGCGACAGTCACGAAAAACGCTTCCGTCAGCTCAGCTTATTTAAATCAATATTTTGATTATACGGTGCGTATTACGAATACTTCCGAGATTTCACTCTTAAATATTTCGTTACAGGATACTATTCCAGTAGGTTTACAATTTATGAACGGCACCGTCTCCATTAACGGAGAACGCTCTCCACTAGCGAATCCGAATATCGGTTTCCTAGTTGCTACTAATTTAGAACCAAGCGAAACAATTATCGTGTTATTCACCGTACAAGTGATAAGTCCACCTGTTACTAATGAGTTTAAAAATACGGCTAATATTTCGTTACAACTTCAAGCCTCACCTACCGATCCACCAATTACAGTAACCGTTACGAGTAATGAAAATACGGTCACCTTTGTTCCAGAAAATCCAGATGAGACACTTCCAAATTTTAATTGCTTCTTTGACGGTGAACGCTTCATACGGATTACTCCTCGAAATGTACGAAATTACCTTTGGACTTGGATTTGGTGGGATTAAATGAAACAAAAAGAGATTGTAGTTTGGTTGAAACCAAATTACAATCTCTTTTTCATTCTCTTTATCGTACTACTTAATAACTCGTCCAAGCATTTATAACCGAGCATCATCTCAAGTTAATTTAGTCGTAATAAGTTGGCCTGCCTCATTAATTGTTACTTTCCATTTCGCTCCACTAACAGTCTTCATAATGATACCTTTACTTGCTTCTATTTCAATATCTCCAAACATTCTTCCGCCTGTTGTTGCTAACCAAGCATTCCCATTTTCCATAGAAGATCTCGCAAATATACGATTAATTCGAAAACGTTTATGGTCTTGAACATAACCCCTCAGTGTAATTCTCGCTTTATATAGTTGACTCGCCTTCATATTCGATATAATTGTGTCGCCTACATTTAATGGAACATCCGATGCAACAACCCAATTTCCAGTTGCACTTAATGCATACTCAATTTTAATTTTCTTCGGGCTCTCTCCCCATCCAAAATACATGCCAAAACAATTCAACATTTGGATTGGATTTTTCGTAAAATCTAATTCAATCACAACTGGATTACTATCCGGAACATCGATATAGTTTACACTTTGTTCATCTATTAAATTAAAACAATTTGCAAGATTCCCCCCGTAAGGTAATTTCCCACTTACTTGCTTAACAGTATACTTCTGCTGAGCATTTACTAATATATCATCTTGGTTCCCTATTAAATGTGGTTTATTTAACGTAATCGGCAACTGAATCCGAAGAGATTCTTCATAGGTAGACTTACAAACATTGTATTGTCCTTTATCTACAATAGTTGTGGAAAGTAAATTCGAAAAAAGGTAGTTACGATGCGAATTAGAAGAAAATTCAATGACAATCTGTTCGCTACTCATCCGGTACGTATCCCAGATCATACAATCAAATGTATTATAAGCGCCCGTACAACGAATTACTTTTTTCGTTTGCTGTCTACATTGTACTTGAATATCATGAAATGTATTACCTGAACTTTCATTTGGCAAATCACTATTTCCATCTACTTCTATCCCATACTGACATCCATCAATAAATATAGATTGAAATACATTTGCATTAATCCAGCAAGGGGTATTTATATCATCTATAAATTCTGTCTTTAAATGTATTGCAGTTTGAAAGTTTTTAATTTGAATAAAGTTGACTTGAAAAAAACTAATATAGTCCCATGCTTTTTGACAATAAAAGTGTATAGCCTTTCCTTTATATGACGACGTTGCATTTATTATATTTATATTTGATATAAGAGAGTGATTAGGAACTTCTATTTGTTGTGAACCGGAAACATAAATAACTGCAGATTGAAACAGTGGATTTATAACTTGAACTGTACCACCTGTTATAGACGCATTTTGTTGCAATTCGAACGCATTAAAATCTCCATCGATTTGTAGTGTTACAGTAGGATCTAGCTCTAACCTTACATTTGATTTAACAACAACCGGCTTTACAATTTTGTACGTATTTACCCCTGTAATTCTAACCGTCGAAATTCGATTCGCTACACAATAATTTATAGCTTGCTGAATTGCTAATGAACTATCATTTCCCGAGTTTGGAACTGCTCCAAAACAATCAATATGAACGCTATTTTCTGGTGCACAATCTTCTTGGGAAGAAATATATTCTGACAAAATAAATTCACTCCTCATATTACCTTTTTCATATAATATGTGAGTTTTATCTTAAAAGTTTCTATAATAAAAAAAACAAACGACTTCTACAGTCATTTGTTTAATTCATATAAATCTTTCGTTTCTTCTATCATTTTCGTTAACGAGAAATATCTCTCTGCTTTCTCTCGTGCTTTCAGTCTAATACCATTCACCTTTTCTTCATTCTCTTTTAGTTCCTCAAGCGCACTTACAAATCCTGATTCGCAATATTCAGATATCAAAACACCTGATTCTCCATCTATTACTGCTTCATTTATTCCGCCGACATCTATTGAAATAATTGGTGTTCCTGTGGCCATCGCTTCAATTACCACCATCGGAAACACTTCACGAAAAGATAATAAAAGTAGGGCATCCATATTCCCTATAAATCTATGTGGTTCCGAAATATTCCCTAACATCTTTACATTTTGCTGCAATCCATACTTTTCTATTTCTTTCATAATAGACTCTTTCTCTGGTCCATCACCAGCAATATAAAACTTAAAATCATCTCTCTTTCTCAATACATTTGCAATTTTTACAAATAGTTGATGGTTTTTTTCTTTGGATAATCTGGCTAATATCCCTACATGATAAGTAGATTCTGTCTTTTTCTGCCGAAATAAAAACTTTTCAATATCCACACCATTATAAATCGTCTTTATTTTTTCTGCAGCTACATGCATTGAAATTAAATTATTTTTTTCAAACTCACTTACTGTAATAATATTGTTCACATATTTATTCATGAAATAACGAAAAAGAATTGGCATTTTCTTTTCTAATATCGTTACATTATGTTTCGTATACACGACTTTTATCTTTTTTTTCATAGACTTTTGAAGTAGAAATGAATATAAAACCATTCGTAAACTATTTGCATGAATAATTTCTATCTTTCGATCACAAATTTCTCTTCGCAAGTAATAAATATTTCTCAAATGATTCCATCGACTAAGCAACATGAAATTTTCTTTTCTAGTAAGAGATTCATATAGTTCTCCATCACCTGCAGCTGTATAAACTGTAAAGTTCTCATCACGCAAATTGCTTTCCAATTTACAGAAATAACTTTCAGCTCCTCCAGTTATCAATTTGTCTGTCATCAACAATATATTCATAATTGCGTCTTCCCAACTACATTGATTTTATTTTTTCTATAGGCATGAAAAGCATACTTACTAAAATAGTAAAAAATTTGCACTGCATTCAATCGTTTTTGTTCCTTTAATAATTTCCAATACCGAAAAGCCGCTCTCATTTTATTTCTCGAAACAGAATTCTCTACAATTCTATACTTCGCTAACACTTGCTGTATTCCTTTCGCTTCATGCCCTTCATGTAATAAGTTTAGCCATAGTGCTGTATCTTCCGGCTGTACATTAGGCATTTCAATATGCGAAATTTTTTCCCGATCAATCATTACTGTTAAACAACCGATAATTGTATTTCCTGCCAAACGATGATAGTCAACAAATTTTGGTACATTCACTTCTCGATTTAGTCCGTTACCGTTTTCATCAATTAAACTATACGATGTATATGAAAAGGCCGCATTCATTTCTTCCATAAATAACAATTGCGTCTTCAATTTATTTGGCAACCATATATCATCGCTATCTAAAAAAGCAATATATCTTCCTCTCGCCTCTTCAATCGCTAAATTCCGAGCTTTCGCAGCACCAACATTTTCTTTTAACGATATTAGCCTAATACGCGAGTCCCCTTCTATTATCTCTTTAATTTTTGCAGCAGATTGGTCAGTTGAAGCGTCATCAACGATAATCATTTCCCAATTTTCATATGATTGATTTTGTACTGATAAAATCGTCTCACCTATAAATCGTATACTATTATAAGAAGGTGTTATTACAGAAACATGAGGCGCCTTATTATGTGCTGATAGACATTTTACCATCTACCTTTCCCCTTCCTTCATATATTGAAATGTACTTCACAACCATTGCTAAAAATAAAAAGAACGCTTCGTTAATAATGAGTGACAATGACATCATCTGAAATAAAAATGCAATCATAGTCAATAAAAGATACGGTTTTTCACGAAACAGAGTATACTGCGTTAATTTAAACATTAATATGCATAAAAAAGCGCTATATAAAAGAAAACCAATTGTACCCGATTCAGACAAAATTTCTAAAAATGTATTGTGCACATATAATTTTTCATTAAATTGAAACTCATAATAATTCGAAAAATTAAACGCACCAATTCCGATATATGGATTGGATATATAATATTTAAAAGCAGCTTCCCATAATATAAATCTTCCACTTCCATTATCATGCGAAAAATCAGAAATTCGTTTATTCAATATATCATCCAATTGGCCACCCATTACACTATTCGATAAACTGAAGATCACTACACCAAACAATAGTAAACTCATTATTATTTTTATTTTTTTTGCAAAACTAGATGTACATACATATACAAAAACGACGAGCACAAGTGCTAATATCCCTCCCCTTGAGAAAGTTAATAAACTTGTCGTAACACATAAAATCAATCCTAAAATGTTCGTCATATTATGTAGGTTTGTCATATAATACATAAAAAATATTGTATTATAAAAAATAAAAATGTTAGGATCATCTAGCAAACCAATTAATCTTGGGTACCCTCTATCAACTAATAGTCCGGCAAAAATTTCTCTTTCTTCTCCACCGTACAATCCAAAGTGCTGTAAACCGACTATATACAGTATTAGACTTACAATATTAAATAGAATTCCTACATAGACAATAGATGATTCAAGTGTTGCTATTTCAACATTTCCTACTAAATTTCTCATTATAAAATAACAACCTAAAACAAGTAGCACACCAAAAATCATACGAATACTAGCATGTAAATATATAGAAAGAATTCCACTGAAACAATAGATGAAATAAAATAGTAAAAATACAACTTCGTGAAAATATAGCTTTTGAATACGAAAGTTTTTAACTGTTGCACAAAAATATATGACTAAAAAAATCATATATATCTTCAGCGAAAATCCAATATATATGTTGTATTTACTTAACATGACAAATAATATTAAGAGCATGATCCATTTCATCGATATTTTCATATTATTTTCCATAGGCTATATCCCCTGTTTCGTAATATAATCCTTTTTGCGTGTTTTTCTTATAAACGAAAGAAGAAGTTTTTTTAGCTCATAATCATATAGGAATATACCAACTACTACGATTAACGTATTCAGAACGAGCGCAATGAAATGATATGTATGCAACATATATTGCACCCCAATAAAAGTTACGCCAAAATAAATCGTATAAGGTATGACAATTTGAAATACAATTTCCCCCTTCACTACACTTACTGCTATATACCCAACTAAAGCTACAATTTCAAATAAAACCATAGCATAAGCAGCTCCTATCACCCCACCAATACTACTAAAGCTATAAAGCATAATCCCACCTATCACTAATGCTATACATTGCACAACTGTTCTTTTATTTTGACATCCACTCGTTGTTAAGCCGTCAGCTATAGCAATATTTAAACTTTGCAGCACAATGAGAAATGATAATATTTGGAGTGGCTCTACTGTATTTCTCCATTCCTCATGAAAAAATATAGAAATAAAGTATGGAGCTAAATAATATAAACCTATTGTCATACATATTCCCACGATCGCCATTAATTTTATTTGAAGTAAGTTTAATTTCGTATGCTCTTCTAATTTATTCTGATTATAATGCTTAAAGAGCACTGGATAAAACGCCCCTGCAATCACCCCTGGTACTTGATATAAAGCTGCTGGCATCCGATAAGCCACCGCGAAAACACCTACCATACTTAATGGCAATGTATAGTTAAGTAAGATAGGTGCTAATTGTGGCGTACTCATTATTAAAAAACCACTAATAATAAAAGGTGTCACTTGCCAAAACAACGCTTTATGAATTACAACTTTCATATTCACATTCGTCTTTCTTTTCATTACATATATGCTGCATATACCACCAATCATATAACCAAATCCATATAAACGCGCAGTTATATAAACTGGTAACTCTCCGAAAATACAAAAACATGTAATGATAATGACAACTGCCGCTGATACAACTTTAATAAGTGCTATATACTTCATACGCTCCGTTAGCTGAAAGTAGGCAATCCCTATATTTTGCCAAGTTAATCCTATTAACATGAAAAACATTACGTTTATCATCATATAAATCAAATTTCTATCCGCATACATATAATGAATAGCAATATAGCCGATTATAGAAATAAAAATAAGTAGAATCATCCTTACCTTTATATACGACGATAAAATCATCTCTAAGTCTATTCCATCTTTTGCCCCTTCTCGAAGAAACGTATTCGTTAGTCCTAAATCTGTAAAAAATAACATAAAAAACGTCACTGCTATAGCAACACTAAACATCCCATAATTTTGTGCATTAAAAAAATTTGCTAAAGCAATTAAACTCACAGCCTGAAGAAGGTTAGCTAAAATTGTGCTATAAAATAGATGGATAATATTATTTAAAACAGATCTACCCATACCTGTTCTCCTTTGCAAGCAACCTACTTACATATATTTATCTTGCACCATTACGGTTCAATACAATTAAAACAGTTTTACATAAAATACGAATATCCATCCTGATCGTTTTCATTTCAATATACTCCATGTCCAACTTCAATTTTTCTTTTGCATCAAGATTATACCCTCCATTTATTTGTGCCCATCCTGTTAACCCTGGTTTCACGATTAAGCGGTCTTTGAATTCTGGAATATACGTATCAAATTGTTTATAAAAATACTCTCTCTCTGGCCTAGGTCCAACAAAAGACATATCGCCTTTTAAAATATTGAAAAGTTGCGGCAATTCATCAATTCTCGTTTTTCTTATAAATGACCCAACTTTAGTAATTCTTGGATCATTTTCATCTGCCCACTGTGGTCCATTTATTTCAGCATCTGTTACCATCGACCTTAATTTAAATACATTAAATCTCTTCCCATTCATGCCTAAACGTTCTTGAAAATAAATTGGAGCTCCTGCTGTTTCGAAAAGAATTATAATACAAAAAAACAACATAATTGGCAGCGTAACTAGTAACAATATGAGTGAAAATATAATATCAAACAAGCGCTTTATACTTCGATTCAAAATACTGGTCTTTTCTTGGGCCGGAATCGTATACAACTTGGCTTGATTTGTTTCACGAATCATAAATCGTTACCCCCACATTCAAGAATATAAAACTATACCTATTAATTCACATTCTTTCTTCTTTATATTTGCTATCACTTTTTGCACAGTACGTAGGGAATCTTTTCTCTTTTTAACTGCTAAGACCACTCCATCGCATTTCCCTGCAATCATGTGCGTAGCAGGAAGCTCAAATACTTCAGAGGAATACAAGAAAATGTAATCAAAATCTTCCTTCCATTTTGCAATTACATCATCAAATTCATCTGTAGCAACTAAAGGTGTACCGGTGTGTACTGTTTTTTTTGCAGGAATACAATATAAGTATTTAGATAAGTTACTAGAGAAAGTTTCATAACTACAGGAGGGATCGCTTATTATATCATTCACTGTTTTCGTATGGTTGCTTTGTAATAATAGATGTAGCTTAGGATCGGAAAAATTCACATCGATAAGTAACACCTTTTTTTTCATTTCTGCAAATACTAGCCCTATATTGACTATAAACGAGGCAACAACGCCTCTATCCTTCGTTGAACTAATTGTGAACACTTGTTTCCCCGATTTTTTTAACTCGTGATACAGCGTATAAAACTGCTCTTTCATTAAAGTATCATGCGGGTCAAATGGAAGCCGTTTCTTTGTCTTAAACATCGACATGTTCACCTCGATATATAGATGATTGCGGATCAACTTCTGTAGATTTCTTTTTTCTTTTCGGTTTCATATTTATGTAACCAATAACAGGGATTGTTGTTATTTTCTCCAAATCTTGTTCGACGTATATACGCTCATCAAAATAATCTCGAAATACAGCTAAACCTACCCCAACAAAAAAACTAACAAGTAAAGAAATAGGGATAATAAGTTGAAATTTCGGAAACAGTTTTTCAGCTTTTTCCTGTAACTCAGGGTCAGTTAATATTTTTACTCCCTGTACATTCGTATACTGCTGAAAGCTTTTTTGAGATTGTTCTGCCAGTGACTTTACAATTTCTTTTACAATTTGAGGATCCGAATCTTTTACTGTAACAGTAACAATTTGTGAATTGTCCATATTCACTACTGAAATCTTTTGAGCTAATTCGTAACTTGATTGCTCTAATTTCAAAGTTTTTTTGACGGTTGAAATAATAAGTGGACTTTTTAAAATATCAACATACGAAGTTACGAGTTGCTTATTTTCCTGTGTTTTATTTGCTGAATTTTCCTTATTAAACTCATCTAAATTCCCAACGAGAATTTGTGTTGAATATTGATATGAAGGCTTTAATACGTACATAGAGATAAGAATTAGAGAAACAGTTAAACAGCACATCGTCAAAATAATTGTTACTATCCTTCTTTTCAATAACTGTTGAAAATCCTTCATACTAATTTCTTGCTTCAATTATTTCACCGCCTTTGTCTGATTCATATTCTGCACATCATTCTTTACAGATAACTCTTTCTTCTTTCTATTCGCTTGCTTTGTTACATACTTTCCGACTCTGAATGCAAATTTTTCTACAAATATATACGAAAGCATTGCAAGTATAAATGAAAAAACGAGTGAAAAAATTAAAATGATAGGCAACGGCAATATTTCATGAAGCATGTATATAAGGGAAAATAACGATATGATATGGTATAAATAAAGACTGTAAGAAATCTTCCCCAAATATAACAAGTATTTATTACGCAGCAACGATGACAAAGTTGATACTGCTAAACTTAATATGACAAATAAACATGCACTTATCGCTACTACGTAGTCTCGCAATATAAAATTATTGAGCACTTTAATTTCTCCGATAAGCCCTTCATACATATAAAGTAAAATCGCTAATAAAAACCATGCAATTTTCTCATTTTTAGTACGATTACTATAAAAAACTATTACATTATTTTTATACTTCGCAACTAGTGCCCCTAGTAAAAACAGTACTGTGTAATGCAGGGTTAATGCATAGCTTGTTAATGTTAAACTTGAATGAAATAACAATAGAATCACGACAGAACATATACTAAAACTAAACAATGTCAATAACGAATCCCTCAACGTTTTTCGTAAACAAACCATCAAAACTAACGGGAAAATTATTGATATTCGCATTTCATGAACAAGTGACCAAATTACGCCGTTATATGCATCTGTATTATATTTCCCAACCAATAATATATGCTGCACGATTAGGCTTAAAGAACTTTCAAGCGTCCATGAGCGATTAAACCATTCACTTAAATCAGAAATTCCATATTTACTCATTGTAGTTTGGCATAAAATAGCTATCAGTATTGCTACGATATATGGAATATAAATTCTGCATATACGCTTTAAAAGGAAGGACCTATAACTATCGTAGTTGTTTTGAATGGATCTATACAAAACAAATCCACTCAAAACAAAAAAGATAATAACAGATTCGTTACCACTACTAAAAATTAGACGAGCAGGTGTTTCTTTTAATAGATACATAACAAATGGTTTATTATCTTCATAACTGTAATTTTGAAATACTGAAAAAATCATTAAATGATGACCAATCATTACTACCAATGAGGAAATTCCTCGAATTGAATCCAGTTCTTCATACCTATCCATCGTTTTATATCAACTCCTAATGAAATGATAATAATCATTTCAAAGCGACACCATTATTCATATTCCTCTCCTTTCTTTTCATTCCAATTTTTCATATTAAAATGATTTATAGCGTAATTTTGAATGTATTGTAACATTTTTTGCAATATTATGAATAGTTAATCTTTTTAATTGATATATACCAATTTCAACCTCGAAAAATGAAAAAAATTGGTAGAAAAACACTATGAAAATATGTTGTATATTTACAAAAATTAAAGAAGAGAATATAGTTATTTCAATATAAAACAAAAAAAGATAGCCTTTATCGGCTATCTTTTTTTACCTTATTTAGTTGCTAGAGCCACTATATGTGACATGTCGTTTCTCAATTCGTTCCTCAATTTCTTTCATATTTTCTTTATTATTTAATAGTGATTGTTTATTTTCAATTAATAGTTGTTTAAAAGATTTTCTCACTTTTTTTCTCATTTTTTATTGTCCTCCTTGGGGGATGGTTTATATAAAGTGAAACTTTAATCAGTGGGGGTTTTCTTCATCCCCCACTGATTATTAGTTGAACCAATCGGACTTTTATGGGCAGTTGATCCCCCACCTAACTTCTTTGCTTTCGCTGAATTTTGAAGTGGGGGGTCTTACTGCCCATTAAAGTGGGATAAAAGATAAAGAATTATCTGGTTGTTCTTATAATAATTGATTGTTGTGAATTCCATTTGAACTTCATATGAAAATTACATTTATTTTCTGACAACTTTGTGAACACGAAAAAAGAGCTCCTTCTAAAGCAGTTTTCTAATCGCTTTATTTCATTACATAATTCGCCATTTACGCCATCTTATATCAATTACCTTGTCGAAATATTTATATATATTTCTAGCGCAGTTTCATATACTTTCTCTAACTTACATACTGTGTTCCAAAATAAAAAAGAAGGTGCCACCTAGTCAAAGTTCGACTCATGCAACATCCTTCTTTCTAAACTATTTACAGCATATTGATTAATATTTCAGGTCTTCCCCAATTCATTTCTTCACAAACGAATCGTAATTTTTCTTCATCTATTGTGTGTAATCCTTCTTCTAGTGAACATGAAATAGGAACTTCACAATGAATTTGCGCTAATTGTAATGAAATATTTAAATTCTCTAAATCACTTTCAATCTTCGTACGTTGCGCTTTCGTTAATGCTGCCACATTTTCTAGTACAGTTGCTACTGTACCATGTTCTTGAATAAGCTTATACGCTGTTTTTTCACCGATACCTTTTACACCTGGGTAATTATCGCTCGTATCTCCCATGAAAGCTTTCGCATGCACGATTTGCCACGGTTCTACACCTTTTTCTTCCATAATTTTCTCCGGTGTGTAATACTCGTAATTTCCAATTCCTTTGCGCAGAAGCATAACTGTAACGTTCTTATCAACAAGTTGAAGTAAATCCGTATCACCTGTTAAAATATAAACTTCCGCTTCATTGCAGTATTGTTTTGCTAGTGTACCGATACAATCATCCGCTTCATACCCTTTCATGCCGATAACTGGAACAGATAATTTCGCAGTCATTTCTTGCACTAGATCAAATTGCGGAATTAATTCTTCAGGTGGCGCTGCACGATTCGCTTTATAATTTGAGAACGACTCTGTTCTAAATGTTGTACTTCCCATATCCCAGCATGTTACGATGTGTGTCGGTTCAATTGCTTGCATTGCCGTTAATAAATGTTTCATATAACCATGAATCCCGTTTGTAGGGGTACCATCTTGTCGTTTCATAAACTGCCCGTAGACACTTGTTGCATAAAAAGCACGAAATAATAGTGCCATACCATCAACTAATAATACTTTTTTCATAATTCCTCTCCTACCAAAAAAAATAATAACCCCACGTCATCACGTAAGGTTATATAAATAGATTACCATTCTACGTTTTTCAACTTTGTCTATTATACATTGTTTTTGTATATTTAGCATCATTTACACATTAAGACGTTTTACTACAACAAGTATGAAGAATCCCTGTATACGTATTTTTCCCAGTTGAAACTACTACAGCTTTTGCATTTCCACTAACAATATACGTCCCTTTGAAACATACATTTTCAAGTTCAAGTGGATTATAGTCTTTCATTCTTTTCAAAGGAATAAATCGTTTGCGTTCAAGATGATAACAACTTTCAAATTTCTCAACACTTGCATCGTTTCCTGTTAGCACAGATTCATTTACTAATAAATCATTTGCATAAATGATACGTACATCTGCTGGTACTGTATCACCTTCTGAAAGGAAAATCATATCTCCTGGAACAAGCTCTTGTACTGGCAAATCCATCATTTTTAATTCACCGTTTAAACCTGTTACACTAGAACATTCTACTCGAGACACAGTAATCTTCTCACATTGTAATCCATCTCTCACATGTTGTTTTGAAAAACCTGGGATCATTCCACCTAGCTTCATCATCACTTCTGCAATACGAGCTCTTTTTGAAGTTAATTCATTTCGGCCGTATACTTGAATACGTTTTTGTGCCTCTTTCATAGACAATCCATCTCTTGTTGTTTTAAAATACGCAAATACAGATTTTACATCTCTCGTTGCGATTTCAATTAATAAATCTTTATTTTTTTGAAGCATCGTTTGTTCTTTCATTGATTTTTTGCTTAATTTATATGACGTGTTACCCACAGTTTTGTTTGCATATAACATATTATCGTCTCCTCCTTTACAACGTAGGAAGAAACGCTTTGTTTCTCAATTTATCCACTTTACGGTGAAAGTGTCTAGCGCCTAAACATACATATAAACGCTACATGATGATAAATATAGAGGGAGGAACAAGTCGTTTCCTGCCTACATCATATATTTTTGATTTGAAGTATATGGGTAACGGAACCGAGTCAGAATTTGACATGCTCCTCACCTCCTCGTTTTATTTTATAGTTTATACTATGAAATTACTCATAGCTTTGTAACAAAAAGACCCTTACTCCGAAAAGAGTAAAGGCCATGACATACACAAATAAACGATTCCTAATACAATTAGAAATCTACGGACCTCTCCCTCGCCGAGTTTTAGCACTGTATAGCATAGGTACATTACCAGCTACGTTAAGAAAAACCTTAATTCGATCATTCCTGTTGACCCATTGGCGTCTCTCGACATTTTTGGGCAGTAGCATTTCTCTATACAGGAGCCTCACCTAACAGAGACTTATTTTTATTACATAGAAAATGTTACTCTTATTTAAAATAGATGTCAACACCTTGAATGGAATCTTTTCCTTATTACAACAACTCCCTCTCATATACATACGATTTCTCTTTCTACGTATCAAATGAATGAAGCACATATTTTAAAATTAGTAAAAATAAAAACCTTACGTTTAAACGTAAAGTTTTTAATAAGTTATACAACCAGCAATTACAATCCCAATTGAAAGCGATAAAAACATAAGAAAAAGACCGACCGCTTGATTATCTTCTTCAAGACTTTTATTTATATTAAAGCGTGGTGTAAGCCACTCAGCTAAATAAAAGACGATAATTTGAGCCAAAATCCCAACCGCTCCCCACGAAACCATATCAAGAAGTGAAATGGAATTAGCTGCTGTTGAATATAAAACAATAGCTAACCCAAGTAATCGTCCTCCAAGTACATAGCTTACTGCCTTATTCCCTTGGGCCATTAACTTAAATTCTTTTACTTTCGTTGTCACTTCCATCAGGAAAAGACCTATGCATAAAAGACCAAGTGTTACTGCTAAATATAATAAAAAATTAATCATATACTTCCTCCTTTTTTATACCTACCGGTAAATAGTACGATTCATTCCCCGTAATTTTTTCACCAGCACGAATACCAATACTACTTGCTTTTCCTGCAATTAAAAACGAACCAAACACATACGACAGTTTCTCCATCCCTTTCTCTGTTTCCAAAGATATGACTGGAAGTTCTGTATACTTTTGAAATATCGGCAGTGACGCTTTATACGTTTGGTGTGCATTTTGAATCATAATATTTTCGTCCTTATCACGAATGGTAATCGTGTCTCCCTCTCTACCAAATGAAGGTTTTTGAACGAAAGAACCTTTTCCTAAAAATAAATCTGGTTCTAAATATGTAGGTAACATATATTCTTTAATCCACTGTTGTTCCTCATTTGTATAAAAGGCCTCTTCTTCTGCTAACCCCCAAATAAGACACTGAACTGATTTTGGCTGAAGTAAAAATGCTGACAAAGGATTGATGATAAAAAGCTTTCCGGCTTTTACAAGTTGCAACAACTCCACACCTACCAAATCTCCTGTTTCAGGATCTTGATCCTCAATTAAATCTTCTATCGGATATGTTTGGCGGTATAAAACATCAATTTGCACTCCATCCCTATCCACTAAAGCATCTTTTGTAATTCTAAGTTCTGACATTGGCACGACTTTATTTTCAACATGGCATAGCTGACTCAAATACATAGTCGTATTCCAATCCTCAATATGTTCATGATGTGCTGTAAAAATAACATTCGGGTTATCTATTCCCTTTGTCGCTTCCATAACGGCTTTTGTAATACCAGAAGATAGTAGTCGTTCTTGATCCGAATTTGGATTATCATAGCCTAGTTTCTCACAAACTTTTCCATTCATTTGAAAGCATTCCATAATAAATGTTGGCGTATCACTATTAAATTCGAGCATTTTAATTTGGTTATCATCTGTTAAAACGAAATCAAACCGCGAAATAACAGATTCAGGATATAATCCTTTCATTCTAATGAACGATAAGCTCGCAGGAGGAAATCCAAGTTCAAGAAGCTGTTCGTCACTTAAATTACGCAAAAGTCTAGCAGTCTTAAAAAATATTTTTCCCATTCGTTCAGTTGCTAACTGTAATTGTTTCATAGTCTCATTTGTTATAGAGAAAACATGAAATAAACTATACTCACATTCATATAGATCCGACCAGAAATCCGGATATTTCGAATAAAACTCTTTTCGCTCTCTTATGTACTGCGACATATTTTAGCCCCCAAATCCTCCCTTTGAACCGCTTCCAATTCCACCTTTAAATTCCGCAGACGATTGATAAGATTTAAACGCAGATGAATTTTTGAAAGTGGATTTATTTTGATAGTATCTCCCGCCATAGAAATAATGCCCACGATATCCTGAACTACTATCATCACACTGCCATACCCCAAGTTCATCATCCCAATCCCAATCTGCACAACTTTTATCATTCGGTTTTGGGGGAAGATCTTGTGCGCAGCCAAATAAGGTGCCAGTCATTAAAGACGTTACGACACCACCTACTAACCATTTCGTTTTTGTCACCTTCGCACTCCCCTTTTTAAATTCTATTCCTATTATATAGGATGGCATGATAAAGTAGAAGAAAAAGGAAGAAGAGTGATGAAATGCGCTTAGAATACCGACTTAATGATGAGACGAAAGGGTATCCAGCTTTATGGAACTATGCAAATATTTCTAATTCTGAAATCATTGCACGCATGACTTGTGAATATTTTATAAAAGATAAAAATACATATGTTGTCACTGCAACCTCAGTAGATCCAGACGGAACAGCAGTTATATATATTCAACAAGAAACTTTCTCTAACGATCCTTCAGATCCTACTTACTTCCACATCGGTTTTGAAATTAGAGAGCTAAAGGATACAAGTTCAAACTTGATTGAAAGTAAAGATGTATGGAACTATGAAGAAATCTTGCCATATCTGCATTCAGATATTATATATATTCAACAAGACGGCAAGCATATGGAGTTTGCTTTAGATTCAAGAGAGATTGATGAAGACAGAAAATGCTATATTTATTACGGAAACTTCACAGGTGAATCAAGATAACATGGATATATGTATACAACAAAAAAACCTTACGTATAAAACGTAAGGTTTTTATATAGCCCCACATATGCCGTTCTCTCTAGATGTCCATAAACCTGCTCTCACAGGTGGATGCTCTCACAAATGTTTGTAACTTCCTTCTTAAAAAGATGACATGTTAGCTACATTTAAATATTGAACTTCCATATTAAACTTATTGGTTTAAGACATGCATAAGCTACGTACACCGTAGGAATTTTATATAATGTTAGTTGAAATAAGACCCCCGCACGTGCCGCTCCTCGTAAATGTCCAAAAACCCGCTACTCGCAGGTGGATGCCCTCACAGTTACCGTACATCTTCCTCCACAAGGAAGGCTTGATGATGGTCGCTAAATATTGAGCTTCCGTATAACTAACATCGGTTTTAGACATAAATAAGTTACGCACACCGCAGGATGTATTATTTACTTGTCGCTATATTATCACATTGTTTCCAATGTGTAAAATACAAAGTTTTTCGAGCAATCTCTTGCTTGTGACCTTATTTTAATACAAATTATTTTTGCATGCAAGTGATTAATCTTCTTCTTTTGCAATTTGATTTTCTGGATAAGAAATCCAATCACTCCAGCTACCTGCATACAATTTAACATTTTGGAATCCAGCTAATTTCAATGCAACGATATTTGGACATGCTGTAACACCAGAACCACAATATACAATTGTTTCCTTATCTTTCGAAAGGTTTTGGAATCGTTCTTGTTGCTGAGCTTCATTCTTAAATTGTCCTGATTGTAGCATTCCATCCTTCCAAAAATAATTTACTGCTGTTGGAATGTGTCCTGCTTTCGGATCAACAAGTTCCTCTACACCAACATAACGTTTTGGCTCTCTAGAATCAATTAACGTAACATCTGCACCTGCATAGATATTCTCTCTCACCGTTTCCATCGTTACAAGCATATGATTTTGTACATTTGCTTTGAATGCTTTTCGTTTAGCAACAGAAATTTCTGTTGTTACCGGTAGTCCATTCTCTTTCCATGCTGGAAATCCACCATCTAATATATATACTTTCTCATGTCCTACATAGTTTAATAACCACCAAAGACGAGAAGCATTTGCACCCGCTTCACTGTCATATGCAATCACTGTCGTATGTTCATCAATACCAGCCCGCGACAGCTTGTCTGCAAACTCCTCAATATTTGGTAACGGGTGGCGACCACCATGTTCTGTTATAGGACTTGATAAATCTACATTCAAATCAAAATATAATGCATGAGGAATATGTTCCTCCTCATACTTTTCTCTACCCCAATTAGGATTCGCTAAATCAAAACGACAATCGATTATACGGACGTTCTCATCTTCTATATGCTCACGTAACCATTCGACTGTAACTAACATCTTTAACGACCTTCTTTCTCTTTCAAACGACTTACATACTCCATAACCATTTCTTTTGTAACATATTTACGCTCTAGTGTAACACCATTTTTTGCAAGAGCATTAATTTGCTTCGTTACAACATTAATGACATCAACCGAAAATTCTTTCCCATTTGACGCAAGAGATACGGCTGCTTCAATAGCTGCTTCACGCTGCGCATCTAATTGTAAACATGCTTTTACACTTTCATTTTGTTTACGAGAATGTGCTGTAATTGCTTTATGTACTTCCATCTTCTCTTCCCCCTAAATAAGTTATACGTTCTGATTTAATTCCATTGCAAGCCGAATCATATCACGGCATACAATCCCATTTTCAATAATCTCTTCTTCATAATGCTTCGAAAAGTAATCAAAATCAATAGAAAAAATACGAAATCCACATTTTTGATAGAAAGCAAGTTGTGAAACACTAGAATTGCCTGTACCAACTTCAAGTTTTGACATACCATATCCTTTAGCAGTTTCTATAGCATGACTTATTAGCTTCTTTCCAATCCCTTTTCCTTGCAAATGCTCTACAACCGCAATATTCATAATTTCCATCGTCTTCGGCCTTGTTTCCAAAATTACATATATACCGATTACATTATCCTCTTGCTTAGCTACGTATGTTAATCCTCTTTGTACATATGCACCAATTTGCTGTTCACTTGGATCAGCAAGTAGTAATAAAGACTTCGGTATAGCTTCTTTTGAAATACGTTCTATTACAACAGTCATAAAAAATTCCCCCTTCTCTATTGTTCTAAACCCTCCTTGTCTACCATAAGTAATAGAAAGGAGGGATTCACCATGGACAACAATGAGAAAAAATGCAACGTCATCTCTATTGATGGAAAGAAGAAGAAGAGCGACACGTATTCCTATCCAAAATTAGTAGTAGAAAATAAAACATATGAATTTTCTTCGTTCGTCTTATGCGGTGAAACACCAGACGGCAGACGACTCGTTCTTACTCATATGATTTCTACCGATGAATTTGCTGGATTTGTCAAATCTTTAGATACGGTACTACAAAAGAAAATCGAACGAATCTTTTTCTCATAACGACTACATCACATACATTTCTTTTTCAATCTCTACTAATTGCTTTTGCAATTGTTCTTTACTTTGTTCATATAGTGATACATCAATCGTTTCAGCCAATGCAAATAATACACTTTCATAATAATTCATCACATCTTGCTGCATCACTTTTTGGAATAAGTTCCATTTCAAATCCCACTCTTGCTTATAATGATGAACAAATAAATCTTTTTCATCAGCTACATAGTTTGATACGAGAGGTTCTAATACAGATTTAGCGTCTTCTTGCATAAAGGCTTTGTCATTCTTTTCAAAAAAGCTTTTCTCGTTTTTAAAGTGTGCCAATGCTTTTTTGAAATCTTTTATTTCAACTGAAGGGAACGGTTCTTTATGTGTAATATCTTTATATTCATATTCCACTGTTCCATTCATAGAAATTGATTCATTTTCTACTTTACAGTTCACCACAATTTCATTCTTTGCACGCTTCATCGCTTCATCTATCCATCTTTCAAGGCGTAATGATGTCGCACGCATTTCTTGTAATAAATCATGCTGAATAAATGCTACTAATTCCATAACACACTGCTGCAACTGCACTTTCACATTTCCATCCGTTCGAAGCGATGCTGGATTAATAAATTCAGTAAACACATCGTTATAGCGTAGGAATAGACGTTGTTGCACGTAATAAAGCAATTCTTTCACTTCATTTTGCATCGCCTGTTCTTCAGCAAGCACACTATATGATGAAATAATATGAAGTAGTTGATCACGCTCTGCTTCATATTTTTTCGTTTGCTTCTCTTTCTCTTCATTCCCCTGCTTTGCACCATTTATCATATTTACTAACAGCTGATCTGCCCCTTGCAATGCACCATATAAAGCATGAACAGATACGAGCATTAAATCTCTCATCATAAAGGATGTAAATGATTCCTCGAACTTAGCAATCCCAGAGTTTTGTAAAATACCGTACTTCTCTTTCTCAATATTTTTTCCTTGTTTCTCTTCAAGCGCACATAAACTTGAAATTGCAAATAAACGTGGATTTCTAATACCGTATTGCAGTAGCTGGTCTGCGATATAACCTTTTACCATTTTAAGTTCTTCTTCAGACTCTGCTAAATCGGCCGCATTAATTAAGAAGAACATTTTATCAAGAGCAAAAGTATCCTTTACACGACCAAGCTGAATTAAAAATTCACGGTCAGCACGAGAGAACACGTGATTATAATACGTGACAAACAAAATAGCATCTGCGTTTTTAATATACTGGAACGCAACGTCTGTATGGCGGGCGTTAATAGAATCCGCTCCAGGTGTATCTACAAGCGCTACTCCTTGCCTTGTTAATGCACAATCATAATAAAGCTCCATGTACTCAACAAAACAAGATTTTTCTTCATTCGCTACATAATCAGAAAACTCTTCTAATGTAACTTGTACTTTCTCACCTAAATGTGCAGAAACTGTATCATACCCTTTTTGTACTGCTCGTAAAAAGCTAAATGTTGTTTTTTGCTTCCCAGTTGGTGAAGGGTATTTCATAACTTTATCAATCTGTGCTAACGCTTCATCTAACGTAGTAATCTCATAATGAAACAGCTTATAAACAGCTTTCATATCTTCTAATAAGGCTTGCTTTGATTTAAATTGAACCATTACTGTTCCGTGTGGTTTTTCCTCTGTAACTGGCAAAATTTGATTAATCGTTGCCGTCGTCGGATTTGGTGACACTGGAAGTACTTTCTCACCAAGCAATGCATTGGCAAATGATGATTTCCCAGCACTAAAAGCTCCGAATAACGCTACTGTAAATTGTTTCGTTTCCACACGGCGCCTTTTTTCTATTACCTCTTGCTGTACATGTTTTAGCGCTGGCAATGGTTCTAATATCGTTTCAGCTTTCTTCACTTTCTCTAATATCCGCTGAATATTTAAAGCTGCCGTTCCTTTTATCTCTTCCTCACGAGCCGCTACGTTATCATTTACAATTTCCTGCTCTTGTAGTGTGAATTTCTCACTAACAATTTGTTTTTTACTTTGCAATATCTCTTCTATTTGCAACCCTTCTGGTGTAGCAACACGATCATGCCAAACATTTTGTAAATAGCCTTCATATGCCTCCAAATTGTTACTGTATTGCAATTTCGTTTCTTTCGCCGTTTGCAACATCGTATATGTTTCAATCTCTTCTTCAATACGATCAACTGCTTCTTTTACCTTTTGCTTTAAAACGACTGCACTTTTATCAAAAATTTGCTGTGCTTTTATAAAATAACGTTTCTTTAATTCATTCGCTACATCCGCTGTATAAAGAAGTAAGTAATCACCTGTGAAACCTGCACCTTGTTTAATTACTTCTGCTAACATTTCTGGTCCAAAAGCAATTTCTAAATCATATATGTCTTTCCCAATTTCCTCTGTAAACAACCCTTCTTCTTTTAAGAAGGCAACAATAAATTCTTTCACATGAAAATCAAGTTGCGTTTCAACCGTCTTTTGCAAAGCTGAATAAAAAGCATCTAAACGTCTCTGTTTTTCTTGCTCAGTCTTTCCTTTCGCAAATAGCAAACCAACTTTAAATTTTGTTAATTTCGTTTCTAAGTACGCATTTGCCAATTCTCTCATTTCAAACGGCATTAAATACGCGTTATCTAATATAGCTTGTAAGCCTTTTATAAATTCATTTCTCATTTGAGACTCTTTATTAGCCTCGCGATGTTTCATTTCCGTTAGCTCTTCTTTCTTTTCAACTATTTCTGAAATGGAAAGCGGTGATGCTAACTCTTCCTCATATTTCAAAAGAGCTTTTTCATTTTCAGAAAGAATAAACGAGACATGTTCTCCCATTAAATATTCTGTTTCTCGCTCCATTCCAGCTCTTACATACTGCTCTTTTTCTTTCATAATAGAAGTAATTAATGTTTCCAAGTTTCCAATTTCATTATGTGGATGGTTCATCATTCGTAATGATGTATAATAAACTCCATCTACTTCAATATCCCAGTTAGAGAACGATTGTTTTACACTGTCTCTATAATCCTCAAATGATAATTCATTTTCTTTATGTTTATCTATTTGATTGACAACGAGATAAACCGTTTTATTACGTTGTTTCAATTCTTTAACAAATTGTAAATTCACTTCCGATTGGACGTGATTATAATCCATCATATAAAAAATTACGTCTGCTAGATGCAACGTTGATTCTGTCGCTAGTTGATGGGCATCATCTGTTGAATCAATCCCTGGTGTATCAACTAACATAACACCTTCTGGAATTGGCGCATCATTTCGATAAATATGAACACCAATTACCTCATCGCCATCTTTACAAATTTGTTTTAATTCTTCTGCTGAATATGCACCGTCATATTCGTACTGCTCTCCAGATTTAATCGTTACAACAACACGATCAGACCCCTTTTCAATTTTAACGACGTTAGCGCTTGTCGGAATTGGACTTGTCGGTAACAACTGCGCTTTATATAGATGATTCATCATCGTAGATTTCCCTGCTGAGAAGTGACCGCAGAATGCTATCATAAGCTGCTCTCGTTTATATTTTTGAATCACTTCAAACAACTTTAAGCTATTCTCTGCATCGCCGTGTTTTTGCCACTCTTCATAAAAACAAACAAGTTTTTTCATACCGTTTGTCTGTACTATGTTTGTCATCCCCTTGTTCCCCTTTATCCAAGATGTATATACTTTTCCCCGCTATTTGCGAGCTCATAATCAACAGGAGATACATCCTCTCATTGATTACCGTTTCACTTTACTATCATACTAAATTTTCAGCATATTCTCATTAAAAATAAAAAATCCCTTTCATTCTTTTTACAAATGAAAGGGATTTTATGTAATATCACTCATTTTGCTGTTCCTACTCCATTTAAAACATACTTTGCAATAACTGCATATACAGCGACTGTACCTGCTACTAATGCATATACCATACTCGTGCACCAACCTTTTTTGATAATGATTATCACTTTTGAATACATTTTATCATTAAAGAGAATCATTATCAACACTTTTCATAAAGAAAGCCCCTTATAAGAAGGAGCTTTACTGCCTGTTTTGAAGAAGATTAAAACTTGTTGTGCACTCTTATTATATCTCATCTTACATAACTTAATAGTTAAAAAAAATGGAAATCCACCCTATACCCTCCATCTTACATTTTGTATAATAAAAGGGAATTACTTAACAAGGAGGAAAATAATGACACAAAATATTTCACAAGGCGAGAGGATACACTCCATCGATATTATTAGAGGAATAGCTGTACTTGGTATTTTTCTTGTTAACTGGCCTGTTATCGCCGGAGTCGACTCCCGTGATATTACAGGAATTTACGAAGGGATAGACAGCTACATTCGCCTATTTTACGATATGTTTATTCAAACGAAATTTTATACCATTTTTTCGTTTTTATTCGGATTAGGTTTTTATATTTTTATGAATCGTGCTGAGGCGAAAACAGATCGACCAAAAACTTTATTTGTTCGTCGCTTACTTATTTTATTATTATTTGGTTTCTTACATTACGTTCTTTTATGGGACGGAGACATTTTACATACTTATGCAATTACCGGGTTTTTCTTATTTTTATTTTACAAAAGAAAGCCACGTACTATTTTAATATGGTCAGTTGTACTATTAAGTTTCATGCAATTGTTCACATTATTAGGTTCTCTTGTCATGTTAATCGTGCCAGTAGAGGAGTTAGGCCTTTCCACAGCAATTATGCCGTTAGAAAACTGGGGCTTACAAATCACAGACCGATTCTATTCTTTCTACTCTGAAGCAATAAGTAACAGTCTTATTATGCTTCCTGAAACACTAGGATTGTTTTTACTCGGATTATATGCCGGTAAAAAAGATATTTTCCGCCGTGCGAAAGAATTAGATCCAAAACTAAAGAAATGGCAAATCATTATGTTCATTTTAACATTACCGATGTGGTTTATTATGGTTTACTTCTTTATGAACAATCAACCATACACACCATTTTCACTTATGGGTATTACGATGATAAGCGGAAAGACATTATTCATATTCTACATTTTCACGCTCATGCGTTTATTACAAAAAGAAAAATGGCAAAAGATATTACGTCCGTTCCAGTACGTTGGTCGAATGGCATTAACAAATTATATCTCGCATACAATTGTTACGTTGCTTGTATTCGGAATATTGTTCAAAAATGATTATCTTGCTCCATTATGGGTAGGACCACTATTTTGCATCGGTTTCTACACGCTGCAAATCTTTATTAGCCGCTGGTGGCTGTCACGTTACCAATACGGACCACTTGAGTATATATGGCGCCTTGGTACGTACGGAAAGATGATGCCACTTAAAAAGAAAAGCAAGGTCTCGTAATAGAATCAATGTTGAAGTATTTAAAAGGAGATGCACATTAGCATCTCCTTTCTATTTGTTTTACGAATACATCCGCCATCTAATTTATTATTCATTTGAACTAATGATTTCTTGGAGCCTTTCCATTATTTTTGATAAAGCTACAATTGAATTTGCTACTTCAAACCCTTCAATATCTAAAGAATGATCTGCATTTTGAACAACATCAATCCTTAAATTTGTTTTATTTAATTGAGTAATTTGAGTTGAATTATAATGATAGTCTTTATCCCCAATAACTAGTAATCCTCGATGTTGACTATTTAAAATAGATTCAAATATCGAAGCAGATCTCAACAATGGGGTAAGTAAAATCATTGTTGAGTTTAAAAATTCTTCTCTCTTCATTAACTCATTTGCAATTGGAATTGTCCCAAGTGATTTCCCTAAGAAAATCGTATCACTATATTGACCATTTTTTAAAACTTCCATCATGACAGGATTAATATCATCCATCATTATCTTAGCTAATTCTTCATTGTTTTTTTTCATAGTTTTCTCATCATACGAGTAATGAACACGGACAATGTCGATATTATTTTGAAGCATCACTCTCGTCGAATAATAAAATAAGGGGCTATCGTACTTATATCCTGCCCCAGAAAACATAAAACAAATGATTTTAGAATCAACTTTTATATGTGTATAATCAATTGTTTTGTCTTTGATTTGTATCTTTTTTCTATTAATGTTCATCATTTCCCCCTCCATAAATTCCCACAAATCCCTCAACGTTAATTAACAATTCTTTACAGATATATATTCTCCTCTTTATTAATACTTACCATCCAGTAATAAGCCCTATATTTCCTACGATATCCCAATAACACTTCTATTCCCTACATGCAATAACATTGCAGCCATTTTTTGTGCTAGTTATTAATTGTTGTTTGCCAGATGTATTTAAGTAAATGCCGAAATAATATCGCCCTTAAATAAAATTCAGGTTTTATCTAAGGTCCTTTTATTGATAATGGTAGATTTGTAGTAAATTATTATTAATAAAAGAACCTTATTGTCTTTACTCTTATTTTCTTAATAATTCCCCCTATAGGGATATGGTATAATTTACATGTTAATCAATATGTAAAGAAGGGATGGTATGGTATTAATAAAAGTAACACCTGAGATGTTAGAGCAGGCTGCAAAGACAGTAAGTAACACTAGACACTTCTTAGAGTATTTACATAATGACTTATACTATCAAATTGAAAATATCGCTTCTCAGTGGAATGGAGCGAGTAGAGAACAATTTTATCAGAGATTTAACGAAGCAAAACCAAAAATGTTTACTGTTTTAATGGAATTAGATAAAGTTTCAGATGAATTAATGAAAGCTGCTGAGAAATTCCGTAATACAGATGAAAGTTATGAAGGCAATTCAACTAATACAGACCTAACATATGGGAATACATCTGAATCAGGTGATTCTGGTAATATATTAGATGATATTGCCGAAGCGTGGGACGGACTATACGATGGAGCAGGAGAAGCAGTCGGAGATGCAATTGAAGGATTCAAAGCATTAGGTGACGGTGAAACATGGTCAAACATGTGGGATGCTGTAGTCAATATAGATGAAACTTTACCTGCTATGTGGAACACCTTCTCAGACTCGTTTATGAATGAAGTTTGGCATGGGGATATTAAAAGCGGATTCCATTGGGGTTCTTACTTTCTAACATCCATTGCGACAGGACTTATTGGAGGAAAGGGTCTTGATAAGGCTTCTAAACTTGCTAGAGGGGTAAATGTATATAAAGTAACGGAAGTTTTCCCACCACGTTTATCACCTGCTTTTGCTGGTGGTGGTCTTACTGGTGAAGCAATACTTAGTGCGCTCCCACCATCAGGACATTGGGGTAATTATTTAAGTGGTTATCTTATGTTTGCTAGACCATCCTGGAGAACAACTGAAACTGAGTATGGCGAAATGCATCCTAAGTACAATGATCAAGTGGCTTTCAAAGATGGGGTAGAAGTATCTAAGAATACAAAAGGTAGTACTAGACCTGATTTCCATATAGAAGGTCATAGTGTAGAACTTAAAAATTATGATATATCTACAAAATCAAAAAGAACTAATTTAGTGAATGTAATTGTCAAACAACTCAATGATAGAGATATTCACTTACCCGAAGGAACAAGACAGACTGTTGTTATTGACACGAGGGGACAAACTGTTACTAATGAGATGTTGAAGGAAATAAAGACAGGAATAAGTAATAAAGCTAATACCTTACCAGAAATAAAATTTATTAAAGAGGACTGATAAAAATGGCAGTAGGATTTTCTGTAGATATGTTTTTTTATGAAGCAGGACACCCTGATTTTTTACACAGCTTTTTCTCAACAGTGTCATACCATTGTGAGCCAGATGGATGGGGGACTAAATACCCTCTATTAGTGAAGAACTTATATTTTGATAAATTAAAATGGCAAGATGCACCTGAGGCTCTAAAAAATGTTGAAGAAATTAGAGGAATTTTAAGCAAAATACCTCCTTCAGAGGTAATTTGGGATATTGAAGACTTAACAAAAAAACCTCCGTATGGAGATGAGATTCCTGACGATATAACTAACTTAGCAGAATATCACACTACCGAAAGAGGAAAAGCCTTCCTTAATTTACTAGAAAGTGCACTCAAGGATTCAGTAAAAGAAAAACAGGATATAACGATTGAGAAGGTTGGGAAATAGATTTAGCAACAAAATTAATCAGAGTACTGTCATGATAAAAAAATCACTTCAAATGAAGTGCCCCCCGAAAACGGGACGCCAATCAAAACACCTAAACCACTTGTTCCCTAAATTCTTTAGGGGATAGGTGGTTTAATTTTTCTTGAATTCGCACACAATTGTAGTAATGAATGTATTCTAGCACAATCTTTCGCACAGTTGTGTTGGATACTTTTGTTATCTTTTGTGAATAGAAAGCTTCACTTTTTAAATGCCCAAAGAAGCTTTCCATGACGGGATTATCATGGCAATTTCCTCTCCGGGACATGCTGGTGATAATGTCGTTTTCTTTGGCATACGCTTGAAATTCTTTTGCTGTATAAATACTTCCTTGATCCAAGTGAAGAAGGACATCTTTTACTTTTCGCCCTCTCATTGCTTGTTTCAATGTCTTCATCGCTAATGTCAGTGTTTGTGATTCGCTGATGACACAACTAATAATTTCACGATTAAAGGCATGCATAATCGTTGATAAATACAAGGTACGCTCTCCAAATAAGAGATATGTCACATCCGTAAGCCACTTTTCATTTGGTCTGGATGCATCGAATTGGCGCTCCAACCGATGAGGGGCTACCATTGGTTCCGCACCATTGATATATTTCTTTTTCTTTCGACGTACTTTTGAAAGAATGTGATTTTGTCTCATGATTCGTAATACTTTTTTATGATTGACACACAGTCCCATTTTTCGAAGAGTAGCGGTCACTCTTCGATATCCATACCGGAATTTATGCCTAAGACAGACGTCCTTTACTTTCTCTTCTATATCATCTTTTAGATTTTCCGTTCGTTGTAACCAGCGATAAAATGTGGAACGGGGTAATTCTAATACGTTACACAATTCTGTTACCGTTATTTTTGTTTCTACATTTTCCCATAAAGTAACTACAGTTTCTGGTTTCAGCCCCTTTCGATTTCCAGATCCTTTCCCCATACAAGTAATTTTGTTTTGAGATGTTTATTTTCTAAACGTAGCTGTTCTAATTCACTGAGCTCTTTTGGTCCTTTTCCATAAGAATATTGTTTTCCTACAGGTTGTTGAAAACGATACGTTTGATCTGTACGATACCATTTCACTCATGTCTTAATTTGGGAAACATTTTTAATTCCGAATTTCTCCATAATTGTACGATTTGAATAACCGTCTTTCTTCATTTCAATAACTTTCCACTTTGTTTCTTCTGGGTAATGAACTCTTGTCTTCAAACGAAAAACACCTCCATTGAATTTGCATACTTAGTATGCGAATTCAGGAGGTGTTTTTTCATGCTTCAAGAATTTTATCGCCTCTAAAGGATTTGAATCAATTATCTCCTCTCTATATAAGAGGTTATACATAGTTTTTAAAAATCGAACTCTTGCGTTGATCGTTTGCGTAGATAGTCCTGGCCGTCCCGTTTTAAAATTCACATGTTCCTCTTTCATATAGACCATGTATTCCCGAATTAAGTACGTAGTTACTTCTGAAATTTTCTGCATCCCTGGGTAATACTTAGTTAGCCATCTCAGAAAAAACGAAAATGTTCTTCGTGACTGATAATCGTTTTTTCTCTTAACCCCTCCGACTTTTTCGCTGATAAGAAATAATCATACGCTTGTTGAAAGTCGAAATCATACAACTTGTTTTCTTTTATCGCTTCTACATTACGAGTACTTATTCGTCGTTTTTTCAATTTAAATCTCCTCTATATTTCGAAATAAAATAGGAGAAAATATAGGTAACATTATAACTTATTTTCGGCATCAATATGTCGGATACTAATGTTTAAACCATTGTATATTAATACATGTTTTTGTATCCTATTTGCTTTTTTACGCTTCTCTTACCGCACTTTGTATCGGAACTGGTTCATCCTTTACTTTCACTTTACGCTGCGGCACCATATTAAATACGATATTTAACAATACTGCTGACGCACTTCCAAGTACAATTCCGTTATCCGTTAAAATACGAATACTTTCTGGAAGTTGTGAGAATAATGTTGGAACAACAGTAACCCCTAGTCCAATCCCAACAGAACATGCAACGATTAATAAGTTTTCTTGTCTTCCAAAATCAACACTGCTTAACATTTTAATGCCATATGCCATTACCATACCGAACATCGCTAACATCGCACCGCCAAGTACCGATTTCGGAATAATTGTTGTAATGGCTGCAATTTTTGGAATGAACCCAAGAACGATTAACATACCACCACACGTGTAAATAATAACGCGATTTCTTACTCCAGTTAATTGAACAAGCCCTACGTTTTGAGAGTATGTTGTATATGGGAAGGCGTTGAAAATACCACCTAACACCATCGCTAATCCTTCTGCACGATAACCTTTTGTTAATTCTTTTTCACCAATCTTTTTATTGCAAATATCAGATAATGCAAAGTAAACACCTGTTGCTTCTACAATCCCTACGCAAGCAACTAAAATCATCGTAATAATTGGCGTTAATTCAAATGTTGGTGTACCGAAGTAAAATGGCTGAACACCATGGAACCAATCTGCTTCTCCAACCGCTTGCAAGCTTACTTTCCCCATAAATGCTGCAACGATTGTACCGAACAATAGACCTAGTAAAATAGAGATTGAACGAATAAATCCGTCGAAGAAACGATACATAATGATGATAAATAGTAACACACCAAATGCTAATGCTAAATTTTCAAGACTACCGAAATCTTTACTTCCTACTCCACCAGCCATATCATTAATTGCTGCTGGAACAAGTGTAACTCCAATTACGGTAACGACAGATCCTGTTACAACAGGGGGAAACAGCTTTACAAGCTTTCCAAATAATTTCGCAAAAATAACAACGAATAACCCCGCAGCAATAATTGCTCCATAAATAGAAGACACACCGTATTGTTTTCCGATTGCAATCATCGGCCCAACGGCTGTAAATGTACAACCTAGTACAACTGGGAGCCCAATACCGAAAAAGCGATTTGATAATGCTTGTAAAATTGTCGCAACGCCGCACATTAATAAATCAATTGAGACTAAATACGTTAACTCTTTTTGATTTAAACCTAGGCCACCGCCCACAATAAGCGGAACGATAATTGCGCCCGCATACATAGCAAGCATATGCTGCATACCAAGCGATGCGATTTTAATTGGATGTTGCCTCATCGTTTATTTCACCTCCGCAGTTTCTTGCTGTACAAATGTAACTGCGTTATTATCAAGTGATGCAATTTCTGCTAGTGATTCAACACGAACGCCTTGTTCACGAAGCTTCTTTCCTCCATCTTGAAATGCTTTTTCAATAACAATACCAAGTCCAGCAATACTTGCTCCTGCTTGCTCAACTAAACTCATTAAACCTAAAGCAGCCTGACCGTTCGCTAAAAAGTCATCAATAATTAAAACGCGATCACTTTCATCGATATGATTTCGAGATAATGAAATTTCATTCGTCTCTTGTTTTGTAAATGAATATACGCTTGCAACATACATATTATCTTGTAACGTTAACGATTTACGCTTTCTAGCAAAGATTACTTTTACACCAAGCTCTAATGCAGCCATAACTGCTGGTGCAATACCTGAAGATTCAATCGTCACGATTTTTGTAATGTTCTCTTCTTTAAAACGTTTAGCAAATTCTTTTCCGATTTCTTGCATAAGTACTGGATCAATTTGATGATTTAAAAATGCATCTACCTTTAATACATCACCAGATAAAACCTTTCCTTCGTTCAAAATCTTTTCTTGTAATACTTTCATGTTTGTTCCCCCTCTTATGCAATAAAAAAACTCCAAAAGCCGCCACCACTCGTTACAAGTGAGAGACGCGCTTTTGGAGTTTCGCAAAAAAGAATGCTAAACAAGCAAATATATTCGTCCTCACTCATAGTCAAAGTATTTACGGTACTTCGGTAGAAACTTGCAGGCCATATCCCCGCGATTATATGAGTGTAGCTAACTATTTATTTTATAGAAGGATTATAACGCACTTTTTATACTTTGAAAAGCTTTTATTCATAAAACACGTACAAATTTTATAAAAACATCATTTTCGTTCGAGTTTTGTAAACTCTTTCATTCCCAATTATAACTTCGTTAAAATGATTGGTCCATCTTCTGTAATCGCAATTGTATGCTCATATTGAGCTGATAATTTCCCGTCCATCGTTCTCGCGGTCCATCCATTTAAATCTACTTTCGAATATCGCATACCTACATTGACAATTGGCTCAATTGTAATTACCATTCCTTCTTGTAACTCAGGCCCTTTTCCTTGCTTCCCAAAATGAAAAATTGCTGGTTCTTCATGAATTTCTTTACCGATTCCATGTCCCGTAAAGTCTCTTGCGACAGAAAAACCTTCAGCAGCTACATAACTTTCAATCGCATAACCAATATCTCCTACATGATTACCGATTATCGCCTGCTCAATGCCTTTATACAAAGCATTCTCAGCTACTAGTAATAACTTTTCTGCTTCATCAGAAACTTTTCCAATTCTATACGTCCAAGCAGAATCTGAAAGACCACCATTTAAGTTTACTACCATGTCAATTGTTACAATATCACCCTCAGTCAAAGGAACATCGGCCGGAAATGCATGACACATTTCATCGTTTACAGATGCACATGTCGCATATGGATATCCGTTGTACCCTTTCTGCTCAGACGTTGCACCATGTTTTTCTAAATACGCTTCCACAAACGTATTAATTTCTTTTGTTGTAATACCTGGTTTCATTATCTTCGCAATTTCTCTATGACATGAAGCAAGTAACTTTCCAGATTCATGCATTAAATCTATTTCATTTTTCGTTTTAATTGTAATCATGCTGTCTCTCCTTACTAAACTTGCTATTTACCATTAAACTTCAATCATACACATCCTCTTCCAAAATTACAAAACTTCCAATTACAAATAGTAAGATTTATTTCTGCATAAAAAAACAGAAGAAGATTCTTCTGTTTTTTTAATCATTTTTACATATATAATTCATTTTCAAAAATTCAAAATAACTACCATTCGTCTTCTGTATAAACGTTCCAACTGCTTCAAACCCTGCCCTTTTTTATAACTCGTAAATCTCTCTATACTTCGCTTCTAAATAATCTGCTAAGTAATTTGCATTCAATCCTTCACCTGTTACATCTTCTAAAATTTCAAGTGGCTTTTTCGTTTTACCGTATTGGTGAATGTTTTCTGTTAACCATTCACGAATTGGCGTTACGTTTCCTTCTTCTAATAATGCATCAAAATTCGGAATGTCTTTTACCATTCTTTGCTTAAATTGCGCTGCATACATATAACCAAGCGCATAAGATGGGAAGTATCCAAATGAACCACCAGCCCAGTGAACATCTTGTAATACACCTTGTGCATCATTTTCTGGACGAATGCCTAAATATGCTTCCATCTTATCGTTCCAAGCCGCTGGCAAGTCCTTCACTTGTAATGTACCATCAAATAATTCTTTCTCAAGTTCATAACGAACCATAACATGAAGCGGATATGTAAGCTCATCTGCTTCTATACGAATGAATGATGGTTTCGATTCGTTAATCGCATCATAAAACTCATCTACTGATATATCATTGAATTGGCCATCACTATACTCTTTTAATAAATCATAATTTTTCTTCCAGAATGATTTATTACGACCGATAAAGTTCTCAAAGAATAATGATTGTGACTCATGGATCCCCATAGATGTTCCACTACATAGCGGTGTACCTTCAAATTTCTCAGCAATATTTTGCTCATATACAGCATGACCACATTCATGAATTGTTCCAAACACAGCCATACGGAAATCTTTTTCATCATAGCGTGTCGTAATACGAACATCCCCTCTATTTAAAGTAATCTCAAATGGATGCACCGTTTCATCAAGACGACCTGCTTCAAAATCATAATTCAACTGCTTTAATAGCTCTAATGTAAAGTTCTTTTGTTTTTCTTTTGAAAAATGTTCTGATAAAGCACTTGTCTTTAATCTCTTTTGTGACTCCGATATTTCTTTTACGAGCGGAACGATACGCTCACGAAGTTGACCAAATACGTGATCTAACACTTCTACTGTAATACCCGGCTCATACATATCTAATAACGTATTATATTTATATGTTTCGTAACCCCAATATGTAATAAATTTCTTTTTAAATTCAACTATCTGTTCTAAATACGGACGGAACATTTCGAAATCAGATTTCTCGCGAGCTTCTTCCCACACACTTTCCGCTTTCGCTTCTAATTTCACATATGCTTCATATTCCGCTTGTGGAATTTTTTTATTTCTATCATATTCTTTACGACACTCTTCAACCATTTTCTTCGTCGTTTCAGAAAGTTTGTCTTCACTTATTAAAGTTTCAAGCTCTGTTAAATAATTTCCCATCTCATCTGAAGTGGACATAGCAAACACTTCGGATGAAAGCATACCAATTACTTCTGAACGCTGATCTACACCTTTTTTAGGCGCACCTGTTCTTAAGTCCCAAAACATTAAACTTAATGCTTCTCCGTAATTTTGTATCTTCTTCACATATGTTAAAAATTGTTTTTCTACTTCATATGTAGCTACTGTCATCGTATAAAAACCTCCCTTTTCTACCTCAAACTTAATTCGACACGGAAATCTAAATTCCTTTTATAATAGAAAAAAGCTTGGCAAGCGCCAAGCTTTCTCCTTATAATTCTTTACCTTCTACCGGTAGTACCTTTTTCACCGCTTCTATCACTTTCTCATCTTCTGTATTAGATAAGAAGATTGATATAGCACCTTTATCTTCGCTCGTACGAATTAAACGACCAATCCCTTGACGAAGACGTAAAATCATATATGGTACATCTACATCCCAGAATGGATCATTTACGTGTTTACGCTTCGCTTCAAACACAGGATCGTTTGGAGGGAATGGTAATGACCAAATAATAACATGTGATAATGATGAACCAGGAATATCTAAACCTTCCCATAAATGAACGGCACAAAGTACAGTCTCTTCTTCATTTTGGAAACGAGAAACGAGCTGACTAATTTCTTGGTCCCCTTCATATAAGAACGGAACTGACATTTGTTCTTTACTTACATATTCTTTAAACGCTGCAAGCTCTTGTGTTGTACGGAACAATACAAGTGTACGACCATTTGTTTTTTGTATATTTTCAAGTGTATATTGACACTTTCTTTCCCATTCGTTTTCTTTCGTATGAGATAGTAAGTTTACTGCCATTTGCTCTTCGTAATCAAACGGGGAGGCAACTGAGAATGATAAGTAATCTTTTACCCCTAAGCTATTTGCTGTAAATGCGAATGAATCGTTGTTAGATAATGTAGCAGAAGAGAAAATATACGGGATTTTCTTCGAGAATACTTTCTCTTGTAATACTTCTTCAACTGCACGCGGCATAATTACTAACGTGAAAGCTCCATCACCTTCTTCACCCCATGTAATTACATTTTTCTCGTGCATAAACAGACGAAGTGAATGCTCTAATACATCTAAATGTTCATCAACGATATTTAAATCATACGTGTTTACTGTATGCATTTCACTTTCAAATACTAATGCATCACCGACTTCACCAATTTTCGCATAAAGTCGCTTCGCTTCAGCCGTTACTTTTTCTGTCACAGTAATTTCTAAACGATCAGAACCAGCAATTTCTTTTTTATTCTCTTGTAACACATCAAAGAATCGCTCTGTTTGCCAAATTGTTTCTTCTACTAAATGCGCAAACTCCTCGCGAATATCATTTTGTAATAATCTCGTTAAAAGTTGCTCCATCATCGTTTGCTTTAAACGATATGTTAAAGCTTTTTGAGCTGCATATTCTACAAGATGTCCTTCATCAAATACAACACAACTACTTTCTGGTAATAACGGAATTTGTCCTTCACGCTTACGAGCATCATACGTCCAAATATGATCCATATAGAAATCTTGAGAGCAAATAATTAAATCTGCTGCTTTACGATAATGTTCACGTGATAGAGTTTGCCCGCAACGATGTCGAGAATCACAAGTGAAACAATCTTGGAAGTAATCCCAATTTACTTTTGACCATTCCTCGTCATTTAAAAGCGGAAATTCTTTTCGGTCACCATAGTGAGTAAAGTTTTGCATCGTACCATGGTCAAATACAAACTGCGGTAATTCGTAGTATACATCTTCAATTACTTCTGGAGCTCGTCCACTCATAACATCTTCAAGTTTACGTAAACATAAATAATTATCCATCGATTTCGCAAGTCTTACATCTACCGATAAGCCTAATGCCTCAGATAATTTAGCAATGTCCCCTTCTTCTTTCACAAGCTGCTCAATTAACGTTTCATCTGCACAAGCGATAATCGCTGGCTTTCCAGTATAACGTGCATAACAAATTGCATATAGAAGATATACAATTGTTTTCCCGGTTCCTACACCTGCTTCTGCGAACATTACCTTCTTTTCTTGGAAAGCACGCTCTAATTGAAACGCCATAAAAATTTGTTCATCACGCTCTTCAAAACCTTTTTCCGGAAGGATGTCATAAAACACATCTCCAATCCACTCATTCAACTTATCATAAAAATTGTCTTGTTTCCCTACTTCAAATGGTAATCTCTTCTCAGTAAACATCCTTAGCCTCCAACCAAAAAGTTTTTCTATAAAAGATATAGCAACTGCTACTCATATGTGCGCAGCCACTTTCCCCTGTTGTAATACATGGAAATACACGAAAAAAAATTTTCCTTTCGAAAAAGGAAAATTTTCTTCTATATTAATGACTTTAAATACCGTTTATCTATCGCTGTTTCATGCGAAAGAGCTAACAAATATTCTTCTTGTGCTTTTTGTATTTCATCTACAATCGCACCTTGGTTATCCACTTCTTTTCCGAGCTCATCATACGTACGGTGAATAGCTTTTTGAATCATTGATAATTGGAAACTATCCATATCAGTTCCTCCTTTACGCATTACATAATAGCCAGTATATGCGCGCTGGAGGAGTTTTATACTATGAATTACGAGGTGGACGTTTTCCGAAGTATTGGTAGTAATCTGTACGGATAAATCCATTAAACAGTTTACGTTTCTTCGATGCATCTTTTCCGTAGCACTTCTCAAATGCTTCGTAACTTGTTAATACATATGCCGACCATGTGTCTAATGGACGGAATACTTGTCCCATTTCTTTATACAGTTGTTCAACAAGTGCTTTTTCACTTAAACGCTCTCCGTATGGAGGATTCGTTACAACATAGCCATAATCCTCTTTTGTTGTGAAATCTTTTACTTGCATTTGTTTAAATGTAATTAAATCACCTAAACCTACTTCTTCTGCGTTATCTTGAGCAACTCGAATCATACGATGATCAATATCTGATCCAATGATTTGCAATGGTTGATCATAGTTCGCTAAATCTTCTGCTTCTTGACGAGCTTCACGCCAGTTTTGTTTACCAACCCAGCCCCACTCATCCGATGCAAAACCACGGTTAAAACCTGGTGCGATATTTTGTCCAATTAATGCTGCTTCAATCGGAATTGTACCTGATCCACAGAAAGGATCCACGAAAGGACGATCTGGCTTCCAGTTTGTTAATTTAATTAAAGACGCAGCTAATGTTTCTTTTAAAGGAGCTTCCCCTTGATCCACACGATATCCACGTTTATGAAGTCCAACACCGCTCGCATCGATTGTTAATGTTGCGATATCTTTTAACATTGCAATCTCAATACGGAATAACGGGCCATCTTCTTCAAACCAAGTTGTACGTTTATATGTTGTTTTTAATTTTTCAACGACAGCCTTTTTAACGATACGCTGGCAATCCGAAACACTGAATAACTCAGATTTTAAAGATTTACCGATAACAGGGAACTCACCGTTCTCTGGAATATAATCTCCCCAGTTTAATGCTTTTGTTTTCTCAAACAGCTCATCAAATGTTGTCGCTTTAAATTCGCCAACTTTAATTTTCACACGGTCCGCAGTACGTAACCATAAATTCGTGCGACAAATCGCCTTTTCATCTGCTTCAAATGTTACTTTGCTGTTTTCTACTTGGCATTCATAACCTAGATCACGAACTTCTCGGGCAACTAAAGCTTCAATACCCATTGCCGCTGTTGCGATTAAAGTAACTTTTCCCATTTGCATTCACCTCTTATGTATATTCAAACAATAATTAATAGCTATTTCTCCCATTAATTATTACATTTTACGAAGAATTTTCTCATTAACCATTTTAACTCATCATTTATAACTTCATACAAATAAAAAGCCCTCCTCTAACAAAGGAGAGCTGAGTTATTTCATAGTTGGTTCATAACGTTCTGTAAGCCATGTTCTGTTCCTTTGTACTGCAAACGGCCCACGCCTCGTACTCCGGTGGCAATCATCTATCTACAGGTTATACAACCTGTCCTTTCCCATCGTTCATTTCCTTGGAAAAGATTCCCCTACCATTATTTGGGTTTCTCGCTCGTGGGGTTTACCTCGTTCCACTCCTATCATTTCTTCAAGGACTTCGTCACTGTGGCACTTTAAAGGTAGTCAAACCATATCCGAAAGGACTTAGGTTTTTTCCCTGCCGTTAAACCAGCCTTACAGCCAGAATACCCTAGCTTATGAATTGGCTAGGCACGAACACTACAGCCATCTCAGGCCGTGCGAGCATGGACTTTCCTCTACAACGTTGGCGTTGCAGCGATTACCCAAACGTTATGACATCCATTAGTATAGTGGAAACAAAAAGATTTTGCAATGTTTTTTTCTATGTAAAATGCTGTAACCTTTTTATCACCAGAAATTATTCGTATAACTTACTTCCAAATACAGCTTTTTCTAAATTCGATAAACGTTTTAAAATGTCCGTATTCGTGTTGTTATATACTGGTTGTGCAACTGGTGTTTGTACAACTGGTTGTTGTGGAACTTGCGTTGCTGCTAGCTTTTGCTCTTCTAATTCACGCTTTAAACGAGCATTTTGTTGCTTTAATTGTTCAAATTCCTTGTGAAAAGCTTCATAATCTTTAATGATCATATCAAGAAACTTGTCTACTTCTTCTTGTTGATAACCTCTCATACCTGTTTTAAATTCTTTTTCTAAAATATCTTTCGCCGTTAATTTAATTTTATCCGAAATCATTTTCTTCACCTCAAATTTTTGCCAAAACTTTCATTAACTAAATTTTTTCAGAAACAATGCTTTTTGTCAATCATATATACGAGTACTATATTACATATTACTCAGCATTATTCCACTGTTCCTCTTCTATTATATCTTGTAAATCGGAAAAAAGAATGAAATAACTGTGATAATTTTCTATTTCTCCTTTTTTCTTTGCTGCTTCTACAATATATTTAGGACTCCCTGGTTTTTCTTCATCATATACAGCTAAAAGCGCATCACTTTTTTCAATAAAAAATTGATTTTTTAATTTAAATTGCTCTGGGCTTTCGTACTTACGTTTCGTGATACTATCAACATGGTCTGCTTGAGAGAGAATAAATTCGTAATATTCACGGTTATCTTCCTTCCAACCTTCTTCTTGTTCTAAAAATGGAGTAAATACCGCTAATTTTAAATCTGGATATTCTACTTGTATTTCAAAAACAACTTCAGCAGCCCATAATTCTACACCTAACTGGCCACTTATTATAACCCACTCTAAACCATCTTCTACAAAAGCAATTAATTTACGACGCAACGCCTTTTTTATACATTCTACTCCTGGATGATCATTTTTAAATATTCCAAGTTCAAAGGGCTTATAGCCTGTTACTGCAATAACTTTCATATCAACACTCCAATTACAAAAAAAGAACTAGCATTTCGCTAGTTCTAACATATCATTTACTTTTTAAATATTCCACCAACGTTTGGTCCAATATTCGGACCTACTGGTGATACATTGTTTGGTAAAAATGGTGATACATTTGGTCCTGGTCCAAACGGCGATACATTTGGTCCTGGTCCAAACGGCGATATTTGATGAGCGTGGTGGTGGTGATGATGACCATGGCCACATGGTCCACATCCGCCGAATCCTGGATCGATTGGGTCCACAACATTTACATTTGAATTTGTTTGCGGGAAGAAGTTTTGGTTTTTAATTTGTTGATGATGTACATGTGTTGTATGCGTCGGGAAAATGTGTGGCACCACCGTTGTTGAAAAAGAATGTGTTACGCATTGTTTCGTCGGATGAATGACAGGAGCAGTTGTACAAATAGGTCCTGTAGGCTTATGCCCTCCAAAGCAAGGATGACAATGATGCATAGTTTTTCTCTCCTCTCTCATAAAAAAAATCTGATTACACTTTACAGTATGAGAAAAGAGGGTAAGCCGCTTGTTATATATACCCATTTATTCTAAGGAAATTTGTCTAGTCTTTGATTTTCTATCCAATGCTTTTTATAGACAAACCTTTGACATTACTTACCAAAAAAGCCTCCCACTTGCTTTACAATACCTGTCACTTGATTCATCGCATTCATCATTTGTCCAGCTGTATTCATCATTTTATTTACATCATAGTTACCATCTGAATTTTTAAATTGGGAAACAAAACTAGAAAATTGACTTGGTTGCTGCTGTTGCTTTTGTTTATTTTGTGTCGGATACGGTTGTTTTGGTGGATAAAACATCGCTTGTTGATTGCCATAGGGAGATGGTGGTGGCATATAGTATTGTGAATTTATATAAGGTTGCGGTTGTTGATTCATATACGGTTGCTGCGGTTGATTCATAAACGATACTTCAAATGGCTGGTAATAATTTTGATTTCCATAATGAGGCTCGAAAGGATACATATTATAACGTAAATATGTATCCGTATTATATTGGTACATATTTTGCTGTGCATATGGATTAGATTGCTGATATACGTTAGATTGTTGAAACATGCATTCTCTCCTCCTTCACATAAGTTTCTACATATATAATATGTACTTGTAAAATAATTTGTGTGACGGAGTATGTGTCTATTTTTGTCGGAAGTTTAAATTTTTAAAAAATTATAAAAGAAAACCCTTCCATGCTATGATAAAAAAGAAGAAGATTCTCATGGGGGAGGAATCAACATGGTATTAGGGGATTTAAAACAAGCGTTTTCTCAAAAAAAGGGGTATTACACAGAGAATGTAAATGAATTGTTAGACTTTGCGAGACATTGGTATCTCGAAGGGAAAATATGTATTTCAGATTACCGAACAGTAATAAAAGAACTAGAAATAAACGGGGCAACAAAACCTACAACAGTGACAGAAGCATAAAAAAACAAGGGGGTTTCCCCTCTTGTTACTTACATTGCTCAATTATATTTTGCAAAGTATACGAAATGGCTTGATGCGTTTCAAAGAATCGCTTACCTTTACCTTTATTTACAAAGCATTGCAACACATTTGTTTGTAAATTATCGTACACTTGATCAATTTGCTGTACATGTATATACTTCGGTTTTTCTTCTTTAATCCATTCATAAGCTAATTCTTTCCACACTTTTAATTCCTCATCTACCATATCTACAAACGGTTTCATATCCTTATAAAAATCGTATTCAATCATTTCTCTTTTTTTCACATTTGCTTCATTATTATGTTGCATAAGTTTTTCCGAAGACTGTATTAATGCTTCATACTTCATTTTATTCCCACCTTATTATGCACTCACTACGACGTTTTGAAATGCCTTCACCCAATTCCCTTTTTCTTCGTGATGCACTAATTTATTTTCCATATGCTCAATATGCATTTCTGTTATTTCTATCTTGTTGCATATTTTTTCACTCTTATCCTTTAATGCATGATTCATTCTAATCCCTATATTCATTTCCAGCAAATCGAGAGAACTTAACATTTGATCCATTGTTTTCATTACATCTTCCTTCTGAACCATCGCCATATACAAAACGCCTCCTTCTTTGCTTTTCCTTTGTCATGTAATTTCGCCGAATGATTCTTCACTCCTGCCCACATGACAAAACTAGTTGTTATTCGTCAAAGAAATCATTTTGTATGTCATTTATAGAAATGGTAACAATACAAAAAGGAGGTGCATGAAAATGGCAAAGAACAAAAACGAAAAAAAGAAAAAACAAAATAAACAAAATAAACCCGAAACTGGCAACCCAAAATTAGATGGTCCAAACTTCCCTGCTACATAAAGTGAAACTTTAATCATTGGGGGTGACCCCCCAATGATTATTAGTTGAACCAATCGGGCATTTACGGGCAGTTGATCCCCCACCTAAATTCTTTGCTTTCGCTGAATGTAGGTGGGGTCTTACTGCCCGTTAATGCGGGGTAAAGTGAAACTTCCTTAATCTCTTATATTCATTACGTTTTGAGATTAAATGTTTAGCACGCATAGTAGGGTTACTTCACATTAAGAAGTCCCGTCTTCATTTATGAAGACGGGACTTCTTTTTTATTATATCACGAACTCATCTATCCTTTTAACAAAACGATTTACGGTGGAAGCAATATAGATTTGCTCCCTCTTTCTTTTATACCATTCCGTTATATCAACTTCACCCGTATACTCTTCTGGTAAAAATAGTTCATTTATTTCCGTATCTCTACAAAACCAATCTCTCATACTTATTTCATCATGTGCAACAGCAGGATAAACTTCTCTAAGAGCGGGTGTACAAGATTTTCTAGCTTCACTTACATAACATTCATAATCTGCTCTTGATCCTGTGTGTATTGTTTGCGCTGCAAATCTATGGAATAAGCTTTTGTAATTCGGATGGAACAGTAACGCTGCTAATTTCTTTCCTAGTTCTATACGCTTTTGTAACGTTTCAAATTGATAAACTGAAAAACCATACACCTTCCCTTCAACGGTTGGGAATATAACGGCACTAATATGAAGCATTTCTTGTAATTTAAAAAGGGCTGTATGGAATACATGTTTTTTAAAGTATGCATTCTCAATAACTGGTTTTTGAATTTTATTTTGTTCATTTATAATAAGCGCTGTCATAAGTCTATTTATATCTTTTTTCTCCCAAAAATACATCCATTCTTTTTCCATAAAAATGGATACGTTAAAATATTGTAACAAATGGAATAGTGGGATCTGCCTCCTCTTACTTTCTTCGTATAACAACAGCTGAGGAAATACATCTAAAAAAATAATCCAATTCGCTTCTTCATAAGTCAAAAACAAATGTTTTTTTACTGTTTGAGGTAAAACAGTAGCATAATACCTCCCTTGTAAATCAGTCATATTCCACCCCGCATTTCTCGAGACCATACTCGCTAAAAAAGCCCACCTAATTTCACTATTTCTTACATAATAATCTTGATAAGACTGCGTTCGAGAAACGTTGTCCATATTAGCTATTTCTATTTCCTTCTTCATGTTGTAAACCATTGTTTTTTCTTCCTCTGTACAGACCGTATTTTTACGATGTTGTTTAATTTTTTCATAATCATTCCATGTAAACATGAATAAGTCATCATACCTTTCTTGAAAAAGGTCACATCTTTTTTCATTTTTTGTTATAATCACCTTTGTAAGTAATTCTTAGCAAGTTGGGAGTGGACACACTATGACCATTCGTTACCCAAATGGAAAACGGTACAATCAAGCTTCACAACCTCATAAAACACCAATTAAAAAACATACTTATAGTAACAGAGGTATGTCCCTTGAAGAGGAATTGAATGAAACGAATGAATATTACTTAACCCATAATATTGCATGCGTACATAAAAAACCTACCCCTCTTCAAATTGTAAAAGTAGATTACCCCGCTCGAAGTGCTGCAGTGGTAAAAGAAGCGTATTTTAAACAACCTTCTACAACAGATTACAACGGTGTATATAAAGGGAAATACATCGATTTTGAAGCGAAAGAAACAAAAAATAAAACGAGTTTTCCACTTCAAAACTTCCACCTTCATCAAATTGAGCATATGAAGCAAGTAATCGCTCATAATGGAATTGCATTTGTTATTATTAAATTTACACTTTTTGATGAACTTTATTTATTAGATGCAAAACATATTATTGCATTTTGGAATCGTCAAAATACAGGTGGAAGAAAATCGATTACGAAAGAAGAAATAGAAGAGCATGGATCTTTATTATCATGCGGTTATCACCCTCGGATTGATTATATCCGTGTACTAGACACGGTTTATTTTTCGTGATAGAGTCATCACTAAGGCTCTTTTTTCGACTTTTGGGGAGAGAATGAAAGGTAGGAGAAAGTATAATGTCAGATAATTATCGTTCTCGTACAGAACGAAATCATGTAAAAAATCAAAAGCAAGAAACAAATACAGAGAAAAAACCAAAGAAAAAAGGCTCCTTTTTTAAAAAATTCCTTATAGGTTGTCTACTTCTTGGTATCGTTGGTCTTGTAGCTGGCGTTTCCGCTTTCTTTGTTATGGTGAAGGATGCTCCAAAATTAGACAAATCAAAACTCGTCAATCCTTTATCAACAAAGTTTCTTGATAAAGATGGGAACTTTTTCTATGAATACGGTGCTGAAAAACGAACCCACGTTACGTATGATCAAATTCCAAAAGTAGTTGAAAATGCATTCCTTGCAACTGAGGACTCACGTTTCTATGATCATAATGGTATTGATTTTAAACGAACTACAAAAGCAGTTATGGAAAATGTCACTGGAGGTTTCGGATCTCAAGGTGGTAGTACGATTACACAACAAGTAGTCAAAAACTATTTTCTAACGATGGACAAAACTGCAAAGAGAAAAGTACAAGAATGGTACCTATCTTACAAATTAGAGCAACAATACTCTAAACATGAGATTTTAGAAATGTACTTAAATAAGATTAATTTAGGTAACCGTTCATATGGTATTGCGACAGCAGCGCAAAAATATTATGGTAAAGATTTAAAAGACTTACAGTTACATGAAGCTGCTATGCTCGCTGGTTTACCCCAAGGTCCAAACATTTATGATCCAACCAAAAAGGAAAATGTTGAACGAGCAACAAATCGTCGTAATGTCGTATTGTCATTAATGAATCGACATGGTTATATAACAAAAGAAGAAATGAATAATGCAGTTAAGATTCCAGTAACAGAGGGTCTTCAACCGTCTTCAGAAATAACTGAGATGAAGTATCAAGCATTTTTAGATGCGGTTGTAAAAGAAGTTGAAAAAGAATATCCTGATGTAAATATTGGTTCAGATGGTTTAACGATTCATACAACACTTGATCAAGATGCTCAAGATTATGCTGAAAAAATTATGGATGGCAATCTTATTAAGTATCCGAATGATCAATTCCAAGGATCGTTCGTATTTATGGATACACAATCTGGTGAAGTTCGAGCAATTGGAGCTGGGCGTAAAGGAAGTAAGTCTACTTTCAAAGGTCATAATATGGCCACCGATTTAAAACGCCAAGTCGGTTCAACAATGAAACCAATTTTTGACTACGGCCCAGCAATTGAAAATTTACAATGGTCTACATACCATCAATTAAATGACTCAGAGTATACGTATTCCAATGGTAAAAAAATACGAAATGCAACAAATAGTTACAAAGGTGACGTTTCACTACGTGAAGCTTTGAAAAAGTCATTAAACATCCCAGCTTTAAAAACAGCCCAAGCGGTTGGTCTTCCTAAGTCACAAGCGTTTGCTGAAGGTTTAGGTATGACATTTAAAGACGGCAAAACATTTGAATCAACAGCAATTGGTAGTAACGATAGTTCTCCATTACAAGTAGCAGGTGCATATGCAGCCTTTGGTAATGGTGGGAACTACAATAAACCGCATTTCGTAAAAGAAGTTACCTTCCCAGATGGGAAAAAGAAAAGTTTTAAACCGAAAGAACAACGTGCGATGCAAGACTACACAGCTTACATGGTGACTGACGTTCTTCGTGACGTCGTAAAACCTGGTTCTGGCGGTACTGGTCCAACAGCATACGTTTCAGGTGTTGATGTTGCCGGTAAAACAGGAACACAAAACTTTGATGAAGACGTTATAAAAAAATATGGTATACCAGCTGATGCAAACAGAGATAGTTGGTTCGCTGGATATACACCGCAATATACAATGGCAGTATGGACTGGTTACGAAAAAAACGGCCCAGAAAACTACATTAGTGATCGTTATACTAGAATTGCACAGCAAATGTTCCAAATAATGATGAGCAAATTTGCTACAGATAAATCCCGTTTCGAACGTCCTTCTTCTGTACAAGAAATAAACGGAGAGTTATATGTAAAAGGTGCGAAGAAAGATGCAATTAAACAAATTAAAGTAGATGCACCTAGTGGTCTTAATGTCACTTTCGATGGCGCTAGCACAGTTACACTAAACTGGTCTGGACCAGCAGAAGTTGATGCGTATGCAGCAAGCTATAAAGCGACTGACGGTTCAAGTGGTAGTTTATCAGTAAAAGGTACGACAGCTACTCTTGGTGGTATTAAACCAGGCGTTACTTACAGCTTCTCTGTAGTAGCGAAAAAAGGTACTGGAACAAGCCCTGCAGTTGGAGCATCCTTCACTGCGCCTGGCGGAACTCCAGACGCGAAGAAAGCCGAAGAAGAAGCTAAGAAGAAGGCTGAAGAAGAAGCTAAGAAAAAAGCTGATGAGGAAGCTCAGAAAAAGGCCAATGAAGATAAATTAAAACAAGAAGAAGCTACTAAAAAAGCTGAAGAAGAAGCTAAAAAACAACAAGAACAACAACGTAAACAACAAGAAGAAGCTCAAAAGAAAGCTGATGAGGAAGCTAGAAAAAAAGCTGAAGAAGAAGCTAAGAAACAGCAAGAAGAGGCTCAAAAGAAAGCTGATGAGGAAGCTAGAAAAAAAGCTGAAGAAGAAGCTAAGAAACAACAAGAGCAACAGCATCAGCAAGAACAACAACAAAATACCGGAGGAGATACACCTCACGCAGACGGAAATGTTGTTACAACAGAGTCTTAATACCCAAAAAAGAAGTCCTTTCTCTTAACGAGAACAGGACTTCTTTTTTGTTATCATTTTCTTTACATATAGCTTTTCTATTTCAATATACAACTGCGCTAACTGAATATAAGAATGATAATTATTCGGTTTCTTTATAATGAACGAATATCGCTCTATAAAATTAACTGGTTGCACTTCCAATTCACTCGTAAAATCTTCTATTTTATTCAAACTATGAACAGGTTGCTCATTTAGCCAATATACAATTGATAATAAATGTGCTGCAAAAAGAATCATCGGACCTTCAGCTTCTTGTTTCTTTCTGTTTCGAAATAAAGTAGCAATGTCCTCATGCTTATTTTTCCATACATTCAACATTACAGGAATACTGTTTTCAATTTCATTCCACGGTTCATATTGTCTTTCCATATCATATATAAAATAAGTCTTTTGTATTGTTTCTTCAAATGACTGTTCTGTATAATACGCAATCGAATTTATACTTTCTTTAAAAAATGGTAAGCACCGAAATTCTCTCGGTATTTCTATCACTCGCTCCATCCTTTATTTCCCCTTCATTCGCTTCTTTCCTTCTCGACATACTTCTAGTAAAGGGCACTCTTCACATTGTGGTCGCTGCGCTTTACAGTGATAACGTCCAAAGAAAATCATACGGTGATGTGTAACGCTCCATTCATCCATCGGAATTTTCTTCATTAATGTCTTTTCTACTTCTAACACCGAATCTTTCCACCTACAAAACGCTAACCGTTTACTCACTCTCTCTACATGCGTATCAACAGCAATTGCCGGAATACCAAACGCTACCGAAACAACTACGTTTGCTGTTTTTCGACCTACTCCTGGTAACTTCGTAAGCTCATCTCGATCTTTCGGCACTTCCCCATTGTAATCATCTAATAACATTCTGCACAATTTTTGAATGTTTTTTGCTTTATTTCTATACAATCCAATAGAACGTATATCTTGTTGTAATTCTTCTAGAGAAACACTTAAATAATCTTCTGGTGTTTTATATTTTTGAAATAAATTTTTCGTCACTTTATTTACAAGTGCATCTGTACATTGTGCAGATAACGCTACCGCTATTACTAGTTCAAACGGATTATCATGAATTAATTCACAATGTGCTTCTGGATACATATCCGCCATTGTGTCTAAACAATAGCGAATTTGCGTTTTATTTAACATATACTTCCTCCTACATTACTGCTCCAACCAATTATAAAAAGGCACTTTTCCAGTAAATTTCGTCTCTTGTTTTGTCGTTTGCTGCGCTCGTTGTTGATTTGCTCTAAATTTCCGTCCTTGGTTTAGGGCTTGATCTACTGTTTTAATACCATTCTTTTTCCATTCAAATAAAATACGATCAATATATCGGAAATTAAGCTTACCACTCATTACAGCTTCCCTGAGGGCCGCTTGAATTAAATTCGGATGATGTTGATCTTGATCTTCCCACATTCCCAACGTTTCACATTCAAATGGAGAAAGTGGTCTTCCAAATTCTTTTTCAAATACTGTATATAAATTTACTTGCAATTGCTTTATTTCTTTTTGTTCTTCCTCTATTGATTCATTCATTAAGAAATGCAATATTTTTTCCCATAGCGGTTGTAAAGAATAACTTTCACACATCATCGCTTCTGATTTTTGTCCACCTTCTAGTGATAAAAAACCTTTTTGAATCAATGCCTGAATGACTTCCATACATTTCATTTCGGTAATCGTCATCCGTTCTGAAATCTCTGACGGAGTCGGAAACGAATTGCCCGATTCTAAAAATGTATGTACATGAAGTACAACCATAAATTCCGTTTCATTTAACCCTAATTTTTTATAATGCATCATAAGTAATTTTGGAATTGCAATGCTTCCCTGCTCAAACCACTGTAACATCATTTTCTTTTTCATCACCAAACACCTCGCTCTCTAGTATAACACACCTTTCGCTATTTCTTTTTGCCACAATTCGTCAAAAAAACCTCCCTATTATGTAGGAAGGTTTTTGTATTACATTAATAAAATATACAATTAAGCTTGCACTTTACTTTTCATAAACGTGTGAATACGTTCTAATGCTTTCTCTACTTGTTCAAGAGATGTCGCATATGATAAACGAACGTTATTTGGAGCACCAAATCCTGTACCTGGTACAAGAGCTACTTTTTCCTCTTCTAATAGAGCTTTTGCCCAATCATCAACAGTTTCGTATCCTGATAAAGCTACTGCTTCTTTTACATTAGGGAATAAGTAAAATGCACCTTGTGGTTTAATACAAGTAAAGCCAGGGATTTGAATTAATTTATCATAAATAATGTTTAATCTCTCTTCAAATGCTTGACGCATTGTTTCTACAGGTTCTTGTGAGCCTGCATATGCCGCGATTGCGCCGTATTGAGCGATTGAAGTAGGGTTTGACGTACTATGACTCGCTAAGTTCGTCATCGCTTTAATAAGCTGCTTATTTCCTGCTGCATATCCAATACGCCATCCTGTCATAGAATGAGATTTAGATACACCATTAATAATAAGTGTTTGTTCTTTTAATGCATTAGAAAGCTGGGCAACCGAAGTATATTCTGCTCCACCATAAATTAATTTCTCATAAATTTCATCTGAAACGATTAAAATATTGTGTTCTAAACATACTTCTCCAAGCTGTTGTAATTCTTCTTTGCTGTAAATCATTCCTGTTGGATTGCTCGGTGAATTAATAATAACTGCTTTCGTTTTCTCTGTAATTGCCTCACGCAGCTGCTTCGCTGTAATTTTGTATTCATTATCTTCAAGGCCTTCTACATAAACTGGCTTACCACCAGCAAGCTTTACTTGTTCCGGATAACTTACCCAGTATGGCGTAGGGATGATAACTTCATCACCTTCATCAAGTAACACTTGGAATAATGTATATAATGCATGCTTTGCGCCGTTACATACAATAATTTCAGACGGATCATACGCAATTCCTTGATCGCGAGTAAACTTCTTCACAATTTCTTGTTTTAACGCTTGTAACCCACCTGTTGGTGTATACTTCGTATGTCCTTCTAACATCGCTTTATGTGCAGCATCCATAATATGTTCTGGCGTATTAAAGTCAGGTTCTCCTGCCCCTAATCCAATCACATCATGACCTTCTGCTTTTAATGCTTGTGCCTTTGCTGTAATCTCTAAAGTTGCAGATGGTGTTAAAGCAGCTACTCGCTTTGCTAATTTCATTTGTAGTTCCCCCTACATCTATTTTTCAATGCTGTATCGTCGTAAAAACTTCCCATCTTTAAATGCAAGATAGTAATAACTATAACGATTTTCATCATCAATATATGTAACTTCCCATAATGGTATATTGTTTTCAAAGCCTAATTTTATTTTTAAAATTTCTTTAGGCTTACTTTTGTGCTCTTTACTGTCATCTCCGACTTGTTCAATCGTTCTTTGTAAAGCCTCTTTTTCAGAAATACCTTCACTCTTTTTCCTTACTATAGTTTCCCCTTTTTTCTCAGGCACCCAAACGATAAGTTGTTCTCCTTTTTCATCTGTACCTTGCACGACAGTATATGAAGATTCTCCGTTATAATAATCCACAGATTTTACTTTTATAAGCTTTGCTTTTTCTTTTGCAATTTCTACAGATTTTGCCTCTTTAGGGATTTTCTTTTCCATTGCTTTATTATAAACATACGCCCCATATATTCCGCTAGCAACGATTACGATAACGATTGCAAAGATCCACTTTTTCATTGTATCACTACGTTCTGTAAATCGTAAATACAGCTGTTTCTTTATCTTTTTCGTCTAATGCTAATCCGAACATGAGGTCCTGCTCTTTTAACGTACGATTCAAACTATCAACGATTTTATACAAGTCAGACGAATATTTAATACGCGTCGTTGATAGGACTTCGATTTTCTTATCCATGAAAAAACTCCTCCGTTACACAAAAATTTCTAATTATAGAAGAACGCAATGCGGTTACAATAAGAGTACATTCTTTACAACCCCTGCTTCATCACCCATCTATTATAGCAGGACATGTACAGCAAAAAAAGGTTTCAAGTCGAAAACCAATACATTTTGTATACAAGAAGTAAGAAAAATAAAATTCCTCCTACCCACATTTTTTACGCCTGAAGTGTAAACGTACTTCAGGCGTATTTTTCTTCCAATTTTATTCAGTTGGCTGTTCTTTTAATTGCTCTAACAATTCTTCTAGAGGACCTTCATAGAGCGGGACAGTTGGGATTGATTGTAAAAATCGTTTTCCATAGGAAGCACTCGTCAAACGACGATCTAATACAAATACTGTTCCGGTATCTGTACTTGTTCTAATAAGACGACCAAATCCCTGTTTGAAACGCAGTATTGCTTGCGGAAGTGCTAACTTGGCGAATACGTCTTCACCTTGATTTTTTAACCACTCTCCTTTCGCTTCCATCATCGGTTGATGAGGAGGCGTAAAGGGAAGGCGGACAATAACAAGACAACTAAGGGCATCTCCAGGTATATCTATCCCTTCCCAAAAACTACTTGTTCCTAATAAAATTGATTTATCGAACTCTTGAAACTTACGAATGAGACGACTTCTGCTCTTATTATTCACACTTTGCGTTAATAATAAATAACCTTCTAATTCCTCATCATTTTTCAAATTCTTATACGCTTCTTTCAACATTTCATACGAAGTGAACAAAACAAGCATTCTACCTTCTGTAGCTTTCGCTATTTTTGCAATATGAGCCGACACAGATTCAATATATTCTTCATTACTTGCTTGCTTAATAAAGGGCACATCCGTTGAAACCATTAATTTCATCTGTTCTTCAAAATGGAATGGTGATGGGACCTGTAATGTATTTGGAGCAAAATCATGTAAGCCTAGCTCTTCTTTTATATAGTCAAATGAATCGTTTACTGTGAGCGTTGCTGATGTGAAAATAACACTCTTTTTCTCTGTTAAAAATTCATCAGCAAATCTTTCACCAATATGAACAGGTTGTCCATATAAAACAGTTGAATGAATGGTTCCCTTCGTTTCAGTTTCCATCCATGTCACATATGAATTTTTTTCTAAAATGAGTACTTGTAAAGAATGCGCCATCTTTCTCAACAACTCAATTAAATGCATAAATTCACCTGTAACAACATGCATTTCCCATTCTAATTTACTTTGCAATATATCAATTTGCTTCTCAAGTGTAGAGAGTAATTTTCTTACATCATATACAAAGCGATTTGTTAACTCGGTAATACTAGCCCATAACTTACCTTTCTCTACTTCCGTGTTATATCGATAAATGAGTGGCATATTGCTTATCCCTTGTTCCTGCTTTGTTTGTTTAAAGATGAATGCACGTAACATTTGGAATAGCTCATCCGCATCAAATTTCAATTCCTTCAAACTATGACTTACCATGCGGAAAGTAGACCGGGAGGCTTGCTCTGATTTTTTCATCATTTTATATACTTTAGAAAGTACATCATCTGTTTCTAGCGTACCAAGACGAGATAAAACTAGCTGGAAATACATACAGGAGAACTGTTCACCTAATGTTCTACTCGCTGCTTCCTCGATATGATGAGCCTCATCAAAAATAATATGTTCACATGAAGCAAACAGTGGTTCTTCACTTGAAAAATCTTGAAATAATAACGCATGATTTGTAATAACGATATCTGCAAATAATGCTCTATTCTTTGCTCGTTGATAAAAACAACGACTAAACCAGTTGCTTTGCATCCCACCCGGACTATGTACATCACTACAAATCCGGTTCCAAAGTAACTTTCCGCCCTCAGGAATATTTAATTCATCACGATCGCCCGTTTCCGTTTGCAATAACCACACTAAAATTTTTGCCTTCGTGAGCGCCATATCATAATTTTTCTCTTCTTCTTGCAAAGCATATTCAAATTTATGTAGACAAAGATAATGCTTTCTTCCTTTCAGAAGAGCTACTTCAAATGAAAATGGCATTATTTTCTGTAATAATGGAATTTCTTTTTCTAGTATTTGTTGCTGCAGTTGTACAGTTTGGGTACTTATGATGACAGGTTCTTCTTTTTTCTTTGCAAAATAAATACTTGGAAGCAAATATGCAAGAGTCTTTCCTGTTCCTGTTCCTGCTTCAATTAGTGAAAACCTAGAATCTCTTAGCGCTGTATATATTTCCTTCATCATACTCTGTTGGCTTTCTCTTTTTTCAAAATTTGGCATATTCGACTCAAGTTTATCAATTGTCTTATGCAAGAAAGCATCAAATTTAAATGCGCATGTTTCACTTAAGTTTAAAGAATAATTCCGTTTTCGAAGGGCAATATTTCGATACACTTCATATCCCTCTGCTCCTTTTTTACCATGCATCATTTTCTTTAAAATATTTTCAGAAAGCACATCCGCTATATCACTTTGAAACACATCACTCAATTCATAAAGCGATTGCAAGGTGACAAGGGGTAACTTCTCAATTTCATTTAAAAATTGTAAAAACAATTCCGCTGTTGCAAGAGCATCACTATCCGCACGATGCGGTTGATCATGCTCTAATTCGTGTTGTTTAGCTAAATCACGTAATTTATAACTATCAGCCGTTGGCAAAAGAATTTGCGCCAACTCAACTGTATCAACTTTTGGACAATGTATTTCTGTATATCCAGCCTGCCTTAATTCTTCCGTTAAAAAATTCCAATCAAAGTGAACGTTATGTGCAACGAAAGCTGCACCTTGTAATAGCTCAACAACCATCGGGGCTACATCTTCAAATAACGGGGCTTGCTTAACCATACTCTCATCAATCCCTGTTAACTCTGTAATAAATGGTGGAATCTCTCTCTTCGGATTAATAAAAGATGAAAAAATCTCTAATATCTCTCCATCTTCCACTACAACAGCTGCAATTTGGGTAATTTTATCTTTCCCATCCTTCCAGGAGTTCCCTGTCGTCTCTAAATCCACAACGACATAACGCTTACTCATATATGTAACACCTCAATTTCTTACCTATCAAACAGAAAATTATATAATGTTACTATACCACGTTTTATCTCATCTTAATGAAAAGATGCACAAAAAAGGCTATCTCCATAATAGAGATAGCCTTCTTACTTATAATATCGTACCCGCTTTTTCAGCACCTAACATTTCAATAATTTGATTATCATCGTCTAATACTGCAATTTTCGGCTCTTGTTTATGAATATTTTCTTCTGCCACTAGACCGTAGCAAATAATAATAACTTTATCTCCTGGCTGTACAAGCCTTGCAGCTGCACCATTCAAACAAACAACACCGCTACCACGTTCCCCTTTAATAACATATGTCTCTAAGCGAGCACCATTATTATTATTTACAATTTGGACTTTTTCGTTTTCTACAATATTTACTGCATCCATTAAATCTTCATCAATTGTAATACTACCTACATAATTTAAATTTGCTTCTGTTACTGTTGCGCGATGTAGCTTCGCTCTCATCATTGTGCGAAACATAGATGCTCCCCCTTATTTAACCGTTAATGTTATATTGTCAATTAATCGTACATTGTCAAATTTAACTGCAATTGCTAAAATGATTCGTCCTTCAATTTTATCCACTACTTGTAGTGAAGGATACGTATATAAATCAGCATAATCTACAGTGCCTTTCGTATACGTCTCAATATACTCTTTCACAAGAGTTGTAATGATTTCTGCATTACGTTCTCCTGTCTCAATTCTTTCTTTCGCTATACATAGACTGCGGTATAAATGAGGAGCCTCTTCACGCTCTTCTGGTGATAAATACACGTTACGAGAACTTTTGGCTAATCCATCTTCTTCCCTTACAATATCCACCGGTACGATTGTAACCGGAATATTAAAATCAGCGACAAATCCTTCAATGACAGCAACTTGCTGTGCATCTTTCATACCGAAATAAGCACGTGTTGGCAATGTAATATTAAATAGTTTCATTAGTACAATCGCAACACCAGCGAAATGACCAGGTCTTTGTTTTCCGCATAACACATCGGTACGCTTCACAACTTCTACTGTTGTCGTTTGTTCTGCTGGATACATTTCTTCTACGCTCGGATAAAATAAATAATCTACACCGTTTTCTTTTGCTACATTTTCATCTCTATCAATATCACGAGGGTATCGATCTAAATCTTCATTTGGTCCAAACTGTAGCGGATTAACAAACACGCTTAAAACTACAATTTCATTTTCTTCTCTTGCCTTACGTAATAAAGTCGCATGACCTTCATGTAAATAACCCATCGTTGGGACAAAACCAATACTTTTTCCACTTGCACGTAGTTCGTTTGTAATTTGCTGCATCTCTTGCACTGTATTTATGATTTTCATTATTGTTTTCCTCCGTATAACGCTAAACATTCTTCCTCTTTCATTGTGAATGAATGTTTTTCTTCCGGAAATTGCCCTGTCTTTACTTCAGTTACGTATTGTGAAATCCCTCGCACAATCTCCTCTTGAACAGACGTATATTGCTTCACAAATTTCGGAACACGATTTACGCCATATGAGATAAGATCATGATAAACGAGTACTTGCCCATCCACTTTTTGTCCTGCTCCAATTCCAATCGTTGGAATTGTTAGTTGCTTCGAAATAAATTCTGCTAGCTGCATTGGCACACATTCTAACACAAGTGCTATCGCACCAGCTTCCTCACATCTCTTCGCATCTTCTATTAATTTTTTTGCACTTTCAGCATCTTTTCCTTGTACTTTATAGCCACCTAACACTCCTACAGATTGAGGAGTTAAGCCTAAGTGTGCCACGACAGGAATTCCCGCACTCGTCAAGTAATGAATAGTTGATATCACTTCTCCTGCACCTTCTACCTTCAGTGCATGAGCACCACTCTCTTGAACGATGCGGCGTGCATTCACCATCGTATCTTGAGGCGACACATGATACGACATAAATGGCATATCAGTTACAATAAACGTCTCTTTCGCTCCTCGGCGTACAGCTTTCGTATGATGAATCATATCCTCTACTGTTACAGGTACTGTTGATTCATAGCCGAGCACAACCATCCCAAGGGAATCTCCAACTAGAATCATATCAACTTCCGCTTCTTCTGCTAATTTAGCAGATGGATAATCATACGCCGTTAGCATTGTAATCGGCTCACCTTGCTCTTTCATTTTCAAAAAATCTGTTTTTGTTTTCAAAAACTACTCCTCCTTTATACAGGAGAGAGGAGATGGCCGAAATCATATAAAAAACCCCTCTGGCCATAAAAGGGCAGAAGGGTTGTGTGTTAGTCGGCATTATTCATCCCTCTGTCCCAGTCCGTTATTGGATCAAGGCAGAATCCAAGTTATTATTTTTCGTATTGCATCGAATCATGGTGCAGTTCGCTCTGATACTGCCCATATTCGAACTAATTATAGCAAACTCCAAAAAGGAATTACTACATTTTTTTGAAAAAATAATTTTTATTCTTATTACGGTATGTGAAATTTTTAAATAACGTATGCATAGAAAGATAAACAAATTTGTTTACATGCATAGTATAACTCTTAAAATAATGATGCAGGTTAATTGAGGAAACATACTTACAAAAGGAGAATTGCTAATGTCTATAAGCACATGGTTATTTCGATTCATCGGTTTTCTTGTGATGCTTGTGGGAGTAACAACTTTAAATTCCCTCAATGTATTTGCCTCAATTAACGTCGTAACACAACCTGTTGAGTCTGCCAAGGTGATTGAAGTCGAGCTAAACGATGATTACTTTAAACCGAACGTCATCACGATTCCAATTGAAGAATCAACAACATTGCTATTGAAAAATAAAGGCAAGAGTGAGCACACCTTTACAGTAAAAAAACTCGGCATTGACGTCGTAGTCGAGTCAGGAAAAGAAAAAAATATTACTGTGAAACCTAAAAATACTGGTACATATGAATTAATATGCCGGTACCATCTTCTTAAAGGAATGGAAGGCAAAGTAATAGTCAAATAAAAAGAAGTTCCAAAAAGGAACTTCTTTTACTTAATTTCGATATCTGCAGAATGAATGTGATGTACTTTTCCTTCATGGTCTTCTAGAAGCAATACGCCATCTTCTGTAATTCCTTTTGCTACCCCTGTAATCGTCTCTCTCATCGTTCGAGCGGTAATTTCTTTCCCGATGCTTACAGCGTAACTTTCCCAAAGAATTTTGATGACAGAGAAACCATTTTGTAAATACTCTTCATATAATTTTTCTAGTTGTAAAAAGATTTGTTGCATAAGCTCCGCACGAACAATTGGCTTACCGGACTCAATCGCTAAAGAAGTAGCAATATGCTGAATTTCCTCATCAAAATGTTCTTGCTTTTGATTCGCATTAATACCAATACCCATAATGACAGCATTAATTTTATCAGGATCCGCCTGCATTTCTGTTAATATACCTACAGCTTTTTTCCCTTGAATTAAAATATCATTCGGCCATTTTATTCCTACATTTACACCTGTGCACTTTTCAATTGCTTGCGCAACGCTAACAGCGGCTAACAAAGTAAGTTGTGGTGCATGATGAACCGGGATCGATGGACGTAAAATAATACTCATCCAAATTCCTGTTCCTTTTGGTGAATGCCATTTTCTGCTTAAACGACCTCTACCCGCTGTTTGTTCTTCTGCCACAACAATCGTTCCTTCTTCTGCACCTTCATAAGCAAGCTTTGCTGCAATATGCTGCGTTGATTCAACAGACTCTTCAAAATACACTGTTCTACCAATATGTTTCGTTTGTAACCCTAACTGAATTTCATTCGCAGTCACTTTGTCTGGCTTACTTGCAATTCGATAGCCTAATCGACGCACAGCTTCAAGTTCATATCCCTCATTCCGAAGGTCCTCCATATGTTTCCACACAGCGGTTCTTGAACAACCAAGTTTATCACTAATCGTTTGGCCAGATACAAACTCGCCATCGGCTTCCGAAAAAACTTGCAATAACTGCTTTCTTATAGTAGATTGCATTCTTGCAGCCACTCCCTTATACACTCTTTCTCATTTACTACGTTTCCTTGTACAATTGCTTCCTCAATCTTTTGAATCATTTCAGCAACCCATGGACCGGGCTTTTTACTTGCCCAGTTTAACAAATCATTCCCAGTCACATTCATCTCTTGTCGACTCTTGATTGGCAATGCTTGAAACAACGTTTGTACCCGTTTAACAGATGTATGATCATAGCTTTCAATCATCGCTTCATATACTCTTTCTGCCATTTCAGCTATATGAATTCCCGTTTTATAAAGAAGAACTGTATCCCAATCCTTCTCCTTTCTCTTACGGATTGTTAATAAAACTGCGACGATATCTTTTATTTTTTTATTCGAAAACTTCCATTGACGTAAAAAGACAGATGGATGTTCTTCCCCGATACAATATAAGAAAAATGCCCATGCCTCAATGTCTGTTTCAAAAGAATCCCAGTTATACTGCGTAGCTTTTAGCAATCTTTCTTCTGACATTTGTAAATACGGCAGATGAGAAAATAGTTTCGTTTCTACTAATTCTTTGAGACCCTTCACACAATATGTGCCAGTTAACAGTTTTTCAAACTCCACTGTAATTCTCTCAATTGCAATATGTTCCAGCAAATGTCCATATGTTTCAATTGCTTGTTTCGTTTTCGTCTCTAAAGAAAAACCTAACGTACTTACGAACCGAATACCACGCATCATTCGCAGGGCATCTTCTTGAAAACGATCCGCAGCATTTCCAACTGTCACAATTTCTCTCTTTTGAATCGCTTCCTGTCCTGCAAATAAATCGACCATTTCGCCTTCTTCTGTCATCGCAATTGCATTCATTGTGAAATCACGACGTTTTAAATCCTCTTCTAATGAACGAACAAATTGAACACTACTAGGTCTTCGAAAATCTTCATATTCACTCTCTGTTCGAAAAGTGGTTACCTCATAAGGCTCACCATTTTCTACTACAATTACAGTTCCATGTTCAAGACCAACAGGAACATGTCTTGGAAATATAGCCATCACTTCTTCTGGTAAAGCAGATGTCGCAATATCAATATCTCCAATCGGCCTATCGATAATAAGGTCTCGTACGCTTCCACCGACAAAGTAGGCCTCATGCCCTTGTTGCTTTAAAGTCTCAATAATAGAACTAGCTTTTTTAAATCTTTCCATTTTTGTCATCCCTTAGTACATCATAGTAAATCGTTTCATATTGTGAGACGATTTTTTCAGAACGAAACTGCTCGTAAACACTTTCTCTTGCTCGCTCTCCCATATTACGGTGAAGTTCTTCATCCTTTAATAGCTGAATGGCTTGATCTGCCACTCCTGTTGTATCGCCAACTTCACATAAATATCCTGTATCACCATGTTGAATGACTTCTGGAATACCTCCAACCCTTGTTCCGATACAAGGTACACCACACGCCATCGCTTCTAATAAAACAAGACCAAAACTCTCTTTCTCTGACAGAAGTAACATTAAATCACTCATCGCAAGTAGCTCCGCAACATTATCTTGCTTCCCTAAGAATAAGACGCGATCTTCAATATGTAAATTTTTCACCAACTGTAAAATCGTGCAAAATTCTGGTCCATCTCCAACAAGAAGCAACTTCGCATCTACTTCTGTAACAATTTTAGCAAATGCCTGCACAACATCTTGCACACGTTTCACTTTACGGAAGTTTGAAATGTGAATGAGTATCTTTTCACTCTCACTTATACCGTATTCTTTCTTTAATTGGGTCATATCACGTTTGAAATATACACGTTCGTCTATAAAGTTATATACCGTTTGAATGTCTTTATTTGGTTTTACAAGCTCATGCGTTTCGTTAATTAATGAATGCGAGACAGCCGTCACAACATCAGATTGCTCAATACCAAAACGAATTAAATTATTTAGCGAAGGGTCGGATCCTAACACAGTAATATCTGTTCCATGCAAGGTTGTAACAATTTTAATACGCTCTCCAATCATTTGTTTTGCTAAATAAGCACAAATGGCATGTGGTATTGCGTAATGCACATGTAAAATGTCTAGATTTTCTCTTTGTGCAACCTCTGCCATTTTACTCGCTAACGCTAAATCGTATGGTGGATATTGAAATACAGAGTATTGATTTACCGTCACTTCATGAAAATAAATGTTTGGATACACTTTATTTAACCGGAATGGTAAACCCGATGTAATAAAATGAATTTCATGCCCGCGTTCCGCTAATTGCTTTCCTAATTCTGTTCCAACAACTCCAGAACCACCTACAGAAGGATAACATGTAATACCTATTTTTAATTTCATTTACATCCCCCTATTAAATCAGCATGTAATAAAACCGGTTTCTTACTCATAAACCCTTCGGCATATAAGACTCCAACTTCTTTTCCAAACATTTTCTCACGAGCGACTACAGTTTCAACGTAACCTTCTGTTAACGGCGTTTTCACACCATCACTCCCTGTTGAAAACTGACTTTCATACGCTTCTAATGCTTCCACTTTTTGCGATACGTATTCACTAATATCTATACAAAAATTCGGTTTATGAAAACCATTAATCATATAATGATAAAAAGACTCCACACGATGTGGTGGAACCTCTGGCATATATTTGCGAATTCCTGCTGAAAAAATAGCTTCTTCCACAAGTTTTGCACAATTTGCATGATCTGGATGACGATCTTCATAATACGGCGCAAAAACTAGTTTTGGTTTATATGTACGAATTACCTTTACAATTTCACGTATATACTCTTCTTTCATATACAAACCACGGTCTGGCATCGCTAAATTTAGTCTCGTTTTTACTCCCATTATACGAGCTGCCGCCTTTGCTTCTTCTTTTCTTAACTCTATCGTTCCATTAGAAGAAAGATCAGCTTCCGTTAAATCACAAATACCTACTTCATACCCTTGCTTCGTATATTTAGCAATAGTGCCAGCCATGCCGATTTCAACATCATCGGCATGAGCACCAAACGCTAATATATGTAATCCACTCATAATTGTTCCCCTCATTTTCTTAACTTGCGGTAATCTAAATCTCCTCGCTCTAATGCGTGCATTAACATTTCAGCACTTGCCATATTCGTTGCAAGTGGAATTGCATATACATCACATAAACGAAGCAATGCATTCACATCCGGTTCATGCGGCTGTGCTGTTAATGGATCGCGGAAGAAAATTACCATGTCTAAATCATTTTTCGCAATCATTGCACCAATTTCTTGATCGCCGCCAAGAGGACCAGATTGATATCTTGTTACAACTAAACCGGTCGCTTCCATAATACGAAGCCCTGTCGTTCCTGTTGCAAATAATTCATGTTGTTCAAAAATTGGTTTATATGCGTATGCAAACGAAACCATGTCATTTTTCTTTTTGTCATGTGCGATTAAGGCAATTTTCATCCGTTGTCTCCCCTTTAGTCGATAATATTCTCTAAACCGTACACAAGATGATCTAGATTCATTACTGTCTCAATTGATAGTTTTACACCAGACATAAATGATGCACGATTGAATGAATCATGACGAACTGTTAACATTTGTCCGTCTCCACCAAACATTACTTCTTGGTGTGCAATAAGTCCTGGTAAACGTACACTATGAATGTGAATGCCGTCTACATTTGCACCACGAGCTCCTTCTAATTGCTCTACTTCATTTGGATGACCTTGCTGCTTTGATTCACGATTTTGACGAATCAATTCTACTGTTTTTACCGCAGTACCAGATGGTGCATCTAGTTTTTGATCATGATGCAATTCAATTACTTCAACATCTTGGAAGTACTTCGCTGCCATTTGTGAGAATTTCATCATAAGAACTGCACCAATTGCAAAGTTTGGTGCGATAATTGTTCCTACTGCTTTTTCTTTTGCAGTCTCGGTTAATTGTTTTAGCTCTTCTTCTGTAAATCCAGTTGTACCAATAACAGAACGAAGTCCACGCTCAACTGCTAGTGTAACGTGTTGTTTCCCAACTTCTGGCGTTGTTAAATCTAACAACACATCAGCTTCTACTTCTTCTAAACAAGTATGTAAATCTGCGTAAACAGGTGCATCTAGCGCTGGCATGCCCGGTAAATCAGAGATTTTCTCTCCGCCATGTTTATAATCCACTGCTGCTACTAAATTAAAATGTTCCGTTCTTTCCATAAGAAGAACTGCTTCATGTCCCATACGTCCTCTTGGTCCAGCTATAATTACTTTAATTTCTTTCATTATTCTTTCTCTCCCTCATCAATACGTGTCCAGCGATCTTTATCGCGAGTATTAAATTTATTCATTACAATGTTATGTGCTGTTTCTAAATCAATATTTAAACTATTTGCCATACAAATCATAACAAATAATACATCTCCAAGCTCTTCTTCAATACTACGTTCTTTTTCAGTTGTTTTCTTCGGTTTCTCACCATAATAATGATTAACCTCTCTTGCAAGCTCCCCCATTTCTTCCGTTAAACGAGCCATCATTGCAAGTGGACTGAAATAACCTTCTTTAAACTGACCAATATATGCATCTACTTCTTTCTGCATATCCTTCATCGTTTTCGCTTCCATACAATTCACCTCTAATCCTTCCTCTTTCATGTTAGCCAATTCATCGCGATTTGACAAATATTATTCCCCGCCAAACACCTATTTGCGACCCTTTTTGGGAAAGATTATAATAAAGTGAAACTTCTTTTGCGTTTTTGGCAAAAAATCAACCAGAACCAATCGATTTTTATAGCCTTCACTATTTTCACTAGCAACTAGAAATTACTTATCATTATGTTTTACCGTTTCAGCGGAGCAATGCCATTTACATAATTAGGGGGATTTCTATATGACATCAAATTTGAAGATTCGAAATATCATTTTTATTTTAATCGGTTCCGCTATTTTTTCTTTCGGTATTGTGAATATCAATATTGAAAATCACCTTGCAGAAGGTGGATTTACCGGGATTACACTATTATTGTATTTTCTATTTAAGTTTGACCCTTCTTATTCAAACTTAATTTTAAATATCCCTATATTTTTTATTGGTTGGAAGTTACTTGGAAGAACGACATTTATATATACACTAATCGGCACATTTAGCGTATCTTTATTTCTATGGATTTTTCAGCGTTACGAAGTTCTCAACTTACATGTAAACTTACAAAATGATATGACACTCGCAGCTTTATTTGCTGGGGCATTTATTGGTATCGGTCTTGGGATCATATTTAAATACGGCGGAACTACTGGCGGTGTAGATATTATTGCGAGACTCGCTCATAAATATGTTGGCTGGAGTATGGGGAAAACGATGTTTATGTTTGATGCTATCGTCATTATCGTCTCTATCCTTACCTATTTATCATATCGCGAGGGTATGTATACGTTAGTTGCTGTTTTTATCGGGGCGAAAGTGATTGATTTTATGCAAGAAGGAGCCTATGCAGCAAAAGGAGCAACTATTATCTCAGATAAAAACGATGAAATTGCTGCTAAGATTTTATCTGAGATGGAGCGCGGAGCAACCTTTTTAAAAGCTGTTGGATCTTATACAAAAGTGGAACGGAACGTATTGTATTGCGTTGTTGCTAAAAATGAAATCGTGAAATTAAAAAATATTATTACTTCTGTAGATCCTCACGCCTTTGTTGCTGTAAGTGACGTGCATGATGTAGTTGGTGAAGGTTTTACATTAGATGAAAATAAAAATCCGTTACATACATAAACACAACTAGAAAAGCTTTTTAGCTTTTCTAGTTTTTTATTACATATTGCTTAAGTTTCTCTAAATCCTCATAAATAAGCTCCAATAAGCTCCGATTATAAAAAATAGAAGCAGGATGGAAGGTCGGAAAAATATGATATTCTTTCTCTGACCATGTAAATTCTGCACTTTGCATATCCTTTAATTTTTGAATGGGCTGTTTTAATAATTGCCCGTGTACATCTGTGATTTTTTTACCTTTTCCTGTTAAACGTTGAAGACCGATATTGCCAAGTGTGACGATTAGCTTCGGATTTAGTTTCTCTAATTCATAATCTAACAAAGGTGCATGGGCGAGTATTTCTCCTTGATTTGGCGTTCTATTATACTTTTTCTGTACGATCTCACCATTTCGTTCTTTTTTCTCTCGCCACTTATAAGGTCTACTCCGAACAGCGCTCGTAATATATACTTCTTCCCTTGTAACGTGAATACGTTCTAAAAAGCCCATTAATTGTTTTCCCGCTCTCCCGCTAAACGGAATCCCATTATGAATTTCTGTTTCACCAGGCGCTTCTCCTAACAACATAATTTTCGGATTTTCAGGGCCTTGTCCACTTAAAAAACCTTCTAATTGATAAGGAGCACTACGCTCTTTCACCTGTTTTACTAAATGGTCTGGATATTTCATTTCCCCCACCGCCTTTCCACATTACTTCTATTATTTCTATTTGAAATACATTATATAATTCAATCCACAAAACAAAAAAGACTATCAAAATTGATAGTCTTTAGTCATCGCTACGCTGCATACCAGTATAAATCAATACGAGACGTAATAATTCAAATACCGCTACAGCTGCAGCTGCTACATATGTTAATGCTGCCGCATTTAATACTTTACGAGCTTGCCCATATTCATCTGTTGATACGATACCTAACGCTTCAATTTGTTGCATTGCACGCTTGGATGCATCAAACTCAACTGGTAATGTAACAAGTTGGAACACAACACCTGCTGCCATTAAAATGATACCTAATAACAACAAGTTAGACATAGATGCAAAGGCACCAATCATAATAAAGATCCAAGAAATATTCGATCCAAAGTTTGCAACTGGAACTAACGAATGACGAATACGCATAAAGTTATAATCTTTTGCATCTTGAATTGCGTGTCCTACTTCGTGTGCTGCAACTGCTGTACCAGCAACTGAATGACCGTAATAGTTATCTGTTGATAATCGAACTGTTTTGGCAGTTGGATCATAATGGTCTGATAAATGACCTGGTGTTTCTTCTACAGCTACGTTGTATAATCCATTTTCATCTAAGATTTTCCGAGCCACTTCTGCTCCTGTCATACCTGATGTTGAATAAACTTGTGAATACTTGCTATAGGCACTACGTACTTTTGACTGTGCATACAACGGTATGATCAAAATGATCGCGAAGTAAATTAAATAAAACATCATGAACCTCCATTGAAGTTTTAATTATAGTACTTCTCATTCTATTTTCTTCTGCCACCATTGTCAATGAATAAACCTTACAATCCGAATCTTTATTTATTACATTATCTATTCTTAGAATGTACATTACTTTTTCTTTTTTCTCTCTCTCCTTTATACTTTCTCCACCCAACATAAGTTAATGTGAATAAAATAAGACCTCCAGTAATTGTCATAAACCAAATGAGAGAGGGTGCAATTTCATCTTTTTTTACTGTATGAAATATTTTTTGCAAATCCCCTTTAATGATTCCTAATTGCATTTGCCCACCTTTTGTTTTTAACATAACGTTACGAAATTCATCCAAATAAGATAAATGGGCATTTACACGCTGCACTTCATTTTCTGGCAAGGCAATCATTAAGCTTGGATAAATAATATTAAATTCATGTAAAAATGTGTTTAACGTTTGTTGAAACTGTCCCGTATCTTCTTTTTTCATCGCTTTTTCCATTTGAGAAAAGGCATCCATTACTTTTCCTTCTCTTTCCATCCAAAGTGGTTGATATTTCGATACTTGCGCATCGACAGCGAGCTGCAGGGCTAACACATTATCAATTTTAACTTGTTTCCTTACATCTTCTTCCGCGAGAGATTGTTTCGCCCTATCGTACGCTAACGAAATAACTCTAACTTGATCTGGCGTTACCTCTTGCTTCTTTTCATTCCCCTTTATAACAAACTGCTCCGAGAAATGTTGTAATACTTGTACTGCTTTTTCATCTTCATTACGCTTCACTAATTGTAATGAGTCATCTAACAACCCTGTTAGTTCACTCCACTCCTCAGCATATATACGTAACGGAAACATGATAATTAGAAATGCAATCAGTCCAATTAATGTTCTCTTCATCACGGTCCCCCCTATAACTACTAGTACAAAATATGTTAATGTGGACAAGAATAGAACAGAACTGGACCGAAAAATATATTATCGTTTTACAAACAAAAAAATTCTCTTTAAACAGAGAATTTTTCTTTTGAAATCCTTTTCTTTTTTACGAAATATTTATACAAGCTATAACAAATTATGCTACCACATAAAATAAATAATAAAATAGCACACGCTGCATGCATAAAAAACTCTTCTGGTAACATTAATATAATCGGATCCGTTTCAATATCAAACATCCAATAATCATTACTGAATAAAAGCTTATGGAATAATACAAAACTCTTTTCAAAATTAATAGCAATTGGTAACACAAGCGCAATCGGAAAGATAATTGTTACAATCGATCCATGCAGTAAAAACTTTTCATTTTTCTTTTTTAATAAATACATGCCGCCTACTATTGCAATTATAATTGTCGCATACATTACATATTGTATCTTTACTAAAATATTTTTCACATCTACAAAATGAATACGGCCATTTGTAGACATATCTAATGTGGGCAACTGTAATGCACCGTCATAAAACGGAGATAAATATGTGATAAGCACATCATAATTTCTTTTAATATCATCCTTCGTCATATCTGCTAAATCTGGAATATTTAAAAAATCAATTTCAAAATAATATAGCCATTTTCCGTATACAACCGCCGTTGTTGCGAGTGCAAATATAGAAAATGCTATGCTATATGAAACAATTATCGTAGTCAATCGATCCAATATTTTTGTACCACTCGTATTTTTCTTCATTTTCTCCCCCTACATGTTCTAACTATCATAAAGAAAACTGTTTTCGATTCTTACGTAAGCAATAATAATATGTCATACAAAGCACAGCAATGCTTAGCCAGAACGTAAAATAACCAATTTCCCCTACAAACAAATGCATAATTCCGTATCTCGGCATTTGCCAAAATAAATAATCAATTGCATCGTTATGTAATGTCCATATAGCTGCTACCGCAAAATGCCATTTTTTTATACGGTAAAACGGTGCATATAGCACTGCTTGTACTGCCATCGCAAAATGTGAAAGCATTAACATATACCCGATAAGGCCAATAGGACCTTTTACATAGATCATAACCGCATTTACAACAACAGCCCATATTCCATATTTTATTAAAGTAACAATCGCTAGCGCCTCTATTAATCCCCAATTTTTCTTTATTAAGAAAGCAATTAAAACAAAGACAAAAAAGAGACTCGCCATAGGGCTATCGGGTACAAACGGCCAAAATATAGGAGCGGTTTCTTTTAATTGATCTCCATACCATATAAATCCGTAAATTGTACCTAATATGTTAACAACTAATAAAAATAATAATACAGAGCGTTGCCTTAACATTGCATACAAGTAAACCAAGCTGTATGTCCAACACCTTTCAAACAAAGTCATTTTTTCCTCAAACTCTATTCTATTATATAGTAAACTTTCTTTCATCAAAATAAAAAACTCACTACACTTTGAAGTGAACCCGAATAGTGGTGCATGAAAAAACACTTCCATGTATTTATCAACGATTATGGATGCCTTTAGTCGTGAAATTATTAGTTGTGTCATCATTGAATTACAAGCAATGAGAGGGCGAAAAGTAAAAGATTTCCTTCTTCACTCGGATCAAGGAAGTATTTATACAGCAAAAGAATTTCAAGCGTATGCCAAAGAAAACGACATTATCACCAGCATGTCCCGGAGAGGAAATTGCCATGATAATGCCGTCATGGAAAGCTTCTTTGGTCATTTAAAAAGTGAAGCTTTCTATTCACAAAAGATAACAAAAGTATCCAACACAGCTGTGCGAAAGATTGTGCTAGAATACATTCATTACTACAATTGTGTGCGAATTCAAGAAAAATTAAACCACCTATCCCCTAAAGAATTTAGGGAACAGATGGTTTAGGTGTTTTGATCGGTGTCCCGTTTTCGGGGGCACTTCATTACGAAATGGGCTTTTTGTTATAAATCATAATTATTCGGTTTTTAAATGGGGTAATGAACCTTATACTAGATTCCTCCACCTGGTTCAGTCATATATTGTACAACAGGTGATTTTTGTGTTGCATTTTGATGAATTTCAGGGTTATTTAATCCAACAGATAATACAGCGACAGTTACTAGACTTAGAACGAAAATCTTGATCTTTTTCATCTTAAATACCCCTTTTCCTTTATTGAAATTTTAGCTTCATAACTCATACGATAGTAATCCGAAGCCTTATCTTTCATTCCTATATTATAACACTCATTAGCCAAAAATTCGGAATAGTTTTGAATTTCTTTCAAAATATTTTGATCTTTAAAATAAGCAATAGCTTCCAAAACAATAGGCTCTAATTCTTCGATAGCAACCTTATCAACTAAAGCATTCAAGATATTATAACGGTGGTGATATTCTTCCGTACAGTCTTCTAACCCTTCAGCAATAAAGATTCTTGCCTTTTCATAATTCCCTAAATTATAATGAACTTCCGCTAAGGTATGTATACCTTTTTTCTGATACGGTAATCGAGGAGAACTGAATTTTTCATATACATCTTCTAAATGTCGTAGAGATATCTCCCACAGCTTTTGATTCGAATAGAAAACACCTAAATTATAACGAACCGTCAGGGCTGCTTTCGATTCCTTTTCCTCCTCTAGTATACTTAAGGCAGATATTAGATATTCTTCTGCCATAGCATGCTGATCAAGTGTAATAAGGGACATCCCTATTGTATTCTTACAGGCTCCAACCTTCGCATGAAACGAATGTAACTCTTTATCTTTTTCGAAGTATGCTAGGGCATTCGATGTATGTTTCACCGCTAAAGTGGGTTGTGATAAATAATAATGGTACAAACCTACTCTATATTGAAACTCTGCATTTTCTAATTCGTCATTAAGGACTGGTAGTAATTCTTCTGCAAGTCTCAAATGATGTTCTGCTTTTGGATACTGTCCCATTTCTGTTGTATAGATGAATTTAAAAAAGTGATAATAGTATTGCAATCTTGAATCAGGTTGCTCCTGAAGATGTGAAAGACTTCCTAGATCATGTTCAAAGTTACCGATTAACATTTGGAAACGACAATTAAATAAGGTGTAATAATCTAAAAGATCGTCATATTCTTTCATACTATTAAATTTTTCATCTATAACTTGTTTCAAGGCAATCGTTTTTTCTGTATGCTGCGAAACCATTTCAAGATACCATTCTTGTAATAATGCATATCCTGTATTTGTGAAATCCCTTGTTTCCATCGCCCGTCACCCTCTCTTTATATACTACCTACATATTATTTAAATATTAACACAATTTCTTTAACCACAAGCGATTTTTAATGTTGAGAAAATTTTTTAGGGTCAAACCTTATTTTACATATATAAAAAACCTATAATATAAGTATCAATTTATAAAATTACTAGCGATACGGTACGTGGAATTATATAAAGATTGGAGTGTCCTCATGGATATATCACCAAAATAAGAAACCCCATAGTGAAGCTTTCTACTCACAAAAGATAACAAAAGTATCCAACACAACTGTGCGAAAGATTGTGCTAGAATACATTCATTACTACACTTGTTTGCGAATTCAAGAAAAATTAAACCACCTATCCCCTAAAGAATTTAGGGAACAGATGGTTTAGGTGTTTTGATCGGTGTCCCGTTTTCGGGGGGCACTTCATTTTTTTGTAGTCAGCTTTTTATTATTTTTTATTATACTTTGCAACGAATTCCGAAAGCTTCTTCAGTTCCTCATCTGTACCTTTAAATACACCTTTAGGCATGGAACCTTTTCCCTCTTTCGCAATTTTAGCAATTTCTTCTGGCTTCAAAGTTAAATTTTGCAGTGCCGGTGCTGCTGCGCCGCCCTGTAAATTGTCACCGTGACATGTTAAACAAGTATTTTTTTGCATTAATTTATAACCGTCATCATTTTTATCAACTGGTGCTGTTTTTACAATTGCTCCTTGTTTTTTTGCAGCTTCCCAGTCGTGGTGTGCTACAGATTCCCAAGTTAAAAAGATAATCGATGCAACTGCTAAAAGCATAAATCCCGTTGCTACAGGACGCTTCAATGGGCGTCTTTCTGGGCCTCGATCAAGAAATGGAGCTAACAGTAATGCGCCAAACGCAATCCCTGGCATAATGAACGCTCCAATTACAGTAAATGAGCCAGAAGCATAAGAATACTTTAATAACTGATACAAGAATAAGAAATACCAATCTGGAAGTGGTATATACCCAGCATCAGTTGGATCCGCCATTCTTTCAAGCGGTGACGGATGTGCCACTGTTAAACATAAATAACCGATTAAAAAAACTGCACCAACCATCCATTCTTTTAACAAGAAGTTCGGCCAAAATGCTTCTGTTTTCCCTGGGTATTCCGAATAGTCTTTTGGAATATTTGGTTTCCGAGCTACTGGTACCCGAGAATCTCCTACAAACTTCATCCCTTTGCCGCGATGCATAATCTCCCTCCTTTAGTTCTTTCCCCTTTAATTTAGCAATCTCTTATAGCGGACCGGAAATACCTTGTTTGCGAATCATGATGAAGTGGAAGGCCATTAAACCTAGAAGTGCTGCTGGTAAGAAGAAGACGTGAATAGCAAAGAAGCGAGTTAATGTTTGAGCGCCAACAATTTCGGAATGACCAGCGAGTAATGTTTTAATGTAAGGACCAATAAGCGGCGTTTGCTCTGCAATTTGAATCCCTACTTTCGTAGCAAATAACGCTTTCATATCCCACGGTAATAAATATCCGGTAAAACCAAGACCTAACATAACAAAGAAAATAAGAACACCAACAATCCAGTTTAGCTCACGAGGCTTTTTATACGCACCCTGGAAGAAAACTCTAAGTGTATGTAAAAACATCATTACAATTACAAGACTAGCACCCCAGTGGTGCATACCACGAACAATTTGCCCATATGCAACTTCATTTTGCAAATAATAAACCGATTCCCAAGCATTTTTAATATCAGGCACATAATACATCGTCAAAAACATTCCAGATAAAATTTGAATTACAGTAACGAAAAAGGTAAGTCCGCCAAAGCAATAAACGAATGCAGAAAAGTGATGTGCCGGGTTTACATGTTCAGGTACTTCATGATCAGCGATATCACGCCATATTGGTGTAATATCTAACCTTTCATCTACCCAATCATAAATTTTATTTAGCATCTACTTTGCACCCCCTCTTGGCTTCGCTTTTCCTAGGTACAGCGTTCCATCTTTCACTTTAGATTCGTATACATCAAGTGGAGCAAGGGGCGGCGTGCCTTTAATATTTATCCCGTCTTTTGTGTAACGGCCCCCGTGACATGGACAAAAGAATTGATTCGGATGTGCTTTGTCCGAATTCCAGTTCACTGTACATCCTAAATGTTTACATACTGGAGAGAACGCAACAATGTCTCCGCTTTCATCTTTATGAACCCAAGCTGATTTTGGCTCTTCGGACTTGTACCAACCATCAACCTGCTTCACCTTAAAATCGAAACGTTTCGGCTCTGTTGTAATATCCTTTACTTGTGCAACAGCAACCATATCCGTTCCCGCTTCTTTTCTTAACACCGGATCAAGCGCAAATCGCGTCATCGGCATTAAAATACCCGCTGCCATAAAGCCTCCTACCCCTGTAAGAGTGTAATTTAAAAACTGTCTTCTTGACACACGATGTTCTTTCTCGCTCACGAAAATTTCCCCCCTCTATCAGAAATTGTCCCCTCGTGATAAATTATATAAAAAATAAAAACTAGGACACTATCATGATATAATACGCTCATGCACAGGTCAATATCATACTACTCATAATAATAAGAACTTTCTGTTTATTATTGTTTTCCCCATTTTTCTTCTAACATTACCATTATATTTTTTATATGTGCATGAATCACTTCTCTTTTCGCTTGATCACTAAATTGTTCTAACGCTAATGAAGGAAACCAAAATAAATCTCCCTGCAATTCTTGCATATCTTCTTTCCATGAAAAATCACTTGTAACATAAGCAATATGCTTAAAACCTTGCTTTTGTAAATGATTTGTCCATTCTTGCAAACGACCTTTTTCATTTTTTTGACTTTCTACTAAATACGTAAATGCAGGTAATAAAAGGACTCTTCCTTTATATTCTCTTTCCAACTCCATACTCAACAGTTCAATAAATTCACCTTGTTCTACTACCGTTTTCATTTCTTTCGCTGCCGAAATTGATAAAAGTGGTATAATACCTGTATCTACATATTCTCTTGCTTGCTCAAACTGTTCCACATCTTTTACAATCCATTTCAAATGTCTTCCCTCCCCCACCTATAAATGACAGAACTTTCACTTTATATATATTAAACCATACTAAAAGAGGTAAAAAAAGAAAAACTACCTATATTAAGGTAGTTTTTCTTGAAAAAGTCTGAAATTTGTAAAATTTTATGAATCCAAATGAATTCTATAACATCTTTAACTCCGCTGTTAACCTATGAAACGCTTCCTTATCTTGCTTATCCAGCGCTTCATCAATTTGTTTCAAAAGACGTTCTCTTCTAAAAGAAAATACACTTTCTTCTAAAAATCTTTCTGCAAGTAAACGATCTTTTTCATTTACTTCAATGTGCTTTGGTAAATACGGGTTTTCTTCTAATACAGCTACGTAATTGGCATTTTGAAACGATGATTTAAAATTGAGTTGAATATAAATATCCTCATCTCGATTTAAACGAATATCATGAAACGATTTTTCAGCATCTGTTGTCATAACATTTTGTTTAAAAAAGTGAAACGGTGTATCTTTTACACAATTCGCGGACATTACTAAGCCACGCGGACAATATTTTGCATGCTCTACGAAGTGGACTTTATGCATCAATTGGTCGTGACTCATTAAATAATTCAAAATCCATACACATTCGCGCTGTTTCAGTTGGTAATTATTCAAAAACCATTTTACAAAATCCTTCTTCTCGTTTACAGAAACAGGGGTATTCATAGCAATTAAGTCCCTCCTCTGTCTTTCTCTTTTCTTTTTAGATTCAAGAAGCGGCATTCAGTTTCCTTCCAACTTATGAAAAATCCTCTAAATTATATAACAATTCTTCAATATGAATTTGTGTCGGGTCTAGTTGTATTAACTGAGTAAATACTTCTTTCGCCTCTTTTCGCATACCTTCTTCCAATAAGAAATAACCGTACTCTTCCAAGAAGTCTGGATGATTCTTAAAAGAAGTATATGCACTTTCATAGTGTTTTAATGCATCCGAATACATTTCTAATTGTTTTTTTGCAAATGCAAGATCCCAAAGTAGTTGTGTATCTGGTTCTCCGCTATCAATTGCACGCTCTACAACAGCGATTAACTCTTCATATTTTTCTTGTTCCTTTAAGATGTACGCATATTTTAATGTTGCACCTAAATGTCCTGGATCTAACTCAAGCGCTTTTTGAAGTACTTCCTCTGCTTCCGCAATTTTCCCTAATTTCGCCGCAATGTTTGCTAATTCTACATAAAATGGTACAGAAAGCTCATCTACTTTAATTCCTTCATGAAGTGTTTCATAGCTTTCTTGAAGCATCCCTTCTTTTTCATAGCTTTTCGCTAAATACATGTAAAGCGATGCATACTCAGGATCTAATTCTTTCAGTTCTTGCCAAGCACCAATTGCTCTTTGGTATTCTTCACCTTGGTATAACGTGAAGGCATATCCAAATAATGAGTGAATATCTTTTTGTTCCTCTAAACCTGCTTCGTAGTAAGAAATCGCCTCTTCCCAATTTCCAATCGCGCTTAACGTTTCTCCAAGGCGTAGCGCAATGACAACACCACCCATTACTTTATGTTCCGCTAATAGCGACTCATAATAAGTGATTGCCTTTTGTTCTTCACCTTTACTACTATATAACTCTGCTAATCCAAACGTAATGACAGGCTCGTCAGGCATCATTTCTTTCGCCTTTAATAGTTTTTGTTCTGCTACATCATCGAAACCTTGCATTTGGAATAAATCCGCAACAAGTAATAACGATTGAACATATAAATCATCATTTTCTGGAATATCATGAAGCACTTCAATCGCTTCATCTTCTTTGTCTAGATCAATATATAATTCTGCTAAAAATACAGTGAATTCACTTTCCTCTGGATACAATAAACGTAAGTCTTCTGTAATAGCTAACGCTTCATCCGTAAATCCAAGTGTATGATAATAGCGAGCGATATCATACTTCTCTTCATCATTCGCAATTTTTAATTGTTCTTTTAATAATTGTAATCCTTTTTCCGCTTCACCATTTTCAATATATGAAACAGCTTGTTCAAACTTTTGCATAAACGTCTCCTTTAATTCTAAAAAATATTCTTTTCTGTTCATTTATCATAAGCAACTCATTGTTAGAACGCAACCTTTAGAATGTGCATGCTTCTTCTTACAGAGTAGTTAATTGTTCAAAAGGTTCGGATATGATACCGATACCTTCTTATCTTCTTCTATTGTACCGCTTTCTTTTATGACCGTGCAAATAACTTCTCCCACTAATTATCGAGCCATACAAATCGTGATTTACAGAACAACTTAATTACCAAACTTCAACTTTTTTAATGCGATAAAAAAGACTCCTCTAATAGGAGCCTTCACAATCTCTTAAGAATATGTTTCCTCTTTCTGTACTTGCTCATTTACAAGTTCTTTCAGTAACTCTATAATTTCATCATTTTCTTCTTTCAAACCGACAGTAATACGAATGCCATCATCGATACCAAATGCAGCACCAGAACGAACAATATATCCTTTTTTCATTAATCGTTCGAAAGCTTCATTACCAGGAATACCGAGTTTTAAGAAAATGAAATTTGTTTGAGATGGATAATAGAATACGTTATATTCCTTACAAAATGCGTAATATTGATGTAATCCTTCTTCATTCTTTTTCACACATTCTTGTAAAAATGCTTGATCTTCTAATGCAGCAAGTGCTACAGATTGCGCTACAGTCGATGTATTAAATGGTAACCTCGCTACTTCTAACTGCCCGATTAACTCCGTATTACCAACTGCATATCCGATACGGAAAGCAGCTAGACCATATGCTTTTGAAAACGTACGTAATACCATAAGATTTTCATACTTTTCAAGAAGTGGTAATGTTTGCGGATAGTCTTCTGCTCCCGCATATTCATAATATGCTTCGTCCATAATAACAAGCGCTGACTTAGGAACTGATTCTAAAAATGAAAGTAATTTTTGTTTTTCTACATATGTACCTGTCGGATTATTCGGGTTACAAATCCATACAATCTTCGTTTGATCATCTACTTGCTGTAACATCGCATCTAAATCGTGAATGCCATCTTTAAGTGATACTTCACGAACTTCTGCTCCTTCAATAACAGCATGGTGATGGTATTGCGAGAATGTTGGATTCGCCATTACAACATTTGTTCCTTCGTGTAGTAACGCACGACTAATCATTTGAATGACTTCATCTAATCCACTACCAAATAACAGTTGTTCCGCTTTAACACCTAAATGTTTTGCTACTTTTGTACGAAGTTCAAAGGCATGTCCATCTGGATAAAGAGCGTATTGACTCGCTAAAGAAGTTAATGCTTCTGTTACGCGTGCTGAGCAACCGAACGGATTTTCGTTCGATGCCAATTTCACAATTTTCGATAACCCATATTCCCTTTTTACTTCTTCAATATTTTTCCCAGGTACATATGCTCTCAAAGTTAACAATTGTTCTTTTACTCTCATTTTTCTTCCCCCAGTCATTTTATTGAATTCGATTACAATACAATTTTAGCCCTTTACTGTAATCTTTTATCCTAACCGTCACTATTACGAAAACACCTCAAAATAAGCACTTCATGGCTACTCTTTATCATTTATTTTTCAACCATATCCTTTTGAAATGCCTCTAACGCAATATGAACAGTCTCATCAGGAATAGATACGACATTCACTACCCCATATTCCTGCATAAGTACCATATGAATTGTCCCTGCATTCGCTTTCTTATCTTGTTTCATCAACCCGACGAGGCGTTCTACACTTAAATCACTTGGCATTTTTGGATAGCCGTACTTCAAGAACCACTGCTTCATCTCTTCATAAGCAAGATTCACCTTATACACTTGTTCACTTAAGAATATAGCAAATAACATTCCAACCGCTACTCCGTCACCGTGAGTAATATTTCCATATCCTAGTTCTTTTTCAAGAGCATGGCCTAACGTATGTCCAAAGTTCAAATGAGCACGTACACCTTTTTCTGTTTCATCTTGTGCTACAATGTTTGCCTTTACAGGAATTGCCTTCGTTAATATATGGATTAATTTCTCATCACGAAGATCTGCTAATGTTTGCACTTCTTCTTTTAGCCAATGATATAGCTTTACATCACCAATTAGAGCATGTTTTATCACTTCTGCATAACCCGAACGCCACTCTTTTTCAGGAAGAGACTGTAAAAACGGCGTATGATATACAACTGCTTCCGGTTGATGGAATGCACCTATCATATTTTTACCTAACGGATGATTGATTGCTACTTTCCCACCTACCGCGCTATCGTGGGCTAATAAAGTCGTTGGAACTTGAACAAAGCGAATTCCACGCATAAACGATGCAGCAACAAAACCAGCTAAATCTCCAATCATCCCGCCTCCAAGTGCGATAATTAAAGAATTTCTATCTAATTTATTTTCAAGAGCTGACGTATGAGCCGCGTAGAAATTTTCAAAAGACTTCTCTTTTTCACCACTCGGTACGACAAATGAAAATACTTTTTGCTCTACTTGCAATGCATCTACAACTGTCTGTAAATGTAAAGATGCAACAGCTTCATCTGAAATGATCATAATATTTGATACAGATGGATGCATATTTTGAACGATTGTTGTCAAATGTGACAACGATTCTTTTCCTACATATACATCATATTCTTTTGATTTCGTTTGAATATGTATGTTTCCCATTAAAATCCCCTCGCATATTCATTATGTTTCTCAATATTTTCACGAATAAGGTCCATACGATCTAATCCGAATTGTTCTATTAAAGCTGTCGCTAATTCCCAAGCTACAACCGCTTCTGCAACGACACTAGCGGCTGGAACAGCACAACTATCTGAACGTTCAATGCTTGCTGTAAAAGGCTCTTTCGTATCAATATCAACACTTTGAAGAGGTTTATATAGTGTAGGTATCGGTTTCATCACACCGCGCACAACAATTGGCATTCCAGTCGTCATTCCACCTTCTAAACCACCTGCATTATTTGTTCTTCGTGTATATCCATGTTCTTCATTCCAAAGAATTTCATCATGAACTTCACTTCCTGGTCTATGTGCTGCTTCAAAACCAATTCCAATCTCGACCCCTTTAAAGGCATTAATGCTCATTATTGCGGCTGCTAATTTTGCATCTAGTTTTCGATCATAATGTACATAGCTGCCTACTCCAATTGGCATTCCTTCCACAATTACTTCCACGATGCCACCGATTGAATCACCATTTGATTTCGCATCATCAATTGCTTTTATCATTTGATTACCAGCTTCTTCATCTAAACAGCGTACAGGTGATGCTTCAGTAATACTTTTTAATTCTTCAATTGAACGATACGTAGTCTCTTTAGCCTGTACACCGCCAATTTCAATTACATGGCCTGCTACTGCAATACCAAGTTCCGCTAACACTTTTTTTGCAACCGCACCAGCAGCAACACGTACTGTCGTTTCGCGTGCCGAAGAGCGTTCCAGTACATTTCTCATATCTCTATGACCATATTTAATCGCACCATTTAAATCAGCATGTCCAGGTCTTGGTTTTGTTACTTTTCTTTTCATTTCTTTTTCCTCTTGTTCCGTTAACGGCTCTGCACCCATAATTTTTGTCCAATGTGCAAAATCACGGTTTTCAACAACAAGTGCAATTGGAGAACCTAATGTCTCTCCATGCCTAACACCACTTACAATTTGCACTTGATCTGTTTCAATTTGCATGCGTCTACCACGCCCATATCCCTTTTGCCTTCTAGCTAACTCTTCATTTATATCATCCGCTACTAATGGCAGTCCGGCTGGAACACCTTCTATAATCGTTGTAAGTTGTGGACCATGAGATTCACCAGCTGTAATATATCGCATACGTTATTCCTCTTTTCGTATATGTATTTATCTCGCTATATTAAGCAATAATTTTATCTTTCATTACTCTAAAAATATGAAAGAGTTATTCATACATCAGCCATTCGCTTATTCTCCGATAGGCCTTTACTTTACATATCAATATATCATAACAGCTCTAACTTCGTAACTAATAGAAATAAAAAAAGTGCAAGAAGAATACCCCTATTCTCCTTGCACTTTCTACTATTATCACAGTGATTAAAGCGTTTACAAATTATTTCAAAATAATTAGTAAATCCATTCATTCATTAATTTTGAGTAGTCAACTAATTCTTCTTCTTTAAAGAAAATAGCAATCTCGCGCTCTGCACTTTCTAACGAATCAGAACCATGGATAATGTTTTTTGCAACAGTTACACCGAAATCTCCACGAATTGTTCCAGGAGCTGCTTCATGTGGTCTTGTTTTACCCATCATGTTACGAGCTGTATCTACTACACCTTCACCTTGCCATACCATTGCGAATACAGGACCAGATGTAATAAAGTCTACTAATTCACCAAAGAAAGGTTTTTCTGTGTGCTCAGCATAGTGTTGTCCAGCGATTTCTGGAGTGACTTGCATTAATTTTGCACCAACTAATTGAAAGCCCTTCTTCTCAAAACGAGCTACAATTTCCCCAATGAAGGCACGTTGTACACCGTCTGGTTTAACCATTAGAAATGTTTTTTCCATAAAAAATCTCTCCACTTCTGAATTATGTATGTAATTGTATATCCCCACACACATATTAACACCCTTATCACAATTGTGCAATAGTTTTGAAATAGAGAGATTATTTTATTTTTTAGAAAAAACACTAAAATTTTCGTTTTCCAATATACTTTGCTACATTTTGTAATGCATACTTTGCTTGTCCACGTGGGAGTGGTTTTATCATTTCTAATGCTTTATGTAAATAACGTTCACTAAACGCAAATGCTTTATCAATAGCAGCACTATTCTTTACAGCTTCAATAATTTCTTTCATTTCGTCCGCTGTTGTATTTTCATGTACAGATCTGATTTTCTTACAAAGGATTGGATCTTCCATAGCATATAAGGCAGGAAGCGTAATGTTTCCTTGCAATAAATCGCCCCCAGCAGGTTTTCCAAGTTTCTCTTCTGTAGAAACGAAGTCTAAAATGTCATCAATAATTTGATACGACATCCCTACGAAATAGCCATACCAAAACAGACGGCTTACCGTATCACGATTAGCGCCAGCAGCAATCGCTCCTAGTTGGCAACTTGCAGCAATTAATAAAGCGGTTTTTCGCTTTATTCTTCTTAAATATGTTCTTAAATTTTGGTCATAGTTATACTTATCTTTAATTTGTTCGATTTCACCTTTACAAACTTCTAAAATGGTATGCGATAGCGCCTGATGCGCCTCTGGAATTTCAATATTCGTTATACATTCAAGAGACTTAGCGAATAAATAGTCCCCTGTATACATTGCAATACGATCTCCCCATTTCGCATTCACAGTTGCACTACCACGTCGTAAAAACGCAGCATCAATAACATCATCGTGAACAAGAGAAGCCATATGAATAAGTTCTAACGCAACAGCTACATGCTTAATTGCATCTAACTTATAATCTCCAAATTTCCCCGCAAGCAACACAAATACAGGACGAATTCGCTTCCCACCAGCTTCAATAAGTTGTAATGCCGCCTCTTCTACTAATGGCTGTTCAGAAGCAACTGTCTTTTTTAATTCTTTTTCTATCACATTAATATCCGATCGTAAAAAAGAGTACATAAGTTGTAACTTCATATTGTTCACCTTAACCTAAAACTTCTTTTTTCTATTTTGATTCTGGTTTCATGCCTAAATGCATCGCTGCTACCCCAAAAGTAAATGGCTTCACTTGCACACGTTCAAGTCCAGCTTTTTCGAACATATTAGCCAATTCTTTCATACCTGGGAATGTACTAGCAGATTCTTGTAGCCATGAATATTCTTTATAACTTTTCGCAAATAACTTTCCAAATAACGGCATGATATATTTAAAGTATAAAATATAACCTTGTCGAAAACCAATCATTGTTGGTTGAGATGTTTCTAAACAAATTACTTTTCCACCTGGTTTTACTACACGCGTCATTTCTTTTAATACGTGCATATAATCCGGTACATTACGTAAACCAAATCCAATCGTTACATAATCAAACGTGTTATCTTCAAATGGAAGTTCCATTGCATTCCCGTGCAGAAGTTCTACTTGTTTTAATTGTAACGCCTCTACCTTTTGCTTACCAACAGATAACATATTTTCGCTGAAGTCTAAACCAACAACCTTGCCCTGTTCACCCACCGCTCCAGCTAGCGCAATTGTCCAGTCCGCTGTTCCGCAGCAAACATCAAGCGCTTTACTACCTGGTTTTACATCCATAATGCGCATCGTCTCTTTACGCCACGCTTTATGCCTTTGAAAACTAATTACAGAATTCATTACATCGTATTTATCAGAGATTTTCTCAAATACATCATGTACTCTTTCTTCTTTTGATTGTTGCATGCTCGTACCTTCTTCCAATGTAAAATTGCTTATGTCTTCGATTTATCTCTTAACACAGAGTTTATTTCGCTTATATCTGTGTGATTTTCTAAAAATTGATTTTCTTTCTTTCCAAGTTTCATCATCCATCCATTCATAACTGTTTCTGCATCTGCTTTATCGTTCACAATCCCTTGAACAGCTTGAAAAACAGGTGAATGTTGTTTATTAACATGTAGTTCACATTCTTTTTGGAGACGATTTTTTCCTAGTACATACGTTATAAACGGCTTCCAATGCGCTAAATGAAAATGATCACATGTTTTTTGCAACAGTGCAGACTCAATCATTACTACACTTTCCATTATGTCATCCACCGTTTTATGCGCTTTTTGATATAACATTATTTTGTGTTCATTAATTTCTTTAATTCCTTCAGCAAGCGCACGAATTAAAACAATATCACGATTCATAGACAATAAGTAATAATATAACCCGCTATAGTAATCACCAGCAAGCACTGTTAACTGGCGACGCTTATGCGATTCATTCGCTTCTTCCCCTGCTTTATTCGATACTCTTTCATGTGTATCAAGCGCAATTTGCACAAGCATAATCGTCACTACATAATGCTCAATTTGTTCTATATGTAAATTTGCACCTTTTAAAGCACCATATAACAATGCGATTTTCTCTTCATCAATAAATGGTTCTTCAATATAGTTTATAAAATAAGGATGGCGTAATTTCACCATCAATTTCTCTCTTATACCCGCATACCCTCCGTAGATGTCACACACAAAAATCACCCTTGTTTTCTAATTCATAAAACTTATTATAACACATACACTCTATTTTCTATAACCAAAACTTGGCTACTCTTTCCAAACTTCTATCGAACTACATAACATCTTCTATTCTTTTAAGTAATCTTTCTATTCTCACTCTGCCTCGCTAAAACTATATCATTTATTTACAAAAAAAAAAAAAAAAGAAAAGCAGTTTCCCACTTTTCTTTACTTCGTTTTAATAAAAGATAAAATTTCACTACGTGCTGCAGCATCATTTTCTAGCACACCACGTACTGCTGTTGTTACTGTTTTTGCACCTGGCTTTTTCACACCGCGCATCGTCATACACATATGTTCCGCTTCTACTACTACCATTACACCATGCGGCTCTAGTACTTCCATAATAGAGTTCGCTACTGTTGATGTAATACGTTCTTGCAGTTGTGGACGACGTGCAATTGTATCTACAGTACGAGCTAATTTACTTAACCCTGTCACTTTTCCGCCTTGCGGAATATATGCAACGTGAGCAACTCCATAGAATGGAACTAAATGATGCTCACACATCGAATAAAACGGTATATCTTTTACTAGTACAAGCTCCTCATGATCTTCTCCGAACACTTTGTGTAAATGTTCTTTCGGATCTTCATGCATACCTGAGAACACTTCTGCGTACATTTTTGCAACACGCTTTGGTGTATCAAGTACTCCCTCTCGATTAGGATCATCTCCAATTGCCTCTAAAATAAGGCGTACTGCATGTTCAATTTGTTCTAAATTAACTTTTGCCATCCGCTAGCCCTCCCGAAAACCTAAAAGTGATACGAACACATTCTAGCATATTTATGTTTTTAAAAGCAAAAAGAAGAGTTTCCAAAAAGGAAACTCTTCTTCCCTGTTAATATGTAAGGATTATTTAACCGCATCTTTTAATGCTTTACCAGGTTTGAATGCAGGTACTTTACTTGCAGCGATTTCAATCTCCTCACCTGTTTGTGGGTTACGACCTTTACGAGCCGCACGCTCACGAACTTCGAAGTTACCGAATCCGATCAGTTGTACTTTATCACCTTGTTTTAAAGCTTCTAAGATAGAATCAAAAACAGCGTCTACTGCTTTTGTTGCGTCCTTTTTAGAAAGGGAACTTGCTTCTGCAACAGCATTGATTAAATCTGTCTTGTTCATGCCATTCACCTCCTCCCAAAGATAAGACTGTATAATGATCATAAAATGAGTCTTACTTTCATTTGTAGGCAATTTTTGCAAATTCTATACTACAAAGATGTAGATAAATCATTATCAACGCCTATATTATACGATTCTCCTTTATAATTCAATATTTTTAAGGAAATTGTTACTCTTAAAATGTGAAAATCTGATGAAACTTGACAATTTACAACAATATATTAGATAATAGCTGTTTATTTTCCTATTCTATATGCGAAAATTAAAAAATCCCTCTACGATGAGAGGGATTTTTTCTTATAATATAATCGCAATTAATCCGCCAGATCCTTCATTAATAATTCTTTCTAGCGTTTCTTTTAATTTATATCTCGCATTTTCTGGCATTAAAGATAGTTTCGCTTGAATGCCTTCCCGAACAATAGAACTCAGTGAACGTCCAAATATATCAGAATTCCAAATTGATAATGGATCATCTTCAAAATCTTGCATTAAGTAACGAACTAGTTCTTCACTTTGTTTTTCCGTACCAATGATTGGCTCAAACGTAGACTCCACATCTACTTTAATCATATGAATAGATGGAGCTACAGCTTTTAATTTCACACCAAATCTTGAACCGTGACGAATAATTTCTGGTTCATCTAAACTCATGTCAGCTAACGCAGGCGCCGCTACACCATATCCTGTTTGTTTGACCATACGCAGAGCATCCGCCACTTGATCGTATTCTATTTTCGCATGAGATAAATCGAGCATAAGCTTCAATAAATGATCTTTCCCTCGAATTTCTACTCCTACTACTTCTTTTAAAATTTGATCATATAATTCATCTGGTGCATATAAATCAATCTCTGCTACGCCTTGCCCCATATCAATGCCAGCTAGGCTCGCTCGATCAATAAATTCATACTGACTAAACTGCCATACGACACGGTCTACATCACGAAGACGTTTTATATCCTTCACAGTCTCTTGAACGGCTTCTTGATAACTTTGGCGTAACCAATGCCCTTCATTTAGTACCATTACCCAGCTCGGAAGGTTCACATTCACTTCTAAAACAGGGAACTCGAATAACGCCTCTCGAAGTACATTGTATACATCTGTTTCTCTTAAACTTTCAACACTCATCGCAATGACTGGGATATCATATTCTTCAGATAAGCTTTGGCGCAATTGCTCTGTATCTGGATGATACGGCTGTACAGTGTTAATGATCATAATGAAAGGTTTTCCGACTTCTTTTAGCTCATTTACGACGCGTTCTTCTGCCTCTATATAATCTCTTCTTGGAATTTCACCAATCGTTCCATCTGTTGTAATTACAACACCAATTGTTGAATGTTCTTGAATTACTTTACGTGTTCCGATTTCTGCAGCTTCATGGAATGGAATAGGCTCTTCATACCAAGGAGTATTAATCATGCGCGGGCCATTCTCATCTTCATAACCTTTTGCTCCTGGAACAGTATATCCGACGCAATCTACTAATCGAATATTCACTTCAAGACCTTCATCTACTTCGATAGAAACCGCTTGGTTTGGAACAAATTTCGGTTCCGTCGTCATAATTGTACGGCCAGCAGCACTTTGAGGTAGTTCATCCTGCGCCCTTTGACGGTCAGACTCATTTTCAATATTAGGAATAACTACAAGTTCCATAAATTTTTTAATGAATGTTGATTTCCCTGTTCGAACAGCTCCTACAACTCCAAAATAAATATCACCGCCTGTGCGTTCCGCAATATCTTTAAAAATATCTACCTTTTCCAAGTGATTCCCTCCCTCAATATTTTTGGGAATAATTCCACGTTTATAGTCAACTAATACCTTCTCTAACGTTGCCTATAATATCTGATATAATATAATGGTATTCTAGAAGTTCGGACAATATATCATATAATTTTGTCCAATTTCATATGACTATTAAAAAATACCTTTTGTTTGCATCGCAAGTTGTGTAACATAAAAAACCTTTCTTCTAGAACTTATTCACTAAAAGAAAGGTTCATGACTTATGATTTTAAAAAAATTGGTTCTCCATTCTTTACCGTATACGGTAAAGAATACGCAGGTACAAACGGAGAATCTTTCGAAAGTATATTTCGAATATCTTCCCCCTCCTTAAATTGCCCTTCATTTTTTTTCAACGCTTCATATAAGTCGATTCTATAATCAACATAAATTTCTCCCTTCTCATTAATTACAAAAGGAAGGCCTTTACCAGAATACGGACTTGTCACTTGCGGTACATCTTTATATCCAAGTTTTTTGAAATCTAATTCATACACACCATCTGAAATTACCTTTTTAAATGGTGGATATTGATGTTCATCTCGATACATCCTAAGCTTTAATGATAATTGCTGAATTTGTTCAGCCATCCTCACATCAATTAACTTTACTGTTGGGTTTGTTTCAACGTCTATTAATACGTATTGATATACTCCCCCGCTTTCATAGGCATTCCCTGGTGCTTCTTGTATGTAACGCGGAGAAATCTTTTGAAAATCGATTGGATATTTTTGATAAATAGGCGTATTCATATCCCGCGTCTTAATTGGCAATATCCCGTCATTTTGCTCCTTAAATGTCGCAACAGCTTTTTGAACGACCTGCAACTGATCTTCATAAGGAACAGCATTTTGTTTCATATTTTCTTTTGGATACAGACACCCTGTTAAAATGCTCATACAACAAAATATTAAAATAATATGGACTTTTTTCACTAGTAATCACCTTTTCATACTAATATAACTCGCTCCGTACCATGCCCTTTACTGCTGCACAGGTCCACTAAATACAACAAGAAAAATAACAATTCCTGACACAATCATGAGGGTGTACGCTACCAATGCTGTAATCCCTTTCAAAACTTTATTCTTTATTTTATATCTGCTTAGTAAAATAAAACTTACTGCAAAAAACATAAATCCAATTGCTCCTAAAGCAAACCACATTTTTATAAGCCCTTCCGACATATACACACCCCTTTTTATCAATCTATTTTTATACTATTTTAACAAATTAAAATCTTTAAACAAATACAAAAAAGAACATTTTACTACAAATCGAGAATATGTAGTTTTAATCAATAGGTTTTTCAGCATTTCCACCAGTCTAGATAAAAATAAAACCGAAGCAAGCATACCTCTCGCTTCGGTTGACCAAATATGCCCAAAACAGCTCTATTCCCATACTTTCATGGCTATCATATGCAATTTACAAACTCTTTGTTTCTCATATTTTATTTTTTAAACATTTTGCTTAACGAGCCAAAATCTGTCGGCATATTATTGTTAATAATCGCTTTTACAATTTGATCCTCTTGTTCTTTCGGCACCTCACGTCCTGCCATAAGAGCCACTTGATGAATCAATTGACGAAGTACAGTCTCATCACGTAAATTCGCATTTTGTACAGATGATGCTAATTTAAAAATATCTTCTTTATTCACTTTCGCTTCTTTTTCAATGTTATTAAAAATGTTGTTATCCATTCTTTTCACCCTCTCCTCAAGTTACTCTTCATCCTATGCAAAAATAAAAAAATGGTGAAAAGACCCAAAAAAATAAAAAGCGACAGAAGTACAATTGTACTTCTGTCGCTTTTCTTTAAAGTAAGTCAGGTATAGCTTCCACTTCATGTTTTCGAACACGCCCCATTAATGAGCCCACTGCATCTTTTACATTATTCCCATTGAATAAGACGTCATATAAAGCAGCTGTAATCGGCATTTCCACTTCCATTTTCTCTGCCAACTCATGCGCAGCTTTCGTTGTTCTTACACCTTCGACAACCATACCCATGCTTTCTAACACTTCTTCTAAAGAGTGTCCTTTTCCAAGCAAATTCCCAGCACGCCAATTTCGGCTATGGACACTTGTACAAGTTACAATTAAGTCTCCCATACCAGTTAGACCAGCAAACGTTAACGGATTTCCACCCATTTTTCTTCCTAAACGAGCAATCTCCGTTAAACCACGCGTCATTAATGCCGCTTTCGCATTATCACCTAATCCAAGACCATCAGTTATCCCAGCAGCTAATGCGATAATATTTTTTAACGCACCACCAAGTTCAACTCCAACGATATCTGGATTTGTGTATACACGGAAGTAACTATTCATAAACAAATCTTGTACTTCCTCAGCCGCTTCCATACGCTTTGCTGCAGACGTAACAGTTGTCGCCTGACGTAACCCAACTTCTTCAGCATGACTCGGTCCAGACAGTACAACAACATCTTTAATCAAGTCCTCTGGAATTTCTTCCTCAATCACTTCCGAAATACGTTTTGACGTACCAGGTTCAATTCCTTTACTTGCATGAATCCAAGTAGTCGGACCCGATACATATTTCTTCATATCTTGTAGTACTTCTCTATACGCTTTCGTTGGTACTACAAGCAATACTACATTTACATCTACTAATGCTTCTTCTAAAGAAGAGTAGGCTACGATTGTGCTTGGCAATGTAATTCCCGGAAGATATCGACTATTCTCATGTTTTGTATTAATCTCATCCATAAGTTCAGAACGATTTCCCCAAATACGTACATCATGCCCATTGTCAGCTAATACCATCGCTAACGCTGTTCCCCAGCTACCTGCTCCAACTACTGTGATTTTTGTCATAAAATCACATCCTCTCCATTAGTCTCTTGCTCTAGCGATAATGTGAATCGGTGTTCCTACAAAGCCGAATGATTCACGTAAACGATTCTTTAAGAAGCGCTCATATGAGAAGTGCAATAGTTCTGGATCGTTTACAAACACAACAAATGTTGGTGGTTTTACCGCAACTTGTGTTGCATAGAAAATCTTCAGACGACTACCATTATGCGTTGGCGTTGGATTCATCGCTACCGCATCCATAATTACATCATTTAATACGTTCGTTTGAATACGGATACTATGGCTTTCATTTACCTCATCGATAACCGGTATTAACGTTTGTGTACGTTTTCTCGTTTTTGCAGATAAGAATACAATCGGTGCGTACTCTAAAAATTGGAAATGAGCACGAATGTTTTCTTCAAATGCTTTCATTGTTTTCTCATCTTTTTTCACTGCGTCCCATTTGTTTACAACGATCACGACAGCTCGTCCTGAATCATGAGCGTATCCAGCGATTTTTTTATCTTGTTCAATAATTCCTTCTTCACCGTCTAAAACGACTAAAACAACGTCAGAACGTTCAATCGCTCTTAGTGCACGAAGTACACTATACTTTTCTGTACTTTCATACACTTTCCCTTTTTTACGCATACCAGCTGTATCGATAATTACATAATCTTTCCCATCTTTACTATATGGTGTATCGACCGCATCACGAGTTGTTCCTGCTACATTACTAACAATTACACGCTCTTGACCAAGAAGAGCATTTACAAGTGATGATTTCCCTACGTTTGGACGTCCAATTAAAGAGAAACGAATTGTATCTTCATCATATCCGTCTTCTTCAATCTTTGGAAAATGCTGTGCAGCTTCGTCTAATAAGTCACCTAACCCTAATCCGTGTGTACCTGAAATTGGGAATGGCTCACCAAATCCTAATGCATAGAAATCATAAATGTCACTGCGCATTTCCGGATTGTCCACTTTATTTACTGCAAGTACAACCGGTTTATTTGAACGATATAATATTTTCGCAACTTCTTCATCAGCTGCTGTTACACCGTCACGACCATTTGTCATAAAAATGATAACATCCGCTTCATCAATTGCCACTTCAGCTTGTTGACGAATTTGTGTCAAAAATGGCTCGTCTCCAATATCAATTCCACCTGTATCAATAATGTTAAATTCATGATTTAACCATTCTCCAGCGCTATAAATACGATCGCGCGTTACACCTGGAATATCTTCTACGATTGAAACTCTCTCTCCAACAATTCTATTGAAAATAGTAGATTTCCCTACGTTCGGGCGGCCTACTATTGCTATTACTGGTTTCGGCATATACTTTCATCCTTTCAACTTGCTTCTGTTTATTATGTAAAAAACCCTTCTTTGTGCAAGAAGGGATTTGCATTCCAGAATATTTCTCAACGTATCAAAACACCTCACATTATAACACACGTTGCTAATGTTTCACAATAATATATACATTCTCTTGTAAGCGATGCGCAATGCCATCTAGAATTGCCTCTAAATTATTTGCAACAAATTCTAATTCCTCTGTCGATTCACAAGTAAACAGAGGGGCACCACCAGCAAATTTCTCCGGGGTCGTTGTAATAACTGCAAGAATTACACTTTCTAACATCATCTCTTATCTCCCCTTCCTTTCGGGGCTTCCGATGACATATGAACAGCGCTTTCTAACGTCGGCACGTTCCCTATGACACCTATCGCTTTCTCCGCATCTTGATCTTGTGGCAAGACAAAGATTCCAACCCTGCCATCCTCTAAATCACGCTTTGCTAAAGGTACAAGTGCCGGCGTACCAGAATCTCTATAAATTCCTAAAGCAACAGAAACATCATGTAAAATAGCTTGTCGTTGTCCTAAGTTAGAGATTGTCACCATCGCATCAATTGATTTCGGTCTTAAAATAAAACCCATTCCATACTTCATAATTTCCTCTTGTCTTGCTGGCAATCCAATATTCATAATGTAAATATTATCAATATACAGCCCCGCTCCTTCAAAACGAAGTGGAACATGCTCGATATCAACAAGATCATGCAACCTCTTACCAGACATTAATTTTTTCGCGATAAAAAATGCGATGATAGCCATAACTACTCCAGCAATCCATGAACGGAACCCTATATAAGCAAACGTCGTTACAAACGACGTTAACATCGCCAAATAGTTGCGACTTTCAAAAACTAATGCAATTCCTTCAATATATGTATTCCCACGTGGTACAAGCTCATAACCATCTAATTGTTGCAATGTATTTCTTTCCATATTACGCACATCACGAAACTGTGTTGCTGCTAACGTAAGAAACGTAATGGCAGAAAAATCTTTTTTCAATATAGACGGAATCGCAATCGCTCCTAAAGCCGCCGCAATTAACCCCATCGCAATATGAATAATTTTCCCGTGGAGCCTCGTCGGATATTGCCGGGTATCTGTCCGAAGCATGAGCACTCTCGTTACTGTCCCTGCTATTACGCCGCATAAAATGGCCGGTGTATATTCAATCATGTATTACCCTCGCCTTTCTTTTACGTGTTTTCCTCTTAAACTGTTCCATGTGTACGGAGACTTTCGCAATCCAAAATAAAATTGCCATGAATAATGTAGAAACAGCAACGATATCAAAAAACGCTAAACTACCGTAATCGTAAGGAAAATGCAGTTTCCGAAAAATAATTGTCACAAACAATTCTCCCTGTAACATTCCTATATAAAGAGAACATAGTCGTAATATGCGATCCTCATGTAATAAAACGGATGCATATACAAGAGCACTACTTAACAAAAACAACCTGTCCACCACAATCCAAATTGGATCATATACTTCTAACAAATGAAAACTTGTATATAACATTGCAATAATAAGTGCCGAAAGTAAGCTATATAATTTTTTCCAAATAGAATAGAGGGTGAGTCCTATAAAAGCTATACCAGAAAGTAAAAGTGCATTTACTGATACTGTGAATGAAGCAATCGTTACATGTAACGGAGAACAAATAATAAAAATCAATATACAGGCGCTTATCTTCCACCGAATAGAGTCCTTTTTCATAAAAAATGTTACGACAATCCACCCTATCCAAGCTACAAAATAAAAAGTACTCCCTTCCATCATTTCACCTCCTATGTTTTCCATTATGGGAACTTTTTATGAAAGTTAATCCACTTTCTTCGCGCATAGTTTTTTCATATAACAGCAACACTTTTAATAAGGAGGTGCTATTCATTATGGGTAAAGATCGTCAAGAACGAAAACTAAGAGAATCTCGCCGCGTTGAATCTGATCGTGACCAATCACTACAATATCCGGGTGCAACTGGACTTGATACACCTGAGCAAGCTCGAAAACAGAATCAGCACTAATGAATACAAAAAGACGGTTTCGATATTGTACGAAACCGTCTTTTACATATTTCTTCATAATTTCTATTCATATTGAAATAACATTTCACATACAAATCTTTCTAAATTTTATTTTTATCCATACCTATTTTTCTTAGAAAAATTAAACCTTCTGCAATAATTCAATGGCACATTATCTACATTTCTCAGTCGCAAATTTTACAAGATACTGTTTATATATAGGAATTATTTCATTTTTCTAGAATATCAATTCCATCCCTCGCTTTATATTACTAAAATGAATAGAAAACAAAAAAATCAACCAAACGGTTGATTTTTTATCTCCTACTATAATGCGTCGTATCAATACCACGCTGCGTTAACCAATGATACGTTTCGCCCTTTACAACAAGAGGTACAGATTGTAACTCTTCTATCGTCTTCGCACCGAGAGCTGTCATAATAAATTTCAAATCTGTATGTAGAAGATCAATTTCATCCACTAACTTCTCGATGCCATCTTGCATTAAAATGCGTAAAAAGTATCCAGCAAAAGCAGTTGTATTCGCCCCTAATGCGATTGCTTTCGCTACGTCAAGCGCTGTTTGTATACCCCCAGATGCAATAAAAGAGAGGTTATTATTTGTAGAGGTTGCTTCAATAATCGAGGTTGCTGTTTGTATGCCCCAGTTATTAAAATAAGAAAGCATTCGCTGTCTTCTTTCATTTTCAACAGCAGCAAAATTCGTACCACCTTGTCCGCCAATATCAATTGCCGTTACACCTATGCTCGCTAACTGTTGCATTGTTTCCTTACTCATTCCAAATCCAACTTCTTTCACAATGACAGGAACTTTACTATTTAAAACAATTTTCTCAACACGCTGAAGCACACCAGTAAAGTCACGGTCTCCTTCTGGCATCGTTAACTCTTGTATGACATTTAAATGAATTTGTAATGCGTTCGCTTCAATCATATCAACGGCACGCTCTGCCTGCTCAGTAGTTGCCTCACTACCTAAATTAGCAAAGAAAACCCCATGTGGATTTACCTTTCTAATTATCTTATAAGAAGCAGCCTCACTTTCATCTTTTAACGCAGCCATTTGCGATCCTACAGCCATAGCAAGATTATGATGTTTCGCTACATATGCTAATTGCTCATTAATATGTAACGTTTTCTCTCCTCCACCACCAGTCATCGCATTGATAAAAATCGGCGAACTTAGTGAAAGTTCGCCGATTTTTGTTTCACATGTTATTGTGTCATAATTTGAATTTGGCAAGCTTTGATGCACAAAATCAATATCATGAAAGCCATGCGTACGAGACTGACCAGTAGAAAGAGCGTATTCAATGTGATCTAATTTACGTTTTGCCCTTACCACTTGTACCCCTCTTTATTTCTTTAATTTTTTCAGTTGTTCACCAATAATGTCACTTAATTGGAAAGTAGCAGAATCAGCATTCGGTTCATACTGACTATAATCTTCAGTTACATTATTTTCCTCAAGCGCTTCTTTTATACTTAAAGAAATACGTTTCTCTGCTACATGAACTTCAAGTACTTTCACTTTTACTTCTTGTCCCATTTCCAATACTTCATTTGGATTTTTCACGTGACGATTTGCAATTTGAGATACATGCACAAGACCTTCGACGCCAGGTAAAATTTCAACGAATGCACCAAATGTAACAAGACGTTTTACTATTCCCTCACGAATATCACCAGCTTTTACTTCACCAGCAATATTTTCCCAAGGTCCTGGTTGAGCTGCTTTAATTGATAAAGAAATACGTTGTGTATCAGCATCCACAGATAACACCTTCACCTTTACCTTTTGACCTTGCTCTAATACTTCAGAAGGTTGCTCTACACGTTCGTGTGAAATTTGTGAAATATGAACTAAACCGTCCACACCGCCAACATTAACGAAAGCACCAAAATCCGTTAGTCGTTGTACTGTCCCTTCAACAACGTCGCCTTCTTTTAATGAAGAAATTGCTTCTTTCTTCTTAGAATCTAGTTCTAATTCTACTACCGCTTTATGCGAAAGGATCACACGATTTTTTTCACGGTCCAATTCAACAATTTTCACGGCTAATGTTTTGCCTTTATAGTCAGTAAAATCTTCTACATAATGTACTTCTACAAGTGAAGCTGGTATAAAGCCACGAACACCAAGGTCCACAACTAATCCACCATTCACGATATCTTTTACGGTAACATCAAATACGTGACCAGAAGTAAATTTCTCTTGTAATTCTACCCATGCTTTTTCTGCATCAACAGCACGTTTAGATAATACAAGATCATCCTCTTCTAACTTAATAACCTTTAATTCTAGTGTTTGATCTAATTCTACAACATCGCTTGCTTTTTCAATATGAACGTTAGCTAATTCACTAATTGGAATTACGCCATCTGTTTTGTATCCAACATTTACAAGCACTTGTTTCTCTTCAACTTTCGTTACAGAACCTGTAACAACGTCACCAACTTGTAATTCTTTTGAATCCATAACTTCTTCATTCATTTTCTCTACCATGGAAATACCTCCCTACAGAATTGACAAAGCATTTTTTATGTATATACGAAATGAAAACAATTGTTTTCATTTGCATGTTTAAGAATTTATCATCACATACGTAAGCTTCATACATTTCACTAGAAAATATATTAAACCTATATAAATAGTATACAGCAAAATCATCTTGAAGAAAGTATGTTTTGAAATATAATAGCGAATATATTCTGAAAGTTTTATCCCTCTTTTATTAACTTCTTACAAATCTGATTATTTGTCAAGGAAAGAGACTCACAATTCACGTATCCTTTACATTTCATAAATAAAAAAAGAAAGGGGCTATGCCCTTTCTTTATTTCGCAAACACTCCTGAAACAATACTCATAATCTTTTGGACAACTTCTTCAATTGATAAAGAAGTTGTATCTAATTCCAATGCATCATCAGCTTTTTTTAGAGGAGAAACTTCACGTTCTGAATCTAATTTATCACGCTGAGCAATTTCTTCTTTTAACTGCTCTAAATTAGAATCGAAGCCTTTATTCATATTTTCTAAATGTCTTCTCTCTGCTCTTTCTTCAACAGAAGCAAGCATAAAGATCTTCACTTCAGCATCTGGTAACACATGTGTACCAATATCACGGCCATCCATTACAACGCCGCCTTTTTCTGCTAACTCTTGTTGACGACGTACCATTTCTTCACGAACAAGGCGATGTTTTGCCACAATCGATACTCGATTCGTCACCTCAGGTGTACGAATGACTTCCGAAACATCTTGTCCATTTAAAAATACAAGTTGTGTATTTTCTCCTTGCTGAAACTCAATTTTCACATTTTTTACAACTTCCATTAACTGCTCTTCATTTTCAATGTCCACTTTTTGCTCAAGGGCTGCATATGTAATTGTACGATACATTGCGCCTGTATCAATATAAACGTAAGAAAGCTTCTTCGCCACAACTTTCGCAACTGTACTTTTTCCAGCTGCTGCTGGACCATCTATAGCAATTGAAATTCGTTTATCCATTGTAACACCTCATTTTTTCACTTATAAAACAAAACGAAAAGCAGGTATTCTCCTGCTTCTTCTCATTTGCTTCACGTCATTAAATCCTCAATTATTGTAGCATAATCCTTCATAGAAGAAAATGAAAACTACCTATTCACCCGTAAGATTTCTGCTCTGTTTTTTACCATGACACCTTCATAATAAACAATTTTAGATAAATATTTCACTGATGACTTATGTATAAATAACAATTGCACAACAGAAAGACAAATGAATTGTATTATTAATATACGAATAAGCATTCTCTCCATCTTTTTCAACGTAATGGCTCCCTCCTATACTGTATTTGCACATTTCGTTTCGTAATTTTATACATCGTACATATAGCATTTCATTTTATTGTCATTTTCGAGGCATACTTTTATACATTTCCATTGTCGAATTTACTCAAAACATGTTATGTTCTAAATGTATTTTTTTACTTGAAAGGGGTATAAGCATTGAAAAGAATCCTAGTTTTACACACAGGTGGAACAATTGCAATGGAGGAAGATAAAGAAACTGGGGTCGTACAACCAGGTGAAAAAAATCCTCTTTTAAAATTCATTCCTGATTTAGAAGACGATGTTGATTTAATCGTTGAAGATGTGTTTCATCTACCATCTCCTCATATGACACCGAGCGAAATGTTACAATTACAAGTCATCATTGATGAAAGAGTAAAACAAGACAACATTCATGGCGTAGTCATTACGCATGGTACGGATACATTAGAAGAAACGGCCTACTTCTTAGATTTAACAGTACAAGCAACTATTCCGATCGTTGTAACAGGCGCAATGCGCTCTAGCAATGAATTAGGTGCTGATGGTCTATATAACTTCTTATCAGCTGTAAAAGTCGCTAGCAGTAGTGAAGCTGCCGAAAAAGGCGTTTTAGTCGTATTAAACGACGAAATTCATTGCGCTACAAACGTAACGAAAACACATACAAGTAATGTAGCAACATTCCAAAGTCCACAGTATGGACCAATCGGTATGGTAACAAAACGTGGTGTTGTATTCCACCATGCTTTAGTACATCACGAAACATATTCAGTAAATAAGGTTTCTAAAAATGTAGTCGTTCTAAAAGCGTACGCTGGTATGGACGATACATTGTTAGCAGCAATTGAAAATCTTCCGGTAGACGGGATTGTTATTGAAGCGCTTGGACAAGGTAATTTACCTCCAAGAACACTTCCTAGTCTAGAACGGCTAATAAATAAAGGAATTCCTGTCGTATTAGTTTCTCGCTGTTTCAACGGGATCGTTCAAGATGTATATTCATATGAAGGTGGCGGCAAACAATTAAAAGATATGGGTATTGTATTCACATACGGTTTAAACGCTCAAAAAGCACGTATTAAATTATTAGTTGCATTAGAGAATACAACTTCTCATGAAGCAATCCAAAACATGTTTATGCACGATTAAAAAAGAAGCTGTCGAAGTTTATTCCGACAGCTTCTTTTTTATATTTCTCTTGTTGCAATGGTTTGCGCAATCGCATCCCCATGAAATCGACCGTTCTCAATAAATATTTCATTTGCATTATTTCCAGCAGCAATTACACCTGCAATGAAAATATTTTCAGCGTTCGTTTCCATCGTATCCTCTGCATAAATTGGACGTCCTGTCTCTTCATCAATCCGAACACCCATCTTTGTTAAGAAACTATGATCAGGATGGTAACCAGTCATCGCAAATACAAAATCATTTTGGATTGTATATGCTTCGCCATCAACTGTATACGTTAATGTATGTTCAGTAATTTCTTTCACATGAGCCCCGAAATGCATATCAATTGTACCATTTCGGACTAACGCCTCAAACTCTGGCAAAATCCACGGCTTTATACTTGGTGAATACTCACTTCCGCGATATAAAACCGTTACACGCGCACCAGCTTTCACAAGCTCTAAAGCGGCATCTACACTCGAGTTTTTCCCGCCTATAACGACTACATCTCGATCAAAATAAGGATGTCCTTCTTTAAAATAGTGAGCTACCTTCTTCAATTCCTCACCAGGAACATTCATATAATTTGGATTGTCATAATATCCAGTTGCTACTACAATATATTTTGCTATATATATTTCTTTACTTCCGTCAAGCTTTGTCGTCTCAACCTGAAAAGCTTCTCCATCTTTTTGAACGTTCTCCACTCGTTCAAAAGCATTTACACGTACAGATTTACGCTTTACTACTTCACGATAATACGCAAGCGCTTGATTTCGAACAGGCTTACGATTTTCTGTAATAAAAGCTACATCACCAATTTCTAATTTTTCACTAGAGGAGAAAAATGTTTGATGAGTTGGATAATTATAAATTGCATTTACAATGTTTCCTTTTTCAATTACTAACGGATTTATCCCTACCTTTTGCAACGAAATTGCTGCTGCTAATCCGCACGGACCGCCTCCAATTATAATAGCTGTTTCTTTCTGCATACTCGGTTCACTCCTAGTCTTCTACCAATACACTATTTATAAAAACAAGAAAAAACCTACTTACAGCAGTAGGCACCTATCTTTATTGTATTCATTTTTCATATATTTGTCATCTAAACGAAACGTACATCCGATAGACATCTGCTAAAAACTGCTGAAATTTAATACCTTGTTTCCCTAATACATTTTCAGGATCAATCTTTCTAGCTGGGTCAAGTGTTTTATGTGATACGATATCTTTTTTCGGATTCAAGCCGAAGTTTTGACATAAATACGCATGATACCACGTAAAACGGGTATATGCTTCCCAAAAGTTAACATCACCACCATAACAAAGCTCTACTCCAATGGCAGCCTTATTGGCATCATACCCATATAAGTCATTATCTGTCGGCACACCATATCGAACATGGTAGGCAACTTCATTTATAGGAATAATTTCCAATATCGTTTTATCATCTATAAATGTATGTGCCGAAGCTTTCGGCTGTATTTCATTAAAATAATCCCGATTCCCAATCGCATTGCTACCAGGATTCCCCGTATCATGACTTACAATAAACCTTACTTTAGAAAGAGGAATACCCGGTCGTGAACTTCCATATCCAATATAGTTACGCTCTATAGGAAACATCGCCATTACTACCAACTCCCGCTTCAGAAGATTACCTTACTTTCTTTATATATGTATTCGGTAGCAATGTCCTTATAGCATATTTCTTACGCGAAGAGAAAATCGAAAATATTTGATGTGAACACCATAAATAATAAAATACTTACAGCAACTCCATAAAAACCGTAAAACCAAACACAATCTTCTTTCGTATCTAAACCGAAAAATTTATTTACTGATTGTAATAATGTGCCGCGCTTACTTTGTTTGTTTCTTAATACTTCCACTCGTTCTACAACATCTGCTGGCATCATAAATCTTTGGTCTACTGTCATTTTCATCATTTATCTCTCCTTAAAATCATTTCCGTTTTGTTTATCTAAGGAGAGTATAGCACGTTTGTTCGTGTAGAACAAGCGTTCTTTTTGTTTTTATTTTATTTTTCAACAAACCAATTAATAATTACTAATATAAAAGCGATAATCGGTCCTACTACAACCGCACCAAATATTAAAAACAATAATCCTTCTCCGAACACCCGAGCGGTACTTGCTTTTCGGTCTTGCTTCGTTTTTACGAGTTCTCCCTCTAACCTCTTAACCTTTTCTTCTAATTGTTCTACCCGTTCCATCATTTCATTTCCCATTTACAACACCTCACTCTAATACTTCAACAAAAAAACGTGATTCCCTCGAAAGGAATCACGTTTTCTCACAATATAATATTATACCCAACCTCTGAAGCGACTTGCTTCAGCCATTTTACGAACACCGACCATATACGCTGCTAAGCGCATATTCACTTTACGAACTTGTGCTGTTTCATAAATAGAATCAAATGATCTTACCATTACTTTTTCTAAACGTTGTTCTACTTCTTCTTCAGTCCAGTAGTAACCTTGGTTATTTTGTACCCACTCAAAGTAAGATACTGTTACCCCACCAGCACTCGCTAATACGTCTGGAACAAGTAAAATTCCGCGATCTGTTAAAATTTTAGTTGCTTCTAATGTTGTTGGACCATTTGCAGCTTCAACAACAATTTTTGCTTTAATATCATTAGCATTTTCTTCTGTAATTTGATTCTCAATTGCAGCTGGAACTAAAATGTCACAATCAAGTTCTAACAATTCTTTGTTTGAAATTGTATTATTAAATAGTTTTGTTACTGTACCGAAGCTATCACGACGGTCTAATAAATAATCAATATCTAATCCATTTGGATCATGCAATGCGCCGTAAGCATCTGAGATTGCAATAACTTTTGCACCTGCATCATGCATAAATTTAGCTAAGAAGCTACCAGCATTACCGAATCCTTGAACAACAACGCGTGCACCTTTAATATCAATGTCGCGTTTTTTTGCAGCTTCGCGAATACAAATTGTAACACCTTTCGCCGTTGCTGTTTCACGTCCATGTGATCCACCTAATACAAGTGGCTTACCTGTAATAAATCCTGGTGAGTTAAATTCATCGATACGGCTGTACTCATCCATCATCCATGCCATAATTTGAGAGTTTGTGAATACATCTGGAGCTGGAATATCTTTCGTCGGTCCTACGATTTGACTAATTGCTCGTACATAACCGCGGCTTAATCTTTCTAACTCACGGAATGACATTTCACGTGGGTCACAGATAATTCCACCTTTACCTCCGCCATATGGTAAATCGACAATACCACATTTTAAACTCATCCAAATTGAAAGTGCTTTCACTTCGTTTTCTGTTACATTCGGATGGAAGCGAATTCCACCTTTCGTTGGACCAACAGCATCATTATGTTGTGCACGATATCCTGTAAATATTTTAACAGTCCCGTCATCCATACGAACTGGTATTTTCACTGTCATCATACGAACTGGTTCTTTTAATAATTCATATACTTCGTTTGGATAACCCAATTTTTCTAACGCTTCACTGATAACAATTTGTGTTGAATTCAATAGTTCAAAATGTTGTTCCCTTTGTTGTTGTGTTTTTGTTTGAGTTCCCTTTTCGGCTACCATAGTAAGTAAACCCCCTGTAATTTCACTTGTTTAGTAAACCTTCATTGCCTAGTATACACCGTTAAATTTGGAATGCAATAGAAAACGCTAACAAATATATACAAAGTATTTTCTTTTGCAAGCGTTTTCACTATCATTATAGTCCTTTTATTACTTTTAGAAAAGTAAAATACTTAAATATTTAAATATTTTTTATTGTATTCATGTACAGTACTTTGAAAAGATACATTTAAGTAAGGTAAAAAAACAAAACCTTAGCTATGTTACATTAGCTAAGGTTTTGTTTTTTCACAAAGTAATTGTGTATTTGTTCAATTGCTTGAGAAGCCATTAATTCTTTACCATACTCCATTAGACGATAAATAGTTGCTGTAGACGGATTACCATATTCCGCTAAAATAGCTATAAAATCTGCCTTCAGTAATTGAATTTGCTCCTCTTCTTCCATCCAAAGATAGAAACGCCCATCCCACGTATATAATTTTCCGCCAGTTACATCAAGGTTATATAAACGATTCGACAGGTTAATTACGTCATCTAGTGTAGCAAACTCATAAAGGATATGCTCGCTTTCATCTAGAGTCACTTGCATTTCAATAAACTCGTCACGAAACTCATCATCTGTATCCGCTTCTTGATGTTCTTTCGTTACAATTACGACCATTCCTTGCGCTTGTAGAGAAAATACTTCAACTGCAATCGGACCATCCGCTTCAAATCCTAATTCTTTATTTGCTTCTTGCATCATATCACGAAATAATTGCTGTACTTTCGGTGCATTTCTCCACAAATCTTCTTTTGTTAATCCTCTTTCAGATAAATCATCAAATGTTAAGAAAATTTTTATCTTATTGTAATTTAATCGTTCCAGCCTCATCTCATACCCTCCCTACGCAACCAATGAATATAATTTTTATTATATGAAATAGAAAATAGATGGTTCTTTTCGAACAACTATTCTAACATGTTTAACCAATTATCCCATTCTTCTTTCGTATCACCAATTAGGCTTGTTTGAATGTTCAACTGATCTCGAGCACCTATTTCTCCTATAATCCCAACAGAAAGGTTCTCATTTTTTTCTTGCAAAAAATCCACATAGCTCATTGCGTTCTTCCGTTCTCGTCCGTCATCAAAAGAGATTACTACATATTTAGGTCTTATTTGCTCAACAGCTAACGAAATACTATCTTCCGCTAAGCTTGCCCGAATATATATCACATCATATCCTTTTAATCGTAAATACGTTGAGAAAACAAACCCTTTCAACATATTACTTTCTAACACGACAACTTTGTGTATAGAAGAAAACGATGATGCATTATGATATACCATCCCTAGACGCGTTTGTAAAAATGATACGACATATTGGAATTGCACCATTGTAACTTCATTGTTATTTTTTAACGCTAACAATTTATTTGACACTTGAAGAACAATACTTGCTATAACTTTTTCTGTTGCATAAATACTAAAAGCCTCGTTTAACAATGCAGAAGTTGTAATTTCATCAAATTTTAACAAAGCTTGTAGTAAATCGTCCACTAAAACAACTTCTCTATCGTAATGTATTTCATTTTGAACATTACTCTGCAAACGATTCCCTTCTAATAATTGAACTGCTTGTCCAATCATCATGCCGGATGAAACCTTGTCCATTAACCATTTCAAAATTTGAATATGCTCTTCTGTATATAATCGATGCCCCGCGTGATTCCGCTTTGGGGCTATAATTTGATATCGTCTTTCCCATGCACGAAGCGTACTTGGTTGAATTCCAATTATATTCGAAACAGCTTTTATGTTATATTTTCCGTTTAGAGTTGGCATCATTTCCCTCCGCATAACGTAATAATATGTGTTTGAGCAGGTGCTCGGAAGCGAAGTGGAACCAACGTTGTTCCATACCCATTACTAACAAAAAGAGTCATATTTGAATGCTTATATACGCCACCTTTTAAATATTTTTTAAATGGGAATAATCGAATCTGTCCTCCATGTGTATGTCCACTTAACACAAGTGAAATTTGTTCTTTTCCAGATATTTTATTTATTATATCAGGGTTGTGGCTAATTAATATGCGAAAACCATCTTCCTTACAATCAGCCAACGCTAAATCTAAACGATCACGTTTCAAGCCAACATCATCTACACCGAGCAAACAAATTTCCTCTCCTAATTCAGACTCAAATACAACTCTTGTATTATCTAAAACTTTCACATTCTTTTCTAATAATAAAGCATCCAATTCATGATATTCAATCTCATAATCATTATTTCCCCATACAAAATATACAGGAGCTATCGCTCTTAACTTTTGTATATTTGCAGAGATTTTCGATAAAGGGACACCTTTTTCCGCTAAATCACCACCAATAATTACAAGATCTACTTTTCCTTTTACTTGTTCAATTAACGAATTCGAAATGCCCCTTCTATGAATATCTGATATAAAGAATACATTTACTTTTTGAAAACTTTTCGGAAATTCTTCAAATATTAAAGTATGTTCTAGCACCGTATCACGCGTTGCTTCCGTATACATTACAAGAAGAAATATAATACCAATACAAACGAGAGTACTTAATAAGATAATCCATATCATATATTTTTTACTCCCTTCCTCATAAAGATAATTCCCAGTTTTTATAGTAAGTATTTTACTAACTCTCTCGCTTTGTGGACTTATCTTTTATCGGAATTTTTAATTCTTGACCTACATTCACTTCATCTTTTTGTAAATCATTATACTTTTTAATCACTTCGATCCCAGTTTCATCTGAAAAATATTGCTTCGCTATACTTTCTAAGGTTTCTCCCTCTTTCACCGTATGCGTGACAACTTTCTCAGATGATGCCTCGGACTGAGATTTAGCTGAATCAAAGAAAATGACCTCAAATGCACTTTTTCCAGCGTTATTACCATCACTTTTCACCTGAATATATTTATCCGTATACCATAAAATACTAATTGGTAATAATATGAATAGAAATGTTAAAACTCGAACGAAAATATGATTCATTTTAAACTTTTGTTTTTTCTCTTTATTTCTATGAATTTCACTACGCGGCGGTAAACCTTCTTTTTCTTCCACTCGCTCAACTTCTAATTCCTCTTCAAAATCAGGAATTCGTCTTCTCATGTTGTTCACCACCACCTTCCATTTATTTTCTTAATTGGAGCCCCATTATAAAATCAACAAGAAAGTGTGCAAAGATTGTTATAAACAAATTTCCTGTCCATTCAAATACATAGCCAAAAACAAAACTAATGAAACAGACGAAACAAAACAAAAATGGCTTTTTTATATACCGAATATGTAATACTGCAAATACGAAACTCGCTATTACAATACCAAAGTGCGTCTGCACTACACCTCTAAATAAAAATTCTTCCGCAAAGCCGATAATGAATGTAATAACAAGTAGATGCATAACCGACATCCCTTGAAACATCCTATCATTAATACCACCATCATCAAACCAAGAATCTGGAAATACTCGCATTGCAACATAATCTAATAACACAATACCAATCGCTAACAAGCCACCTATTATAAGTATAGACACCGGTTCCCATTTCCACAGACTATACACCGATTTTATATCTCGGAATAGTATATATGCTAGTAAACAACCGATACCGATAATAATGAACTGTGTGATATACAGATTCAGCCTTATTTCTTTCGGACTCATATCTTCAATATTATGCCTTTGAATGTTCATCATTCCCCCATCTTTTCTAGACCGAAAAGCTTTTGTAACTCTGTTTCCCAATTATAGTCGAAATCCGATTGTTGCGCTTGTCTTTTTTTATAATCTGTTTTTGTAATATGACAATAGTCGCAGCAATTCTTTAACTCGCCCTCTTTTCTGTAACCGAACTGTCGCAGCAAATATTCACGTCTACATTCTTTCACTTGTATCCATGATTTCATGTTTTCTAGCTCACTATATTTATTACGTAGCCTGATTTCTACTTCAGCTATTAATCTTGTCATAATTTCATCTGACAAGCTCTCTAATATTAATTTTCTCTGTTGTATGATTCCAAGATTTTCAAGATGATAGCGGATGAAACGCCAATATTGTTCATTAAATCTTGCTGCATTATAACAAATTTCTTCTACCTCTTCTATTGGTAATTCTTTCGTTTGAAACATTCTTTCCTGCAGTAAAGAAAATAAAAATTGTATTTGTGACTGGCTTGGCAATTCATCTTCAATGATTGAAATTGGTAAATCGTGATCTAACGGACTGCATAGTAAAATAGCTATACTAGGTTCACCATCTCTTCCAGCTCTTCCGATTTCTTGTAAATAAGAAGCTATATTAGTCGGATAGTGGAAATGAATAATATATCTCGTATTTGATTTATTTACTCCCATACCAAAAGCACTTGTACATATTACAAGCTGCAACTGGTCATTCATAAACTGCTGTTGAATTAACATGCGCTCTTCATGTTCCATACCACCATGATAGAAAGCGACACCAGTAACGCCTTTTCCTCTTAAATATTCCGTTAAACGTTCTGTCCACGCTCTGCTTGAACAATATACAATCCCCGGCCCTTGTAAATACATCACCTGTTCCAAAAGCGCCTCTTTCTTCTCTTCTATCGTCTCCACAAATTGTACTTCCATTGCTATATTTGGACGATCAATAGAATACACATGCTGCGTCACATTCTCCAAATTCAAACTCTCTGCTATATCTCGGAGTACATCTTTCGTCGCTGTTGCAGTTAATGCTAGCACCGTAGGAGACCCGATATTTTCAATAACTACATTTAGTTTTTTATAATCTGGTCTAAAATCATAACCCCATTGCGAAATACAATGAGCTTCATCCACAACAAATAATGAAATATGAACTTTCTTCAATTCTCTTATTAACAATTCCGACTGCAACATCTCTGGTGAAACAAAAATAAATTTATAAGAAGCTAATCTTTTCATCGCTTCTCTTTTTTCCTGTAATGTCCGAAAACTATTAAATGCTATCACTCGGTTTTTCACAACATATTTTAATTGTGTAACCTGATCTTCCATCAAAGATAATAATGGTGATACAACAAGTACTGTCCCTTCTTGCATAAGCCCTGGAAGTTGATAGCACATAGACTTCCCTCTTCCGGTCGGAAGCATCGCTATAACATCTTTTCCTTCCAATAAATCTGTAATGACTCCTTTTTGACCTGGACGAAATTCAGAATATCCAAACCACCTATATAAATATTCCTCAAGTTTCATTTATACCCTCCATCCGCGCCAATACAAGACGAACTTCAAAATAAGAGATATCCTCTCCAACCGCTTGTTTCAACTCACGCAGCTTACGTGTTTGTAATGCATCAATTACTTCTGTTACTTTATCTATTTTGTCTTTTTCCATAAACATTTCAATTGAAAAATCTCTTTCTCGCAAAGCAATTTCAACAAAATGATCTTCTATCGTTGCAACCTTTAGATTTCTAATTGTCGCTATTTCTTCTAATGAGCGCCCTTGCCTCCAAAAATTATATGTTTTTTTCGTTGATAAACTAAATAATTCAGCTCTCTCATTTGGATAAGAGATAATCTCAGATAATAACGGAAATTCATTTTCATAATCGCGAACTTCTTGTATAAGGAAATGAATTGTACCCCAAAATAAAAAGTACACCCTGAAAACATCTCGTTTCGTAATTTCTGCTAATTGCTGCAATGTACAACCGATACGTTCATATCCTGTTAATCTATATGTTACAATCGTCGCTTCTACCACATCACATTTCCTTAAAAGAGTATATATTTCTTTCCATAATCTTTTTGCCAATTCACTACGCCTATACGGCATACCTGTTAAAAAGCGTTTCACCCAAACCATTATTTCTGTATCTTGTTGAATAGGAATAAACTTCGTATTATTCTGTTGTAAATTAGATACAGTTTGAATAATTAAAGATAATCTTTTCCAAAACGTTTCACCTAATTCACCATAGTGCAAACCATGCAAATGGGCTGGAAAAGCATACCCTTCCTCCCATGTATGTAACTGCTTTTTACCTTTAGGTGTTAACAAATATGTATTTTCATGTATTTCTTGAATCAAATCTGCTTGCAACAACTTTGCAACTTCACGATCATATTCATTTCTATTTAACGATTTATATATTCCAAACAAAAAAGAAATTCGGAACATATTTCCATCTTGTAACGTTTGCGAAGAACGTTTTCCCTTTAATAAATAATAAATAGAAGAAACGGTTCTTTCACCATTCAATTGTTTTAAACAATACAATACAGTATATTGTAGTTGCATTACCGCTTCCACCTTTCAATCTAACTTAATTGCTTTTGATATGATTGCGCCATCTACCGTTACTCATTAAACTTATCATATGGGCAATATATACTTGTATATATTATATTGTACCAAACGAAATAACATTTACGTATTTTGAAAATCTTATGACATAATGCAGAAATTAGTTGACACTCTAATTGATAAGGATTATCATTATAATTTTATGTTGAAAAGTTTTAAAAACCGTTTTACAATAAGGTTATAATTTTTATGGCGAGCTTTTCACATACATATTATCAGGAGGGAAAAAAGATGGCAAAATATACAATCGTTGATAAAGATACTTGTATTGCATGTGGTGCTTGTGGCGCTGCTGCACCAGACATTTATGACTATGATGATGAAGGTATTGCATTCGTAACATTAGACGATAACCAAGGTATCGTTGAAATTCCAGATGTATTACTTGAAGATATGATGGATGCATTCGAAGGTTGTCCAACTGACTCAATTAAAGTTGCTGACGAATCATTCGACGGCGATGCTTTAAAATTCGAATAGTCTTTTATTAACTTCAAAAAATACCCCTCATTCATTTGAGGGGTATTTTTTGTTTTCTATTTTCAGTCTCCTTAATAAAAACCCATTAGTAGTTGTATACTACTAATGGGTTTATTTTATATTTATGCATTTTTCATTTTTGCAAATACCCATACTTTCAGGCGTGAGAATAACGCTACAAATACAATTGTTACAACAATTCCTTTAATCAAATTAAATGGTAAGATTGCCGTTACAACCGTTGTTTTTATCGCTTCGCTAGACATAGCTGGTGAATTTAAAAACCAAGTGTAAGCTGGGAATATGATGATGTAATTTAATACACTCATAATGAGCGCCATTGTAATTGTCCCTAGCATTAATCCTGTCGTTAAACTCTTAACAGTACGATACTTCCTAAATAAGAAAGCTGCTGGTCCAATAAATAAACATCCTGCAATAAAGTTAGCAATTTCTCCAACTGGTACTCCCGTTAAACTCCCTTGAATCCCGTAATGTAAAATATTCTTTATCGCTTCTACAATTACCCCTGCAACTGGCCCGAAAATAATCGCAGCGATTAGAGCTGGCACATCACTAAAATCAATTTTTAAAAATGGCGGAAGCCCTGGGAACGGGAAATCCAACATCATCAGTAAATATGCAATACTACTTAGCATTGCTACACTCACCATCTGCACTACACTGTTTTTTTGTTTCATCTTTCTCTCTCCTTTTCCATCGATCATCTCATGGAAAGTGGAAAGGTTCTGCTATGCCTACTTTTTCATAGAACGAAAAAACCCTTTGTGTTTTACACAAAGGGAGAATTTAAGGCACATCAAACAGACGTTCAAATACCTATCTTTTTTGAACGCTTGAACCTCCATCTTCTCCCATCCAGACTGTACTGTCGGCTTTGGAATCACACCAAATCCTGCCTTAACGGCTCGCGGGCTTAGAACAAAATCACATATAGTTCATCACCGCCGGTCGGGATTTTCACCCTGCCCCGAAGATAGACCGATATTCTATTTTCTACTTCATTATACAACAACATGATCGTATTGTGAACAAAAAAATCGTAACTTATTAAAAATAAGTTATTAATTTTACATAATCAAAATCATTCATTATATTTTACAATACACTCCATATTTTTTAGTATTCGGCATTTCTCCTATGAATCCCCTAGTCATATATAATTAAAAGTGATAAGATGTTGAATTGTTAAGATAAGAACATTTTCTGGATTATGGAGGAAATGTCATGAAGAAAGAGAAGAGACACTCTATTCGAGAAACAATGAAAAAAAACTTAAGGAAAGAATACTTTTACTTAAAAAAAGAATTACTTTTCTACTGTCCAATTGATTTAGGCACATTCTCAAGCGAGACATACTATGCTGCTTTCGATGAAGATGGCATCAGTATTTATCAGTATGATAAAAAGACAGAAAGTAAATTAAAATTATGTGAGCGTCATCCATGGAAGAGTTGGAATAAAGTAAAGGTTGATCATTATTTGACAACTTCACAATTTATTTTTCAAGGTGAGCGAAACTGGATATTATCCCTTTTCCAAAAAGGAAAAGAAGCTCAAAAAATAATAGAAGAGCATACATCTTTACAAACTGAAGTTGTTTCCCGCTCTTTCTTAAAAAAGCTTCCTGGTTTCCGTTCTAATGCACCATTGAATAAATACATCGGCAGCATTTGCTATACTGCACTCATTGCATTTTTATTAAAATGGATGATTCCATTTCAAGGACCACAAATCGCCCTGTACTCTATTTCAATCGGTTGTATGCTTCTTGGTTTACTTTGTTTGACAATTGGTTTAATTGAACCGACTATTGTACTATTTCGAACAAACGAAAAAACAAGAGCGAAAGTATTTTACTTATATAGCTACTTAGCTATTTCTGGATTTATATGTGTCTTTATTTTTTGGTAAAAAAGAGCTAGTTTTAACTAGCTCTTTTTTTACTTTACATATAATTGTTGATTTGGATAAATCAGCTCTTGTTGCAACCCATTTTTTTCTTGAATTTCCTTAACTGACATTCTAAATTTCCGCGCAATGCTAACTAGAGTGTCGCCTTTTTGGACGACGTATAACGATGAAGAAACTGCTTCATTTCTTTGTTCATGTAAAACAAGCAATGGATTCATCGCATTCTTTTTTGCCATCGTCCATCTTCCTTGATGAACTTCTAAATGTAAGTGTGCACCTCGGGATTCTCCTGTATTTCCTACTTCTCCAATTATTTCTCCTTTTGAAATATAATCCCCTTGAACTACATATCTCTTATTTAAATGTGCATACACAGCCTCATATTCTCCATGTTTAATAAAAACCACATTTCCATAACTACTTGAATAATAAGACTTTGTTACCTTACCTTCTTGAATAGCTGACACAGGCGCGCCGATCGGTGCCGCTATATCTATACCGTAGTGTTTTCCGTGCCTTGTCCCAAAATAATCACTTATCTGCCCTTCAACAGGCCATGCCCATTGATTTCCCTCTGCGTACACATGTAATTGAGATAAAAACAGTACTGTCAATAACATGACGCCATATTTTAAAGCTTTCATATACATCCTCCGTTTTCTAATTACGACCATACCTTCTCTATTTTGGTATATTACAGAAAAAACTATACAAAAAAGAAAGTGAATCACTCCACTTCCTTTTCTTTCTTATTACGAAAAACGATTGCACTGCGATTATACTCTACATCTTTTACTTGTAATCGAGCGTTTATTACTCTAGCTACTGCAAATAAATAGTCAGATAATCTATTTACATACTTTAGAACAACTGCATTTATTTCTCCTTCCTTTTGCAAGGATACGATACATCGTTCCGCTCGCCTTACAACTGTACGTGCAATATGAATAGCAGCTGCCGACTCGCTTCCACCTGGTAAAATAAAGCGCTCTAGCGGCGGTGCTTCTTCTATATACGAATCAATTCTACCTTCTAAGTTTTCGACCATTTCAATTTTTACTTTATAAGGAATTTTCTCGCCTACTATCGCCAAGTCTCCCCCGCAATCAAATAGTTCATGTTGAATCGTTTCAAGTTCATTGTAAATATCTCCGAAAGCCCCGCCTTGTAGTTTCGTCATCGCATATCCAATATGAGAATTCGCCTCATCTATCGTGCCATATGCTTCCACTCGGATATCATCTTTATCCACTCTGCCACCTATTACACTTGTTGTTCCTTTATCTCCTGTTTTTGTATATAATTTCATCGCTTTACGACACCCCTCTCATTATTCTTCATTCGACTAAGTTAGAAAAAAAGTTCTACTATTATTTATTTAATTGATTTTACAAAAAAATAAAAAACAGTAGAACTTTATTCATTATCAACTTTAAAAACACATATCTAAATTATACGATTCGGTAAATATACAGAGAATGTAGTTCCCTCTCCAACAACACTTGAAACAGCAATTTTCCCATCATGGCCTTGCACAATATTTTTGGCAATCGCAAGCCCGAGTCCTGTTCCACCTTTTTTCCCACGTGTTCTTGCTTTATCAGCTTTATAGAAACGATCAAATAAAAATGGAATATCTTCTTCTGGAATACCGGCGCCTGAATCTTGCACTTCAAAAATAAGACCATTATTTTTCGTATCAATTACAAGTGTTACATGTCCGCCTGCGTTCGTATGACGTATTGCGTTATCAATTAAATTCGTCAATACTTGTTCCATACGATCTGCATCAAACGGGTACTGCTCAATTGAATCTTTGAAATCAACCGTCAACGCAACTTCTTTATCCTTCGCAATCCCTTGGAATTTACGACCTATTTTTTCAACGAAAGGATGAATATCAACTTCACCTATATGTAACTCTACATTACCACTTTCCATACGCGCTAAATCTAACAATTCATTTACAAGTTTACCTAAACGAACGGATTCATCATAAATGATTTGAACAAACTCATTAATTTCTTCTTTTGTTTGCACAATATCATCTAAAATCGCTTCACTATACCCTTGAAGCATGACCATCGGTGTACGAAGTTCATGTGATACGTTCGCAATAAAGTCTTGACGCATCTTCTCAAGACGGCGTTCTTCCGTCATATCACGCAATACAGCTACAGCCCCGCGAATTTTCGTTTGATTGTAAAGCGGCGTCATAAGAACTACATAGTTACCTTTTTGTAAATTAATTTCAACCACTTGTTGTTGTTCGCTTTCTACAACGAGATGGAATAGTTCAACAAGTTCAGAAGGTAGTTTTTTACTGAGCTCTATCTCTTTTTCTTCTTGCCAAACTTGTAAGAAATGTTCAGCCGGCGGATTGATTACAACGACTTCACCCTCTTGATTTAATGTAATAACCCCATCTGCCATACTACTTAAAATACTAGCTAACTGCTCTTTCTCTTGCTGCAGGGCATTCATATTAAACTTCAACTGTTTCCCCATTTGATTTAAGGCTGTTGCAAGCTCACCAATCTCGTCCTGGGATACCATAGGAGCTTTTGCATCAAACTTCCCACGCGACACCTCAAAAGCAACCTCACGCATTTTACGAAGTGGCGCTGTAATTCGAGTAGATAAGAAGAATGCAAAGAAAGTTGTTAATATAATCGCAATCCCTGCTGATAAGAATATAAAATCAGTCGTTCTTTCCATACCTTGTATCGGTACTTGTAAAGATTCGTATACAAACACTGCACTTTCATTTTTTGACTGTACTGGTTTTCCGACAATCATAATATCATTTTCAGTATTTTTATTCTTTCTACTATTAGAGGCTTTTCTAATGTTATTCTTAATTTCTTTTTTGTCTGTAAAAACAGCCGCTAATTCTTTATCTTCTTTTAAGTCATCCATTGTAAGAGTGACTAATCCTTCTTGTTTCGGTGAAGAAGATATTTCTTTACCATCTTCTACAATAATGATCCTTGAAAGTGGGTCAGAGAATTTGTACGCGATATTCTCAATCGTTTTGACATCGGCACCTTCTTCAATTAACTCTGAAACACTTGTTGCAACCTTTTGAAGCCTAGCTTCACTCATATCAACATAATATGTTCTAAAAAACTGTGAAAGTAAAATCGCAACAAATCCAAGCACGAACGAAACGAGAAGTAATATGGTCATCCATAACTTCCCTACTACACTTCTCCAAAGCATCAGTCGTTCACAACCTCAAACTTGTAACCTACGCCCCAAACGGTAACAATCATCTTCGCAGCATCGGGTGATTTTTTACTTAACTTCTCACGTAAACGCTTTACATGCGTATCAACTGTACGTAAATCTCCGAAGAATTCATATTGCCATACTTCTTTTAGCAATTGCTCACGATCGAATACTTTATCAGGCGCTTTCGCTAAGAATAATAGTAATTCGTACTCTTTCGGTGTTAAGTTCACCTCATTACCATCTGCTGTAACACGGTGTGCATCATTATCAATTGTTAAATGAGGGAATACAGTAACATCTTTTGTCGTTGTATCTTGCGTAAAGAATGTTGTTGGTACAGAACGGCGTAAGACCGCTTTCACTCGAAGCACTACTTCACGTGGGCTAAATGGTTTCACAATATAATCATCGGTTCCTACCTCAAACCCTTGTACTCGATTTACTTCTTCACCTTTTGCTGTCAACATAATAATTGGCGTCGCTTTCTTCTCACGAACCCCTTTACATACTTCGATACCATCTTTACCAGGCATCATAAGATCTAATAAAATTAAATCATAATCATTTTGCAGTGCCATTTCTAAAGCTGTATCACCATTGTCTGCTTCTTCAATTGTGTATTGTTCTCTCTCTAAATACATTTTCAACAAACGACGAATACGATCCTCATCGTCTACAATTAAAATTCTTGATTCATTTTCCATTTCTACCCGTTGCGTACTTTTACCACAACGGTTCACACCTACCCTTCTATACTATTATGTTGCGCTATTCTCGTTTATTTAAGCAATCTTCTAAATGTTTCACTTCCCATATTATGCTTCACAAGAATAATAAAGTTTGTTCAATTTTTTTCCAAAACTATGTATTTTTTTTGAACAGTATATAATGTCCTCGACATCATTTTACAAAATCAACCGCTACTTTGTCATGTTTTTCTCAAAAAAGAAGAAAAGTTGACAAAAATAAAATAGGAAAGTGACATACACTCTCCTATTTTATTTCTCTATGCGTATGAATGTAAACCCGCGATAATTAAGTTTACTACAATAAAGTTAAACATAATAATTGCAAAACCAATTACCGCTAACCATGCTGACTTCTCTCCATGCCATCCTTTTGATAAACGTAAATGTAATACCGCCGCATAAAAAAGCCACGTTATAAGTGCCCAAACCTCTTTCGGATCCCAGCCCCAAAAACGTGTCCACGCTATTTGAGCCCAAATCATGGCGAAAATTAATGCACCCAATGTGAAAACTGGGAATCCAATTGCAATAGAACGATATCCTATTTCATCTAACAAATCGCTATTCGTATTTTTCACTAACGGCTGAAGTGCCGCTGATACTCGTTTACGTAAAATTAGCCTTAATACAATATAGAGTAACGTTCCGACTAACACTGACCAAATAACAGTATTTAATTTTTTCGCATTTACAATCGCCGGAACTTCAACTGTCGGCTCTAATTTATTTTCTGTCAGTAACTTCCCTTCATGCGGCCCCACTAAAGCCGGAAGATTATATTTCATTTCCACTTGTTGTTCATTTTTATCAATCCATTGAAACTTTGCTTCATATTTCATACTAGAATATACCGTTGTTACTCCAATAAACCCAACTGTACAAACAAGTGTGAATACTACCGTCTCTAGCCAAAATGTACGTTTACTTTTCACTGATTGATCTACATTTTTCAATAAATACATAACGCCCGTAATAAAACTAATTGCTAAAATTGCTTGTCCTGCAGCCGCAGTCGTCACGTGAATATGTAACCAATTACTTTTTAAAGATGGAATAAGCGGTGATATTTCCCTCGGAAACATACTTGCATAAGCAATTAATAAAAGCGCAACTGGTAATGCAAATAGTCCGATTATACTTACGCGGTACATAAAGTACATGACAATAAATGCTCCGACAAGCATCATGCCGAAAAACGTACCAAATTCAAAAAAGTTACTAACTGGCGCATGACCTGATGCGATCCACCTTGTTACAAAATAAACTGTTTGTGCAATAAACCCTAAAATTGTAATCGTTATTCCTACGTTTGCCCATTTATGACCCTTTTCTTTAATTGCTCCCCCAAAAAATAGAGTGGCAATTAAATATAAAATAAATGCGGTAAAGAGAAAGTTACTACTTATTTGCACCATATCGTTTCCCCACCTTAACTAATTTTTTTATCGACTACTTTATCATTTGGTTGCGGAATTGCTGTACCTTCTAGTACTCTTTCAATATCTTTCTTTAAACCGAACCAGTTTTTATTCGTATGTCCTGCAATCCACCATTCATCATTAACGCGTTGTATCCAAATACGGCGATGATTCCAATACATACCTTGAATGACACCAACCATAAATATAAATCCTCCAATACCGAGAATCCAAAGCGTTAAATCTTTCCTTACAGTAAGTGCTGTTGCATTTTGCATTTCCACACCTGCAAAGGACATTTTATATTTGTTATTCCCATCAGCTTCTATATTTTGCTGTATACCAACAAAACTCACTTCACCATCTGGTGTTTCAGGTGTAAACATTTTAAATACGAATGCAGGGTTGTTTGGTAATTTTGTTTTTGTATTTGGTCTTCCATTCTCATCAAAATAAAAATCAGGGAAATAGCTTAATAGTTCTAAAGAATAACCATTTCCTAAATCATATTTTTCTGCAGGGTTTGTTAAATCAACTTTAATCGGTCCCCACTTTTGATTATTTTCTTTATTTTGCAAACGGAAGGACATACTTTTAAATTCATTTTCTCTATAACTCAATTGATAAACAGCAAATTGATCAAATTTCAGCGGTTCATTTACTCGAATTTCAACTTCTTTTACTTTTTCCAATTTTGGTTTTTGTCCAGCTATCTTTTCACCTACCGCTTTATATAATACGGCATTCGTTTGGAAGTTTTTCGCAATCATTTTATCACCTACACGGTCAATTGCTTCATCAAAAACTTCCTTGTCCTTACTTTTATCATAAACTTCCTTTATAAACTTCTCACTTTTTAAATAATATTGGCCATCCGTCCCTGGGATTTCTTTCGTTTCACCATCACGTAACCAAAGCGTTTCATCTACATACATACTCGGTAAAAAACGAAGCATCGCACCGAATAAAAAGATAATAAGACCGATATGATTTACATATGGACCCCAACGCGAGAAACGTCCCTTTTCTGCTAAAACGTTTCCGTCTTCCACTTTCACATTATAGTTCGTTTTCTTTAAATTCTTTTGAACTTTGTCAAAATCTCCCTCTTGCGGTGTACCAGTGCCATATAATCTTTGTCTCTTTAAAAAGCTAGGATGCCTTTTTACGCCTTGCTTTTTTAAAGCTTTATAAAGTGGAATAACGCGGTCTAAACTACATATCACAAGTGAAATACCGATAGAAGCAATCAAAATCATATACCACCATGAACCGTATAAATTATTAAAGCCTAATTGATAGTATAATTGCCCTAAAAATCCGTATTCTTGCTTATAATATTCAGCTGGTGCAATCCCTGGAGTTATGTACATTTCTTGCGGAAAAATAGTTCCAATCGCCGATGCAGCTAAAGTGATTACAATGAGCCATACACCGACTTTTACAGAAGAGAAAAAACTCCAAATTTTATCGACTATCGTTTTTGTTTGCGTGAGAGATCTCCGGGCGCTTCCCTCATAGCGCATATCCAATAGTTTTATATTTTCATTGCTTTCAAATGGTTTCCCGCAAGCTTCACAAAAAACGGTTCCTATCGGATTTACATGTCCACATTCACACTTAATTTCTTTCAACACTCTCACCGCCCCTGTATCTATATGTACTATTGTATATTCTAGTCTTAATTTACCGCAATACTCAGAATTTTTAAACCAAAGGCGCTATAGGTAAGCGCCTTGTATGTAAAGGCTTTCTTTATTACGGAGTGATTTTCTTTAAATACTCCTCCAGTTGTTCCTTCGTTTGTTCACCTTTAATCTCTTGAATCACCTTACCATCTTTATCAATCAAGAAGCTTGTTGGTAATGGTATTACTCCATACGTTTTTATAATTTCTCCACCTTTATCGATTGCAACGGGGAACTTAAGATCGTATTGTTTCACAAAATTCTTAACAGCAATATCCGTTTCATCTGCATCTAACGCAATAATTTCAACGCCTTTTTCTTTATACTTTGGATATAATTCATTCATATAAGGCATTTCTTTCTCGCAAGGTTTACACCAAGTGCCCCAAAAGTTTAAAAATACACCTTTTCCCTTTAAATCTTTTAATTCAATTTTCTTTCCTTCTAAATCTGTTACAACGAAATTAGGTGCTTCTTTTCCAATTTGCATTTTCTCTTCTTTAGTGAAATACCCTTGATAAAGTGTAAATCCTACAGCACCGCTTAAAATGAGCAGAATAATAACACGAAATAATAAGCGATTTTTCTTCATATTGTTTCCCCTCTCTTCGACGAGTGATGAATATATGTATTTTTTAATAAATCACCAGCGGAGCATTCCACTGGTGAAATTTTCACAATATCGATTAGCGAGGCTTTGTAGAAGCCAATGCACGTAATTGTTTTACCTCATGTGGTGTCAATTCTCTTGCATCACCAGGTCGCAGGCTTCCTACTTCTAAGAAAGCATAGCGTTCACGCTTTAGTTTCACTACTTTACAATCTAACGCTTCAAACATACGACGTACTTGACGGTTACGTCCTTCATGAATTGTTAATTGTACAATCGCCATTTCTTTACGCTTGTCCCAAGAAATAATCTTCACACGTGCTGGTGCTGTTTTTCCGTCTTCTAACATAACACCGCGTTCTAACATGCGAATTTTCTCACCTGTTAGTGGACCTTTTATTTTTGCAACATATGTTTTTTCAACTTTATATCTAGGGTGCATTAATACGTTTGCGAAGTCCCCATCGTTTGTCATTAATAATACACCAGACGTATCATAATCTAAACGTCCGATTGGGAATAAACGTTGTGTAATCTCCGGGAAAAAGTCTGTTACAACACTTCTTCCTTTATCATCTGATACACTTGAAATTACGCCAGTTGGTTTATATAGTAAAAAATAAACAGGTTCTTCTTTTTCAAGAGGGATGTTATTTACTTCTACTTTATCTTGAGGAGTTACTTTCGTTCCTAACTCCTTCACTATTTTTCCGTTAACTTTCACTTTTCCTTGCTGAATTAATTCCTCAGCCTTTCTTCTCGATGCAATACCTGCTTGCGCAATCACTTTTTGTAATCGTTCCATTTCTTTTTTTCACCTCGAATTTATCTTACCTTACATTAGAAAGACTTGGCAACCGCATACGCTTGACGGCTTTTCGCTTCATCTTACTTAAACAACATAGCGATGATAATAAACATATAAAGGTCAAACCATGTTTTTACCTTTTATTATTGTCCATATTTTTCATATTGCTCACAATAAAAGTTCATTATTTTGTCAAAAATACCGCATAAAAAAACCACTATTAAGCAACACCTTAATAGTGGTCGTATACGTATTATAAGCGAAATAGCATAAAAAATGAATAGTATTACTTAAACATTAAAGAAACAAACACAATCGAACAAATAATTCCGATTAAATCAGCAAAAAGTCCTACTTTTAATGCATCTCCCATTTTTCTAATTCCAACAGCTCCGAAGTATACTGTTAAAATATAAAAAGTCGTATCTGTACTCCCTTGCATCGTAGAAGCCAATCGCCCAATGAATGAGTCTGGTCCATATGTGGCAATTAAATCGGTCGTAATACTTAAACCAGCAGAGCCCGAAATAGGACGTATAAGTGCTAGTGGAACAATTTCTGCTGGGACATGAATTAAATCTAACATCGGCTTCATTACTGATATCATTGCATCTAATGCACCTGAAGCTCGAAATATAGAAATAGATACGAGCATTCCAACCATAAACGGTAAAATAGAGATTGCAATTTGAATCCCTTCTTTCCCCCCCTCAACGAACGATTCATACGTCGGCACTTTCTTTATCGTTCCATATAAAAGGATAAAACCAATTACACAAGGGATTACCCATAATGATATCGTATTAACAATACTCATTTTTTCCGCCCCTTCCTACTCCTTCTTCGGTAAAAATAGCGATCAATCCAAATCGCTCCGATCATAGAAAGTACTTGTGCAATGAATGTTACCCCAACAATTTCAGTTGGATTCGCTGATTCATACGTCATTCGAATTGAGATGACAGTAGTAGGAATTAAAGTAATCGCTGATGTATTTAACGCAAGAAACGTCACCATAGAACGGCTCGCCGAATCCTTTCCCCCATTTAACTCTTTCAATTGTTCCATCGCTTTTATACCAAGAGGGGTCGCAGCATTACCTAACCCAAAAAAGTTAGCCATCATATTCGATAAAATAAATCCCATTGACGGATGGTCCTTTGGTATTTCTGGAAACAACCTTTTTACTATCGGCATAAAAAGTGACACTAACTTTTTTAACAATCCTGCTTCCTCTGCAACTTTCATTAAACCGAGCCAAAATACTAAAACACTAATGAGTCCTATACAAATTGTTACTGCGTCTTTTGCTCCATCAAATACTGCTTTATTGATTGCTTCCATCGTTCCATTTATCATGGCATATACAATCCCTATGACTGCCATCGCTACCCATACGAGATTAACCATCGCTTCCAACACCTATCATATGAGAAAAAATTTCTTTCACATTATTCCAATACACTCCCGTTGTAGCTACTAACTTTCGTTTACTATAAAATAAATTTCGTTCTCCAACTTTCTCATTGCCAACATAAATTTCTGTCTTTCCAACCTTTACTCCATCCTTAAGTTTCGCACTTTTATCAAGTTCAACTTTTAATACGACATTCTTTCTTTCCTGCTCAGTTAAAGGTACCGCAAAACTATTTTTCGTATAAACATGATTGGCATATTTCTTTTCAGTTATTTCAGCAAGAGCTCCTTGTCCTACCACGTTTGTTTGTTTGAAACGTTCAAAACCTTTATCAAATAAATTCATATGATCATCCCAATCGCTAGAAGCGCTCAAAGTTACGACAATTAAATCTAGTCCATCTTTTGATGCTGTTGTAACAAGCGTCCGGCCTGCTTTCTTCGTAAAACCCGTTTTTCCTCCTGTTGCAAATTCATAATAAGACGTCACAAGTTTATGTTTGTTTTTCCACGGATAATCCCACGAATCTGATTTATACGTTTTTGTCCCAAAAATCTTCTTAAAGGTTTCGTTCCCCATTGCATACCTTGTTAAAAGTGCCATATCATAGGCCGACGAATAATGGGATCCATCTCCATCCAAACCATGTGGGTTTGAAAAGTGAGTATCTTTCATTCCAATTTGTTTCGCCTTTTCATTCATTAAATATACAAACCCTTCTATACTCCCTCCTACATTTTCAGCAATTACTTGTGCTGCATCATTACCAGATCTAAGCATGAGTCCGTATACTAAATCCTCTAATTTTACTTTCTGTCCAGGCTTTAAATAAATTGCAGATCCTTCGACCCTGACCGCTTCATTACTTACTAATACCTTTTCTTTCATTTTTCCTGATTCAGCAGCTAACAAGGCCGTCATAATTTTTGTTATACTAGCAATTTTTTGCGGCTCATGTTCTGCTTTTCCGTATAATACACGTCCAGAATGTTGCTCCATTAATACAGCATTACGAGCACTGACATTGCTGTTCATCTTTGCATATGTAGGAATTGGTATAACGCTTGCGTACATAATAAGAAGCGTAATGATTACACAAATTCGTCTCATATTTCCCCCCACGTCCTTTTGGCACTTTTTGTACAAGTGTATGCTTGGCCTTTTAAAATATGAACGAAATCTCCCTCTCCTTCCAATAAAAAAGACGCAGAGAACCTGCGTCTAATAAGGTGTCCATTCTATTTGTTTTGCACTTTCAAATCTTTTTTCTACATCCGGCCAATTTACAACATTCCACCAATTTTTAATATATTCATCTTTTCGATTTTGGTATTGTAAATAATACGCATGTTCCCACACGTCTAGTACAAGGAGCGGTATCGTATCCCATTGTGTAAATAATTGATGAAGTGTACTCTGTAAAATTTCTAATCTTCCCGATCGCGGAACCCAAACGAGAATTGCCCATCCTGAACCTTCCACTTTAGAGGCTGCTTCTGTAAAATGTTTTTGAAAACGCAAGAAACTTCCAAAATCTTGTTCAATCCGGTGTGAAAGAGCCCCTCTTGGACTTCCGCCGCCACCTTTTTTCATGTTATTCCAAAATATTGTGTGCAAGTAATGACCTGATCCATGAAAAGCAGCTTCTCTTTCCCAATGCTTAATTAAATCAAATTGATTTGTTTTTCTCGCTTCTTCCATCATTTTCTCTGCCTTATTTAATCCTTCCACGTAACTACGATGATGTTTATCATGGTGTAACATCATAATTTCTCTAGAAATATACGGTTCTAACGCATTATATGGATAAGGTAGTGGTGGGAGTATATGCCCTCCAATTGGAACAGCTCGTTCACTATCCCCTCTTTCACATAGTTCATATTCCTCTTCTCCCTGCACGAATACTTCCTGCAAATGATGCTGAATATGTTCTACATCATCACTTATTTCATACATAAACTCTGCATCTGTATCATACTCATGCTCTTTCATACGGTCTAATAACGTTTGAATTTTATAAGCAAGCATATGGACATCATACACTTCCATTGCACGGCTATCTAATACGTGAAGAACACTTTCACACCAGCTTTCTACTTCATGAAAGTAATCTGTGAATACACCTTGCTGACTCATGTTACACCTCCTTAATGCTATCCCCTTAAATATATTCAAAGGAAACCCCTTATATAACTGTACAAAAGGAAAAGAAGCTAAGTACCCTTAGCTTCTTTTTCACAATTAATATTTGTGTAACATCTTTGTTTGGTAATCCGTCTCATAATATTCTAGTTCTTCACGCATCAATTGAAATTTACCTTCTAAATTCTTCATTACTTGCTCTATAGATGCAGGTGGCGTTTGTTGAAAAACGATGGAGTTTTTCCCTGTATAAGCAGACCGACTATTTTCATACCAATGATCACTCTTTGGTGAAAAAAACTCTGCAATTACTTGATGATAAATTTTATATAAAATCTTTTCAGCTGCTGTCTTTCGAAATGGCTGGCTATTTAACAAAACAAAACACGCATCATGCCCTTCTTCACAAAAAACGAGAAGACGTCTTATTGACGCTAATAACCCTTTATAATATTGTTCGTTTCCTGCCGGTGTCTCTTCTAATAAAGAAGGCAACGTATGATAATTTACATAATTGGTTATCAAATGAATAACATCTTCTAAAAACATAGAAACTTGTTCTGTTTGATTTTCCACCATTAGATTAGACATTTTTCCCTCTCCTTTGCCAGTTCACTCTATTTCTACTCTTTTATTTTTATGTAATTCAGCCAATATTTCTTGTACTTTCACGACTATTTCCTCATCAAAATATTGTTGGAATTCTTCTATATTATTTAAATACAAACGTTTTTGCATGCGAAGCTCATTCTCTTTCAGTAAACAACAGATCGCTACAATATCCCGCAAATATATGTCTTGATTTTCTACTTTACATACCGGATTTCCTTCAAAAGGAGTAATTTCTTGTACAACTTCTTCAAAATATCGAACATATAAAACAGAAAAGATTCTTTCTTTATCATTTAATATATATGTCACTTCAGATCTATTAAAAAAATCTTCTGACGTATTAGGTTTTGCTTTCTCTAGCTCATATCCCGCATAACCTATTATAATCATCTACTTCCCCTCTCTTCCTTCTTTCAATTCATTTTAACTTAATTTTCTGACAAACGAAATACTCTTTTAAATATAACCCTTATAAAAAATAGCTTCCTTATACAGGAATTTACCTTTTTATTTTTCTTGAAGTTTGTCATAATAATATTATTGTCTCAGTTTTCTTATACAAGGAGAGTTGTATTTATGTCGTTTTCATGGAAACGTTTCTTACAAATCGGGAAAATTATCTTCCCATTTGTTGTATTAACCATTGTATTCTTTCAAGCAAAAAAAGAATTAGCAGGCATTTCTTTTTTAGAAGCAATCAATACAATTAAAAACATTCCAACCGGAGGAGTCTTTTTAGCCATTACACTTGGTGCATTTGCCGTATCAACAATGTTCTTTTACGACTATGTTATGCTTCGTTATTTAAAAGCTGATATACCTGTCCAAAAGATTTTTCGTATCTCATGGATTGCTAATACCTTAAATGGATTTATTGGATTTGGTGGTCTCGTTGGAGCGGGTGTACGTACGATGCTTTATCGTCCATACATAAAAGAAAATGGCAAACTGATTAAAAGTATCGCCTGGATGACAACTGCTTTTATTAACGGACTCGCTATTCTTTCATTCCTCGGCCTTATTGGAATATTAGACACAAGTTTTATTTTGCATGAAAAACCGTGGCTATGGCCTGTTTTGATCTTCTTCGCCCTTTTCGTCCCTATATACATTGGCTTTTCTAAACTAAAAAATAGAAAACCAAAGCAAACCGAAGGACAAGATGAACGAGAAGAAGAGAAAAATCCAACTGTTTTATACTCATTAGTTTCATTAGTTGAGTGGGTATCTGCTGGTATTGTTATGTACGTCATACTAATATTATTTGGCATTGATATCGAATTTCAAAAGTTTTTAGGTGTGTATGTAATTGCTGCTTTAGCTGGTGTTGTTAGTCTTGTACCTGGTGGACTTGGTTCATTTGACCTTGTCTTTTTAACTGGGCTCGGACAATATGGTATTGATACAGGCGTATTACTACCTGCTATGTTATTATATCGCCTCGTCTATTACATTTTACCATTCTGCCTTGGTCTTATTTTTGCAGCTTTTGAAATGACAGGCGTGGCCATTAAAAAGTTTGAAGACAAACCTTTTATTGCGCCTGCATTAGAAACAACTGGTGTTATATGGACTTTGCAGCGTGATTTTCTAGGAAAACTAGGTTCGTGGGCCTCTGCTGCTTTAACAGTATTTGCTGGATTAATGGTTATTTTATCGACCATTCTACCGACAAGTATAAACAGAGCACACGCCTTACATATTCTAGCTCCAAAACATCTTATTCAATTTTCTTTTAGCTTATCACTAACATTCGGTATTCTCCTCCTGATCCTTTCACGAGGCATATATTATGGAACAAAACGTTCTTACTATATGACGATTATTTCTTTAATCGGAGCAGCTATCTTTAATACGCTAAAAGGGATTGATATTGAAGAAACGTTTATTTTATTAATTGTACTCGCTGTATTATATATGCTTCGCAAAAGATTTGTACGCGAGAAAATGGAAGTCTCACTTTCTGATATCGTAAAAGTTTTTATATTCTTACTTATAACTTTATATTTATATAAAAACTTAGGTATTTTATTTGCAGGTGCAAAAGAAGCTTTTAAACCTGATTTTGTCGTTCGTAATATTACGCAAGTAAAACGAAGTGCATTAGCAGCTGCCTTTTTCGTTCCTACATTTTTACTGATTGGCTCACTCATTGCTAATCGTTATCGAAATGAATTTCCCGGGCAACCAGCTAATGATAAAAGATTACAAAACTTTTTAGATGAACATGGCGGAAATGTACTTAGTCATTTAGGTTTTTTAGGCGATAAACAATTCTTCTTTAGTAGTGATGGGAAAGCGCTCCTTCTCTTCTCTATAACTGGAAAACGTCTTGTTGTGCTAGGTGATCCAATTGGAGATCCTTCCTCCTACCGTACTGTGTTACAAGAGTTTTTAGCTGAAGCTGACCGATTTGGATACATTTGTGTATTCTACCAAATCGAAAGTAAATGGATGAGTTTATATCATGATTTTGGTTACAACTTCTTTAAGCTTGGTGAAGAAGCTGTCGTTGATTTGAATGCATTTACAATAACAGGAAAAAAACGCGCCGGTATGCGAGCGACTTTCAACCGTTTTGAACGAGAAGGCTATATATTCTCTATTCACCAGCCGCCGTTCTCAGATGAACTATTTGAAGAATTAAAAAAAGTTTCAGATGCATGGCTCGGTGGAAAAAAAGAGAAAAGTTTCTCACTCGGATACTTTGATCGTGAATATATTAGCCGTGCTCCTATCGCTACATTATCTGATGCAGATGGAAAAATCATTGCATTCACGACATTTATGCCCGTATATCAAGACGGATCATTGTCTGTTGATTTAATGCGCTATTATCCAGATGCGCCTAGCGGCATTATGGATGCAATTTTCATCCACCTATTCCAGTGGGCAAAAGAAAATGAATACCACTCTTTTAATATTGGTATGGCACCACTTTCAAATGTAGGTTTATCGACACAATCTTTCTGGTCTGAACGGGTTGCTGCTGCCATCTTTAATAATGTTCGTTACACATATAGTTTCAGCGGGTTACGACATTTTAAAGAAAAATATAAACCAACATGGAGCGGTAAATATTTAGCATTTAGAAAGAATCATTCTTTACCAATTACAATGCTCTCTGTAACAAAATTAATAGGAAAAAGAAAAAACAGCTAAATAGTTAGCTGTTTTTTCTTTTTTGAACTTGTACAATAAATTCTTTTTCATATTTCTTACCATTTATATAGAAATCTCCCCATATTTTGTACGTTCCTTCGGCAGGAAATGTAATACGGTATTGTAATTGGCCCTCTGTATCAACAGGGATTGCATATAAAAAATTTTCTCTCGTTTCATCCACAATATAGAGCGCCTCCACTTCTCCTCTCTCTGCATGTAATTTCAATTTCTCACCCTTTTTCGCTTGAAATTGAAATGTTAACGTCACTGGCTCATTCGGATGCAGTGCACCGAATAAAAGAGAAACTTCATACTCCCCTATTTTTTTTGTAAGTACACTATCGATTGGAAACTTTACTTTTTTCTTATTTTTCTCCTCTATTTCCTTCCCAAAATCTTTCTTCGCAAATGATTGCACAGACTTATTTTTGTCTTCATATAAAAATATTGTATAACCTTCATCTTTCGCTATTTTAGAAGATACTTTATATGATCCATTTCCTGCAAATGTAGGTTTCATTTGTTGTACATGTTTTAATTGTCCGTCTACAATAACTGCCCGAATTTGATCATTCACACCACGTACTTCGCTATTTTTATTATTTAATAATTGAAACAAAATATCTGCTTTCTCATTTCCTTTTCCATTTGACACATCCCATTTTACTTCCTGAACATCACCTACAGTCTCTGTTGTTTCTTGATACTTTTTTATGTAAAATCCTCCTACTACAATAAATAACAAAGCAACAAATCCAATGACAAGATTTTTCAAGACATCACCTACTATTTTTATTGTCTCTGTTCATACAAAACTTCTTAACTTATATATTCTAGATTGTGATTTATGAAATCCTCCTGCTTTGAACATATTACAAATAATTAAAAGATTTTAATTAAAAGGATTCGTAGTGTATAATGCAAATGATATTGATTTCTATCAATACATTATAAGGAGGACTTTTCATGAGTGTACATATTGAAGCAAAACAAGGCGAAATTGCTGAATCTATTCTATTACCTGGTGATCCATTACGTGCAAAATATATTGCGGAAACATTTCTAGAGGACGTTACTTGCTATAATAACGTTCGTGGAATGTTAGGATTCACTGGAACTTATAAAGGAAAACGCGTATCTGTTCAAGGTACAGGTATGGGTGTTCCTTCTATTTCTATTTATGTAAACGAATTAATCCAAAGCTACGGAGTTAAAAATTTAATTCGCGTTGGAACTTGCGGTGCGATTCAAAAAGACGTAAAAGTACGTGACGTTATTATTGCAATGACAGCTTGTACGGATTCTAATATGAACCGTTTAACATTCCCAGGTTTTGATTTTGCACCAGCTGCAAACTTTGATCTTTTAAAGAAAGCTTACGATGCTGGAACTGAAAAAGGCTTACACGTTCGTGTTGGTAACGTTTTAACAGCAGATGTATTTTACCGTGAGAGCATGGACATAGTGAAAAAACTTGGAGATTACGGTGTACTAGCAGTAGAAATGGAAACAACTGCTCTTTACACATTAGCAGCGAAATACGGTGTAAATGCGTTATCTGTATTAACAGTAAGCGATCACATCTTCACTGGTGAAGAAACAACATCTGAAGAGCGTCAAACTACATTTAACGAAATGATTGAAATCGCTTTAGATGCAGCAATTCAACAATAATACATTAAAGAACTCGTCATACGTCTGTCGAGTTCTTTTTATGTGACCTTTTATTAAAAACTACTTTCGAAAGAGACAGATTTTCTCCTCTACTTTTTTGTAACGTTTGTTATAATAAAGTAATCATTTACAGTATTTCTCACAAGAGGTGACGCAGTGAAAAACAGAAGTATCGTCTTTAAACTATTTCTATTAACATCAACATTATTTACAATCATATTCCTCCTTTTTTTCCTAGGGCAATCTCTATTTTTAGAAAAATTTTATATCAATAAAAAAGTAAAAACCGTTCAAACTGCTTTTGAAAAATTCGTAGCTAATTATGAAAAAAGCGAAAAAGATCCTGAGGAAGTTAGAAAACTAAAACAAGAATTTCATGATAAAACAAATGCTGACATGCAATTTTTAAATAAGAATGGCATTATTAAAAGCGACAACAATTACTACATTGATGTATTTAATCCTAAAAATCATGAAACATATTCCATTCCGCTTAATAATCTTTTAACACCCGAAGAATATAAGAAATTCGAAAACTTAGGATTGAAAAAAGACGATGTGATAAACGTCGTAGGTTTGCTACAAAACAAAACAATAACACCAATAAAATTGACAACAAATTATAATCATTGGCAAAACGAATATACCAATTCAGATTTTTCATCTATTAATGGTAATCCTTCTAAAAATAGACTTACAAACCGATACAAAACTGTTACTCAAATTGAGTTTACTGGTACTATATCTAAGTTACAGCTTCCATCGAAAGCCGAGGTTCGTCTTGCAAATGATATTGAAACATTACAAGCCGTTCAATATTTTGCAGAGCTTATTAGAAATGGCACTGCTAACTCGCAGCAATTAAACACTTATATCATAGATAGCGGGGAGAATATAAAGAATAGTATCTTTGTAAAACCTATTATAGAAAATGGAGAGATTACAGAATATGCTTTTGCGATAGCATCCTTGCAACCTGTTAATGAAGCGATGCTCGTTTTAAAAGATTATTATGTCTATGCCTTAATCATCGTATTTCTCGTAATTATTTTGTTATCCTTCTACTACTCAAAAATCATTGTGAAACCATTAATTAAAATCAATCGCGTTACAAAGAAAATGGCCAACTTTGATTTTAGCGAGAAATTACCTGTAACAGCAGACGATGAAATTGGCGGACTTTCTGGTAGTATTAATACGTTATCTGTAAATTTAAAAGATCGAATCGATCGATTAAATGTTGCAAACACAAAATTACAACAAGATATTGAACGTGAACGTCAATTAGAAAAAACGCGGAAAGAATTCATCTCTGGTGTATCACACGAATTAAAAACACCGCTCAGTGTAATTAGAAGTTTCGCAGAAGGAATTAAAGATGGTGTTAGTAAAGATACGACGTATTACACAGATGTTATTTTAGAAGAAACAGAAAATATGAACAGACTTATTGTTGAAATGTTAGAATTAGCAAAATTAGAATCAGGTACGTACAAACTAGATATGACGACATTCTCAATCGGTGAATTAATTCAACAAGTCTATACAAAATTATTATTTAGCATGGAAGAAAAGCATTTACAAGTGAACATAGATGTAGACTCTTCTATAGTTGTGAAAGCGAATCGTAGTCGTATTGAGCAAGTGGTTGTGAACTTACTTAGCAATGCAATTCGCTATACGCCAGATGGAGAAAAAATACAAGTCTCCGTTATAGCAATGGAAGATACAGTAAAAGTCGAAATCGAAAACACAGGAAATCCTATCCCAGAAGAAAGTCTTGAAAAAATTTGGGATCGCTTCTACCGTTTAGATGCATCTCGTAGCCGTCATACTGGTGGTACTGGTCTCGGTTTATCTATTGTAAAAAACATTTTAGATCTCCACCATGCTGAGTACGGTGTATATAACACGACTAATAGCGTTGTATTCTACTTTAATTTACAAAAAGTAAAAGAAGTCAAATAATTTGTCTTAATTTCACTAGGAGTTCACATGAAATTCACACTCTCCCTTTATAGTTAAAAACAAGTTAATCCTTTCCTTTACACATATAAAAGAGGAGAGTGCGTGAAATGAAACAAGCAGGACAACCTATTCAAAACGAAAAACAATTAGAAACTATCAAAAATATACTTTTACAATCTTCGAAACGTGATGGCTTACTATTCGTATTAGCTGTAAATTCTGGCTTAAAAGTAAGTGAAATCTTACAATTAAAAGTTAGTGATGTAATCGATGAAAACGAAAATGTTCGCCATTCCATTTTATTTTACAATGAAAAAGTAAAAAAACATAAATGGTTCGCTGTAAATGAAGACTTACAGCACGCAATCGAAGACTACATGAAAGAACGTAAAACTTGGAAACGTAATGAACCATTGTTAAAGTCTCAAAAAGGAACAAAATCTATTACGAGACAACATGCGTGGTACATTTTAAACAAAGCTGCAAAAGAAGTTGGATTAGAAGGGATTAGCTCACATACACTTCGAAAAACTTGGGGATATTGCGCATACAAATCAGGTGTTGATATCGCATTTTTACAACACTTCTTTGATCATAGTACTCCATCAAAAACTTTAAAGTATATCGGTATTGCTTAATAACTCTTATACATAAAAAAGGTTACCATTTATAAATGGTAACCTTTTTTATGTTTCACATTCTCTTTTCTTGTCTCTCCTATATTGTAGTGGTACTCTAATAGTAAGGGGGAGAAATTATGAACACTTTAACAATTGAATTACCGAAAGAAACGGCTGAAAAACTTGATTTATTGAAACAAGCTTATGAAAAGAAAACAGGTGCTTCTATTTCTGAGAGTACTCTTGTTCAAACACTTATCTCAAAAGAATTTATCCAAGCGATAACTCCTTTTGATTTACAACAATTCATCACTAGCAAAGAACAGCATTAATTGCTGTTCTTTTTTTATACTTTATCCCGCATTAACGGGCAGTATGACCCCCACCTCAAAATTCAGCGGAAATAAAGAAGTTAGATGGAGGTCGGGCTGCCCGTAAAAGCCCGATTGGTGAGGGCTCATAATCAGTGGGGGATGAACAAAACCTCACTGATTAAAGTTTCACTTTATCAGGGGTTTGCAGGAAATCTACCTCGAAACAATTCTTTACTTTAGCCAAACTCCTATTAGGGATCTCCCTATCGTTACTATCCCATAAAAAATTTTTTATTTATTTTCAGGAAAACCATTGACAATGATAATGATAACCATTATCATTTATTACGAAGCCAACAATTGATGAATCAACCAAACGCTCAGTAACATTGTTACCCCTCTTTTTCATATAGAAAGGCACTGTACATTCCCCCTGTTTGTACAGTGCCTTTCTTGTTTATTATCACTCAAACAAATTTAATTGCTCAGGCTTTGGCTCACCATATGTAATGTTCATCATTTTCATAAGCTGTTTCGCATTATCAGCTGCATCTCCGCCTGAATTATTGTTAAATAATACGTATATGTCCTTTGTCTTCTTTTTTAATTGTTCTAGTCTTTCTACCCATTCTTCTAATTCTTTATTGTTGTAGCGATATAAGCAACGAACCGCTCTCCAATTTTCCCCTTTATCAAGCCAGCCATGAACATTTCGGCCATGAAAACGTATTAACACCATCTCTGCATTCGTTACTTCTAATACGAGTGGTACTGAACCCATCCCTGCCTGTGGCTCATCACAAATTGTATGAATCCATTTTTCTTGCTCTAGAAACTGTAACGTCTTATCTCTCATTTCTGGATAAAACCATGTTTGATTTCGAAATTCTATTGCACACGGCAAACCTTCCATTTTTTCTTTCGTATATCGAAGAAAATCTACATTTTTCTTTTTACAATCAAACCATGGTGGATATTGAAATAAAATCGTTTTTAATTTACCAGCTTCAATTAAAGGAAGAATAGATTGTTTATATACATCAAACATCTCATCGAACGTAGAAAAAGGAACTTCACCTTTCATATGTCCTGTCATTCCTTGATATGCTTTGACGATAAAAGAAAAATCTTTCGGTGTTTCCATTGCCCATTTTGTATAGTTTCGTGCAGGTTGCATCGCATAAAATGAACTATCCACTTCTACTATAGGGAAATACTCACTATATGTTCGTAATTTATTTCTATTTTCATAGGGGTCTATATATAAAGAATCATGATCTCCCCACCCTGTTACTCCAATGAAAAGCAAATATATTCCTCCCTTTTTAACTTCACCTACTATCCATTCTACTCACTTCCTGAACACTTCGACCAATCAATTTCATTAAGTAGTCCCTTCTTTAAGAGTATCCGTATAAAAATATGATATACTAGATGGAAGAATTTTTAAATTGAGGGGTTATTTATTTATGCTTCCAAAAGATGATATTGTGTCTCATGAAAAACGAATAGAAGAATTAGAAAATAAAGTACGTTTTTATGAAGAACTTGTGAATCAATTACCGCATCATTTCACATATAAAAATCCACAGATTGGTTTACAAATAAAGAAAACGAGATCAACTCATTCTATTCAAAACATACAAAAAGAGAATAAAGAGGCTGATTTTCAGCTTACTTGCGATTCATTATTTTTATTTAAACAACTTGAAACATACTTTGTTCATATTTTTGATGCTTTTTCACATCATGTAACCTTTGTTGATAATAAAGGAAATATAACTTTATGTAATCAGGCTGCGGCAGATGATTTTGGTGTAGTACGAAATGATATAATTGGAAAGCCAATTCAACAATTACTAAAATTACCTGAAGAAAAAATTAAAGCTCTTGAAACATTAAGAACAGGCATGGAAATATATAATGAAGAAGTTTTAGACAAAAACTATGGTATTTTAAATAACCGAATTATTCGTGATTATAATGGAGAAATTTTTAGAGTTATTAGTGTCTTTCATTATTTAAACACAGAACGTGATGCAGAAAAATTTTCGTTAGCAGGGCGAATCGCAGCTGGTATTGCACATGAAGTCCGTAATCCTCTTACAACCGTACGAGGTTATTTACAATTTTTACAAGAAACTGTTTCTCCATCTAATAAAGAACTATTTAAAAACTTACTTATTCCTGAATTAGATCGCGCAAATAGTATCATTACAAAATTTTTATCTATTTCAAAAACACGTGAATTTACAAGAGAACCCTTTCCCATTAATACGTTTTTACGTGAGTATATTCAACAGTTACTAGCTAGCGAAGTCTTTTTACATAACATTTCAATTAATTATAATTTTTCTACCGAATTAGATGATATTTTAGTTCATATTGATCGTCATGAACTTGTGCAAGTTTTTTTAAACTTATTCCAGAACGCTGTCGATGCTCAAGGGGAAAAAAAACTTTCTATCCAAATTACTAGTTACCGCCTAGATAATTTTGTTCGTATTACTTTCACTGATAATGGGACTGGTATTCCATCAGCGATTCAAGAATATATCTTTGATCCATTCTTCTCAACAAAAGATTCCGGTACAGGACTCGGCTTGGCAGTAACAAAAAAAATTATTCAAAATCATAACGGTACATTAAAAATGACTAGTAATGACGATGGTACTACTTTTACTATTTCAATTCCAATCTTACCTAAAACAGCCCTTGAAAGATTAAATCAAGACAAATAAAATCCAATCCACGAACTGCATGTCAATTGTTAAATCCCTTAACAATCGACATGCAGTTTTTTATGTTGAACTTTCCTTCTTTACATTATATGAAACCTTCTCTATATCTTACTTATTTGTTTGCCAAGCGGGCCAATTTCTTATTTTTTTAGAAATGGTAGTTTGTCCATCACGGATTTAGTATAAATTTCATTTTAATATATAGTAATGACTATTGATTCTATGAAAGAAAGGAATGAAAAGATGAACAATAAAAATAAAGGAAAAGTATTTTATGGTAATGACTGTTGCGAAGTCAGAGCTTGTAGTCATATTAACATCTCTAAGTCCGAACTTACAGAATTTGTTAGACTTCTTCAAGCTCTTGGCCAAGCTATTCAAGCTGTTTTTCAAAACCCTTCTCAAAATAATATCGATAACTTAATCGCTGCCCTAAATAACTTACAAAAATTTCTCAATTGCTTAGATTTATCTCCAGCACAAAAACAAATTGGAAATTCTATTATTGCTAATCTATTAACTATTTTAAGAACAACACCTTTCTCATGCGGAGCGTTGTACGTTGAACTACAAAGCCTGCTTAATTATTTATTGTATATCGCTAAGTTATTCAAAGTAGATTGTTGTACGACCGACAAACTAGTTAAACTTATAACAGAGATCCAAGCTATCCTAGTTCAATACGGATCAGGTTGTCTTGGAGGCGGAGGCGCAACAGGTGCTACGGGTGCTACCGGCGCTACTGGCGCTACTGGGCCTCAAGGACCGGCGGGGGCTACTGGCGCTACTGGGCCTCAAGGACCAGCGGGGGCTCAAGGTGCCACTGGACCTCAAGGACCTCAAGGCGCTCAAGGACCTGCAGGTGTTCAAGGCGCTACTGGACCTCAAGGGCCTCAAGGTATTCAAGGGCCAGCAGGGGCTACCGGCGCTACTGGTGCTACTGGTGCTCAAGGACCTCAAGGTGTTCAAGGACCAGCAGGCGCTACAGGCGCTACTGGACCTCAAGGGCCTCAAGGTATTCAAGGGCCAGCAGGGGCTACCGGCGCTACTGGTGCTACTGGTGCTCAAGGCGTTCAAGGGCCAGCAGGGGCTACTGGTGCTCAAGGACCTCAAGGTGTTCAAGGGCCAGCGGGGGCTACTGGCGCTACTGGTGCTCAAGGACCTCAAGGCGTTCAAGGGCCAGCAGGGGCTACCGGCGCTACTGGTGCTCAAGGACCTCAAGGCGTTCAAGGGCCAGCGGGGGCTACTGGCGCTACTGGTGCTCAAGGACCTCAAGGTGTTCAAGGGCCAGCGGGGGCTACCGGCGCTACTGGACCTCAAGGACCTCAAGGTGTTCAAGGGCCAGCAGGGGCTACTGGTGCTCAAGGACCTCAAGGTGTTCAAGGACCAGCGGGGGCTACTGGCGCTACTGGTGCTCAAGGACCTCAAGGCGTTCAAGGGCCAGCGGGGGCTACTGGCGCTACTGGTGCTACTGGACCTCAAGGCGTTCAAGGGCCAGTGGGGGCTACTGGGCCTCAAGGTGTTCAAGGGCCAGCAGGCGCTACTGGCGCTACTGGGCCTCAAGGACCGGCGGGGGCTACTGGCGCTACTGGCGCTACTGGTGCTCAAGGACCTCAAGGTGTTCAAGGACCAGCAGGGGCTACTGGCGCTACTGGTGCTACTGGACCTCAAGGCATTCAAGGGCCAGCGGGGGCTACTGGCGCTACTGGTGCTCAAGGACCTCAAGGTATTCAAGGACCAGCGGGGGCTACCGGCGCTACTGGACCTCAAGGACCTCAAGGTATTCAAGGGCCAGCAGGGGCTACTGGTGCTACTGGTGCTCAAGGTGCTACTGGTGCAACCGGACCAGCGGGTACACCAATTCCTGTAACGATCGCCGCAATCGGAAACTCAAATCCACAAACTATATCACCTGGAACAAACCTTCAATTCAATCAAGTGTTTGAATTAACTAATATCTCTTTCAATGATACTTCAGATACTTTAACGATTTTAGAAACAGGCGTATATGATATTAGTTTCTCAGCGTCTACAACTTTCCCAGGGTCTTCACCATTTGGATTCGGTATTTCATTCAATGGTCAACCACCTACTCGTAATTTCTCAACTAACGTTATCGGTAGTGCTGTTTCTTTCTCTACAATTGTTACTTTACAAGCTGGTACAACGATTTCTATACAGCCTACAGCAAACACTATTTCTATTCCTAACACAGGCGATACAACAGCAACACTATCTGTATTCCGAATTTACTAATTTTCGCTTAAAAAGTATATTTATAATAATATGTATCGTTTAACCGTGCATTAAATCTCTCTTTATATAGAAAGGAGCACTTATTTGGGAGGATAAGTGCTCCTTCTTTACGTTTCTTTACCTCAAATTTACTCTATCTTAATCCTTATTTTGTATGATAAATAGTGAAGTCAAAGATATGAAAGAGGGATGAAAATGAGAGTTATGTCACTAATACGCATTTGGTTTGCACTTATGGTATGCATTATTTTATGTGTAGGATTTTTTTTAACTCTAAAATATTCCACTATATCAAAAGCAGAGAGAAAAACTGCTCCATACAAACTTTTGTATACAAAACAAAGCAACATCCCTTATTCCAATTCCACAAATAATGAAAAAAGGGTTATAAAAGGAATGCTTATTACGAAAGCTTCTAGTTCCGAGGCGTTACTCCAAATTGCTGAAACGATTAAAAATCAGTATACAAATAAAAAAATCGATGAAATTACACTTTCTATCCACAATGAGAATAACGGTAATTACGAAGAAGAATTACTTTATGAACCTATAAGCAAAGGTAGAATAAGTGTCACATACGATTCCGAATCCTATGGCAGTACGAACATTATACTTAACGAATAATAGCTAATAAAGATAGATGAAAATCTCTACCATTTAAAGTTTCATTTTGTTTTTCATACAAAAAAGAGGCGAATTTCGTTATTCGCCTCTTTCTTTTACCAAAATGAAGGAATCCATTCTTTCACTTTATCAAGCCACTCTTGTTGCTCTTGTTTTCGTTGTTGTTCCTCTTCTTTCCTTCTCTTCTCTTCTTCTTTTCTTCGTTTTTCCTCTTCTATTGTAGTCAATTGTTTTTTATAATCAGCCTCAGATATGAGCGATAACTGAAATGCTTTTTGAGCTGGATTTGCGTTCGCTTTTTTCATAATATCCCGGAACATTGTCGTCGTAATTTGACTACCACCCGGAACATAATGATCGCTATCGGTTTTATCATATCCTACCCAAATCGCACCTACTAAATCTGGTGTGTATCCAACAAACCATGAATCCTTTGCACCGGTGCTCGGGCCATTTACAATTTGAGTAGTTCCTGTCTTACCTGCTGTATCAACATTATTAACTTTTGCCTTTTCGCCCGTTCCCTTTTCGACAACACCTTTTAATAAATATGTCATTTTTTGAGAAACTTTCTCACTCGTCACTCGTGTCTCTTTCTTATACCACTTTCCAAGCGTTTCACCTTCAGCATTTTGTATCTCCCTAATTGCATGAGCTTCCACTTGGACTCCGTCATTTGCAAATGTACTGTATGCTTGAGCCATTACAAATGGAGATGTCCCCACATGCATACCGCCTAAAGCAATCGGATACGTACGATCTTCTGGCACTAATGGAATACCAAATCGCTCTAAAGATTTCAATCCTTTATCTAATCCAATTTGTTCTAATAGCCACACAGCTGAAACATTATACGACTTTGCTACGGCTTCATACATTGTCACATCACCGTGAAAAGTATGATCGCTATTTTGTGGTTTATATTCTTTAATGTTAAATGGTTCATCTTTTAATATATCGTATACTTCATATCCTTGTTCTAACGCTGGTACATATACAGCCAAAGGTTTTAACGTTGAGCCCGGTTGTCTTTTTAATTGGGTTGCATGGTTAAACTGTAAAAACTGATACGGCCCTCTGCCTCCAACTAAAGCTGGTATACCACCTGTTTTGGGATTCATAAGAACTACACCCGTTTGCATGAGTTGGTCTGAGCCACTATCTTTGAAATAACTATCATTATTCACAACGTCTTCTACGGCCTGTTGTTTTTTCGGGTCAAGCTCTGTATAAATACGATAACCACCTGCTAAAATTTCATTTTGTGTTAATTCGTACTTGTCCATCGCCTCTCTAACAATATAGTCTACATATTGAGAGTATTTTCCCTTGTATTTATCATCAACGCCACGTTTTAACACAAGTCCACTCTCTTTTTCTTTATTATACTGTTCGTCCGAAATATACCCTTGCTCTTTCATTAAACTTAATACGACATTACGTCTTTCAATTGACTTGTTAAAGTTTTTATAAGGTGAATACGCAGATGGTGCTTTAATCAAGCCCGCAATCGTTGCTGCTTCTGAAATTGTTAAATCTTTTACATCTTTATCAAAATAAGATTTAGCTGCCCTTTTTATACCCCAAGCACCTTCACCAAAATAAATTTGGTTCATATACATTTCAATGATTTCATCTTTCGTATACGTACGCTCTATTTTTTTTGTTAAAAAATATTCCTTAATTTTTCGAGAGTATGTGCGGTCTTGTGTCAGAAATACATTTTTCGCAAGTTGTTGTGTAATTGTACTTCCACCTGCTACAACTTCTCCTGCTGTAATATTTTTAAAAACTGCATTTATAATTCCACTATAGTAAATCCCGTGATGGTTAAAAAATTCCTTATCTTCTACTGCAACAATGGCCTGAACCATAATATCAGGAATATCTTTCTTTTTTACGCCTTCTGTTTTAGAAGAAGCTAATTTAGTCGCAACTTCATTATTTGCATCATAAATTAAGGTCGGCTGCGGAACAGCTTGCTTTAATTCAGATATGTCTTGAATAGAAATTATTATATTTATAGCAATAAATAGAGTAGCGAGCAAACTTCCTAATACAATTAATGAATTACGAAGCTTCTTCCTCTTGTTGAACCACTCCTGCATTTTTTTTAAGTGAGTGTTCTTCAATTTCATTCGTTCACTTCCTTCGTTTGTTTACACTCTTCTTTTCAAAAGGAAGAATATACCTCCTTTTAAATTTATTATAATAACGTAGTCTTTCCTGTAGTGTAAAGCTTTTCTTTCACATTCATACTTTTTGCAAGAAAAGGACATTCTACAAGTAAGATATTCAATATTGATTATTAATATTATTAATATTATTAATACAACAATAAGAGTTATGTTAAGTTTTTGTAAACTTTTCGATAAAATGTTTTAAAAAACGACAGTTTTTTGTTAGAATTGACTAGCCAATATATTTTACATATATTACTTTTGTGGGGGTAACTAATAATGGTCTTTAAATCAAAAAAAGATAAATTTTCTGAAATGTTAATGAATGTTTCCGAAAATTTAAAAGAAGGCGCGCAGTTTTTCGTGGAGTATAAAATTAAAAATGCTAGCGATTTAAAAGAGTTTTCTATGCGCATGAAAGAGTATGAGTCAAAAGGTGACTCATTTATTCACGAAATCATTATGGAGCTAAACAAAGCGTTTATTACTCCTATTGAACGTGAGGACATCCTACAGCTTGCAATGAGTATGGATGATGTATTAGACGGATTAGATCATAGTGCTGGTCTATTCGAAATGTATTCTATTACAGAAGCTGATGAATACATGATTAAATTCGTAGAAGCAATTAATCAATGTGCGATTGAAATTGCAAACTCTGTTGAATTAATGTCTAACAAAAAATTAGTCGACATTCGTACAAATGCGATTAAGATTAAAGATTATGAATCACAATGTGATGATATTCGCCGTCACGCGATTAAGCACTTATTCTCTCGTGAAAAAGATCCAATTAAGATCATTCAATACAAAGAGATTTACGAAGAGCTTGAAGAAGTAGCGGATAGCTGCCAAAGCGTTGCAAACGTATTAGAAACAATTATTATGAAGAACGCGTAAGGAGTTTGATCATGGATACACTCTTGATACTGACCGTTTTAGTAGTCATTTGCGCTTTAGCTTTTGACTTTATTAATGGATTTCACGATACAGCAAACGCTATTGCAACGGCTGTTTCAACGAAAGCTCTAAAGCCTAGACATGCAATTATTATGGCAGCTATTATGAACTTTTTAGGTGCGATGACATTTACAGGTGTAGCAAAAACGATTACGAAAGATATCGTTGATCCGTTCGCTTTACAAAATGGTTCTCTTGTAATTTTAGCCGCTTTACTTGCAGCAATAGCATGGAATTTGATTACTTGGTACTACGGTATTCCAAGTAGTTCTTCGCATGCAATCATTGGCTCCATCGCAGGTGCAGCTATCGCTGCTGCTGGTTTTAGTTCATTAAACTTTAAAGGATTCATAAAAATTATTGAAGCTTTAATCATTTCACCAATTATCGCATTTGTTATTGGTTATATCGTATACAGTATTTTTAAAGTCGTCTTTAAAAACTTTAATTTAACGAAGACGAACAAAAACTTCCGTATATTCCAGATTTTCACTGCTGCATTACAAGCTTATACACATGGTACGAATGATGCGCAAAAAGCAATGGGAATTATTACAATGGCTCTTATGGCGAATAGTTATCATACTTCTAGCGACATCCCGTTCTGGGTACAATTATCTTGTGCCATTGCAATGGGTCTTGGTACTTCTGTCGGCGGATGGAAAATTATTAAAACTGTCGGTGGACAAATTATGAAAATTCGTCCTGTAAATGGTGTAGCTGCTGATTTATCATCATCTCTTGTTATTTTCGGGGCAACATTCATTCACTTACCAGTTAGTACGACGCACGTTATCTCCTCTTCTATTTTAGGGGTTGGTGCTTCTCATCGTGTAAAAGGTGTAAAATGGGGAACTGCAAAACGCATGTTAATTACTTGGGTTATCACACTTCCTATTTCAGCTTCATTAGCTGCTTTATTTTATTCTTTATTACATTTAATCTTTTAATTAAAAGTCGTCTTCCTTATTTTTCTAGGAAGACGACTTTTTTGTGAACAAAGCTTTTTCTCATGAAAAAGCGTGTATAATAATTGGTGGATAAGTTATATAGAGGAGTTGGCAATTTTGGAATACATCATGTTACTTTTCATCGGGCTAATCGCCGGGACAGTCGGGAGTCTAGTCGGACTTGGCGGCGGAATTATTATTGTTCCGTTATTAATCGGATTACATAGCCTGTCACCACAACTTGCAGTAGGAACTTCAATGGTAACAGTCGTTTTTACGGGACTATCTTCCACCCTTACTTATATAAAGCATAAACGAGTAGATTACAAAAGTGGACTTATTTTATTTATCGGGAGTGGCCCTGGTGGTATCATCGGCTCGTGGGCGAATAAATTTTTAAACCAAGATACATTTTCTTTATATTTTGGGATTTTTCTTATTTTTGTCTCCATTCTTCTTATGTTACGAGACAAATTAAAACCCCTTTCTTTATCAAATATGACTGTAATCAAGCGCTCTTTTACAGATAACGAAGGAAACACTGTACACTATCAATTCCCACCGCTTCTCGCTATCTTTATCGCCTTTATAGTTGGTTTTATATCTGGATTATTTGGAATTGGTGGCGGTGCTTTACTTGTTCCAGCAATGATGCTACTTTTTGCATTCCCAGCACATATTGCTGTAGCAACTTCGATGTTTATCGTATTTCTATCAGCAATTGTAAGTTCTGCAACTCACATCTCCCTTGGAAATGTCAGCTGGATTTACGCATTAATTCTTATTCCTGGTGCATGGATTGGTGGAAAAATCGGGGCATATATTAATACAAAATTAAGCGGTAACGCCGTAATTAATTTATTGCGTATCACATTAATTATTCTTGGGACTAGATTAATCATTACTTCTTTTTTATAACGCGTTCTTTTTAGAATGCGTTTTTTCTTATACACATGAATATAAAAATCCTCCTAAGAGAACAAATAAAATTAGACAAACACATAATAACATGTAATTGGAAATATGTACTTTCTTCACGTTGACCACTCCTATGACTGCGACTGTTATCTTTATGATAGCGAAAAAATAATTCAGTTGCAGTTACAAAGTGCTAACAATGCAAAATCATTTATTACAAATTTTATCCTTATATTTCATTTCTTTGTATATTCTATCGGTTTAATAAAAAAAGATGTCATATTGACATCTTTTTTAATGAAGAAGTGACCATCCCATAAAATCTTCATGTACTTGGCACGCCCTCTTATCGTTTCGATCATATAATTCAGCATAACTATCTGTTTCTTCATCATAAGCCATCGTATAAATAATTTGGCCATCTACTTCAACGGATAACACGACTCCACCTTTCATCTCTTCTACATGAATGATGGCATTCGCTGGAATTCTCATATCCGTCATTTTTATCGCATCTAACAATATACTAAACCCCCTACAGCGTATTCATTGCTAGTACTATTACACACTAAATAGTATACTACTGTAATAGCATATATTTCGTCAATGAAATTGCTGTTTAAAAACATATTGTCTGTATACATATACGCTAAAATAAAAGTAATAGAAATGTTTAAATGGGGGGCTAACATTGATTCTACACAAAGGAGATGTACTATTCCGTCAAGGCGAGGACGGTCCTTTATATTTTATAAAAACAGGTTTATTAAAAGTAGTAAGAATAGAAGAAGATGGAACACCTTTTCTATTCAATATTATCGTTCCAGGAGAAACGATACCTCATCATTCTTTAATTTCACCGAAGGAATATCACGGTACAGCAATCGCTTTAATGAAAACAGAAGTTGAACTTATAAGTAGTAATGAGTGGTACGATCAACTTCAAGCGAATCCTGCATCATATGCAAATATCGCCATGCAATTACAATCAAAATTAAGAATGATGCAGCAGCGTATCGATCAATTGACGACCGTCTCGCCAAAAGAACGTCTTCATCGCTTACAAGAATGGTTCACACTATATTTAGGTGACATTCCTATATATGAAATATTAACACAAACTGAAATTGGTCAACTGATCGGTATACGCCGTGAAACAGTAAATCGACTATTACGAGAACAAATAAAAAACGAGGTAAAATAACACCTCGTTTTTTGCTTATTAAAGTTCAATTTATTGTAAGCTTGCTGCTGGGCCGAAAAATTCATAATGAATATGTTCTTGTTTCACACCTAAATCAGTTAGTACAGCATTTATATGTTTCATAAATGGTATTGGACCACAGAAATAAAACTCTGCTTCAGTTGTCGGAATAATAGTTTGTAACCATTCTCTTTCCACAAAACCTTCTTTATCAAAGTTCTTCATTTCTAAATCTTTTTCAGTTGGTGCAGAATAACAAGTATATGCTTTAACTTGTTCGTATTCATTATCTACTGCCTCAACGTGTTCTTTCATTGCATGTGTATTGCTATTTATCGCTGCATGAACAAAACATACATTACGTTTTGAATCTTGTTCAATTAACGTATTTAGCATACTCATCATTGGTGTAATACCTACTCCACCACTAATTAGTACAACTGGTAATGTTGAATCCATATTTAATACGAAATCTCCTGCAGGTGCACTTACTGGTAATATATCGCCTTCTTTTACATGATCATGTAAGTAGTTAGATACTTTACCATCCGGTGTATCTACACCTTTTTCTTTCTTTACACTAATACGATAATATTCTTTTCCAGGGGCATCTGATAAGCTATATTGACGATTATGTGTATATGTTTCACCTTCAATATTTATCTGAACCGTTACATATTGTCCTGGGATGAATGAAGAAACTTTCCCTCCATCTTCAGGTTTCAAATAAAATGATGTAATAACATCGCTTTCCTTCACTTTTTTAACAACTACAAAGTTACGGAAATCCTTCCATCCGCCCTCTTTATGTGCCGCTTCTTCATACATCTCTGCTTCAATGCTAATGAATGCATCAGCGATGACACCGTAAGCTTCTCCCCATGCGTTTAACACTTCATCAGGTGCACCTGCGACCTCTTTAATTGCACGTAGTAAACATGTACCTACAATCGGATAATGCTCTGCTTTAATACCTAAACTTCTATGCTTATGACCAATTTGTTTTACAACCGGAATAATAACTTCTAAATTATCAATATACGTTGCAGCTGCATAAACAGCATTCGCTAACGCTTGTTGTTGTCTTCCCTTTTTCTGATTTGTATGGTTGAAAATATTCAATAACTCCGGATGTTCCGAAAATAAAATTTCATAAAATCTCGTTGTAATTTCAACGCCTTTTTCTTGTAATAATGGTACTGTTGACTTTACGATTTCAATTGTTTTTTCACTTAACATTGTATCCCACTCCTCTATTTCCTTAACTGTTTTTAGTTTAACTGAATTGTATAATACAGATTGTGATTTTAATCACTATTAACACGGTGTTTTTGTGAAAAATATATGAACAGTGCACTTACAAAAGAAAATAAGCTAACTAGAATGCTAGCTAGCTTATTATTTAGACTGTATCGCTTGTTCAATTACCTTTATATCTTTCCCATCTCCAGATTCTGTATACCCCCAGATGTTCGTTTCACCTCTATATTTATTTACAATAATATCTAAGTCATGGTATACGCGATGTGCATACACTACATACTCAATATTTTGGAGCTCCACACCTTTTTTTACAATTTCATAGCTTCTATTTACATCACGTTTTATTTTTTCATTCTTTATGTCTGTATGTATATTTTTTAACGATGATTCTTGTTGTTGAAACCATTGTTTAAATTGGTTCCAGTCCCCTTCTGTATAATTCTCTGCTTTACCATAATTTAAGAAATTATTATAACTTTCATGTGTCATACGAATAAAATCTAGTACTTTTGTCTCTTCTTGCACATCTTCTATTTCAGATGTTGTACTTACCCCAGCGGGCTTATTCGCATAATGTAATAATACTTTCATAAGACTATAGCTCGCAATGATCATTACGGTAATAATCACGAATACATTTAACAATTTCTTCATATACAGAACTCCTTCTCTACTAAAGTTATTACAATGTATGACTATACTTGTAACATTCTCTCGTAGAAATATAATTCCTGTATAAATTCTCCCTATCATTTCGACAATATTCTTTTATACATTTCTCGTTGGCAAATGTTCTTGTAAAACAATATATCCTTCATAAGCTGCGTAACCGAGTATAGCCATTAATCCGATATAACAAGCAAATACCGTCCATTTCGTTTTCGTATCCACTTTATAATAGTTTTTCTGTTGTCTCTTTTCTGCATCCCATTCCTGTATTTTTCTTTCTGACAATTCAAACGCTGCTCTTATATGAATGGTATGTGTTTCTTTTTCATCTTTATATGGGACTTAATCTAGCGGCTCAAACTTTCGTAACAGATACTCTAATACTTCAATTTTTGAAGCTCTCCTTTTTTTAATTCTTTCCCTCTTTCTTTTTGCCTTAATACATTTATTTCATGTTGCATCATTTATGACATCTTTTTTTCTATTGTTAGAAATAATGTTTATATAATCCATTTTTAGCCAAAAATATAAATAAAAGGAGGTGCACACAATTGAATTTACAATCTCTCATAATAGGCGCTCTATCGTTTTTAGCTTCAACTCTTATTTTTTATACCGTTAGTTACGTATTATTATTAGATTTGTTGCCTAATCACGTATTTATTGCCCTTATCATCCTTTCCGCTCTTATGATTTCTTTCCTTATTACACGAAAATCAATGAATGAGCCATCTGCAAAAGCAAAGTAATAGAGAGGGGCGTCCCCTCTCTATTATCATTTCCTAGGAAAGTACATATAAAATTGACAAATTTTTATTCACCCCAATCTGTAAGGACTAAATAAAGATTCACTTTACCTTTGTAAATTCATTTTTTCACCATACTCTTTAACAATTTGAATAATATTTTGAAAAACACCTATTTTTTCTTGTTTACTATTTAATATTTTCAAATCATAATTTTCATAATATGTTTCTAATGCCTTTAATTGTGATTCTGAAGCACCTTTTACCTGCACAGTAGCATGTAATTCATACTGTTTATATCCTTCCTTTACCTTTTCACCTAAAATTTCTTCACTCTCTTTTGCTCCAATTAATTTTTGAACTTTTTCCGGATAAATGACTTGCAAATAATACTCTCGTTCCTTCTCTAACTTGTTGTATAGTGATTGTGAAATCGTATACCGTACCGTATAATTCACTTTTTGATCACTTGCTTTAATATGAAACGCGGTAATCTGCAAATCTTTTTTTGTTACTTCCGTTAAAGGACCTACCTGCTTCTCATCTTCTTTTTGTTCTGAAACATTTGGAAATATAGCCAAAAGCTTTTCTGTATCTTTTTTATTCAGCATATACATAGCTTTCTTATGTTGTACCCATCCTCGTCTGTCTTCTCCTCTTAGCCATGCATAATACGTTTCTTTCTTCCCATCTCTACTAATTTGTATTTCATATTCAGGTTCACCAAAGCTACCTGTTATTTCTTGTTTCTCAGCTTTATCTATAATGTCTATTACTACCTTAGCTTCTGATTCCTGTAACTTTTTCTCTTTATGTTTTTTTTGTATAACGGTTACCTCTATTGTTTCTTTCACTTCATTCACCGTCTCTTCCACTTTTTTTGTTTCTTTTTTTTGCTCAACTTGACTACAAGATGCTAGTAACATAACAAATAACAGCAATACATATTTCCTTTTCAACTTAATCCTCCTTTTACAATAAGAAACTCTTATAATCTTCATACAAAAAACAAAAACGTGACACACTATAAAATACGCTATACTAAGCATTGAAAGGAGGTCTTTTTCATGTCCATTAATTTTCACGATGCAAATAATAAATACACATATGCACAGCGAAACGCCCATATTTCTTGGAGAGAAATGATAAAAAATATTACAGACATACAAAATAAACGAATAATTGATATCGGCTGTGGTGGCGGGATTTATACGAAAGAACTTGCTCTTATGGGAGCAGAAAGTGTTGTTGGACTTGATTTTTCAAAAGAAATATTACAGGCTGCAAAAGAAAATTGTAGCGGATTTTCAAATATTTCATTCATTCACGGTGATGCACATAGCGTCCCCTATCCTAATGATACATTCGACATTGTTATTTCGCGTGCAGTTATTCATCATTTACAAGACGTTCCTACATTTCTACGTGAAGCTTCTCGTATATTAAAGAAAAACGGTGTACTTATTGTACAAGACCGAACTATTGAAGATTGTACGATCCCTGGAAGTCCCGAACACATCCGTGGATATTTTTTCTCTACCTTCCCAAAACTCATTGAAATAGAATCAAAAAGACGTCCAAAAACCACCACGATACAGCAAGAATTACAAAAATATTTTCTTCACGTATTCCCCGCTCAAACACAATGGGAAGTACGAAAAATACATGATTCCGTAGAGGCATTGCTACAAGATTTATCACCTCGAACAGGTCGATCCATTCTATACGAATTAACAGACTATGAACTTTCTCAACTTTTACACCAAGTACAGACTGCCTTACAAAACGTATCTCCTATTATCGAAAGAGATCGATGGACAATTTGGAGTGCCATGAAATTGTAAGGAAGGAAGCCTCACAAAATAATGTGAGGCTTCCTTCTTTCATAATCTAATTTTGCAACACTCTTGATACCCTCCACTTCTGGCCTGTGCACTTCCACACTTCGGACATACTAAATATCTAGACTGATTTGTCAACAAACTACCTTTTTGAAAGAGTAAAACTTCTGCTTGTTTAAACGAACGCGAATAATATAACCACATAAAACCAATTATAGCAATAATGCCAAATAATACTCCCATCGCAAGCATTTCAGTCACCTCTTTTGGTTTGTTCTTTCCAGCAAGTGGATTGTTGTATTATTCTCTGTAAATTCAAATAATACCTTCTTTACTCCTATAAATATCAACTTTCTCCACAAACTTTACAATTCTCTACAAAATTTCACTCCCTTTTTACAATTCACCATTCCTTTTACTACAACAAATATCACATTCAATATTTCTGGATATAAATATATCTTCCAAAAAAATATTGACTTTCAAAAAAAAACATGTAACAATACTGTCAGAATACTTGAATAAAAATTCATTGACGAGAACGAGTACGTTATAGAACTGTTCCCCAGAGAGTTGGCGATTTGCTGAAAGCCAACGTTCAGTGCGTAGCCGAAAATCATCTCCGAGAAGTAGAACTGAATGTTATAGTAAGTTCTTACCGGCTGTCCCCCGTTACAAGGAACACGTATCATGTTGTACGTTGCAAAGCCGTATACATATAGAATTATTTCTACATGTATAAATTAGGGTGGTATCGCGGGTAAATATAACTCGTCCCTTTCTTTAGGGACGAGTTTTTTGTGTTCTTACAAATGAATTTTAAAAAAGGAGGAAAAACAATGAACACTGTATCAAAAAAACATATTTTTTTCACGGGTCTTATGCTATTTTCTTTATTTTTTGGGGCAGGTAATTTAATTTTCCCTCCCATGCTTGGACAAAATGCAGGCGAAAACTTTTGGCCGGCAATGATTGGATTTTTACTAACAGGAGTCGGTTTACCACTACTAACAGTTATCGCAATTTCTTTATCAGGAAATGGTATGCAGCAACTTGCAAGTCATGTTCACCCATTATTCGGAATATTCTTTACGGTAGTTGTATACATCGCCATTGGTCCTTCTATGGGTATTCCACGCGTGGCAAATGTTGCTTATGAAATGGGCGCTAGTTCTTTCTTACCAGAAACGATTCGCTCTAGCAACCTCGTACTTTTTGTATATACAATCATCTTCTTTGCTATCGTATATTGGCTGAGTTTGAATCCATCTAAACTTGTAGATCGTATTGGAAATATATTAACACCTATTTTATTACTCTCTATTTTCTTATTGTTTGTTAAAAGTGTCTTTACACCACTTGGACAATCAGGACCTGCAATGCAAGAGTATCAAACTTCTCCGATTTTCAAAGGCTTTATGGAAGGATACTTAACGATGGATACCATTTCAGCACTTGCATTTGGAATTATCGTTGTAAATACCATTCGCTCTAAAGGTGTAAAGGATCGTAAATCCATTGCCATCGCAACAGCCAAAGCTGGACTTATTGCTGCTACTGGCCTCGTACTTGTATATGGTGCGCTTGGCTGGCTCGGTGCAACTAGCGTCTCGCTCGGATATGCAAAGAATGGTGGACAATTACTTACTGTGATCGTACAACAATTATTCGGTCCATATGGTCTACTTTTATTATCTCTTATCGTTACACTCGCTTGCTTAACAACATGTGTTGGACTTGTATCTGCATGTAGTCAATATTTCTCGACATTATTGACTAAATTTTCATACAAAACGTTTGCAAGTATCATTTGTGTATTGGGATTATTAGTTGCCAACTTAGGTTTAACAAAAATCATTTCCATCTCTGTTCCAATTCTACTTGTTGTATATCCAGTTGCGATTGTACTTGTTCTACTATCGTTACTTCATAAATATTTTGGTGGATATCGCTCTGTTTATGTAGGTGCTTTAATTGGAGCTGCAATTGTAAGCGTATTTGATGGATTAAAACAAGGTGGTATTTCAGTTTCATTTATCACATCATATTTTGAATTTATCCCTTTATATAATGAAGGAATAGGTTGGCTAGTACCTGCATTAGCCGGAGCTCTTATTGGCCTTGCAATCGCTAAGCTAAGTGGCGCGAAAAAAGTTCCCTTACTAACCGAATCTCATGAAGTAAAAGCATCCTAAAAAACTCCCAAAAGGGAGTTTTTTTACTTTTGATAAGCGCTATGATTAAAACTACTTATTTTATACGCTTTCGTATAATAATCAATATTTGTATCCACTGTTTCTACTTTGACAACATCGTAGCACTCTTCTTGCTTTACTAAAAATAAATAGTACTCTTCTGTCGCCTCAACAATTGCAATTTTATCTGTTTCAACATTATATTCTTCACAAAGCGCTTGTAATGCGTTCACATAATCCCCTAGTTTTTTAGACTTACCCATGCCGAATATAGTTTGAACTAGCATATACATTCTCCCCTTTGTATGTACTGTTAACAACTAAATGATAACGCTTACATTTATTGGCGTCAATAAAAAGATTTTGTACAAACTAATAACCAGTGGGGACCACCCCACTGGTTAAAATTTCACTTTATCATTTCGTCAATTGATGTCGAAACGCATAAATAACCGCTTGTGTCCGGTCACTTACATTTAGCTTATTTAATATATTGCTCACATGTGTCTTTACTGTTTTGAGGGCAATAAACAACTCGTCTGCAATCTCTTGATTACTTTTCCCCTCTGCAATTAATAACAAAATTTCAGACTCTCTTTCTGTTAACTCCTCATGCAAAGGTTGTTCTTTCTTCTGACGCATACGAGACATCATTTTACCAGTAACTTTCGGCTCTAATACCGTTTCTCCATCATAAGTAGCTCGTACAGCGTCTGCTATATCACTCGCTCTTGATGTTTTTAATAAATAACTTGTCGCTCCGGCCTCAATAACAGGATACAATTTCTCATCATCTAAAAAGCTCGTTACAACTACAATTTTTGCTTCTGGCCATTCTTGAATAATAGCACGTGTTGCTTCAACACCATCCATCTCATCCATGACAAGGTCCATCAAAATAATATCCGGCCTTAATTGCAAAGCTAACTCTGAACCTTTTCTTCCATTTTCAGCTTCTCCAACTACTTCAATATCTGGCTGCGTTGATAAATATGCTGATACACCCATTCGAACCATTTCATGATCATCCACTAGTAATACTTTAATCATGATTCTCCCCCTCTCTCAATCATAATCGGTACTTTTACTTCTATTTGTGTACCTTTATTTGGAAAACTAAGTACCTTTAATGTCCCACCAATTTCATGAACACGCTCTTGTATTGACCTCAATCCGTAAGAACCAGCCTTATTCACTCCTACTTTAAAACCTACACCATCATCAATAATTTTCAATATTGCATATTGATCAATTTTTCGAAGACGCACTTCTGTTTTCTTTGCCTTCGCATGACGTAAAGTGTTAGATAGCGCCTCTTGCACAATGCGGAATAAGTGATCTTCTACACCTTTTTTTAATTGAATCGGTTCAATTAACCATTCAATTTTCATATGTTGCTTTCTAGATAGTTCTGTTAATAATTCTTCTATACCTTCTGTTAATTTCTTACCTTCTAACTGTACTGGGCGTAAATGAAGAAGCAATGCTCTCATTTCTGACTGTGCATTTACAACCATATTTTCAACAAGCTGTAACTGCTTTTTCGTCGTTTCTGGAAATGCAGCTACTTGTTCATTAATAGCCGACATCATCATCGACATTGCAAAAAGCTGCTGACTTACAGAATCATGCAGCTCCCTCGCCAATCGATGCCTTTCTTGGGAAATCGCTTCTTGTCTCATCTCTTCATTCCAATGAGCTCGTTCATTCGTTACCTTTTGAAAGAGTCCAGCTTGCTCCTCTAATCGACGAGCCAGACCGATCACTTTTCGTTCCACTTCATGAAATTCATCATCTGCGGTAAACGAAACATCACTCGGAAAATTCCCTCGCTCTACTTCAAATAGAAACGTATTTAATCCTTGTATACGCTGCTCTATATAGTAACCGATTGCATATCCTACAATTCCCCCGATAAGTAAGCTTGTAGTCATAATAAACAAGCCAATTGGAACAGAAGCGATGGATTCCTTCCATAATAAATCATATACTTGTTGCTCGCTTTTCCATACATATACAATTGTACAAATGAGTGCGATACTAACTGAGGACAACATAGAATAACGAATATACATCCACGAAATATTTTTTTGTTTCTTCATTATACTTTCCTCACTTCCGTATCGCCTACGACAAGCGAAGAAATAATTTTAATACGACGAGGAGCCTCTTTATACTGCTCTGTTCTAAATGTAACATTGCGGTTAAACCCTGTCTCCTCATGACCTGGCAAGAGCACACGCCCGACAATAACAGAATGATTTAAAGACAGTTCAATATCATATGGCACATATAAACGAATATTACCAACGACACCCCGAATAACAATTACCGTTTCTCCTTCTGGAATCATAGCAGTTGTTAAATCTATTTCCACATCACAAGCACCATATTGAACATTAATATCCTCAAGTTCATAAATATGATCCATCATTCGTACATTGCCTACAAACATATTTTTTAAATATGGTTCTGTACGATATATTTGCTTCTCTTCGTCTATAATCCCTTCTTCTTTAATTTCAACCTTCATTGCTTTTTGCTGATGCCCTTGTTGAATCAATTGATAACCAATTAAAGCTAAACAAGCAAATACGACAAGAACAAATGCTGCTGATGAAAATAAGAAGAATAAAAATACGATACCACCGACAAATAAAAATACATTTCCCCGTACATAACGATTCTTTTTACGATAATGCCTTCCAAACATAAGCATAATAAATGCAAAAATGAGACCACCTGGTTCAAAATGTCCAAGTATCATATCAAGAAAAAGACCGAATCCAAATATGATGAGGAGCATCCCCATTAATTGTGTCTTTGAAAAATGTTTCTTCATTTCAGCTCCCCCCTTCTTGTCACATATACATAGAAGAAAAGGCATTGCTTTCCAACACCTTTTCTCCTATCACTATATCATAAGCCTGTTTTATAATATACTACTATTATTTTGTTAACTCTTTCGTTAACGATACATCATTCTTTTCTTTCATTTCACGCTCAAGCTTTGCAATCTTCATATCAAATGTATCACGTTCATGCTCCTCGTTCATACGAGTTTCTAAGTCGCGAATATGATCTTCAATTTCTTCAAAGCGTAAGAATGGATTATTTTCATCCATTTTATGCATCGCAGTATTCATACGACGATTTGCATGTGCCATATTTTCACGTGCCATTAATTCCATACGTTTTGCGTGCATTTCTTTTAATTTATTTTTCATTTCAGAAAGACGACGCTCTAGCTCATCAATTTGTTCTACAACACCTGCATACATTTCTTCTAATCGAGTTACTTGCCCTTCATAATAAGCTACTTCTTCTAATGCACGCTCATGTAGTTGTAATTCGCCTGCTTCTTGAGCGATGATCGCTTGCTTAGATCTTTTATTCACGAAATAACGTGCTTGCTCAAGCTCACGAGCAAAGTTAGATTTTAATGTTTTATGACGCTGAATTAACTTCTCAATTTTTGTTATTTCACGCTCACTATCACGTAAATATTGGTTTAACATAGCAATTGGATTTTTTCTTTCTTTCTCATCTAACACATTATGAAAATCTGCTAAAATTGCATCGCGTACACGTCCGAATAAAGATTGTTTCATTATAATCTTCCTCTCTTCTACTTTATAAATTTAATTTGATTGATTTTATATTAGTTTTTCATTAACTTGTTCCACTCATCTTCAAAGTTGCTATATGGTTTAGAACTTTCTGGAGCAGAATCAACAACTACATCTTTTTCTTTTTTCCACTCACGGTATCCGTAGTATAAAACTACTAATGCTGCAATACCGATTAATGCTGGGGAATGAGAAAGGGCGATGGACAAACCGATCAAACCAACAATACCCCAAGCTAACTTTCCAAAAAATGATTGTGCTCGCACAAATGATTTATAGCTCCAGTACACAACTCCTGCTCCGATTGCGAATCCTACAATACCAGCAAGACTACCAAGAGCAATTAAAGCTAAAATACCAGCCGCGATAAACGCTAGAAATTGTTTCATCTTGTGCTTGCCTCCCTTCGATTTGATACTCTTATCTTAACTATTTTTTCTTTTTTCCATAACGAGCTTAAGAACCGTTTTTAACTCAGACTTAAGACCGAGTTGCATTCAGCCTTTTGTAAAAACATACGGTAGCATGGGATCATCCACTCTTTTCCCGCACATAAAAAGCCGTACAGAGAACATTCTCTGTACGGCTTTCGTTACTTTTCATACACTTCATTTTCATTATGCTGTTTTATCATACTCTTTCTTTTCCGCTACTTTAGAAAACCTCGGGAAACCAATTAATATAGAAATGATTCCACATACTCCAACTAAGATTGGATAAAACGCATATGGTAACAGTTCAATTGGAGATAACGCCGCAAATCCTGCTGCTGTTAACATTTGCGCACCATACGGAATTAAACCTTGCACACAGCACGAGAAAAGATCTAATACACTCGCTGATTTACGAGGATCAATTTCATATTGATCTGCAATGTTTTTCGCAAGCGGACCTGTAAAGATAATAGAAATCGTATTATTCGCTGTACACATATTCGTCATACCTACTAAACCAGCTATACCGAACTCTGCTCCTTTTTTTGAACGAATGTTACGCGTTAAAATATTCATTAAATATTGAATGCCACCATTATATTGAATCAATTCGACCATACCGCCAATTAAAATAGCAAGTAATACTAACTCCATCATACCGCCCATTCCAGTCGTTACACTTTTAAAGAAACTCTCTAACGTATAACTTCCATCTAAAAGACCGATAACCCCAGATAGTACAGTTCCACCAGTTAAAACGATAAGTACATTCCAACCAAGTAGCGCTGTAATAAGTACTCCTGCATACGGTAAAATCTTTATCCAGTCAAAGCTATGCGTTTTAATCTGCGTATCACTTCCTAAAGTAATGATTACTAATAGTACAATTGTAATAATAGCTGCTGGTAATACAATTAAAAAGTTCGTTTTAAACTTATCTTTCATTTCTGTTCCTTGTGAACGTACAGCTGCGATTGTTGTATCTGAAATAAATGATAAATTATCACCAAACATCGCTCCGCCAACAACAGTAGCCATCGTAAGTGCAATTGAGATATCAGTTTGCCCACTAATACCTACAGCAATTGGTGCTAATGCAGCAATTGTTCCCATTGAAGTTCCCATCGCTAATGAAATAAATGCTCCTATAACGAAAATGCCAGCTACGATAAATCCTTGTGGTAAAATTGATAACGCTAAGTTAACTGTAGAATCAACGCCACCCATCCCTTTTGCTGTTTCAGAAAATGCCCCTGCCAGTACAAAAATTAGAACCATAATCATAATGTCTGGGTTCCCTGCACCTTTAGCAAATCGTTCCACTTTTACATGAAAACTTTCTTTACGATTCATTGCTAAAGCGACTCCTACAGCAATTGAAATTGCTACAAGTATCGGCAATTTATAGAAATCACCTGTAATAATTCCAGAACCAATAAATAGCGCCAAAAATATCCCAAGTGGTAATAATGCCAAACCATTTCCTCTCGTTTCTTTCAAAGTACCATCTCTCCCTAGTTTCAACCTTTTTCTAATGAATAACAAAAGACCTCTTCCAACGAGAAGAGGTCTTATACATCTATAAGAAACGCTCTTCTCATCTTTCAAGCACATGCTTGCTGGATTTGGCACAGCACTCTGAAATCGAGTCCGCTGCCGAGGCATCGTAGGGCCAGTCCCTCCGCCTCTCTTTATAAGAAGGTTTCATATTTATTTTTTAATAATAATTTCTTCCCTAACTTTACTCGCTTACAAAACAAAAGTCAATTATTTTTTGTATAGATTTTTTTGGTAATTATACAAAAATTTGAATACAATAATCATTTTAACTTTTTGATTTCTTCTTCCAATATTGAAATCCAATAAAATTCATTATTTTTTATTGCAGCTATAATCCACTTTGTAGTGTACCAAGCTAACTCATACTCTTCTTTTGTAACATCGCCACTTTTATAAGCATCCTCTAACTCATCTTCATCCAATACATACATTTTACCATTCGGTAATAATACTACATCTAAATATAAATCATCAAAATACGGTAAACCACGCTCGTCTATTTCATAGTCTTTCGCCACATCGATATAATATTGCACTAATTCCTTTTGATCATCTAACATAGCGGTAATCGCAAAGTTTTTCTCGTCTATGAAATATTGAATCCACGTATACTGATTGCCAGCAATACATAGCTCTTTACCGTCATATTCTTTACAACTAGGTTCTCTCACCTTTTTTATTTCTAGTATTCCTAGCATTCCTTCTTCTATTCGCTTAACCGTATAATCCTTCTCTAGTAGTCGCTTCCACGAAGAACCGTCACCATATTTACGTTTCATTACGTCTGCTCCCCTTCTATATAGAAAAGCCCCCACATATTATGTGAGAGCTTGTTCAAATTATAATTAAGCTGCTTGCTTATTAGAAATTTCTTTCAAGTAGGCTTGTCCTTTTTCAGCGTCATATTGACCTTCCCATTTAGACATAACTACAGCTGCTAAAGAGTTACCTACAACGTTAACTGCTGTACGAGCCATATCTAGAATACGGTCAATACCTGCAATAAACGCTAAACCTTCAGGTGGAATACCTACTGTACCAAGTGTCGCTAATAATACAACGAACGATACGCCTGGTACACCTGCGATACCTTTTGATGTAACCATTAATACAAGCAATAATGTAATTTGTTGTGTAATGGATAAATCAATACCGTACATTTGCGCTAAGAAAATAGCCGCAATTGCTTGATATAAAGTTGATCCATCTAAGTTAAATGAATAACCTGTCGGAATAACGAAAGATGTAATTGCTTTCGGACAACCGAACTTCTCCATCTTCTCCATGATTTTCGGTAAAACTGTTTCTGAACTCGCTGTAGAATATGCTAAGATCAGCTCGTCTTTTAAAATCTTAAAGAATTGGAAAATGTTAATTCCAAATATTTTCGCTGTAAGTCCTAAGACAACTACAACGAAGAAAATCATTGCCCCGTATACTACAATTAATAATTTCCCTAATGGAATTAACGAAGCAAGACCAAATGTAGAAACTGTAACTCCAATTAGTGCAAACACACCAAATGGTGCAAATTTCATAACTTGATTTGTTACGTAAAACATCGCATCAGCTACACCTTGGAAAAATTGAAGAACCGGTCTTCCTCTTTCACCAATTGCTGCTACACCTAAACCAAATAATACAGAGAAGAAGATAATAGCAAGCATATCTCCGTCAGCTAATGACTTTACAATGTTTGTTGGAACAATATTTACAAATGTATCTGCAAACGAATGACTTTGTACTTGCTCTGTCGTATGTGTATATTTCGAAATATCTGTCTTTGTTAACTGCTCCATATTTACGCCTTTTCCTGGTTGGAAAATATTCGCAATTAATAGACCGACAATAATTGCAATTGTTGTAATAATTTCAAAGTAAATAATTGTTTTTCCGCCTAGTCGACCTAATTTTTTAACATCGCCAACACCAGCAACCCCAACAACAATACTTGCTACAACAATCGGTACTACAATCATTTTAATTAGTCGGATGAAAATATCACCAATTGGTTGTAAGTACTTCACAACAGCTGGATTGTCAAAGAAAATCGCACCAACCGCAATACCAAGCACAAGTCCTATTAATATTTGCCATGCAAGTCCTATTCTTTTCATATTTGTTGTAACCCCCTCTTCGATGTGTCACTCTACCTCTCATTCTATATCTATAAAACTTGAAATTAAGAGTATTACATATTATTCGACAATTCACTACATTTTGTCCCTGTTAAAAATCATAAATCAAAATTTAAAATCTGACAACAAAATAACTTTGCCCGAACGCAAATAATTTTCTTGACAAAAACAAAACCCATGTCAGAAAACCTAACATGAGAACGATTCCTTACTAGTATTTTATTGAGTTTCCAAATTAAATTTCACTACATCAAATAGACCTATTCATTCCTTTATTTAACAAAATGTAATCCAGAACACACCTTTGTTACACAAATTAAGAAAGAGAATCACCATTACAATTACCGTAAAAAAATGATAAATTCCGACAAAACTTAGTAATTTTATAAAATTTTCTTTACATTATGGTTACAACGATAGACACTCTTCTTCTTATGATATATAACATTCATAGGGAAAGGAGCCAGACAACCATGAAAAAGAAATTTGTAGCGTTCAGCGTTTTAGCAGCAGGAACGATTTTTGCTTCCCCGTTACTTTCACCCGCATACGCTGAAACGAATCAAGATAAATTATCTAATATTCAATCTGAATTAGAAGGAAAACAAAATGACTTACAAAATAAATCAGCCGAGAAAGAACAAATAGAAAAAGAAATTCAAGAATTACAAAAGAAAATCGACGATTTAACTACTTCTATTAATAAAAACGAAGCTGAATTAAACGATACAAAAAAAGAAATTAGTAAGACACAACAAGTAATTACTGAAAAAAAGAAACATATAGAGCAATTACAAACAAACATAGATACGCGTCAGGAAGTTATTAAGCAACGACTGCAATCTATGCAAGAAAAACCTCGCACAAATATCATTACGGAAGTATTAACAAATTCTGCAAACATTGCTGATCTTGTTGATAATATGTACTCTGTCAGTTTAATTTTAAATAATGATACTGACATTGTGAAAAAACAAACAAATGACCAAGATGCTGTGACGAAAGAAAAAGAGGCTGTTGAGAAAAAAGAGCAACAACTGAAAGAATCCGAGCAAAAATTAGAACAAAAACAACAAGAATTACAAAACAACCAACAACAGCAACAAACTCTTATTAGCGATCTACATACGAAAGTAGCAAAAGTAGATTCAGAGATTGAAGGATTAGAAGAATCTAAAGGCATTTTAGAAAACCAGCGTCAAGCTGTTCAAAAGGCAATTGAAGAAGAAAAACGCGCAGAAGAAGCTCGTAAAGCTGAGGAAGCTCGCAAGGCGGAAGAAGCTCGTAAACAAGCTGCTTCATCTGCTCAAACAGCTCAAGCGGCCCCAACACCACACGATACAAACATCGGAGGATTTATTAAACCAGCAGCTGGATCAAAAACTTCTGGTTTTGGCGTACGCTCTATAGATAACCATAAAGGAATCGATATCGCTGCTTCAGGAACTGTTCCAATTATTGCCGCTGCAGATGGCGTTGTTATTCGCTCAGAATTATCATCTAGTTACGGAAATGTTGTGTACTTATCTCACCGTATTAACGGAAAAACATATACAACAGTATATGCTCATATGAGTAGCCGTTCTGTATCAAATGGACAAACTGTAAAACAAGGAACTCAACTTGGATTTATGGGGAATACTGGCCAATCATACGGACAACATTTACACTTCGAACTTCATCTGGGAGAATGGAATGTCGGCAAGACAAACGCAGTTGATCCATCTCCTTATATCGGATTATAAAAAAACTCGGTGCATACCGAGTTCTTTTATTTCCACTTCACACACTATAGGCATTCTACATAGACTATAACTAAATGCCTATCTATAGTTTACGGGGTGAATTATATGAATACACAATTACAGCAAGAAATACAAGAAGCTAGAGAGACTTTTATTGGCCGGCTATTTACATTTGGTGGCTCAGTTTTATTTTTAATCGGATCATTCCTCGCAGTCATCACAGCCTACAAAGCATATAATCGCTTACTAAATACACCTACAACATAATAAAAAGACGGAGATTTCTCCGTCTTTTTATTATGCAAACATTTTAAATACACCTATCACATTTAAAAATACAATAATTACAGTTATTGGAATAACATAACGAAGTAAGAAGAACCAAATATTAAATAATGTTTTCCCTTTCGTTTCCGTAACTTCTAATTCTTTCATTAACATTTCTTTACTCATTTTATTTGGTACGAATAGCGAAATAGCTAGTACCCCTAACGGCAGCAATACGTTACTTACTGAGAAGTCGACTAAGTCAAAGAATGTTTTCCCAAATATTTTCACATCACTCATAATACCAAACGATAACGCTGACGGAATTCCAACTGCAAAAATTAGAATACCAATTAATAACGATGCTGACGGACGCTTCTTCTCATCCCCCTTCGCAACAGATGCTACTACAATTTCAAGCATGGAAATCGCAGATGTTAACGTTGCAAAGAAGAATAGCACTAAAAACATAATGAAGAAAAATTGTCCAAATGGTATTTTCGCAAATACTGCTGGAAGGACGATAAATAGTAACCCTGGTCCTTCAGTCGGCTTAACACCTAGTGCGAAAATCGCCGGGAAAATCGCTAATCCTGCAAGTACTGTAACAAAAACAGTTAAACTTACAATAGATGTTGCTGACTTCGCTAAATGTTCTTCTTTCTTTAAATATGAACTATACGTTACCATTACTGAGGCCCCTACTGTTAGAGAGAAGAAAGATTGTCCCATCGCATATAAAATCGTATCTGCTGTCAGCTTTGAAAAATCTGGTTTTAAGAAGAACTCTACCCCAGCAAAAGCACCATCCAGTGTTAACGCACGAACAATAATTGCAATAAATAAAATAAATAATAACGGCATCATATACTTACTTGCCTTTTCTATCCCTTTCTCTACACCTTTACTTACGACAAAAATCGTACAAAGCATAAAGATAAATTGTGCTCCGATCGCGCTTACTGGATTTGAAATCGTCTCACCGAATAATTGCCCATAATCAGCCACTCCATTCCAGAAACTTCCTGTCACACTATAGTATAAGTAAAGTAAAATCCATCCACCTACAACACTATAAAAAGATAGTACACTAAAACAAGTAACAACTCCCATGCGACCAATCCAAGGATATAACTTGCTATTTGGCACTAATACTTTATACGCAGTAACTGCCTCTTTTTGTGTACTACGTCCAATAACAAATTCAGCTATAAGAAGCGGCATACCTATAAATAAAGTTAATAGTAAAAATACAAGGAAGAATGCGCCTCCCCCGCCATTACCTGCAACATATGGAAATTTCCATATCGCACCAAGACCTACTGCGGCTCCGGCTGCTGCGAGTACAAAGCCTATTTTCGACGTCCATTGCTGTGTTTCTTTCATCATAATTTCTCCTTTTCTGAATATTTAAACTTTTGTTAATTATACACTTTCATTTCATACTCGCACACCTCCTTTAGAAAATAAAAAAGTCCCCTACACGCAAATATGCATGTAGAGGACGATATATGTAATGTTAATACCGTGGTACCACCTCAATTGGATTGATAAATCCCACTTGTTCAAGTACAGGAAAAACTCCGATACTCTATCCTTTTAACGGCGGAACCCGGGTTGCCTACTACAATGTTCAACATACCTCTCGCAAGCCCATTCTGTATATTTTATCGTACCGGGCTCACACCTTACCCCAGCTCTCTGAACGTATCAAATATACATACTCTTCTTGCTCATCGATTTCATCTATTGAAGTTACTTGTGATTATAAATTATATTCTTATAGTTGTAAAGTACAATTTATTTATTATCCTATATGAACTCTTCTCTCTAATTCTTGTAAAAACAATTCTCTTTTTTGTTCATTTTGAACATATATCGACTTCAATACCTCTTGCAACAATATATTTCTCTCTCTTTTCTCTATTTGTAATTCTTTCACCTTTATTCTAACTTCGTATAAAAAATCAAGATATGATTCATACGTCTCATCATATTTATTTGCGATATCATCTCGAATTTTTTTTGCAAGTTTTGGGCTCGCTCCGCCAGTAGAAACAGCCACATTCAGTAATCCACGATGAATCGCTGCCGGAAAATGAACATTACCACTTTCCGGATTCGTAATAACATTTACTAATTGATTCTCTGCGACATCTTCAGCAATTTGTTCATTCAATACAGCATCACTACTCGCTGCAACAACTAAAAAGGCGTCTTTAATATCACTTTTTTCATACTCCCTTTGATACCAACGAATTTTCTTTTCTTCTACAAGTTTCACTAAATTTGCATCCAATTCAGGACTTACCACAACTATATCTGCACCTTGTTTGAGTAAAGGAATAATTTTGAATCCCGCGACTTTCCCTCCACCAATGACAACAACACGTTTCTTCTCAACTCGCACTGTAAGTGGATACATATTGATCTCCCTTCAATAATTTCTTCGTTTTCTGAATTAACATATACTGAAACGCTTCATTCTTCCCTAAATATGGACTTATTTTTATCTCATCTAGCTCATATTGGCGTACTTCTTTTTCAATATGCTTCATAAGCAAACCTGTAAATAACAAGTAAGGCAGTACAACGATATTCTTTTCTTTTCGTTCTACAACTTCCTTTAACTTCTTCTCAAATTTCGGCTCGGCAGCTGCTAAATAACAAATTTCTACTTTTTTAATTTTCTCTTCCATTTGAAATAAAGAAGCGATCCAGTTTATATCTCGTAATACTTCAGGATCACTGCTCCCTCTTGCAACGAGAAGTAACGTCACTTCATTCTTATTTTCCTGTTCAATGCCACTACCGTTATACACTGATTTTATAAGTGTTTCTGATACGCCAAATGGATTACCATAGGTCACTTTTATACTTGGATATTGATTATTTAACTTTTCCAATTCAAACGGAATATCTTTTTTCACATGACCTGCTGCTAATAAAAAAACTGGAATAACGATAATCTCTGTAGCACCACGCTTCACACATGTACGGAACCCTTCATCAATAGTTGGACTCGCTAACTCTAAAAAACAAATTTCTTGAATACTTGCCTCTACACGGTTCATACATGACGTAATAAATGCAACCGCTTCTTCTTTCGCTGCTTTCAAGCGACTTCCATGACATATATATAAGATGGCTTTCATTTTATAACACTCCACTTACTTGATACGTACTTTCTGTCTGCTTTTCAAACCAATGGATTTTTTCTCTAAAACGGACGACTTCTCCAATTACAATCATGCTTGGATTTTGAATTTGTTCTTTTTTCGCAACATCTACAATTGTTCCTAACGTCCCAACAACTGTGCGCTGCATAGATGTCGTTCCCCGCTCAATAATAGCAGCAGGCGTACTTTTATTTTTTCCATGCTTTATCAGTTGCTCACATATGTAGGGTAAATTGCTAACCCCCATATATACAGCTAAAGTCTCTACACCTTTCGCTAAATTTTCCCACTTCACTTCCTCTTCAGCATCTTCTTTTCTATGCCCTGTCACAATAGCAAAACTTGCACTTGCATCACGATGTGTCACTGGAATACCAGCATAAGCAGGAGCAGCTATTCCAGCTGAAATACCAGGAACGATTTCAAACGGTACACCTTGCTTTGCTAACGCTTCAGCTTCTTCTCCTCCTCTACCAAATACAAATGGATCCCCACCTTTTAGCCTCGTTACAACTTTTCCTTTTTTCGCATATTTAATAAGAAACGTGTTAATTGTCTCTTGCTTCATCGTGTGATAATTTGGTAGTTTTCCGCAATAAATTAAATCCGCTCCAGACTTTGCATAGGAAAGCAACTCTTTATTTACGAGACGGTCGTACAAAATAACATCTGCCTTCTCAATACATTTCAATCCTTTTACAGTAATTAAATCTGGATCTCCAGGGCCCGCTCCAACGATATATACTTTTCCCATCATCTCTCCTCATTTCTACTATTAAAGTGAAACTTCCATCCTTATATAGGAATGGAAGTTTTCATTTCTTCATATTTCAATGTTCCTTACTCATGAATAACAAAAGCCGCGCTTTTTCGAATCTTCTTTTTTTCAAATAGAGCAATCTCCTTTACTTCTGGTAACGGTAAAAAATGTTTTTCAAGTTCAATCTCCGCCATCTTAAATGCCTTTTCTTCACTTTCAGCAACAACAACAATTGGAACAATACTATTCTCTAATACAGCTTCAAATCGATATAAATCCATATTGTCCCTCCTAAGACGCTATTACTTCTTCTAACACGTTATTTAACGCTGTTTGTAATGTCTCTACACCAACACGGCCTACAAAATCATAAAACGTTTCAGCTGGTAATTTATTTTCTTTGAAATAACTTATAAATGATACGAGTACATCAGGTAGATCCTCACCATCTATTTTTCCTTTTAACTTTTGGTTATAAGCACCACCATCTAACAGCGTTCCACCTACATATATTTCAAAGGCTTCAACAATTCCTTTTTCCTTCGTTTTCATTTTTACACCTTGTAATCCAATGTCAGCAATTTGACGTTGACCACATGAATTCGGGCATCCTACCATATGAATACGAATCGGAACATCGAGTGCAATTTGTGTATCTAAGTATTCGGCAATTTTTCGTAATCTTTCTTTCGTTTCTACTAATGCAAGATTGCAATATTCAATACCAGTACAAGAAACCGCGTGACCAATAAACGATTTCGGATTTGCTGATATCGCTTCAAACAACGGCTCATTTAGCAAGCCAGTTACATTTTCTGGCGGAACATTCGGAATAATGAAGTTTTGTGAATTACATGTACGAATTTGTCCATTTCCATATTGTTTAGCAATTCTTGCAATCTCAAACATTTCTTCTGCATGTAGGCGTCCTACCGGCACATTAAAACCTACATATTTTAGTCCATCTTGTTTTTGGTCTTGGACACCATAAAAGTATCCCGCATTCCAGCCTTTAAGAGCACTTTCTCCTTTACTTTGTAATGGTCCTGTATATTCTATTAGTTTCTCTTTAAACTTCTCTGCTCCCCAGTCTGCAACAAGAAATTTCAAACGAGCTAAATGACGTTTTTCACGATATCCAAAATCACGGAATATCGTAGCAATCGCAATCGCTACCGCTTTGACTTCTTCTGGTAAAACGAATACATCTAATTCATCAGCTAAATATGGACGAGCCGATAACCCACCGCCTACTTTTATATGAAAACCAACTTTTTTCTCACCATCTATTTCTTTCGTAGCAGGTGTAAATGCAACACAGTTAATCTCTGCGTTTGCTGCGTTATAAATGTTAGAACTAATAGACATTTTAAATTTACGTGGTAAGTTAGAAAACTCTTCATTATGTTGGAAGTAGTCATATACCTCTTTCACAATATGCGTTGTATCAAATAATTCATTTGCATCAATGCCAGCAAGTGGATTTCCTGTAATATTACGCGTTATATCACCACACGCCCCAGCTGAAGATAACCCAACTCTTGCTAATCTTTTAAAAATATCTGGAATTTGATGAATTTGTAACCAATGAAACTGAATCGCCTGTCTTGTCGTAATATCTATTACGTCACGTCCATAATCCTCAGCGATAGAAGCAAGCACTTCTGCCTGTGCATTCGTAATAATGCCAGAAGGAATATTTACACGCATCATAAAATAACCAGCTTCTTTCGGTCTTTGTAAATACAACCCTGCCCATTTGAATGCGTCCCACTCTTCTTTCGGAATAGATTCGAAGCCATTCTCTGCATAGTAAGGAATGTCATTAAAGATTTCCAATCCATCTTTTTTTAATTTATTTTTCTCAGTTTGATTTAATTTTTCATTGTTAGCCCATACTTTTTCATAACTCATTTTTTATCCCCCTATATAAAACTACGCTCTTGTAAGTACTTCACGATTTGTTCTGCACATTCTTCAATAGAATACTTGTGCGTTTGTACAATTAATTCCGCTTTCTCTGGTTCCTCATATGGTGAATCGATACCTGTAAAGTCTTTAATATCACCTTTTCTTGCTTTTTTATAAAGCCCTTTCGGATCACGTTTCTCACACTCTTCAATTGGACATTTTACAAACACTTCTATAAATTCATCTGCAGCTAATAGATCTCTAACTTGTTTTCGGTCTACTCGAAACGGTGAAATAAACGCTGTAAGAACAACAGTACCTTGATCTACAAATAGCTTTGCCACTTCGCCAATCCGTCTTATATTTTCCATACGATCACTTTCAGAAAAACCTAAATCTTTATTTAAACCGTGGCGTATATTATCTCCATCAAGTACATAGTTTCCAATATTCTTTTCAAATAGTTTACGAGCAACCGCGTTTGCTACTGTAGATTTACCCGACGCTGATAAACCAGTAAACCAAATTACAAAACTATGATGCCCATTCTTCACTCTTCTCTCATCTTTTGAAACCGAAGCTGTATGCCAAGTAATATTTGTGTCCATCTCATTCTCTCCCTATTCTGTTACTACTTCTTTTTTCAAGCCTTTAATTAGCACTTCCACTACCTCTTTACGACTAAATGTACTTGGCGGAATCTCACCGTTTCGTAATAGTTCTCTTACTTTCGTACCCGATAAAATAACATGATCTTCTTTTCCATGCGGGCATGTTTTCGTCGAAGCCATTGCTTCACATTTCGTACAGTAAAAACTATGTTCAAAAAATAACGGTGTAATCCCTAATTCTTCTACTGTAAAGTTTGTAAAAATTTCTTGCGCTTCATAAGTACCGTAATAATCTCCTACCCCTGCATGATCTCGCCCTACAATAAAGTGGGTACATCCAAAATTCTTTCTGACTAGTGCATGAAATATTGCTTCCCTCGGTCCTGCATAACGCATCGCTGCAGGAAATACACTTAAAAAGACACGATCTTTCGGATAATAGTTTTGAAGTAACACTTCATAGCTTTCCATTCTTACATCAGCAGGAATATCGTCCGACTTCGTTTCCCCAACGAGCGGATTTAAAAAGAGACCATCTACAATTTCAAGAGCAGATTTTTGAATATATTCATGGGCACGATGTACAGGATTTCTCGTTTGGAATCCGACTACTGTTTTCCAACCACGTTTTTTAAATTCTTCTCTCGTTTCAATTGGGTCTAAATGATAAGAAGGAAACGGATTATTTTCAAAGCGTTTCGTAAGAACAATAGCCCCACCGACATAAACGTTCGGTCGTTCATATAATTTTTTCACTCCCGGATGAGCCTCATCCGTCGTTTTATATACTAGTAACGCTTCTTTTTCCTTATCAGGCACAAAAATATCTTCTATTTGAATGACACCATATACGTTTCCACCGTTAACAAGCTTTACTTCCTCTCCAACTTTTAGCGTCTCTGCTACCTCTTCCGTTACTGGTAATGTAATTGGTATACTCCAAACACTTCCATTATTTAAACGAAGCGTTTCTACAACCGAATCATAATCTTTCTTTCCTAGAAAACCAGTAAGCGGGCTATATCCTCCTGTTGCTAATAGCTCTAAATCACTTAACGCAATGTTGTCTAGCTCAATTTCTTTTTCAATTTGTGATACATCATATGTCTCGTCTAAAAGATTTACTAATTCGTTTCTTGTACTCATTTTCTAAACCCTCTCTTAGCTTTATTTTCAAATTCACCTTATTGATAATGAAGGCCACATTCAGTTTTTACTTTCCCTGCCCATCTACCATCCCTTGAATCGCCACCCTCTCCTACAGGTAACGTACACTTCTCACACCCAATACTTGGATACCCAATGTCATGTAATGGGTTATAAGGCAAGCTATGTTTGTATACATATCTCCATACTTCTTTCCACGTCCAATGAATGAGCGGACAAACTTTAATAGATTGAAAGCGATGATCTAGATTTATAAACTTTGTATGCTTACGGGTTTCTGATTGTTCCCTTCTCAATCCCGATATCCACGCTTTTTCATTCGCTAATGATTCTTCTAAAGGTAAAATTTTTCTAATCTTACAACAGAGATTGGGATTGCTTTCCCATAGCTTGTCACCATGCGCTTTGGCTTGTTCATCAAGTGTAAGTTCTGGCTGTTTTTCTATAATATTCAATAAAGGAAATCGTTCCCGCACTTTTTGAATTAATTCATACGTTTCTTGAAAATGTACGTTTGTATCCAAAAATACAACTTTAGCAGATGGATTTACTTGGTTAATAAGATGCAGCAGTACCATCCCTTCCACTCCGAAGCTACATGCGTATACAATTTCACTTTTATATTCTTTATAAGCCCAACTTAATACAGATAACGCGCCTTTCGTTTCATCTTCTTCTGAAAATGAAACATCATTTTCTTCCCACGTTTCATACGTCAACATGTTTTTTCCCCCTGTAAAAGCAAAAAGACGGTTTTAACCTAATAAAATAGGTTAAAACCGCCTCTAGTTTTTCTAGTCAGCGCTTTTTACTTTAAACGTACTTTTTCACTTTTCTCTAATTGAATGACTTTTCCATCTTGCACAACAATTGTAATTGAACCATATTTCATATCAGCAAGCATCGCTTCAATTTTCTCAGATACTTCCTCAAAATGTTCCCGTACGCTCACGCGAACAGCCCCCCTTTTTATTCATAAAAAAAATCTTTCCCATTTCGAAAAGACTGTTCGGTAATATATTTTACCTTATCTTTCAAAATGGATTCCATTTTGCTGGATTTAGCACCTTGCTTTCTATAAGCAGGTTGCCGAGCTTCGCCGGGCCAGTTCCCTCCGCTTCTCTTGATAAGCTTTGTATTTGTATTTTATCACAATTCTGATTTTTTTCAATCCTAGTTTTCCGATATATTTTAATTATTTTATTTTATAAAAAAGGAATTGCCCATCCGAACAACTCCTTTTTCCTCATTTAAACAAGTTCTTTTATACGTATGCGATCGTTCCCAATAATATTTTCATATGTTTCGCGCTCTACAACAATTTGTGATGTACCACCTTTCGCGAAGACGACAGCTGGTCTACGAATCCGATTATAATTATTTGCCATCGAGTACCCGTATGCCCCTGTACAAGAAATTGCTAGTAAATCCGCAGAAGCAACTTTCGGTAGATTAATATCCCAAATTAACATATCTCCACTCTCACAGCATTTCCCTGCAATCGAAACAACTTCCTCGTTCTCATCATTCCCTCGATTCGCTAACATCGCTTCATAACGAGCGTTATATAAAGCAGGTCTTAAGTTATCAGTCATCCCACCATCCACTGATACATATTTCCGAATACCAGGAATGTCTTTCACAGATCCGACTGTATAAAGTGTCGTTCCGGCATCACCCACAATACTACGGCCTGGTTCAACCCATATTTCTGGCAATGGATAATTACATAACGTAAATTGTTCTCTCACCGCACTTGTTACAGCTCGCACATACGTCTCAAGAGTTAATGGTGTATCGGACTCTGTGTAGCGTATTCCGAATCCTCCCCCTACATTTAGCACTTTTACTACATAGTTTGTTCGCTCTCTCACTGCTTCTAAAAATTGACGAAGAACTTCAATCGCTCGCACAAAGCCAGCCGTTTCAAATATTTGTGATCCAATATGTGAATGAATTCCTAACACGTTATAATTTGATTTTTGTAAAGCAAGCTCAATTGCCTGCATCGCTTGACCATTTGACACGCCAAATCCAAATTTTGAATCATCTTGACCTGTTGTAATATATTCATGTGTGTGCGCCTCTACCCCAGGCGTTACACGAATTAATATGTTCACAAATTTCCCATGCTGCACTGCTAAATCATGCAAAATTTCTAATTCTAAGAAGTTATCTACGACAAAACAACCAATATTCGCCTGAAGAGCCATCACAATTTCTTCATCTGTTTTGTTATTGCCATGAAAATGAATGCGCGATGCAGGAAATCCTGCTTGTAGTGCAGTATATAATTCTCCTCCAGAAACAACATCTAATGACATATTCTCTTCACGAGCTACTCGGCACATCTCCATGCACAAGAACGCCTTGCTTGCATATGCTACTTGATAAGAGAACCCACTTTCTTTAAAAGCACGATGAAACGCGCGGCACTTTCCTCGAATTGACTCTTCATCGTATACATAAAGTGGTGTTCCATATTGTTTTGCTAGCTGCGTCGTGTCGCACCCTCCAATTTCTAAGTGTCCTTGCCCATTGATTCGGCTTGTGCCGTGTAAATACATTTGAATTCCTCCCTTATTTCCTCTAAAACTCATAACCCCAATCTTCTATTCATTGCAGCACGCTTTTAGATAGACAAAAAACGCGCGGAACAATGTTCACACGCGTTTCTTATTAGGAAAAATATATATTGAAAAAATAAACGAGTTGTTATCTCCTCAAAATAAGAAACCGCATCAACATCTCCAAATAGCTCTCCATAAAATAAATCTTATGACAGTACTACATTTATTCAATGCAGTCCCAATATATGAATAAGATGGTTATTCTTATATTTCGGCAATAGTCCCTTTCAACCTATGATCACAGATTCCATTCAATCTCCCATAGCTTACTCTTTCCTATCGCGGCCTCTACCTTTGAGAGTAGATGAGGTAAGTCTATTTAATTTTCAAACATCTAATTGTTGCTATTAACAATACCAAAGGACCATTTTATTTGTCAAACAATTTTTTATATTGCTTTTTGACAGTTTAGTTTCGTATCGTTTGGTAAGCGCTTTACTGAAACCTTTGTCACTTCCCATTCGCCTTCTTCGTTATTAAATGTAATCGTTACCTTCTCAAATGGTGGCGCAATTTTCCCTGCAACACGTTCATACTTTGTCACTTCAATACTCGCTTGAAATAAATATGTGCCGCTATACACTTTTTTTAAACTAATAATTTTCGGGCATTGATAAGGCTTCAAGCTCCCATATTGTTTTTCGATTGCTTTATTTATTTTCGGAAATAACACAGAATAAAGGGCATCTTCCATAAGAGGTGCATCATACTCTGCTACCGACACACTTGGTGAAGCAAAAAGTATAACACTACTGCATACTATAAAATATAATAATTTTCGCATTATAACCTCCGTATTGTTACACGATTCTTTCCGCGCACGATAATAATCATACATAGAAACTCCATTTTATTGTCTCCTACTGTCCTTTTTCTACTCAATTGTTATAAAAAAGTCCACAACTCTCTTTTATTTTCGTATAATGATACTCATAGTATAATAAACATAATAATAAAGGACTGTTCGTATATATAAAATGAGGCGCTAATCAAATAGGCCCACAAGAACCGTCATGCTTTTTAGGAGAGGAGTATATTATGCTACAACGTCTGTTTCCAAAACTGCGATTCGCACTCGTTGCAGTCGTTTTATTATGGATAAAAACATATATTGTGTACAAGCTAGCGTTTGATATTAAAATTGATAATTTCTTTGAAGAATTTATGCTTTTTATGAATCCACTAGCTGCGTTACTTTTATTTTTCGGTTTTGCATTATTTGCATCTAAACACCGAAATCGCATTATAGTTGGAATTAGTTTTATACTGTCATTCATTTTATTTGGAAATGCAATGTTTTATGGGTTTTATAACGATTTCGTTACGTTCCCAGTATTATTTCAAACAAATAATATGGCTGATTTAGGGACGAGTATAAAAGAACTCTTTACGTATAAAACATTACTGTTATTTGCAGATGCGATCATCTTAATGTTTCTTTCGCGTAAATTCCCATCATTTTGCGACAAAACGCCGCTTTCTCGCTCTGAGAAGAGAACTTTCTTTAGCGGTGTAACAGCTCTATTAGCACTACAAATTGTTGTTTCCATTATTTATAAACCACAAATGTTCTCACGCTCGTTTGACCGTCAAACTGTCGTGAAAAATTTAGGTTTATACACATATCATCTATTTGATATTACACTGCAATCAAAATCTTCAGCTGAACGTGTATTTGCAAGTGGGGACGGGTTCTCTGAAATTAAAAACTATACAGACTCAAAAGATAAGCAAGTTGATAAGAACTTATTTGGAGCTGCAAAAGGTAAAAATGTAATTTTGATTTCAATGGAATCTACACAAAGTTTTGTTATTAATAAAAAAATAAATGGAAAAGAAATTACTCCATTTTTAAATGAATTTATTAAAGATAGTTTTTATTTCGATAACTTCTATCATCAAACAGGGCAAGGTAAAACTTCTGATGCTGAATTTATCGTTGAAAATTCACTTTATCCGTTAGACCGCGGTTCTGTATTCTTTACTCATGCAACAAATGAATATACAGCTACACCAGAACAATTAAAGAAATACGGATATTCTTCTGCTGTCTTCCATTCAAACGATAAAACGTTTTGGAATCGTGATGTAATGTACCCTGCACTTGGATATGATCGTTACTTTAATTTAAGTGATTACGTAGGCACGGAACAAATGTCTGTCGGTTGGGGGTTAAAAGATAAAGAGTTCTTTGAACAATCTATTCCAAAGTTAAAATCTTTACCACAGCCGTTCTATACAAAATTCATTACTTTAACAAACCATTTTCCATTTCTTCTAAATCCAGAAGATCAATATGTTGATGAGTTTAATTCGGAAAGTGGCGTTGTAAACCGTTACTTCCCAACCGTTCGTTATACGGATGAAGCTCTTAAACAATTTATTAAACAATTAAAAGCAGAAGGACTGTATGACAACTCTGTTATTGTCATTTACGGAGATCATTACGGTATTTCTGAAAACCATAACGCAGCTATGGCTCAGTTCCTTGGGAAAGACGCTATTACACCATTTGATTCTATGCAATTACAACGCGTCCCTCTCATTATTCATGTACCTGGTCAAGAAGGAAAAGTCATTTCTAAAGTGTCTGGTCAAATTGATATTAAACCAACGCTACTTCATTTACTTGGTATTAAAACAAATAAATCAGTTGAATTTGGAACTGACTTATTTATTAAAGAAGAAGATCCACTTATGGTAATGCGTGATGGTAGCTTCGTTTCGGAAGATTATGTGTATACAAAAAACATGTGCTATAAACGAAACACAGGTGAAGAAGCAGACATCTCATTATGTCAACCGAATATTGAAAAAGCAAAAACAGAATTGAAACTTTCCGACAAACTCATTTATGGAGATTTGTTACGTTTCGATCCTAACAATCGGTATAAAACTGGAACTATGATAACGAACTTTGAATAATACAAGAAGAGGCTGTCCCAAAAAGTGCTTTTTAGCCAAAATCGAATAAAAAGTGAAGGGCAGAAATGTTAATTTTATAACGTTTCTGCCTTTTCAATTTCATGTGATCTTACTTCGAAAGAGACTTATGAGACAGCCCCTTCTTTTTTCACTTATTTTTCAAATCATTCTGATATGAAATCTTTCACAAATTGGGAATTTCTTTCGTGTGAAGAAGAAATTTATGGTATGATAAAATAAGTAAACTTTCATACACTAATTAAGAATTTATTACAGAAAGCAAGGGATCAGATTTTGTATAGAGCAGCTATTCCAAACTTATTTACGCTCGGAAATTTATATAGTGGATTCTTGTCAATCGGCTATGCATCTTTAGGATATTATAAATCAGCTGCTATTTTAGTACTTATCGGGATGATGTTAGATAGTCTTGATGGGCGTGTTGCTCGTTTATTACGTGTTGATTCACAAATGGGAAAAGAGCTTGACTCGCTTGCGGATGTCGTAACATTTGGTGCAGCACCTGCTGTTCTCATGTATTACACATCTTTCTCTAATTATGGAATCATCGGACTATACATAGCGGGGCTATTCCCTCTTTTCGGAGCATATCGTTTAGCACGATTTAATGTAACACCATCTTCTACTTCAATGAAATATTTCACTGGGGTACCGATTACAGCAGCGGGAGGGCTTGTTGCTTTCTTAACATTATTTTCACATACCATTCCAAAAATCGTTCTTATTACAGTATTTGTAACGTTCGCATTTTTAATGGTGAGCCGCATTCGTATCCCAAGTTTAAAAGATGTACCAATTCCACGATATAGCATCATTATTACACTATTTTTAGTGGGCATCATTATCACAATGTACCAAACAGGGTTCGGTAATTTTTCTGTTTTCTTATTCATTGCTATTCCACTATATATTTTGTACATGCTATCTCAATTCCTTAGACAAAGACCATCAAAAAGAGCAAATAAAGAAAAATAAAAAGAAACCTTCCGGAATCGGAAGGTTTCTTTTTATTTTGTAACGAATACTTTTTGATTAACAGGCGTTACAGCTTCTTCGCCATTTAATACAGCTAAAATATTTCTTACCGCCGTTTCGGCCATCGCATCACGCGTTTCGAATGTTGCATTTCCTACGTGAGGAGCAAGTACCACATTCTTTAATCCTTTTAGCTCTTCCGTAATTTTCGGCTCAAATTCAAACACGTCAAGAGCTGCCCCTTCAATTTCATTTGTTTTTAAAGCATGAGCAAGTGCCGCTTCATGCATAATTGGTCCACGTGAAGCATTTATAATATACGCCGTTTTCTTCATCATTTTGAACTGTTCTTCATCAATCATATGGTGCAATTTCGGATTATACGCACAGTTAATTGTAATAAAGTCTGCCGTTTGTAACAATTCTTCCAATGTTACATATGTTGCTTCCAGTTCACTTTCAGCTTCAGGCTTTCGATTTGGTCCTGTATATAAAATATTCATGCCAAATGCTTTCGCACGTTTTGCAACTGCCTTTCCGATTTCTCCAAGGCCGATAATTCCAATTGTTTTACCATGTACTTCGCGGCCTAAGAAAAATAACGGTGCCCATCCGTTAAATCCAGTTGTACGACATAGCGTATCACCTTCAGGAATTCTACGTGCCGCTGCTAAAAGAAGTGCAAATGTTAGTTCTGCGGTAGCTTCCGTTGATACTTTCGGTGTATTCGTTACCGCAATCCCTTTTTTTTCGGCATATGAGTAATCAATATTATCGTAACCAGCACCGTAGTTTGCAACAATCTTCAAATTAGGTGCCGCATCAATCACTTCTTTTGTCACCTTTGTAGAAAGTAGGCTTAACAATGCATCTTTGTCTTTTACACGCTCTGTTAATTCATCTAAAGAAATTAACTCCTCTTTATCGTACATTTCTACATCATGATCCTTTAATAGTTCTAATCCGATTGCTGGAATTTTCCCTGCTACTAATATTTTTGCCACTACTAACACCTCTTCTATAGAAAATAAGATCTCTCTTATCTTTCATTGTAAGAAATCCACATATAAAAACCAAGGAATTTGATTATAGTTTTGAAAATCGACACTTTTCCACAAAAAAAGAGGAGATGCAAGTCTCCCCCTCTTCTTATGCTTTTTCTTGCGATTGTTTTCCAAGCTTCACATCGATCGTTCCTTCTGCAACTGTATCACTAATTTGTTCCTCAATAACGGATTGAGATGTAGCATTCGTTTCAGAAGTATACGCTTGTTGCTGTGCACCTTGTACATTTTGCTTATTTTGCTGTTTCGACATTTCTTACCCTCCTTTTTATTCTTTCTTATTTTGAACAAAAAGATGGGTTTTCATGAAAAAATCGTGATCATTTTGAAATTGTTACTTCTTCTAGTAATCTCATCGTTCTAACTCGTTTCGTAAATGTAGCTAAGTGAGCAATATCATGATTACGTAACGTCTTTATATTCTCTTCCACATATTTTCCTAAATCATTCGGATAATGAGCATCTGAAGAGAGTGTAATCGGAACTTCGTGTTTACCTAATACTTGTAAATATAGCGGACTCGGACACATTTCGCGCACAGGATAGCGATAGTACAATCCCGCATTTATTTCCGTTGCTGTATTTGTTTCTACTAATGCACGCGCAATTTTCTTATAATAAGAAAGTTGTTCATTCTCATCTAATCGATAATTAAATACTTTTATGTTGTCAAGATGAGCAATAATATCAAATAACTCAGAACGAACTGCGCACTCAACCGTTTTGAAAAACGTATCATATAAAACATATAAGTCATGTTCCTTAAAATATTCTTTCGTATCTGGATTATCAAATCCCCAGCCATTTAAAAAATGAACAGAACCAATTACATAATCAAAATCTCCTAATGCGAGTAAAGATTGTAATTGTTGTTCACCACCAATAAAATAATCTGCTTCAATTCCAAGTTTAAGCGTAACACCTCTTTTACTCCACCGTTCTTTCGCCTCTTCAATTGCCTTTGTAAAATCATGTAGTGAAGCTACCCTTACTTGGTCTAACCATTCCTTTTGTAAACGTCCAAGACCCGAATCACTAATATCAACATATTTTTCATAGTATTCTTTCGCTTCATAAAAACGATATAAATGATCGACAATACCAACTTCTTTTATCCCTTTTCGCAAAGCTTCTTCTAAATATAAATCAATCCATTTCGTTGTAAATGGCCCTTCATTCACACGTCTTTGCAGGCGTTCTTGTGTTTTCACAAGCCATTCCATAGAATGTTTTTCTTCTTTTAGCGGTTCATAATGTTGCAGTGCTTCATTTATTTTAGCTAGCCATCCTATTGAATATGGCCCTTCTTCTAAATGAATGTGATAATCCACCTTCATACATATTCCCCCTATAATGTATCTATTTCTCTTCTGTCCCCTACTCTCGAAAGCTTCCCATTTCTTTCTGTCACTTCCTCCATAATATCTTCTAATGATATATTTTTTTCGGCTAATAAAACGAAGCAGTGATACATTACATCAACCATTTCTTTCACTAGCTCTTCGTTATCATTATTTTTGGATGCAATAATTACTTCCGTACATTCCTCACCAATTTTCTTTAAAATTTTATCTTCTCCTTTTGAAAACAAGTAATTTGTATATGATTCAGAAAGTGGATTTCTCTTTCGTTCTTTAATTGTTTCGAATAGTAATGTAAAGGCATTTTTCATATGTATCCCCCTATATAATTTTGTAATGAAAACATGTTTTTTCTCCCGTATGACATGCAGGTCCTACTTGCTTTACGACAACAACGATTGAATCTTGATCACAATCTAAATAAAGAGATTGCACATGTTGGACATTACCTGATGTTTCTCCTTTATTCCATAACGACCTTCTTGAACGAGAATAAAACCATGTTCTTTTCGTTTCTATTGTTTTTTCATATGCCTCTTCATTCATATAAGCTAGCATTAAAACTTCTTTTGTATCTTCTTCAATTACAACTGCTGGTAATAGTCCTTTTGAAAAGTTAGGTTTCATAGCCGCACCTCAACATTTGCATTTCTTAACTTTCTCTTTACGTCCCCTATTGTCGCCTCACCGTAATGAAAGATTGATGCCGCTAATGCTGCATCAACTGTTGTCTTTTGAAACACTTCTATAATGTGATCAGCATGACCGCATCCACCTGACGCGATGACAGGTACGGAAACACTTTTTGAAATTTCTTCTGTTAAACGAAGGTCATATCCGTTTTTCGTTCCGTCTGCATCCATACTCGTTAATAAAATTTCGCCTGCGCCTAGCTCTGTAACACGCTTTGCCCACCTGATTGCATCCATTCCTGTATCAACTCTTCCGCCGTTCACATATACATTCCACTTATCCTCCGCTACTTTTCTAGCATCAATTGCTACAACAATACATTGTGAGCCAAAATGCTCTGCCCCTTCTTCGATTAATTTTGGATTTCGCACTGTTGCTGAGTTAATTGAAACTTTATCTGCTCCAGCTCTTAGTAAATTGTACATATCTTTCACACTTGAAATTCCTCCTCCAACTGTAAGAGGAATAAATACTTTTGAAGCCGTTTTTTCTACAACATCTATAATCGTTTTTCGTCCTTCATGCGTTGCCGTAATATCTAAAAATACTATTTCATCTGCTCCCGCATCATTATATAAAGCTGCTATTTCAACAGGATCACCGACATCTTGTAACCCTATAAAATTTACCCCCTTTACGACTCGCCCTTCTTTCACATCTAGACATGGAATAATGCGTTTCGCTAACATAACTTTGTTACCTCTAGCACTTCTTCTAAATCAATCGTTTTCTCGTAAAGAGCCTTACCAATTATGACGCCGTATATGTTCATATCATTTAACTTTTTCACATCTTGTATAGATGCAATTCCTCCAGAAGCAATAAGTCGAGTAGAAACGCTTTTTTGTAGTAACTCCAATTGTTCTATATTCGGTCCTGCAAGTGTCCCGTCTTTCGAAATGTCTGTAAATACAATCGTTTGAACACCTACATTCTCCATTTGTTTTGCTAAATCAATGTAAGAAATTTCAGACATATCAAGCCAGCCTCTCGTTGCTACGAAACCATTTTTCGCATCAATTCCGACGATGATTTTTTCTTTATATAGAAAAACTGCTTCTTCTAAAAATGGCTTATCATAAAGAGCAGCTGTTCCTAAAATCACTTTATCTACCCCTACTGAAAATAATTTCTCTACGGCTACAAGTGATCGAATTCCTCCGCCAACTTGCACTGGAATACGTACTGCCTTGCAAATTCTTTCAATGACGGACAAGTTTAACGACTCACCAGCAACTGCACCATCTAAATCAACAATGTGCAACCGTTTCGCTCCAAAATTTTCAAATATAATCGCTTGCGCAACCGGATCTTCATTCATTACTGTTTCTTTACTAAATTCTCCTTGATACAGTCTAACGCATCGTCCCTTTTTTAAATCGATAGCTGGGAAGATTTCCATGATTCTACCACTCCTTTAAAATTTTTCAACATTTGCATTCCTATGTCACCACTTTTTTCAGGATGAAACTGTGCACCATATATATTTCCTTTTGCTACAAAACCAGGTACTTTCACTCCATATTCACTTATTCCATATACAATTTCATTTGGACAATCTGCGTAATAAGAGTGGACATAATATACGAAAGAACCGTCCTCTACTCCATTCCAAAGCGCTATTTCTCCTTCTTTCTTTAACTCATTCCATCCCATATGAGGAATTTTATAAGGAACCTTTAACTTTCGAATAACGCCTGGCAATAAACTTAACCCGTTACAGTCTTGTAGTTCCTCACTTTTTTCAAATAAAAGCTGCATTCCTAGACAAATACCTAGAAGTGGTTTTCTGGAACGCCCAATTTCTTGTAACACACGTACTAAATCTTTTTCTTCCAATACATCCATCGCTTTTGGAAATGCACCTACTCCTGGTAAAATCACTCCATCACTTCTAAAAATCTCTTCTTTATCACTCGTTACGATATACGCTGCTCCAATATACTTTAATGCTTGTTCTACACTACGAATGTTTCCCATTCCATAATCTATAATGGCAATCAATTACAACATCCCTTTCGTTGAATTTACACCAGTAATATTGGCATTTCTTTCAACTGCTTCTCTAAGCGCTCTACCAAACGCTTTAAATAACGCTTCAATTTTGTGATGTGTATTGCTTCCGTATAAAATACGAGCATGTAATGTAATATTGGCAGCATGAGCAACTGCTCTAAAAAATTCTTCCGTTAGTTCTGTATCAAAATCCCCAAGCTTCGGATTCGTTAATTCTCCTTGAAATACAATATATGAGCGTCCACTTATATCAATTGCAACAAAGCCTAAAGACTCATCCATCGGTACATATGCTGAGCCGTACCTGTTAATCCCCTCTTTACTGTGCAATGCTTCTTTCAAACAATTTCCGAGTACAATCCCAACATCCTCAACTGTATGATGTGCATCAACGAATACATCCCCTTCTACCTCCACTTGCAAACCGAATCTTCCATGCCTTGCAAATAAAGTTAGCATATGATCAAAAAAACCAACTCCCGTTTGTACAGAAACGTTCTTCCCATCATCAAGCTGTAAACTTAATTTTATTTTTGTCTCTGTCGTCTCACGTATTTGACTAGACTCCCGCATTATTCTTCCTCCCCAAATCTTATTTGAATTGCTCTCGCATGCGCATGTAGCCCTTCTTTATTGGCAAGTTCTACAATATGATGTTTTACATCTCTTAATGCTTCCTCCGTATAAGATAGAAAACTTGATTTTTTCACAAAATCATCGACTGATAACGGCGAGAAAAACCTTGCCGTTCCACTTGTCGGTAACACGTGATTCGGTCCTGCTAAATAATCCCCGAGCGGTTCTGGTGCATATGGTCCAAGAAAGATAGATCCTGCATGTTTCACATAAGCTAGAGCATTCATCGGTTCTTTTATATGTAACTCTAAATGTTCCGGGGCAATTTCATTCGATAACTTTAGCGCCTCATCTAAAGAAGGAACGATAAAAATGGCTCCATTTCTCTTTATTGATTCACGTGCAATTTCGCTTCTTGGTAATGTTTCTAACTGCCTTTCTATCTCTTTTTCTACTTCTTTTGCTAAATCTATATTTGTTGTAATACAAATTGCTGTCGCTCTCTCGTCATGTTCTGCTTGTGATAATAAATCAGCAGCAATATATTTTGCATTGCCAGTTTCATCTGCAATAACTACAATTTCTGACGGTCCAGCAATCATATCGATATTTACTATTCCATATACTTCTCGTTTCGCTAAAGCGACGTACAAATTCCCTGGTCCAACTATTTTATCCACTTTCGGAATCGATTCCGTCCCGTATGCTAAAGCAGCAATTGCTTGCGCACCACCTATCGTATAAATTTCATCTACTCCTGCAAGGCTTGCAGCAACTAAAATATGCGGATCAATTCCTACTGCTCTTGGCGGTGTTACCATTACAATCTTTTTCACACCAGCGAGCTTTGCTGGCAATACATTCATTAATACTGACGAAGGATACGAAGCAGTTCCGCCTGGCACATATACCCCTATATTTTCTAACGGCCGAATGATTTGTCCCCTTATGATGCCTTTACTCGTGCAATCAAACATCGATTGTCTTTTTTGCTTTTCATGGTACGAAATAATGTTTTTCTTCGCCTCTTGTAACGCTTCTAAAAATGAACTCTCTACAAACATACTCGCTTGTTTTATTTCTTCTTCACTTACACGAACATCTTTAATCTCTACACCATCAAACTTTTTTGTATAGAAAGATAACGCCTCATCTCTACTCTCTCTTACGTTATGAACGATTTCCCTGACACTTCTTTGAACAGTTTCTTCTATTATATTAGCGTTTTCTCGTAACAGTTTTATTTTCGTTAACGCCTTTTGAAAATCCTCACAAACTATCTCCATTACAAGTCCCCCTATTTTCCTGACAAAATTTCTTGCTCCATCATATTTATAATACTGAATATTTCGTCTTTTTTAGTTTTTAATGCAGCCTTATTTACAATCATTCGAGCAGATATAGAATACATTTCCTCAAATACAATGAGTCCATTTTCTTGTAATGTTTTTCCTGTTTCAACAATATCAACAATCGCATCTACCAACCCAAGAATAGGAGCGATTTCTACAGAACCTTCTATTTTTATGATTTCTACATCCTCTCCTTTATCATGAAAATAGTTAGAAGTAATATGTGGATATTTCGTCGCAATACGTTTCTTCCGGTAGCTCTTCGGATTATAAGTAGGAATAGAAGCAACACAAAACTTACACACACCTACTCCTAAATCTAACATTTCATAAATATCTTTCTCGTTTTCCATTAAAATATCTTTTCCAACGACCCCGATATCCGCTACTCCATGTTCTACATAAGTAGCAACATCTACTGCTTTCACTAAAATAAATGAGATATCTGTATTTTTACTTTGAAAGACAAGCTTTCGTCCTTTATTTTTAAGCTCTGAACAATCGATTCCAATCTGCTCAAAGAGTGGAATCACATGTTTTTCTAATCTCCCTTTCGTTAACGCAATTTGAATGTTACGCATGAAGTTTCTCCTTCTTTCTGGACTACCCATTTCTCGTTCCATACATATTCCACTAACGATTCGTTCTTTGCCTCAACGACCGTTATTATTTGATTTTTTCTTGCAAATTGAAAGGTGTCATTTAAATTAGAAAATAAAGATATCTCTACTTTTTTCCCGTCCTTTTGAATTAAATTTCGTAACCGTTCCGTCTCTGCTAATCTATTTAACTCGTAATGAATCATAATATCTGTTCTCTTTCGTTCATATGGTTCTTGCTGCTCCTGCAGCGCCTTCACAATTTGATTAACTTGCACCGCGAGTCCAACAGCCGGCAACATTTCTCCAAAATTTCCAATTAACTCATCATATCTTCCGCCACTAACAATTTCTTCCCCAATTTCATATATATACCCTTTGAAAATAACACCTGTATAATAGTCCAAATGTTGAATCATTCCTAAATCAATTGATATATAAGATCCATAGCCTAGTTTTTCAATTGCTTCATATATTTCTTTCACTCTTGCAATAGCCATTTTCATTTCATTACTGGAGGCAAGTTTTTCTGCTTCCTCAATTACTTCTAAATTCCCAAATAACCTTGGTAATTTCTCCAGTAACCTTACTGTTTCATCACATCGATCTAATTTCTTTTCTCTAATAAAATTTGATAGAGCAGCATAATTTTTACTTTCAATATATGTTCTAAGAACTTTCTCTTCTTCCTCATGAATGGAGAGCTTTTTGACAATACATTTATATAACTGCACTTGCCCAATCTCTATTGTAAAAGATTGCACTTTCAACTTTTGAAGTGATTGAATAACACTTATAACACATTCAATTTCAGCTCTTACATTATCAATACCGATAATTTCAATACCACTTTGCACGATCTCATTATATTTTCCAGTAAGGGACTCATTCGCTCGAAATACATTTCCGCTATACATCACTTTAAGTGGCGTATCACACCTCTGCGTTCCGATCACTCTCGCTAAAGGAATTGTCATATCTGGACGCAATACGATAATCCTTCCCTTTTCATCAAAAAATTTATACATCTTTTCTTCATCTATCGGCCTGCTTTGAAAGGCGAACACATCATAAAATTCAATTGTTGGTGTCCTTATTTCTTCATAACCTCTCTCTAAAAAAGTACGCCTTAATTTTTGCTCCACTTCTTCAATTAACGTACATTCTTCGAATAAATAATCTCTCGTTCCATTTGGATTTGCCCGTTTCCATTTTGTCATCGAAATTCTCACACCTTTCCCTTTCTAATGTATGCTTATTTCATGCACCTAAACCGAAAATAAAAAGAGCCTTGTAGATAAAATATACCTACAAGGCTCTTTAGTAGCGTGTAGGTACAACGGGAATAACCCTTGCACCTACACGTTTTCACGCTAGGTTCAAGGGCTTTATGTATGATGATGTAGTTGTGTAAGCATTTTAATAGATTGCATTGTTTTCATAATACTTACTCCCTTTCTCCTCTAATTTTTACATAGTATATAATACTTAATTCTGAATGTAAATACATTTTAAATATTCCGTTATCTTTTAATATACAGCTACCCTTCTTTCATACTCTTTTATTTCTTGTTCATATTGCATTGTAATACTAATTTCATCTAAACCATTTAATAATTTCTCTTTCCACATTTTCTCGATTGTAAAATGAAACCTGTGCGTACTTGTTGTAATTACTTCATTCTCTAAATCTACTTCTATTTGTTCTCTTGCATCCGTTTTGGCAAGCTTTTCTCGCATTTCTTTATCCATTACAATTGGTAACATACCATTCTTCATACAATTCATATAAAAAATATCTGCAAACCCTCCCGCGATAATTACGCGGAAACCATAATCAGCAAGTGCCCAAGGTGCGTGTTCTCTTGAAGAACCACATCCAAAATTATCACCTGTAATTAATATACTTGCCCCTTTTCTATCTGGTGCATTAAGTGGGAAATTAGGGTTTTCGTTTCGTTCATTATCATATCGCCACTCATCAAATAAATATTTTCCAAACCCCGTCCTTTCAATTCTCTTTAAATATTGCTTCGGAATAATTTGATCTGTATCAATGTTATCATTCATAAGTACTGCGGCAGTACCTTTATGAATACGAAATGGCTCCATCATAACTCTCCTTTCTAGTATCAACAAAATGACCATATAACGCAGCTGCTGCCGCCATTGCTGGGCTAACTAAATGCGTTCGTGCTCCTTTTCCTTGCCTCCCTTCAAAATTACGATTTGAAGTTGAAGCGCAATGCTCTCCTTCAGGTACTTGATCTGGATTCATTCCAAGACACATGGAACATCCAGGTTCTCTCCATTCAAATCCCGCTTCTTCAAATATGTGATGTAGTCCTTTTTGCATCGCCGCGTCCCTTACTCTTTTCGATCCAGGCACAACGAGTGCTCGCACACCTTCTTTTACCTTTCTCCCTTTCACAACAGCTGCAGCAATTTCTAAATCAGAGAGCCTGGAATTTGTACAAGATCCAATGAAGACATGCTGAACTGGAATGTCATACGTACTTTGTCCAGGGCTTAATCCCATATAAGAAAATGCTCTTTCGTCATTTACATCATGTTTTTCTGGCAATTTCTCATCAATACGAACTCCCATACTCGGATTTGTTCCCCACGTAACGTATGGCGCTAAATCTGTAACATCTATCGAAATATGTAAATCATAAACTGCATCTGCATCTGTATAAAGTTCAGACCATTTCTTCTCGAAAGTTTCATAGTCTCTCGGTGCATATTTACGTCCTTTTACATAAGCAACTGTTTTTTCATCTGGCGCGATAATACCTGCTTTTGCTCCTCCTTCAATCGCCATATTACAAAGCGTCATTCTCTCTTCCATCTCCATAGCCTGAATCGTCTCTCCGTAAAATTCCATTACGTATCCAGTTCCAACTGCTACACCGTACTTTGAAAGGAGATGCAAAATAATATCTTTTGCGTAAACACCTTTCTTTAATTTTCCTTTTAGTTCAATTCCCATCGCTTTCGGTTTTCTTTGCCACAGCGTTTGCGTTGCCAATACATGTTCCACTTCACTCGTACCAATACCAAACGCTAGCGCACCAAACGCACCGTGCGTCGCTGTATGACTATCACCACAAACAATTGTTTTTCCTGGCTGCGTGAGCCCAAGTTCTGGCCCGATAACATGAACGATCCCCTGCTCTTCATCTCCAATATCCGCTAACGGCACCTGAAATTGTTTACAATTTTCCCGAAGTGTATCTAGTTGCTGCTTCGCAATGCGATCGGTAATATTCCAAACATCTTTCGTTGGAATATTATGATCCATCGTTGCGAATGTTAGATCTGGTCTGCGTACCTTTCGATTTGTAAGCCGCAAGCCTTCAAAGGCTTGCGGTGACGTTACTTCATGAACAAGGTGCAGATCGATATATAATAAATCTAATCCATTTTCATTTGTCGTAACTACGTGTTTTTCCCAAAGCTTATCTAGCAACCTTTTCCCCATTATCTTCCTCTCCCTACTAGCGCTTGCTCTTCCATTTCTTGCATTACTGCCTTCGTAAATGAAGTTGTCGTTTCAGTCCCCCCGATATCTGCTGTACATTTTCCTAATTTAAGGACTGCTGAAATCGCTTCTTCAATTGCACACCCTTCTCTCGTTAATCCGAACGATTGCCCAAGCATCATCGCAACAGAGCGCATCATCGCAATTGGATTTGCCTTATTTTTCCCGGCAATATCTGGCGCTGATCCGTGAATAGGCTCGTATAGCGAAGGGCCCTTTTCCGCGTGACTTGCTGACGGAAGCATTCCTAATGATCCAGCTAATACGGAAGCTTCGTCACTTAAAATATCCCCAAATAAATTTTCTGTTACAATTACATCAAACCGTCCTGGATTCCGAATTAACTCCATAGCAGCTGCATCTACTAAAATATGTTCTAGTTCAACATCTGGATAACGAAGTGCTACTTCTTCTGTTACAGTTCTCCATAGTTTACTAGATTCTAAAACATTCGCCTTATCAATAGATGTTACTTTTTTCTTCCGTTTACTTGCTAATTGAAAAGCATAAGAAACGATACGTTCAATTTCATGGCGATGATACGTAAGTGTATCCGTTGCTACTTCGTCGGTTCGTTCTTTCGGATAAGAAAAATAAATCCCACCTGTTAATTCACGAACGACAACGAAATCAATTTCATCAGCCTTTTTTAATGGCGATAAATGTGCCGTTGCACTTTCTACCGTTACAGGGCGAACGTTCGCAAATACACCGAGTCCTTTTCTTAAAGCTAATAATCCTTTCTCTGGTCTTTCTTTCGCACTATCCCACCTTGGTCCACCAACTGCTCCTAGTAAAACCGCATCACTTGCTAAACAAGCGGCAAGCGTTCGTTGTGGTAATGGTTGCCCATTTAAATCGATAGCACTCCCGCCGAAGTACTCATCTTGCAAATGAAAATGATGACCATATAACCTTTCTACCATATGCAATACTTCCTTCGCACTTTCCATAACTTCCGGTCCAACCCCATCACCAGCTAAACAAACGATACGTTTTTCCAATTTCAACACCCCTTTTAACTGAATTTTCAGAACTTTAATTTGATAGATGAGAATAGCCCCTCTCACCTATCAAACACTTATTTCACAAGCTGGATAAAAGATTTCAATTTCCCCGCTGCGTGGACATATGCTCTCGCCGACGCTTCCAATACGTCTTGCGCAACACCAAAACCTGATACTTGATGTGTTCCTTCTTTTAATTCAACATGAACATGAGCCAGTGCATCTTGACCTTGTGTAATAGATTGTATGCGATAATCCGCCAATTCACATTCTAATCCTAAAATTCTTTGGATTGCATTATAAATTGCTTCAATACTACCAGAGCCAGTAGCTGCATCTTCGAATACATTTCCTTCCTCATCTTTTAGTACAACTGTCGCACATTGTGTACTATTTGATACGAAATGTACTTGCAGTTGCGTAATATTATATTGCTGAGCCGCAAATGCTGCTTCACCAAGCATAAGTGCTCGTAAATCTTCCTCCGTAATTTCCTTCTTACGATCAGCTAATTTTTTAAACGCTTCAAACACTGCATCTCGTTCTTCCTTTGTAAATTCATAGCCAAGCTCTTTCATTTTTTCTGTAAACGCGTGACGTCCAGAATGTTTTCCAAGTACAAATAAGTTTTGAGATTCGCCTACTAGCGCTGGTTCAATAATTTCATATGTTGTCACTTCTTTTAATACACCATCTTGATGAATGCCTGATTCATGAGCGAATGCATTCGCTCCAACAATCGCTTTATTTTTCGGTACAACCATACCTGTTAATCTGCTTACTAATGTACTTGTCGCTTTAATTTCTTTTAGCGTCATAGAAGGCTCTGCTTGATAGAAATCTTTTCTAATATGAAGAGCAACTGCAACCTCTTCTAACGCCGCATTCCCTGCTCTTTCACCAATTCCATTAATTGTTCCCTCTACTTGCAATGCTCCCCCTTCAACTGCAGCTAACGAATTTGCTACAGCCATTCCAAGGTCATCGTGACAATGACAAGAGAAAATTGCTTTTTCATATGAAGGAACGGATTCTTGTAAGTACTTAAAAAGAGAATAATATTCTTCTGGATTCGTATATCCAACTGTATCTGGAATGTTAATTACATTGGCTCCTGCACGAATCGCAACTTCTACTGCCTCAGCTAAAAAATCTCTTGCTGTTCTTGTCGCATCTTCTGCAGAAAATTGTACTGTTGGAAATAATGATTTTCCAAGTGTAACAGAACGATGAATACTATCTAACACATCCTCTTTTGACATACAAAGTTTATATTTCATATGAATATCACTCGTAGCTAAAAATACGTGTAAACGGGGAGATACCGCACCTTTCACAGCTTCATATGCTCTTCGAATATCGCTTTCTTTCGCTCTAGCTAAACTCATAACTGTAGCATTTTGAATTGTATTTGCGATACGTTTTACCGATTGAAAATCCCCTTCGGAAGCTGCTGCAAAGCCAGCTTCCATAACATGAATCCCTAGTCTTTCTAATTGCCTTGCAATTTGCAATTTCTCTTGTTCATTTAAATTCACTCCTGGTGATTGTTCGCCATCACGTAGCGTCGTATCCATGAACAAAATCTGCTTCATATTATTTCATCCCTACCTTTACTCGCGGCTGTACGAAAGGCATCATTTCACGTAATTTACGTCCAACTACTTCGATTTCGTGTTCATTCTCTTTCTCATTTGTCGCATGGAAATTCGGTCTTCCTGCTTTATGCTCTGCAATCCAACCTCTTGCAAATGTACCATCTTGAATTTCTGCTAGCACTGTACCCATCGCTTTCTTCGTATCTTCCGTTACAACGCGTGGCCCTGATACGAAGTCGCCCCACTGCGCTGTATCTGAAACTGAATATCTCATATTTTCAAGTCCACCTTCATACATAAGATCAACAATAAGTTTCAGTTCATGTAAACATTCAAAATATGCAAGTTCCGGCTGATATCCCGCATCAACTAACGTTTCAAATCCAGCTTTTACTAGCGCAGTTACTCCGCCGCAAAGTACAGCTTGCTCTCCAAATAAGTCTGTTTCTGTTTCTTCTTTAAATGTCGTTTCTAATACACCAGCTCTCGTCGCTCCAATTCCATCGGCATAAGAAAGTGCCTTTTCAGTCGCAACTCCTGTTGCATCTTGGTATACTGCAAATAATGCAGGAACAGCTCCTCCTTCAGCAAACGTACGACGAACTAAATGTCCCGGCCCTTTTGGTGCTACTAAAAATACATCTACATTCGCTGGTGGTTTCACTTGATCAAAGTGAACATTAAATCCGTGTGCAAAAACGAGAGAATTTCCTGCCTGTAAATTTGGCGCAATTTCCGCTTCATATACTTCTGGTTGCAGTTCATCTGGCAGTAAAATCATTACTACATCAGCCTGCTTTGCTGCTTCTGCTACTGTATATACAGAAAATCCATCTTCTTTCGCTTTATCCCAAGACTTCCCTTTTCTTAAACCTACTACTACATCAAATCCGTTATCACGTAAATTTTGCGCATGCGCATGACCTTGCGAGCCATATCCAATGATTGCTACTTTCTTTTCCTTTAATACATTTACCGTTACATCTTTTTCATAATAAACTTTTGCCATTTTCATTTCCCCCTATATTTAAATGATTATTGAATTAACATAACTTGCTTATCTTGTTTTTTCATACTACGCGTAAAAGCTGTTACACCTGTTCTTGCAATTTCTTTCAAACCGTATGGACGAAGTAATTCAATTAACGCTTCTACTTTCTCCTGTGTACCTGTTACTTGCACAACTATGGAATCCTTCCCAACATCTATTACAGCGGCTCGAAACGGTTCAATTAAACTGTATAATTCTGCTCTTGCTACTGATGTTGCTACTTTAATAAGTGCGAGTTCTCTTGCAATCATCGCTTCTTCTGTAATATCTGATACTTTCAAAACATCAATTTGCTTATGAAGTTGTTTAATTAACTGCTCTACTTGCTGTTCATTTTCAACGTGTACAACAATCGTCATCCGCGATATGTCCGATGATTCCGTATGACCTACTGAAATACTTTCAATATTAAAATGTCTTCGTGTCATAACACCTGTAATTCGGTTTAACACACCACTTTGATTTCGAACTGTTGCTGTAACAATTCTCTTCACCTTTTTTCCACTCCCTCCATTTGGTGAACACCTTTCCCGGGCGCAACCATCGGCATTACCTTTTCTGATTGAAGTACACGGCAATCAATTACAACTGGCTCTTGTAATTGAATTGCATGCTGCAATTGTTTCTTTGCAAGAAGTGGATCATCTATGCGAACTCCTTTTATGCCATACGCATTCGCAAGAGCAACGAAATCTGGTTGACACGATAGTAAAGAGTGCGAATATCTTTTGTTATAAAATTCATCTTGCCATTGTCTTACCATCCCTAAAGCTTCATTATTTAAAATAAATACTTTAACAGGTAAAGAGTGTTCTTTTAACACACTTAATTCTTGCAGAGTCATTTGAAATCCAGCGTCACCAACAATTGCAATAACTAATTCATCAGGCTTTGCAATTTGGGCACCAATTGCTGCTGGAAATCCGAAGCCCATCGTTCCTAGTCCTCCTGAAGTTACCCATTTATCTGGATTTTTCAGCGGATAATATTGGGCTGCCCACATTTGATGTTGCCCCACATCTGTCGTTACAATCGCTTCTCCCTTCGTAATTTCATATAACATATCAATTGCATATTGAGGCTTAATACTTTCAGAATTTCGTTTATAAGAGAATGGATACTTTTCTTTTCTATTCTTTAATAAAGAGATCCACTCATGATGATTTTCTTTGCTTCCTTCTGGTTGAAGTAATACTTGGAGCGCTTGCTTAGCACTTGCAACAATAGGAATTTCAGTCGGTACATTTTTTCCGATTTCTGCTGGATCAATATCGATATGCGCGACAGTCGCCTCTTTCGCAAAATAAGCTAAATTTCCAGTAAGACGATCATCGAATCTAGCGCCTATATTAATGAGTAAGTCGCATTCATATAACGCCATATTAGCTGTGTAAGAACCATGCATTCCTCCCATCCCTAGAAAAAGCTCTTCATCTGGCGGAAAGCCACCAAGACCAAGTAATGTATGCACAACAGGAATTTCGTATTTACGAGCAAAACTTGTTAATTCTTTCGAAGCTTTCGCATGCAATACACCTGCTCCAGCTAAAATTAATGGCTTGTTTGCAACCATAATTGCTTGTAATAATTTGTTTATTTGAAGTAGATTCGGTTCATAATTCGGGTTGTATCCTGGTAAATCCATTTGCGCATCACTACATCGTTCGCCTTGCTCTACTACCATATCTTTCGGAAGGTCAATAACGACTGGCCCTGGTCTTCCTGTTCTAGCAATATGAAATGCTTCTTTAATAATTCGAGGTAAATCTGAAGCCTTTCGCACTTGATAATTATGTTTTGTCACCGGCATCGTAAGCCCCATAATATCGGCTTCTTGGAAAGCATCACTTCCAATTAACGTTGTTGCTACTTGCCCTGTAAATACAACAAGTGGTAATGAATCAATCATCGCATCTGCTAGACCAGTAATCACATTTGTAGCACCTGGTCCACTCGTTGCAATGACAACCCCTGGATTGCCAGTAATTCTGGCATACCCTTCAGCAGCGTGAATAGCACCTTGTTCATGTTTCGTTAAAATATGCGGAATTTCACAGTCATAGAGTGCATCATAAAGAGGTAAAACAGCACCACCAGGATAACCGAAAATCACTTCTACTCCTTCCTTTTCTAGCGCTTCTAACAATAGCTGTGCACCAGTTGCCAGTTTCTCTTCCGTTTTTGAAGACATTGTTCTTATAAGCCCCCTTTTCAAAACTTTTATCAATAAAAAAAATCCTACGTCCACACTCCAGCTATGTGCTGAAGGGACGAAAGATTTCGCGGTACCACCCTTCTTTGCAAGAATACTCTTGCCTCAGTGACTCATAAAATGAGTCTAGCTAATAACGGAGCTACCGTCTAAGCCTAGACAAATGCTTCAGCTTAGCACTCAAGGGCGATGTTCGTCGACGTGAACCATCGGTTTCCAGCAACCACCGACTCTCTGTGAGGCTTCACAATCAACTACTCCTCCCTCTCAACGCTTTCTTATGTTATAAAAAGTTGTTATCCAACTTTATTTTCTTCGTAAATTTTCTCTCCATCTTTTATAACTAACTTTCGGAATTCTTCTAATAAACGATTCGTATGTGGACCTGTTTGCCCTAAACCGATCGTTCTACCATCTACTGTCGTAACAGCAATTACTTCCGCAGCCGTTCCTGTTAAAAATACTTCATCAGCTACATATACATCATGTCTTGTAAATAGCTCTTCTCTAACGTCATATCCAAGTTTTTCACCGATTTCTAAAATAGCGTTTCGTGTAATACCTTCTAACGCTCCAGCAGAACTTGGCGGTGTAATTAATTTATTTCCTTTTACAATAAACACGTTATCTCCTGAGCCTTCAGCTACGTATCCTTGATCATTTAACATAAGCGCTTCTTGTACTCCAGCCAATTTCGCTTCGATGCGAACTAAAATATTGTTTAAGTAATTTAAAGATTTTACTTGAGGCGACAATACATCTGGGCGGTTTCGGCGCGTTGCAACTGTTACAACTGGAATCCCTTTTTCATAATACTCTTGCGGGAATAAAGATAGTTGCTCTGCAATTACGACTACATTCGGTTTCGTACAAGAATCAGGATCTAACCCAAGATTTCCTGCTCCTCTCGATACAACTAGGCGAATGTATCCATTAGATAATTTATTTTGTCGAATCGTCTCAACAACAATATTCGTTACTTCATCTAAAGAATATGGAATTTCTAACATGATGGATTTTGCTGATTCATATAACCGGACAAGATGCTCTCTCAAACGGAAAACATTACCGCTATAGACTCTAATTCCTTCAAATACTCCATCTCCATATAAATAACCATGATCATATACTGATACTTTTGCCTCGTCTTTTGGAACAAATTCTCCATTTAAGAAAATCCATTGCTCGTTCACTGGAAAGCGCCTCCTATGTTCTATGAATTTTTTATTGTTTCCTAGTTTACTCTCCTTTCTAAATAAATCAAGTGAATTTTTAGAAAATTTATAATTTTTATTCGTACGTACATCTTTAATTATATTGATTTAACAACATTGTTAACGTTTACAAAAAGTCAAAAAATTTTTTTCGTCAATTTCCATTAAAAAAATATTTGCTTAAAAGAAGGATTTTCGTCAATTGATACGAATCTATTGTATTCAATAAACGGACGTCCGTTTTTATAAATTCGGGAATATACAACGACTTTTGCTGAAAAAGGGGGGAAATAGTAAAAATAACGCTGTCTAAAAATAACATTCATATTTTCCATTTCGGAATCATAATCCTATTTTTAAAAAACAATTTGTCAAAATGAAGGAGGAAATCAATATGGCGTGTGTACAAATTAAAGGAACGAGACAAGAGGTAGTAGAAATGCTTCAACTATTTGATCTAATGGATACGAAAGGTTTTTGTAAATTCGATAATTATGTAGAGGTAGAACCAAATAATAAAAAACATAACAATTTTATTGCTTCCATCGACATCCATTCAAATACTTCTTCCTCCCAAGATACTTTAAACGATCAATTCGTAAGCCAAATGCTTACTGGTGTATATAACGACTAAACAAATAAAGTGAAATTTTAATCAGTGGGGGTTTTCTTCATCCCCCACCTAACTTCTTTGCTTTCGCTGCATTTTGAGGTGGGGGTCTTACTGCCCATTAAAGTCGGCTAAATGTATCCTACCATCTTTCATAAATATATGCGATGTACTTGAGCATACTAGCAACTAGATGGTAGGAGGTGAGAATTATGGCTAGAATCGGTGTTGAAAACTCGCTAACAGATGTTCAGCAAGCTCTTAAGCAACAAGGACATGAAGTCGTTCCCCTTAACTCCGAACAGGATGCACAAGGATGCGACTGTTGCGTTGTAACTGGGCAAGATTCTAATATGATGGGTATTGCAGATGCATCAATTAAGGGTTCAGTAATTACAGCTCATGGTTTAACAACGGATGAAATTTGTCAACAAGTTGAAAGTCGCACTTAAAAAATGAAAGAGGACCCCTTTTGAAAAGGAGTCCTCTTTTTTATATTCACCTAACGGGAAAGTAACATATACTGGATGAAAGCCCTACCTCTCTCTCATCATTACGGTTCCACTGACCGCTCCTTGATTCACTAGTATACCTATAAAGCCTATAATTATAATTTATAGGGTTTGTTCACAAAAGTTGTTGGTAAGATTACCCGATCTTTCGCAAACTTTTCGTATTATATTTATAAGATTTATTTACTTTACACTAGCTGTAACCGAGACACGAATTAAAATTTTAACATCAATACGATAACTTGTCAACATTTTTTACAAATTTAAAACAGACAGTAACGGTTTGTCTGTTTTAGAATGGAGCTTTTTCTTTTATTACATATACAACAAAGCCGCTTACTAACATACATAAGCCAACTACTAAGTTTTTGATATTAATCATAAATTCCTCTCCCTTATTCCACACATCATATATATTTACAGTTCATTTATTCCGATCATCATAAAGCACACTTGTTCTAATATATCATAATTCCTAAAAAATGCAAGTTCACTTTTGACGATTATTTACAAATTTATCTACAGTGCTTGGTACAGTATTTAAAGCCTTCTCAATTAAATGTGTACTACTATTGAGGTGCAATACTTGCACACCGTTAGAACCAACTACTAAAAAAGCAACTGGGCTAATAGAAACCCCAGCCCCGCTCCCGCCTCCAAATGGATGACTTTGTTTGTGCTCTTTATGTTGCCCTTGTCCGTTCTTATGTTTTTCGGAAATAAAATCACCTTTAAAATCACTTCCGCCAGCTCCAAAACCAAAGGCCACTTGAGATACTGTTAATACTACATTTCCGTCAGCTGTTGAAACCGGGCTGCCAACAATTGTATTTACATCTACCATCTCTTTTAAATTTGTCATTGCTGTTTTCATTAAATTTTCAATTGGATGTTCCATTATGTATTGCACCCTTTCCTCATTATTCTTTTTTATACTTTCCAAAATAGAGGAAGTCATACTAACTTTTCCTATTTCAAAAAAACAATCTTCACCTTTTAAATGGATATTACTCCCTGTACATACTCGGATAAAAAGGGAAAAGAGATACATACTACTATTGAACCCTGTTATGAAAGGAGTCATGACTTTGACTGAGAAATTTGATGAGTATAAAAAAAGAGATAGAATAGATAGTGATTATAGTGACTATAAAGAAGAATATGCAGCTGAGGTTGCACCACAGCGCATTGATTATGATTACGATGAGAAGGAACATAAAGATGATGTAAGATCGTCCGCTGCTGGATCAACGGCTGGCTTTATCGCTCTTGCCTTATCTATCTTATCACTTTTCACCTTCCCAACATTATTTGGTCTTGTTTCTGTACTACTAGGTATTTACGCTTATAACCGCGGAGCTACTGTAACTGGTGGTATCGCTGCGATTGTCGGCGGAATTGCAGCACTCATTGCAATTTTATTCCGAGTAGCGCTTATCGGCTTATTGTTCTCCCTCTTTTAAAAAGAAAAAGGTATCTCGCTTATGCGGGATACCTTATCCTGTAAATACATCTTCTGACGGATATTTAATTTTTTGTTTTGCTGGTCGCGCTAAAGAAAATACAAGTGTTAACGGTCCGATTAATCCACAAAACATAACAAACATAATCATACATTTTCCAAACGCTGATAACTTTGCAGTAATTCCCATCGTTAATCCTACCGTTCCAAACGCTGAAATTGTTTCAAATAGTAACTGAATAAAACTGAAGTCTTCTGTAAGCATTAATATAAATACTGCTGCAAAAATGAGAATTTGACTGGCCACAGCAATTGCTAATGCTCTCGTTACTGTCGACATTTTAATTGTGCGCTGAAATAATACGATTTCCTCTTTCTTTCTAAAGAAAGAAAGAACAGATGTAACTAAAATAACAAACGTTGTTAATTTAATCCCTCCACCTGTTGATACACTTCCTGCACCAATAAACATTAAAACCATCGTAAATAATATAGATGACTCTTCCATTCCACCGTAGTCAACTGTATTAAATCCAGCCGTACGAGGAGTAATCCCTTGGAAAAAAGAAGCCCATAACTTTTCATTTAACGGTAAATTCCCTAACGTCTTCACATTATTATATTCCAATACAAAAATCACAATCATCGCTATCACATTTAGCGCTACCGTTCCAATAATCATGATTTTGGAATGAAGCGATAGCTTTCGAAAACTCCGGCTATACCATATATCAATTAGTACGGTAAATCCGAGACCACCTATTACGATTAAAGAGCAAATCCCAATATTAATAATCGGATCGCCTACATACCTCGTTAAATTATCCGGCCATAGAGCAAATCCGGCATTATTATAAGATGCGATCACGTGAAAAATACTATAGTGTATACCTTTTCCAAAGCCAAACTCTGGAATAAAGCGAAACGATAAAAAGATAACCCCAATCAACTCAATACAAATTGAAAATATAAAGACACGTTTTACTAATTTTACAAGACCACCTATATTCGTCTGATTAAATGCCTCTCCAATTAATAAGCGATGACGTAATCCGATTTTTTTACCTAATACCCAAACAATTAAAATGGCAATTGTCATAAGACCTAAACCGCCCGTTTGAATTAAAAACATAATTACAATTTCGCCAAACATCGTAAACGTACTTGCAGTATCTACTACTCCCAACCCCGTTACAGTTGCTGCTGACGTTGCCGTAAAGAAAGCATCTACCCAACTAATATGTACTTTCGTTGCGAATGGTAACTTTAATAACAAACCGCCAACCACAATTAAGCAGAAAAAACCTAATGCTAATATTTGTGGTGGATTTAATCGTATAAAACGATTATACAGCCTTTGTCTTTTTGTTACTTCCATATTCACTAGCTCCCTTTTCCCCCTCATAACTAAAGGCTTATAAAAAACCTTAAATAGCAGGATAAACCTTATATTCTTATAATATAGTTGAGCATAATCCTTTTTTTCATAGTTTTCAACTTTTATTTATACTCGAACTTCACTTCATTTATGAAAAGACTCTTTCTATTATAAGTATCCTTACTCTATAACTCTCACAACAATCATTTTATATGTATCATTGCTTAAATCCTCATATCTTTCACTCTATGTTCACATAGGGGTCACATCTATCTTTTATAGTATATGTATCGGAGCTGTTCCTCCCTAATTTATAAGACATTCCCCAGTGTCTTGAACAGCTTTCCATCCCTAATTAAATTGACATAAATTGTCCCCTTCCTTTGGCCATCCTGTGTGATGGTCTTATTTTTTTGTCTTTCTATCTTCTATTTAAAACTCCCTCTCTCTTTCACTCTATGTTCACATGGGGGTCACATCTATCTTTTATAGTATATGTATCGAAGTTGTTCCTCCCTAATCTATAAGACATTCCCCAGTGTCTTGAACAACTTCCATCCCTAATTAAATTGACATAAATTGTCCCTTCCTTTGGCCATCCTGTGTGATGGCCTTATTTTTGTCTTTCTATCTTCTATTTAAAACTCCCTCTCTCTTTCACTCTATGTTCACATGGGCGTCACATCCACATTTTATAGTATATGTATCAAAGTTGTTCCTCCCTAATTTATAAGACATTCCCCAGTGTCTTGAACAACTTCCATCCCTAATTAAATTGACATAAATTGTCCCCTTCCTTTGGCCATCCTGCGTGATGGTCTTATTTTTTGTCTTTCTATCTTCTATTTAAAACTCCCTCTCTCTTTCACTCTATGTTCACATGGGCGTCACATCCACATTTTATAGTATATGTATCGAAGTTGTTCCTCCCTAATTTATAAGACATTCCCCAGTGTCTTGAACAACTTCCATCCCTAATTAAATTGACATAAATTGTCCCCTTCCCTAGGCCATCATATGTGATGGTCTATTTTGTTTTCTAAATAGTTTATTTAGCTTTTTCTGCTTACTTTCGTAAAAGCAATCTATATTTAAATAGATACTTTTTGTACTAAATATTCAGAAAATATTGTCAAAATAGGTAGTTTTTCGGTACAATTAATGTAGAAAGTAATTTCACAAAAATAAGGAGGGGGTTTTATTGAAACAAACAAAAGCAATCTTAATTGCATTATTTCTCGGTTTAGTTGTCGGACTCACTTTAAATTTAGCTGCACCATCCATTTTTGAACCATTAAATCAATATGTGTTCAATCCACTTGGTCAATTGTTTATTCGCCTCATTAAAATGCTAGTTGTCCCTGTTGTATTCATTTCTATCGTACTTGGAGCTGCTGGTCTTGGGGACCCGAAGCAACTTGGAAGAATTGGTTTAAAATCAATTTCATTTTTTCTTGTAACTACAGCCGTTGCCATCTCTATTGCAGTTACATTTGCACTGATTATACAACCAGGATCTGGCGGTAATTTTAAAACCGAAGGGCTTAAATATGAAGGTGCAAAAACCGAAACATCTTTCGTTGATACATTGCTAAATATCGTACCAGATAACCCAGCAAAAGCGATGGCTGATGGAAACATGTTACAAATTATTGCCTTTGCCGTATTAATTGGACTTGGTATAGCTATTTTAGGAAAACGTGTCCAAAGTATTCATTCATTACTTGAACAGGGCAACGAATTAATGATGTATCTCGTTAATCTCGTTATGAAATTAGCTCCAATCGGAACATTTGGGTTGCTTGCTTCATCCGTCGGTAAAATGGGTCTTGCAGGCGTCGCTGCGATGTTCAAGTATATGATTGTCGTTATGCTAGTACTTATTATTCATGGTGTCTTCGTATATGGTGGCTTATTAAAAGTATTAGCAAAAGAAAGCATTGTCCGTTTCTTTAAACATTTCGGACCAGTAATGGCGATTGGATTTAGTACATCTAGCTCTAATGCATCTCTTCCATTTGCAATGAAAACCGCACAAGAGAAGCTTGGTGTTCCAAAAGCAATCAGCTCTTTTGTACAACCACTAGGTGCAACAATTAATATGGATGGTACTGCCATTATGCAAGGTGTAGCAACTGTATTTATCGCTCAAGTATACGGCGTTGAACTTACTATTTCCCAACTAGCTGTAGTCGTATTAACTGCTGTACTAGCTAGTATCGGCACTGCTGGTGTACCAGGTGTTGGCCTTGTAATGCTGACGATGGTTTTAAATCAAGTAAATCTACCGGTAGAAGGTATTGCCTTAATTATCGGTATTGACCGCATTCTAGATATGTCAAGAACAGCTGTAAATATTTCTGGTGATGCAATTTGCGCAATGATTGTCGCAAAATCAGAAGAAAAATATAATACAGATCAATCTGCCGCATCTTAAATCAAAAAAGGAGTGAAATGATTCACTCCTTTTTTGATTTACTTCCCTTTTTCGAACGATATTCTTTTCCTTTATTATCGTTACCAGTTTCAAATTCTGCACTAAACTCTTGTTGAAATTGCCCTGATTTCGGTGAGCCTTGATTTCCGCTCCCTTTACTACCATTTCGATTTGTCATATTTCTGCCCCCTTCCTTTATTAGTAGTATGTTACATATTTTCTTTTTTATAATCTTTTACATGCGAAAAAAGACCTTCCTCATATAAGGAAAGTCTTCTTTTCCGGAGTGTAAGCGTTTTCTCACTTATAATGACTTAAATAAGTTTTTTAGAAATAGATATCATTATATTCATTTCTTCTTCTGAGAGCGTAGAAAATCTTTCTTGCAAATATTGTTTTTTTGCACCTTCCATTTTTGCAACTAAATCTTTTCCTTGTTCAGTAATCTCCAAATATACAACTCGGCGATCTGACGTAGAACGTGAACGAGTTACAAAACCTTTATTAATTAATTTTTCTGTAACAGCTGTAATATGACTATTCGACACATTTAACTCATTCGCCACACGTGATACCATTTCTTTATTCGTACGATTCAATATTCTAAGGACGATGAACTCATTCCACGGTATGTAACCACCAAATATTTTTCCAATATCATTACGCAACGTGCGGAACATAGCAAAAACATTTGTCGATAGTTCTTCCATTAATTGCTCTCGATTTTGAGACAACTTTGACAGCCCCTTTTATTTCATTTGATTAAATAAAAACCTTATTAATAATTTTACATGAAATCTTACTTTTTGTCACCTTATTTTCCCATAATTCGTAGTTTTTTAATAGATATTTCATGATAAAATGAAGTTAAATTTCCAAAAAAAGGAGTTGGGATAGTGGGTGAAGAAGACAAATTTTCGAATTTCAATCTAAAAGATAAAACTTTGATCATTGGTTTTGTTATTCTGTTCCTCATTGTAATTTTTGCATTTATATTTTTTGTATATGTAGGAATCTTTCATATTACTGGTGTAGAGTATAGGTCGCGCACTGCCTTACTTCTATTTTTTTTATTAATTACTTTCTTAGACGGTATTATATTTTTCATCTTCAGTTTCTTCAAGGCACTGCTATATCCAATGACACAAAACATGCCAAATTGGCTTTCTATTACTCTTTTCGCAATCATTGAAATTACACTAGATTGGTTCGTCATTCATACCGCTGACGATTGGATAGAGAGCGTACAACTGTCCAACATAGCTGAATTATGTGTCGTACTATTCCTTTTCCTATTAAATAAATTATTAAGTGACAAGAAAGAGTAAGAATACAAGCTTTTCTATATAAAAATTGGTACAATGAAAGCAAATCATACTAAAGAGGTGTTACTTATGAACTTACAACAATGGGCTGATAAAGGTATGTCCTTTGATACATATGTAAATGAAATGAAAGTAAATCAATACGAGTTACTTCACATTTACAATAATTTTTTAATTCCAAATGAATTACTTCCTGTATTAGAAGAACGTCAAAATGACGGCTGGCGTGTTATCGTATTAACAGCTGATTGGTGTGGCGATGCTCTTTTATGCGTACCTGTTATGAAACGAATTTCTGAAGTTGCAAATATTGATATGTCATTATTAATTCGCGATGAAAACTTAGAATTAATGGATCAATATTTAACAAACGGAACAGCACGTGCGATTCCAATCTTTATTTTCATTGATAAAGATGGAAACGAACAAGCCGTTTGGGGACCACGTGCTCCAAAAGTACAAGAGTTAGTAACTTCAATGCGCGCTACATTGCCTGAAAAAGAAGATCCAACATTCGAAGAGAAACAAAAAGAAATGTACGCTAATTTCCGTGCTACATTAGCTGATGACACTTCTCTTTGGGAACATGTAATGGAAAGCATGATGGAAAAAGTAGTAAAATAAAAAAAACTGCCGAACTCGGCAGTTTTTTTATTACATAATGAAGAAATAGAATACCGCAGCTAAAATGAAACGGTAGTAAGCAAACGGTGTTAGTTTTACACGAGATAGTAATTTTAAGAATGAAACAATTGCAAGCATCGCAACAACGAATGCTGTAATAAATCCTGTTGCAAATAACGGTAGATCAGCCGCACTTAATATATCCCAGCTTTTAATTAAATCTAAACCACTTGCAGCTACCATCATTGGTACTGCTAAAATGAATGTATATTCAGCTGCCGCTGTATGTGATACGCGAGCTAATAAACCACCACTTATTGTAGAACCAGAACGAGAAAATCCTGGCCAAAGTGCTAAACATTGGAACATTCCAATTGTAAATGCTTGCTTATATGTGATTTCATCTAATGTTCTTGCTGTACTTGGTTTCGAAAACTTCTCAGCAACAATCATTAAAATACCACCAGCCACTAAGCTAATGACAACTGGGCCTGGCCCAAATAAAACTTCTTTAATCGCACTATGGAATAATACGCCAAGTACGCCGGCAGGAATCATCCCGATAATAATATGTAATAAATTTAACGACGGTCCATCTGTTACTTTTCCTATACCTACTAAAGACCATAGACGCTTCCAAAATATAACTACAACTGCTAAAATCGATCCCAATTGAATAACAACTTCGAAAACTTTCGCTCTCTCATCGTCAAATCCAAGTAAATGACCTGTTAAAATCATATGCCCTGTTGATGAAACTGGTAAAAACTCTGTTAAACCTTCAACAGCACCCATGATTATTCCAATTAACCAATCAGCCACGAGTAGTGCCTCCTTAATAACAAATATGTAATTTTTCACACCTTATCATAATACCTTATCCCCTTTTAAAGTGCATCCTTTTTTTATTGATTGTACATATTGCATGCGCGTATTTCTTTTCTATTTTTTGATTAAATTGTATGATAGTTAGAGTTTGTTTTTTAGCGGAAAGGGGATTTTATGAAAGAAACTAATTCATTATCACAAAAATTAAAGCAATTTGTATTACTATTTTTCCCGATTTTCGTTACGCAAATGTCATTATTTGCAATGAGTTTTTTCGATACGACAATGTCAGGACATGCAAGCCCTATTGATTTAGCAGGTGTTGCTATCGGAACAAGTATATGGATTCCAGTTAGTACGGGATTAACAGGAATTTTGATGGCTACGACTCCAATTGTTGCACAACTCGTTGGATCTAAGAAAAAAGAGGATGTTCCTCACGTTGTCATACAGGCAGTATATTTAGCCATTTTCGCTAGCCTCGTTGTTATCCTTATCGGTTTCTTTACTGTTACACCTATTTTAAATGGCATGCAATTAGAAGGACCTGTAGAACGTATTGCAGCACAATTTTTAAGTATTATCGCAATTGGAATTATCCCTTTATTTACTTACACAGTTTTACGCGGATTTATTGATGCATTAGGAAAAACTCGTACAACGATGATCATTACATTACTATCATTACCAATTAATGTAGTATTAAATTATGTATTAATTTTCGGTAACTTCGGTTTTCCAAAACTCGGTGGTGTCGGAGCAGCAATTGCTTCTGCAGCAACCTATTGGTGCATTTTAATTATTACCGTTATGATTATTCGTACGAAAGAGCCTTTTGCATCTTTCCATATCTTTAAACAATTATATCGCCCTTCTCTTTCGAGTTGGAAAGAATTCTTAAAACTTGGCGTCCCTATCGGATTTGCTATCTTTTTTGAAACGAGTATTTTCGCTGCGGTAACACTTATGATGAGTAATTTTAGTACGACAACAATCGCAGCTCATCAAGCGGCTATGAACTTCGCTTCCTTGCTATATATGACTCCTTTAAGTTTAGCAATGGCCATGACCATCTCTGTTGGATTTGAAGTTGGAGCGAAACGATATAATAACGCAAAACAATATGGATTTATCGGGATTGGCTTAGCACTTGCATTCGCCCTATTATATTCCATTCTTCTTTACTTCTTTGATGATGAAATTGCTTCGATTTATACGACAGATATACAAGTTCATCATTTAGCAAAAGAATTCCTTATATTTGCGATTTTATTTCAAATTTCAGATGCAATTGCAACTCCTGTACAAGGGGCACTACGTGGTTATAAAGATGTAAATGTCGCCTTAATTATGACATTGATCGCCTATTGGGTAATTGGTCTCCCTCTCGGTTACATATTAGCAACCTATACTGATTGGGCAGCAAAAGGATATTGGATCGGTCTTATTATCGGTCTAGCATTTGGAGCAACCTTCCTCCTTATCCGTCTCTTTCAAGTTCAGAGAAAATATACAACGCAAAACAGCCGCTCATAATATAGCGGTTGTTTTCTTTATGCATATTTTTTCTTGTAACGTATAACATAATGAAAAAGAAAGGTGGATACATATGGACGAAAAAGAAAAAAAGCAATCATTCGACGAAGAATTCGCCCCTGAAATTTCACCTGGTTATCGGCAAGATGTACATAAACAACCTAAATATAAAAACACTTCGTTTTTAATGGGTATTACCATTTTTGCTGCTGTATTACTCGTGCTTATCATTTTCGTTTATTTTTGATGAAAGGTGGTTTATTATATGAAGAAACAAAATTCCAATCGTTCAAAAAGAATTGTGAAAACAGAAAAAGGGTATGCAGGTGATTCGGTTCTTACTCAGAAACAAGTCGAGCAAGGAAATTTATATATTGCTCAAAAAGAAATTGGGCAACAAAATGAAAACCTTTAAAATCCCTCAAAGAACTGGGGGATTTTTTTATCCCGCTATTTATGGTACTGATTTATGTTTCTCTTTATTGTACATACTGTTTTTGTTCTAACACCTTTAATGCATGATTAACCTTTACAATTTTCATTTCATAATTCAATTTCATTTCGCTTCTCTTACCATTTTCAATACCCGTCACGTACGCTACAGTTTTATAGAGAAAACTTTCATCCTTCACTTCACGTATCTCCTCGTTTGTAAATTTATACTCTAAATCCTGAAAACGATTTGGATAATAATTTTTCATTAATTGTTCATACCCTCTATTTAAAAATAGTTCTTCACCTTTTCGTTTCACATCTTCTTTATTAGTAAACTCAAAAACTGATAGTTGTTCGGTCACAAAATGTTCTCCTACCTTTTTCATTTCATTATGAGTTAAAGTTTCTATACTTTTGTTCTTTAATTCCTTATTTAATCCGTACTGATCAATCGGTTTATAGCTAGCAAAAACTTCTTCTTTATATGACCAAAACAGTCCAAAAACGATACATAGAGAAATGATTACCATTCTTTTCTTCGTAATTCTCCCGCCCTTCTTCATAATGATAGTTATATTTTAACATATAGAAAGAAAATTCTGATATCATAAAGTGGAATAACTTAAATTAGAAACGAGGAACAAGTATGGACTCTTACAAACAATATATAAAAGAAGCTTTGCCTAATCTTTCTATACACTCATATAAACAAAATGAAGAAGGATGGGATAATGTAGCGGTTATTGTAAATGATGAACTACTGTTTCGTTTCCCGCGAAAACAGGAATATGCAATGCGAATTCCGTTAGAAAAAGAACTGTGCACAATTCTCACTCAATCACTACAAGAAATCGAAGTTCCACAATATCACCTAATTTATAAAAATGAATCTGATGAGGTTCCTCTTTGTAGTTACTATACTCTCATTCATGGTGAACCATTAAAAACAGAAATAGTTGCGAACTTAGATGAAAAAGAACGAAAAATAATTATTACACAATTAGCTACTTTCCTTGCGGCTCTACATAGCATTCCTCTAAAAAGTGTTACAGCGTTAGGGTTCCCTACCGAAAAAACACTTACCTACTGGAAAGAGCTACAAACTAAATTAAATGAGTATGTTACTAACAGTCTAACTTCGTTCCAGAAATCAACCTTAAACCGTTTATTCGAGAATTTTTTTGCCTGTATAGCTACATCGGTATTTCCAAATGCAATCATTCACGCTGACTTTACACATCATCACATTTTATTTGATAACCAAAATAAAACCATTTCAGGAATCATTGATTTTGGTGATGCTCAAATTGGAGATCCTGCCTTTGACTTTGCTGGGCTATATGATGATTTCGGACATGAATTTACTACATCAGTATATGAACAATACTGTACACTTACTTCACACCATGATCCATTACTCATTCACCGTATCACAAATTTTTATCAATACAGTCCTTTACTACATAATATAATTTATAACTTTGAAACAAAGAATGAACTTGAATTTCTAGCAAGTATAGAACAACTGAAAGTAATACTGCAGGGATGAGATTACATTCTCTCCCTATATTCCCTCTCCTCATACATCATTAACTTTTTATCCATTTCAATAATGACTTTATATAGTTGAAATGCTTGTAAAATTTGCAGTTGAATCCCAAAAGGAGCATTTTGTTCTTTTAACCATTGAAATACTTTCGTTTCATCTTTCATTGATTATTCCTCCCTTTATTAAAATCTGCTACAAATATACGGTAAATGATGAAAAGCTTTTCATGTCAATACAAAAAAAGGATGCAACATTGCATCCTTTAATGTACGATATTTTTCTTCTGCTTCGCTTCTTCCTTTATTTCTTCCCCTTGGCATTCGCTACGAAATGCACAACTTATACACTCAGAACGAAAATGACGCTCTGTGTAGTGCTCAGGTTGCTGCAACATTTCTTTCATTCTAGATAAATCAGCCATTCCAGTTGTTATATCTTCTTGTTTCGGAATGTACTCATACTTAGTTCCTTCTATTAAATTAATAACTTCAATTTTCCCTGGAAGAATGCCGAAAGCTTTATAACTGAATACTGTTATTAACTTTTGACAAAGAGCAAGCATTTCCTCATCCGCATCGACAACATACTTTTTAATTACAAACGCCCCAGTACTCCACTCACCAACTTCTAATGTCAATGACATGTGGACACCTAACTCTTCCATATATGTTTGAAATTTTTCATATAAAAATAACGGCGGTGTCTGACTATCATCTCTTTCAACAAACTGTAATAAGTGATCCGTTAGCTTCGCTAACACAATATAATACTCCGTCTTTGAAGCAAACATATTAATCCTTACTTTTTTCCAATACTTTTCTATTAATATTAAAAGTACGATTTTCGTTTGTTGGCCCGCAGGTAGTGTGTAATATTCGTTAATAATTCGATTCACAATCATTTGTGCGATTTGTTGCCATTCAAACGAAGAAGGTTCTCTTCTTTTTATATGACGGAAATAAAATTTATGCGGGCAACGCATAAAATCATACAAATGATAATCTGTCATCGTTTTGATTGCGATTTTCTCATGCACTTGCTCTTCCTCTTCCTCTCCCTTCTGCCATTAAGAAAAGTGTTTTACAAATTCAGCTCCAAACTGTAAACATTTTTCTACATCTTCATCTTCTGGCGTTAATTCTACTTTTAGTCCTTCTAACACAACTGCTGCCCCGCGCTCTTGTAGCTTTTCTATTAAAATGTCAACTGCCACTCCGTATTTCGGATAAGCCGAATCACACGATCCGAATACTGCTGCTTTTTTCCCAGTTAAATCAATAGAATCCATTGCATCATAAAAATCTAAGAAATCATCAGGAAGATCACCATCTCCCCAAGTGTATGCACCTAAAATAATTCCATCATACTGTTCTAATATAGAAGCTTCTGGTGAATCCATAATATCAATAACTTCAATTTCATTTTCTGTTTCACGAATTACGCCGGCAATATGGTCAGCCATTTCCTCTGTATTTCCACTCATACTTGCAAAAATCATTACTAACTTACTCAACTGAACCTCTCCCTTTACTTTGTATCTCTTTTTCTGTTTGAATGCTCTTCTTCTCATCTACATATTCAGACCGAATTACATTTCTTTGCCATTCCATATGCTGATCAACATCTTTATTTTTATCTTTTAATCCCCTCCGCAGAAGGTGAAAATTTTTTCTCATTAACATGTCGCATCCATCCTATTGATAATAATTATCAATTTCAACTATTTTTAGATTAATTGATATTGATTATCACTGTCAACAACTTTTTTTTAAAAATGATTAAAATGTACAAGCTTGTCCGTTAGCTATTCATATACTATAAATGAGCATAGTTCTTTCTCAGCCCTCTCTGACGGAAAGAAATAAAAGCAACTGCAATAGAGTGCAGTTGCCTTTTTTTGTTTTTCTATGATTTTAGTAATCTTATAGTCGTCTCTAAAAATAGCTCCACTCCACAAATTAATGCTGATTCATCCAAGTCAAATTTCGGATGATGATGTGGATAACAAGTATATATATTTTCATTACCTGTTCCTAATTTAATGAAACAACCAGGTGCTTTTCTTAAATATGCTGAAAAATCTTCTCCACCCATAGAAGGTTCAAGCTTCACAACACGCTCATTCCCAAACAAATGTAGTGCACTTTCTTCTACTATTTTCGTAATATATTCATCATTAATAACGGGATCATATCCATATCGATACGTATATGTATACGATCCTCCATGTGCTTCTGTAATTCCTTTCACAATTTTCTCGATTTTCCCTTCTGCTTCCACCCTCAATGCTTGATTAAATGAACGAACAGTTCCCATTAAAGTTGCTGTACTAGGAATAATATTGTCAGCCGTTCCCCCATGAAATTGTGTAACTGAAACAACCCTTTGCATAAAAGCACTTGTATTTCTTGATACGATATGTTGTAGATTTGTAATAATCTGTGCTCCGATAGCAATAGGATCTATCGTTTCTTCTGGTCGCGCCGCGTGTCCTCCTTTGCCTTGAATCTCAACTGTAAATACGTCTGGTGCAGCCATCATCGGCCCATACGCAATGCCTATCTTCCCGCTCTCAAGTCCTGACATAACATGTAAACCTATTACATAATCAACACCATCCATTACGCCTGCTTCAACCATTTCTTGTCCCCCGCCAGGATACACCTCTTCTGCATGCTGAAAGAATAAACGAATCTCACCTGAAAAATTTCCCTTTATATTTGCTAGCACTTCTGCTGTACCCAACAAAATAGCCGCGTGAGCATCATGCCCACATGCATGCATTACACCTTTATTCACAGACGTATAAGGTTTACTTGTCTCCTCTTGAATTGGCAAAGCATCTATATCAGCTCGAATCGCAATTACTTTCCCTTGCTTCACACCTCTTTTAATTGCTAGTACACTATACTTCGTCGGTCTCGTTACTTCAAAAGAAGAAAATGAGCATAATGTATCATATATAAATTGCGAAGTTTCTTTTTCATGAAATGATAATTCCGGATACTTATGGAAGTGCCTTCTCCATTTCACGATATTTTCTTCCGAAATTAGATTCTTCCACACTCTATTCATGATAATTTCCTCCTTTTCAAAATAACTAGAAATTTAAAAGTTTACTCCATCTTGAATGATTAATAAAAACAAATACTGTATTTTTACGTATTCTTATAGTCCACTTTTATGTATTCACACAATCTCCTTTCTATTTACATGTCAAACCCATTACAAATTCATGCTGAATGTAATATAATTGCTAAGTTAGGGATTTTCTTTTTTAGTATTTAGTGCTAATATCAAAAAAGAGCCTTTTGACTTATTTTTACCTAAAATGTGGGATTTTGTTTTTTTCACAATAATGTAGGACATGATACCTACAAAGAGCTATTATTTCATTAAGAGAGGGAAAGACATGGAAAGATTAAAAGAGATATGGTCTCGACCACTCACACAATGGGTTGCAAAGACGGTTTATTACCTTGCAATTTTATTTGCATTACTTTGGTTGTATGGATTCCATGATACAAACACAAGTACATTTATTTACAATGAATTCTAGGGTGGGAACGTTATGAAGTTATTAGAACAAATTGAAAAGTGGGCTGCAGAAACGCCTGATCAAACCGCTTTTGTTTGGCGAGATGCGAAAATTACGTACAAACAATTAAAGGAAGATTCTGATGCGTTAGCACATTGGATTTCTTCTGAGTATCCAGACGATCGTTCACCAATTATGGTGTATGGCCATATGCAACCTGAAATGATTATTAACTTTTTAGGATGTGTAAAAGCTGGACATGCTTACATCCCTGTAGATTTATCTATCCCAGCTGATCGTGTACAACGTATTGCTGAAAATTCTGGTGCGAAATTACTTTTATCGGCAACAGCAGTAACTGTAACTGATTTACCAGTTCGCATCGTAAGTGAAGACAACTTAAAAGATATTTTCTTTACTCATAAAGGGAACACTCCAAATCCTGAACATGCGGTAAAAGGTGATGAGAACTTCTACATTATTTACACATCAGGAAGCACAGGTAATCCGAAAGGGGTTCAGATTACTTATAACTGCCTTGTTAGCTTTACAAAATGGGCTGTAGAAGATTTCAACTTACAAACGGGGCAAGTATTCTTAAACCAAGCACCTTTCTCATTCGATTTATCTGTCATGGATATTTACCCATCATTAGTAACAGGTGGGACACTTTGGGCAATCGATAAAGATATGATTGCACGTCCAAAAGACTTGTTTGCTTCTTTAGAGCAATCGGATATACAAGTATGGACTTCCACACCATCTTTCGCAGAGATGTGTTTAATGGAAGCATCTTTCTCTGAGAGTATGCTACCAAACATGAAAACATTCTTATTCTGCGGTGAAGTGTTACCAAATGAAGTAGCTAGAAAATTAATTGAGCGTTTCCCAAAAGCAACAATTATGAATACGTACGGTCCAACTGAAGCTACTGTCGCTGTAACAGGTATTCACGTTACAGAAGAAGTGCTTGATCAATACAAATCACTTCCAGTTGGCTACTGTAAATCAGACTGCCGCCTTCTTATTATGAAAGAAGATGGTACGATTGCGCCTGATGGTGAAAAAGGTGAAATCGTAATTGTTGGTCCAAGCGTAAGCGTTGGATATTTAGGAAGCCCTGAATTAACAGAAAAAGCATTTACTATGATTGACGGTGAGCGCGCCTATAAAACAGGCGATGCTGGCTATGTTGAAAATGGTCTTCTATTCTATAATGGTCGTCTTGATTTCCAAATTAAGCTGCATGGTTATCGAATGGAATTAGAAGAAATTGAGCATCACCTTCGTGCTTGTTCTTACGTAGAAGGAGCAGTTATCGTTCCAATTAAAAAAGGTGAGAAATACGATTATTTATTAGCGGTTGTTGTTCCTGGAGAACATTCATTTGAAAAAGAATTCAAATTAACATCTGCAATCAAAAAAGAACTCAATGAGCGATTACCAAACTACATGATTCCACGTAAATTCATGTATCAATCTTCTATTCCAATGACACCAAATGGAAAGGTAGATCGCAAAAAATTATTGAGTGAGGTTACAGCATGACCGCATATGGATCATTTTATTTTTTCGCTATAGTGGGCATTTTATTAATACCTACTATCATAGCTGGATTAAAAGGTAAAATGTTGCGTAAATATAATGCCGTTTTAACACTAGTCATGCTTGCTATTATCTTCTCGGATAAACCGAAGCAAGCAATTATGTTAGCCGCATTTATTATTTGGCAATATGCCTTAATTAAAGGCTATTTATTATTAAGAAAACAAAAGAATAGTACACTCACTTTTTGTGTAGCTGTTATTTTATCGATTTTGCCACTTATTTTGGCAAAAATCGCACCGTTTGCACCTGATCTAAAGTTTATTGTATTTCTAGGAATGTCCTATGTAACATTTAGAGCAGTACAAATGGTATTTGAGGTTCGTGATGGCTTAATTAAAGAACTATCCTTCTTTAATTTTTGGGAATTCGTTTTATTCTTCCCAGCTATTTCAACGGGACCTATCGATCGTTACCGTAGATTCCAAAAAGATATTCAAAAGCCACCTAGCGCTGAGGAGTATCAAAACTTATTATATACAGGATTAAACCGTATTTTCCAAGGTTTCTTGTATAAATTTATTATCGCTTACTTAATAAAACAATATTTTATGGATCCCGCATTTGCACAGCAAGATACAATTCTATCTAATATGATTTACATGTATAGCTATAGCTTATATTTATTCTTCGACTTTGCTGGTTATAGCTCATTTGTAATTGGTGTAAGTTATATGATGGGAATTAAGACGCCAGAAAACTTTAATAAGCCATTCATTAGCCGTAATATTAAAGACTTCTGGAACCGCTGGCACATGAGTTTATCATTCTGGTTCCGTGATTTTATTTACATGCGTTTCGTCTTTTTTGCAACGAAGAAAAAGTTAATTAAGAACCGTTACACAATTTCGTATATCGGTGCATTTTTAAACTTTTTCATCATGGGAATTTGGCATATTACTGGTGAGCATGTGTATCAATACATTATTTATGGTCTCTATCATGCCGCACTGTTCATTTTATTCGATATTTTCGAACGAAAAAACAAGAAGCATAAGTTTTGGCCAAACAATAAATTTACACACGTCCTTGCGATCGTAATTACGTTCCACGTTGTATGTTTCGGTTTCCTTATTTTCTCTGGACACCTTAACAGATACTTTTAATGCACTCTTCTTATAACTAATAAGAAGTTGCACATATAATATATTTCGGATATAAAGGAGATTTTAAAAATGGCAGAATTCAAAGAGCAAGTATTAGATATTTTAGAAGAAGTATGTGAAAACGATATTGTGAAAGAAAACTTAGATGTTCAATTATTTGAAGAAGGTATTCTTGATTCTTTCGCTGTAGTATCTTTATTAGTTGAATTCCAAGAGCGTTTAGATATTGAAGTTTCTATTTCTGATTTTGACCGTGACGAGTGGGCTACTCCAAACATGGTTATTAAGAAGTTGGAAGAAATCCGATGAACAAAGCAAAATTTGGTCCGATGCTTTTAGCATTGGCCCTTTTTGCTGTATTCTTACTTATTCCAACGCGCTTCCTACTTCCACTTTTAAGTGATGAAAAAGTAGAACAAGCTGCAACTTCTTTAAAAGAAGAAAAGATTCAAAGTATGATTTTACAGCAAAAGATGTTAGCAGACTCGAAATACCTTCCGATGTATGGATCATCAGAATTCGCACGTATGGATGCTTACCATCCATCAAACTATTTCAAAGTAAAGCCTGAAGGCTTCACACCATTCCTACTTGGACGCGGTGGAACACAAGATCTTGTACATGTATTAAACTTTGCATCTACAATGGATCAATTGAAGGATAAGAAAATGGTATTCGTTCTTTCTCCGCAATGGTTTGTGCCACAAGGTATTGATGAAACACACTTTGCACCTAACTTTTCAAAACAACAAGGTTACCACTTCATTTTCAACGATGATGTAAAACCTGAAATGAAAAAGCAAATTGCAAAACGTTTATTAAACTTTGAGATTGTTAAGAAAGAAACTTTACTTAAAATTTCGCTTGAAGGTATCGTTTACGATGATACAAAGCATAAAGTAAAAGCACTTGCTGCTAAACCTTTCGCTTATATTTATCGAAACATTTTAGATCGCAAAGATTTATTTACAGCAATGTTTGATATTAAACCGCATAAAGAAAAACTTGACCCTTCATTAAAACAAATGAACTGGGATGAAGCTCGTAAACATGCAGATCAAACAGGTGCAGCGGAATCTGGATCTAACGAATATGGTATCGAAGATGGTTACTTCAACAGCAAAATCAAGAAGAAATTAAAACAACGTGAAGGCTACTTAAAAAATGATGCTTATGATCAATCGCCAGAATATGAAGATTTACAAATTGCACTTGATTTATTAAAACAATCTGGTGCAAAACCACTCTTCATTTCTGTTCCTGTAAAAGGTCCTTGGTACGATTACGCTGGCTTCCCGAAAGAACGCCGAGAATTGTACTATAAGAAAGTTCATGAGCAAATTGAGAAAGCTGGCTATCCAATTGCCGACTTCTCAAATCATGAGTATGATAAGTACTTCTTAAAAGATCACATGCACTTAGGTTGGAAAGGCTGGGTTTATATCGATGAAGCCATCCAACAATTTTATAAAGCAAACTAAAGAAAAGACCGCTTGAATTATTCAAGTGGTCTTTTTCTATATACATTTTGCAATTGTTCGATTACGTTATCTGCTTCTTTCATCACTCGCTCCACTACATGCTGAGCTGATTCCATTCGTGCTAATGATGACGCTTGTCCTGCCCAAAGCGACATATATTCTCCTTTATTACGTTTTGCTGCTTCTTGGCGTATTTTAGAGGTTAATACATTTTGCACTGGATACATCGGAAGCCCTTCTTCTTTCCCTTCATGCTTCTCTATAAATTCATTACGAATACCCCGTGCATATTTCCCGGAAAACGCACGAGTCACAGTTGTACTCGTATCTGTACTACGTAAAACCGCTTGTTTATATACATCATGCGTAATACTTTCTTCACTCGTTAAAAAGGCTGATCCCATTTGAACAGCTTCTGCCCCCAGTGTAAATGCCGCAACAAGCCCTTGTCCGTTCATTACACCACCTGCTGCAACAATCGGGATATGAGGGACAGCTGCTACTAACTGCGGAATTAATGCGAACGTCCCAATCATAGCGTCCTGTTCTTTCCCGATAAACGTTCCTCTATGCCCCCCCGCCTCGCTACCTTGACCGACAATAATGTCTACTCCTAATTCAGCAAGTACTTTCGCCTCTGCCACATGAGTAGCTGTTCCGATGACTTTAATTCCTCTTCTTTTCAATTCATCTATTTCTTCTTTTTCTAACGTTTGAAATGCAAAGCTAACGACTGGCACGTTTTCTTCTACTAACACTTGTAATTGTTCTTTATAACTTTTTGGAAGCTTTAACTGCTCTTCTTCCTCTATACCGAATTCTCTATTCACTCCGCTAAGTAATCCCTTGGCCAAATTTATCTTCTCTTCTTCTATTTGTATCTCTTTCGTTAGCAGTAAATTCACACCGAAAGGCTTATCCGTTCGTTCCCTTATTTTATAAATTGCATCACGAATTTGTTCAGGGCTCATATAGCCTGCTCCAAGCGTTCCTAATCCTCCGCTATTACTTACAGCTGCAACAAGCTCAGGCGTCGTAATTGCACCTGCCATACCCGCTTGAATGATGGGATACTTAATTTGTAATGTATCTATAACTCGACTTGTAAACATCATTTCTCCTCCTATTCCCTTTATATCTTCTTTATTTGACAAACTTTCCCCTTCTTTTACAAGGATTGAACTTCCTATGAAGCGAATATATTGAAAGTGAAGGAGGCTGAAAACAATGATATATCCAAATGCATTACAACAAGGTGATACAGTAATGATTATTGCACCGTCCGGCCCACCAACAATTGAAAATGTATTAAAAGGGGTAAACGTACTACAAGAAATGGGTTTATCTGTAGTAATCGGGAAGAGTGTTTATGAGAAATACGGATATTTAGCTGGAAGGGATCAAGTCCGGCTCGATGATATACATGAAGCATTTTCAAATGATGAAGTAAAGGCCGTTTTCTGTGCACGAGGTGGTTACGGAAGTGCTCGTCTCCTCCCCCACATTCAATATGAAATCATTCGGCAAAACCCTAAAATCTTTTGGGGATATAGCGATATTACAGCTTTACATACTGCCTTTTCACGTTATGCAAAGCTTATTACTTTTCATGGCCCAATGGTTGAAGAATTAGGGAAAGGTATAGATTCTCTTTCTTTATCTTCTTTCAACCAACTATTTCACCCATATTCAACTATCTTATCTGCTTCAGAATGTATCGTACCTAGCTCTTCCCGTACAGTTACAGGTCAGTTAGTTGGCGGCAATTTAGCGGTGTTAACGAGTATCATTGGCTCCTCCTACGAGATAAATACAGCCAATAAACTTTTATTGCTTGAAGACATTGGGGAAGAACCGTATCGCGTTGATCGTATGTTAAATCAGCTACTTTTATCTGGAAAGTTTAATGAATGTAGTGGTGTTATTTTTACAAGTTGTCATGACTGCACTCCTTCTAAACCATCTCAATCATTGCAAACAATACTATATGAATATTTCACTTCATATGCTATACCTGTCCTATTCGGTTTACCGATTGGACATATAAGCCCAAACATCGGAATCCCTCTTGGAGCTACAGCGACAATAAATACAAATAATAAAACACTCTCTATTTCTTCTGGCATAGCCACTCCGTGTTCAAATTAAAAAGGAAAAGCGATTACGCTTTTCCTTTTATTTATAATAATTAAAAATTCGTCCAGATGCGATATCTGCAATTTCTTCTGGAATAAATGTTTTACTTATATCAGTACCGACATTTAATACGGCTGTAGCATCTTTCTCAATACTACTAAATAATTCTTTCCCACGTATCGTAATAAGGGGTGTTCCTTCTGGCAACACGTCTTTTACAAATTCCATTTGTGTAAAGAACGGAACGATCCATCTACCCTCTCCTTGGAAATGACGCAAACGAAGTATCCCTTCTGTTGCCCCTTCCTCTGCTTCTAGTGAGCCAGCAACATAAAACTCAGTAGATAAGAGCAATTCATAAAATTCCTTTTGCTTTTGTTTGTCATCCCCTGCTACAACAAGTACTTCTTCTATTCTCTTTACCGGAATTTGCTCCATATGATGCCACCCCTATTTTCAAAATAATTGTACTTAAATTATACGAAATATTCTTATTTTTTTCTACATAATTCGCAATTATTTTCTTAAAATAATTTTAATGCTAATTGAAATGCCTTTTGTACATCAATTATAATAAGTGCTATTTGATTATTCATCATTTTCTCCTTCTTTCGGCTGCAATTGAAACAGAAAACCCAATTGTTGTGACGCAGTAATAAAACAAATATAAGCGCAAAGCTCTACAATTTCTTTTTCCGTCCAGTATTGTTTCAACACACGAAACATATTGTCATCTATCGCTTGTTTATCATGAACAAACGTATGTGCAAAAGTAACGGCTACACTTATTTCCTCTACTTTTTGCATATCATCAGGCCTTCCCTTTGCCATACAGTACGGACATTCATTCCCGTAAGCTAATGTTCTTCTTACTTGCTCCTTCAACTCTGCCGAGAGAGTTCCTTTACTATACAATGTATTCTCTACCATACTCCATGAATGTAATAACTCTGGATTATGCCCTAATAACTTTTGAAACTTTGTATTTCCCACATTTGATAATGAAATTCTCTCCATCATTTCCCCTCCTATTTCCTTCTATTTTATTGTAAAATAAATAAAGTTCACTTTACATTTCATATGAATCTTAATTTATATTTTTCCTTTACAAAAATTATTATTTTACTGGAGGTATATTTACAAATGCAACTAGACCGTGTTGATCGAAAAATTTTAAATGAATTATATAATGATAGTCGCCTTTCCATGCGTGAATTGGCGAAACGAGTAAACTTATCTGCTCCGTCTACTGCAGAACGTGTTCGTAAACTCGAAAGTGAAGGCGTGATCCAAAAATACACAATCGATATCGATTATAAAAAAGCAGGACTTGTTTTAGACTGTATTTTAGAAATCACTTTAAAAAACGGTGATACAACACGTATGCAACAGTTTATTCAGTCCTATCCATCTGCAAGTTTTTGTTACCGCGTAACAGGAAGCTTATGCTACATTGTAAAAATTTCTGTTCCTTCACTCGTTGAACTTGAAGAATTTATTAATGATGTTTCTTCATATGCAACGACTGTTTCTCATATCGTATTATCAGAAATATCTCTTACTCCTGATATTGAACATATCTTTCCAGAAGATTAATTAATTTTTATTCATAAAATATATAAAAACCCCTTACAATAAGAATAAAAATAATATATTATGTATTAAAATACATATAGTTCGAGAAAGGGGCTTTACATTGAAAATCTGGTTTTATGAAAAAACGGCACAATTAGATGACTTGCTTGGCATTTGGGACAATGTTCCGACTATCCCTCGAATTGGTGAAAAAGTTGAGATTTTAAAAGCAGTCCGCACTGTTACAGATATTAAATATGTAAAGAACGGCAATAATTTTCGTGTGGAAATTATCACAAAGTAAAAAGTAGCTCACAAGGAGCTACTTTTTACTTATCTATCATGCGCTTTCTTTATAACGATTTTATCGTCTTCTACAGATACTGTTACATAATCATTTTCTTCTAACCCGAGCTTATTTACAGCCTCATCTGGTAGCTCTACAGCCATCAATCTATCTGTTACAATCACTTGACTATACACTTCATTTTCTTGTGATGCACTCACTACTTTTTCCTCATTTATGAAGCGCACTGGTGGCACACCCACTTCTTTTACCGTACGCCATTGTTTCCAAACGTAAGGAATTAACCAAAGTAATCCAACAACTGTAAGACCGATACCGATCCATACATTACTTTGCGCTTGTAATTCAGGAATTGAAATTGCGCTACTCTCTTCTCCGCCAACAAATTGCATACTTGTTGCAATGAAATTATTTAAAGCGTGTACAGCGATATTCGTCCATATATTTTGTGTCTTTATGTATAAAAGACACATAACAACACCAAACATGAACGCACCAATAACATCAAAATGTCCTAAGCCAAAAATAATGGAAGATATAATGACAGCTTTTTTAATCCCCCATTTATAAGCCATTCGCTGTAAAAAGAAGCCTCTAAAAATAACCTCTTCCATAATTGGTGCTAATACACATGCTGAAACGAAAGTAAATATCGTCATATATATGTTACTCGTATTAATAACAGTTCCGTCTTCTAACATAGTAACTAAGAAATTCGGTAACGTATGTGCTAATATGTAAAATTGAATATGAGATATACCAACTGAAAAAATCATTCCCATTATCGTTGCTAATACAATTAATCCCCACGGTAAACGTCCTGGTTTATCAAAAAAACTATTAAATACAATATTATTTTTATTTGTTTTTACGTATAACCAAAATAACGGAAATAGAAAAAATAAAGTTATTTGTGAAATAACCTCCATCGTATTCTCAGAAACATTGGCTAGACTTAATGGGATCATCGTAAGGAACAATCCTATAATCATCCATCCAAAAAAGCTGCGTAGTCTTATACGTGAAAATGCATAGTGCACATAGAACACCTCCAAAGGTAGTAAAAGTAAATGGTGTGATAACTAAATTATAATATGAATATAGTTGAAGTTCTTCCTATTTTTCTCAAATACTTTCGGACAATATATATAGTAATCATTCTTTTCTTCCAGTTGAAATATACAAGAAAGTTATGTAATAAAAATCCCCGTTTTTACAAGCGGGGATTTCTTTTATTATAATACGTCACGTTTCTGGAATAATGCACCTGATGCTACAAGTAATACAACAAAGTATACAGCTACAAGTAATAAGGAAGTTGTAAATGTAAACTCTGTAAATGTAGGTTCCGCTCCGCCGCTTACTAATTTATTGCTATCGTACACACTTAAATTTAAATGGAAAAACACTACAAACTTCGCTACACCTTTTGCAAACATCATTAACATCATATTAATTGCTCCTTGTAAGAAGAAGAGGAACATCGTAATAATTAATGGTAAGACAGACTTTCTAAATACGTTCGCTAAGAAAAATGCAAGTGTCGCAAAGAAGAGCGGTGAAAGTACTTGATATACAGTAGATTTCATTACGATTCCTAACGTTAATTCTGTTTTACTACCATCCATTACGATTCCGCCGATAATCATTGAAATGATCATGTTAGCAAATATGATAAATACTATAGTAAGTAATACTGTAATATATTTAGAGAATAAAACTGTCATTCGTTTTCTTGGACGGATTAATAGCTGCTTAATTGTACCTTTTTGAAACTCATCCGTAATCATACGAGAAGCAATCGTAATTCCAAAAATTGTTGCAAACAAAGTAATTAAACCAATCTCTGAACTTGCAAAATCTAAATAGGATCCTTTAAATTCAGTTCCGTCTCCCCATTTCAGCATCGCTAAAACTCCCAAAATCTCCAATACTGCAATAACACCAATTAAAATATACATACCTTTTTTCGCATGCAACTTTAAAAATTCATTTTGAATTAATTTCAACATTACGCTTTCACTCCCCCTGTAATCGCTAAGAACTCGTCCTCTAACGTTTTATTTTGAACAGTAACTCCGTATACAAGCACATCGTCATTCACAAGTTTCTTTACAAGTTGTGGAATTTCTTCTTTCGTTACAGATACTACAATGACATTTCCTTGCGCCTTACCTTGAACGATTTCATTTGCTTTCTGTACTTGATCTACTTCAAACGCTACAACTACTGTCTCATCATGTTTTGCTTGTTCATGTAAGTTGTACTCTTGTACAAACTCACCTTGCTTAATAATAACGACGCGATCACACATGAGTTCAATTTCACTTAATAAGTGACTTGATACGATTACAGCAATATTCTCTTCTTTCGCTAAACGTTGTAAATAATCACGAATTTGACGAATACCAGCTGGATCTAATCCATTTGTCGGTTCATCTAAAATTAAAATTTTCGGCTGATGAAGTAATGCCTGTGCAATTCCTAAACGCTGTTTCATACCAAGTGAATATGTTTTCACCTTTTTATGAATCGCATGCTCTAGTTCAACAAGCTTTACAATCTCAGCAATGCGCTCTTTACTAATTGGTGTAATGGCCATGTTCGCAAAATGCTTTAAGTTTTGCATTCCTGTCATATAATCATATAGTTCAGGATTTTCTACAATTGCTCCAATTTGCTCTAGTGCCTTTTCACGCTCCGTGCGAATACTATGACCACAAATTGTAATATCGCCCTCTGTCATTGAAATAAGACCTGTCATCATACGAATTGTCGTCGTTTTACCACTACCATTCGGTCCAAGGAACCCGTACACTTCCCCTTCGCGAACTTCAAATGATAAACCGCGAATAATTTCCGTTCCACCAATCCTTTTTCGAACATTCTCCAACTTTACTACTACGTTTCCCAATGCCGATTCCTCCTTTAGACTTCTAGTTTTTTATCGATTATGCGACCTGTTATATAAACAAGTAGAATAAATATTCCTATAGAAAAACTAAGGCTATATAAATTCATAAGTTTTTCCGGATAGAGCAACACATCCGCCCCTGATGATTCATCTATATATACTAATTTTTTTATTAAAGGTGCAGTAGGTGCAAGACCACCCAACATTCCATATATAGTACCTAATAATTTTGTTACTAGTAAAAATAAGAAAAATATAATTGGATATTTTAACTTCTTCTTTTTCAAAGAAAACACTTTAACGCTTGCTACTGAAAAAAGTAATACTAGCAATATGCTAGATAAATTAAATACATATAACATAGTACTAAAGAGGTGCTTTAGTGGATTGAATACACTTTGTGTAAATAATACTTCATAGAGCTCTGTACCTTTTATTATTTTCATAGAAATACCATATAAAAAAATAGAGCCTATTAATTCAAAAATAAGTAAATAAATCACAGCATATAACAATATTGCTAAAACAATCTTTTTACCGGATATCGATGTTAACCGAAATAATGTGCTTTCAGTCATTTTTCCAAATGCAGACACCGCCTGAATAACTATCATTGCTAAAAAAGTTATATATACTAGAATAACGAAACTAACTATAATTGTTTGTCTTACTTCTCCTGATTCTTGCTTAATATAATTTCCCAAACTTACGAAAGCTACAGCGACAACGAATATAAATGATAACAAAGAAATAATTATTTGCTTTTTATTTATATTGTACATATATATTAAGCTCGGCTTCATCTACTAAACACCTCCTTAAACACCTCTGTAACAGCTTTTCCTCTCTGAAAACGCAACTCTTCTACATTTTCATACAATACAATTTCTCCATCTTTTAAAAAGATCACTTCATCAAAAATATTTTCAACTTCATTTATTAAGTGCGTCGAAATTAGTATCGTACAATCTTCGCGATAAAACTGTAAAATAAGTTCCAGTACGTGTGCCCTAGAAATGAGATCAATTCCGCCTAGTGGTTCATCTAGTACATATAACTTCGCTTTCCGAGAAAACGTTAAAATAATTTGTAGCTTTTCAACCATCCCTTTTGATAAAGCTGTAATTTTTTCTTCTAACGGTATTTTAAATTCCGCAACCGTATCTACCGCTTTTTGAATATCGAAGTCTTTATAAAAATCTCGGTAGAAAAATAAAAAATCTTTTACCGTCATCCAATCATCAAATACTGGTTTATCCGACATAAAAGAAACAATTTCTTTCGTTTCTAATCCTACCTTTTGACCAGCGATTGTAATGCTACCTTCAGAAGGGTGCTGCAGACCAGCAATCATTTTCAATAACGTCGTTTTCCCGCTCCCGTTATCTCCAACAAGCCCTATAATTTTCCCTTCAGTAATCTCTATGTTTAATTCACGGATCACAGCTTTCAATCCGTACCTCTTCCATAAGTTTTCTATTTTTAATAACTCTGTCATTCGCTCTCCTCCCTTTTCTCATGTAATGAAGAACGAAGAATTGTAACAATTTCTTCTTCTGAAAAACCTAAATTGTCCATTCCATCTATAAAAGAGTGAAGTAATTCTTTCGCCATCTCTTTTCGCAGCTCCATAATTTTCTCCCCTTCATTCGTTACATATCGTCCCATTCCTCTACGCGTTACAACAACTCCATCTCGTTCTAGCTCTTGAAATGTACGCTGAATCGTATTTGGATTTACTTGTAATTCACTCGCTAATTCACGTACAGAAGGAATTTTATCACCAGGCAATAAATGTCCTGTTACGATTTCTTTTTTTATGTATTCCATTACCTGAATGTAAATTGGTGTATTTGGAGAAAACACTATTTTCATTTCTTCCCTCCTTTTGTATCGGTGTACTAGTTAAATAATACACTGATACAAAAGGATTGTAAATACCCATTTACTTACAAAAAAATTCTATCCGTTAGCTAGATAGAATTTTTCAAACAGAAATCGTTATAAGAAAATAATAGTGTTATGTAAACAAAACCATAAAGAAAAGCTGTCTTATCAATGAATAAGACAGCTTTTCTTTATGATCATATATTAAAAATTAAACACGAAGTCATCATCAGATAACTTTTCAACGTTCGTTGCTTTTACGTAACCATTTCCTTTTACAGAGAAGAAATCATGGTTTTTCGTATCTGTACGTAAACCATTTAAAACGATTGGGTTAATTTCTTCCTCTTCAAACTTCGGCTCAAGTCCTAAGTTCATAAGTCCTTTATTCGCATTGTAACGAACGAAACGATTTACATCTTCTACAAGACCGATAGAAGTGTAAATTTCTTCTGTGTATGCCATTTCGATTTCATATAGTTCCATTAATAACTCTTGCGTTTCTTTTTGCACTTCTTGTTGATCTTCTGCAGAAAGTTCCGCGAAGATTTGTTGTGCTAAAATACCGACGAATACGCCGTGAATTGACTCATCACGAATTATTAAGTTAATAATCTCACCACTTGCTGTTAGTTTTCCTTGACCAGCTAAGTAAAGCGGATAGAAGAATCCACTATAGAATAAGTAACTTTCTAAGAACACACTTGCTACCATTGCCATGTATAACTCTTTTTTCGTCACTTCAGGTTTTAATAAACGACGATAGTAACTCGTAATAATACCAGCCTTTTTCTCAAGTAACGGATGAGTATCTACCCAGTCAAAAATCTCATCGATTTCTTCTTCAGTAGCTAATGTTGTAAAGATATGACTGTAACTCTTCGCATGTACTTCTTCCATTGCACCCATGAAAGCTAATACACTCTTCGCTTGTAAATTTTCAAGATGAACAAGTACAAGTGGCATCCCTTCGCCGCCTTGTTTCGTATCTAAAAGTGTTAAACCACCTAATACACGCTTATAAGCAATTTGCTCTTCTTTTGATAATTGCACCCAAGTATTTTTGTCAGAAGACACCGCGATTTCTTCTTCTGTCCAAAACTGAGCGATGTTTTGCTTCCAAAACATTAAACTAAAATCATCTTCTTTTTTGTTCCAGTTTACCGCACGCATTCAATCGCCCCTTCTCTAAATAAACATGAAAAATTGATAACTGAGCATGAGCAGGGTTCAGAAAACCCTGCTCATCATGTCTTAATTTTTATATTAAACAGTACAAGCCACACACTCTTCCACGCTTAATTTACGTGTTCTCGTATAATACAGACTCTTTAAGCCTTTTTTATGTGCATAGATGTAGTAACGTGCTAATTCACGTGTTGAAATATCACTATTAACGTAAAGAATTGTACTAATCCCTTGGTCAATATGTTCTTGAATTTCTGCGATTAAATCAATTAATTTAAACTGATTCATATCGTAAGAAGATTTATAGTACCAGAACGTATCTTTTGATAAATACGGCATTGGATAATATGTTGTCGCATTCGCATACGTTCTTGATTCGATTTGACTTACGATCGGCATTACGCTTGAAGTTGCATTTTGAACGTAACTGATTGATTGTGTCGGAGCAATTGCAAGACGATATGAGTTGTATAAACCATTCTTCTGCACTTGCTCTTTTAAACTTGTCCAATCTTCTTTTGTCGGAATATGAATTCCTTCAAATAGTTGCTGAACTTTTTCAGTTACTGGACTATAATCTGTCGTTTCATACTTTTCAAAGTATGTCCCATTCGCATAATCAGATTTATCGAAGTCTTTAAATGTTTCGCCTTTTTCTTTAGCGATTTCCATACTTTTCTCAATAGAGTAGTAATTTAACATCATAAAGAATGTACGAGCGAACTCTTTCGCTTCTGCACTTTCATAAGCGATTTTATTTTTTGCTAAATATCCGTGTAAGTTCATTGCGCCAAGCCCAACTGAATGAAGCTCATCATTTGCTTTTTTCACAGTTGGTGCATTCGGAATGATCGTCATATCAGAAACAGCTGTTAAAGCTTCCATTCCCGCATGAACTGCTTCACGAATTTCTTTATTTTCCATTACATTTACGATATTTAACGATCCTAAGTTACAGTTAATATCACGACGGATAATGTCATCTGTACCGTAATCATTTATTTCAGAAGTTTCTTGTAGCTGGAAGATTTCTGTCTCGAATGTTCAACCGAGTTCGCTATTCCTCAGTCCGTTGCTCATGCAACTGCTGTATGTCACCATACAGGACAGACTATATCATCACCTACAGCATTACCTGATTAGGTGCTCCGCTTTTCGAACGCCAATCGCTTGCGCTCTACTCCCATAAGGGATAGTCGTTAGGCTTTTACTTATCTTAATCTTTCAGAAAGTCTCTTATTACTTTATGTTGTCCCATAACTCTGCTATACAAAATAATAAGATACATTCTGAACTTTTATATTTTCATTCTAAGATAAGATTTAGCACGGTAGGTTACCTCAAATTTGAGGCTTTCCCCGTTTAACGGAGTTTTCGACTAGCATTTCTACTAGAAGGTGCTACATATTTAACACAAGTTCGACATCTTCACAGTTCCAATATCCTTCAGTGGATGTTGATTATTTGCATTTGATTTAAACATTAAGTACGGATAACCCGACTCAAGCTGAATCATAGCAATTTTAATAAGCATATCACGTGCACTAATATCTAGCGGCTTCTTCTTCACTTTTGGATTGCTCATTAATTCATCGTACATTTCATCGATATCAATGTCATCTAAATGCTTTCCGTATTCTTTATACACCGTATAAGGCGCGAAAACATGGAAAGGTTCGTTTTTCTCAGCAAGCTCAAAGAACTTACTTGGAACGATAATTCCGATTGATAGAGACTGAATACGGCTCTTCTCATCGGCATTTATTTTTTTCGTATCAAGGAATTCAATAATATCCCAATGGAAAATGTTTAAGTATACTGCGCCAGCACCTTTTCGTTGGCCAAGTTGATTCGCATATGAAAACGAATCTTCAAGTAATTTCATAACAGGTACTACACCACTTGCAGCGTTGTCGATACCTTTAATTTGCTCACCGCGTGCGCGTAGCTTAGATAAGTTTAAAGCTACTCCTCCGCCGATTTTTGATAATTGCATTGCAGTATTAATGTTAAAGCCGATTGAATTTAAGCTATCATCCATCTCTAACAAGAAACAAGACACCATTTCTCCTCTTCTGCTTCTTCCCGCATTTAAAAAGGTTGGTGTCGCTGGTTGGTAGTTTTGTTTGACAATCATGCTTGCGAATTGTTTTGCCTTCGCAACATCACCGCGTCCTAAGTATAATGACACAATTGCTACACGATCTTCATAGCTTTCTAAGTATTGTTTTTGATCATTTGTTTTTAACGCATAATCTTTGTAAAACTTAGATGCTGCCATATAAGATTGGAACTCGAAGTTTTCACCATAAGCGATGTTATATACCTCTTCTACTTCCTCCAAGTTATACTCGTCCAGAACGTTGTAATAGTAATCATGTTCTTTCATATACTCCATTCGCTCTGCCACGCTATTAAAATGAACGGTATTCTCTCTAGCTTCTTCCATAAAGACTTCTAATGCCTCTTTATCTTTATGAAGCTGATAAAAACCGTCCTGCATTTGCGTGATTTCATTATTCAGTTCAATGTGTCGCAATCTCCCGCACCCTTTCCTTAAAATATTCTACATCGTTATTTGTTCCTGATAACTCAAATTTTGATACAATAGGCACTTCATATTTAGCAGAAATTTTGTCAGCACTTGCACCGAACATGTCTCCCCAGTTACGATTGCCGCTTGCAGATACGCCTTTTAATTTTTCATTATTGCGCTCTAAAAATTCTAAAACACGTTCTGGTACATTGCCAAAACCTGTTGTATACGTAATTAAAATAAAATCTTCATCTATTACTAGACCTTCACCAATTTGAACGGCCGGCATATTTAATTTGTGGATGAAACGCTTCACGTTTCCTGTCATAGAATCATATGCAACTAACATTTCCGACCCTCCCTTTTCAATCTATACTCTCTGTATGTTGTTTCTTGATTTCTCTATATATTGTATTACGTTTCAAAATAAGACACAAGATATATGTATAAATTCTTTCTTTTTTTAACTTTTACTTTTCGACAAGACCGTCGATTTTTTTCAATACAATGACTATGAAACAACATTCTAAAACTCATGTCAATAAAGTGCTTTTCAAAAAAGTTGTCAACGAATTTAACCTTATTTTTAAAAAAGTTAACAATATATTTTGTCATAAAACGGCAAATGCTGGAGGAATATATTTCTCCAGCATCACGCAAAAAAGAACAGACATGAAACGATAATCTGTTCTAAAAAACGATTACATTTATCAACTTTACTTTATTAAATATTATACATATACTTTCGATTCGCGTTACATACTAAAAGATAACTATTATAGAAAAAGATTATTATTATTATGGAAATTCAAGTTATTTATGAAAAGATTATGCAGAGTGCTCAATACGCAAAATATCTTTTACAAATATATGATGTGGATTTTCATCTTTATCAATCATTGTACATACAGGAGCTTCTTCATCAAAGTACACAATCATTCCTTCAACGTACTGACATGTATGTTGAACTTGTACAGTTACTTTAATTTCTACAGCCTCTTCATATGCTCTTTTTATTTTCTGAAGCATTTTTGTCGAACACTTTCGTTTCTCTGGATACATGACCATCCCCATAAATCGATTTCCGGCTCTATCTTTCCACATATAATCCCAATGCGGTAATATGCCTTGTTTAAAATCGCCCATAAGTCTCCTCCCTATATTCTTTTAGTTACGAACGTGGCGTTTCTGAATATGTATAAATGACCTGTCCGCCGCGCTGTGCGTTACCAATGAAATGTTTAAAGTCTTCTCGATTTACTAAAACTTCTCTGAACGTATAAAATACATCTTTTGTAACAACATACTCCTTTATTTCACCATTTTTCAGCTGATCCAAAATTGTATTTGCTAATTCTTTATCCATGTATTTCACCTCTATGCAATATTTTATTTTATCTTATATTCTATAGGTCAACAACTGTAAAATTATCCAGATGCTATACCTTCATTTCATTTTCATTATTTTTCAAAAGATATCTCTTTAGTATATGTCCACTAAATATCATATACTAACATAGCTACTTCTCTATATCAAACATTTCGACATTCAATTATGCAAAGTTTCACACCGCTATGCTACAATATATGAATAGAACTAGGAGGGATACTATGATTCGGAAAGCAAAAAAGACAGATGCGAAACTGGTAGCACCTTTATTGTATAACGCTCTGCACGAAATTGCTGAAAAAATCACAGGTAGCACAGTTGAGACAGAAGTATTACTAGGACTTGAAACATGGTTCTCAAAAGAGAAAAATCGACTGAGCTATGAAAACTGTTTTGTATATGAGCAAGACGGGGATGCAGTTGGAGTTATTGTCGCTTATCACGGTAGTGAAGCAACAATGCTTGATGCACCAATCGTACATCACTTAAGAGAATTACATAAAGATGAATCGATTACGTTAGAAAAAGAAGCTGAACTTGATGAATATTACATTGATACTTTATCCGTTTCAAGTGCACATGGCGGAAAAGGAATTGGTTCTAAATTAATTGAAGCTGCTGAAATCCATGCAACTGAAAAGGAGCATGAAAAAATCGCATTACTTGTTAATTTAGAAAACAAACGTGCCTATTCACTATACGAAAAACTAGGTTATAAAAAAGATCAGATCGTTATGCTTGTAGGCGAACCTTATGCACATCTCGTAAAACGATTGAACATCAAAATTTCTATATCTTAAAAAAAGCACACGATTTATATAAATCGTGTGCTTTTATGTTAAATTCGTATTTAATACATTTCCATTCATCGCCTCATGAAACGTATATGTTGTACATCCCCATGGCTCTCTGTGCAAAATAGGAGAACCAGACCATCCCATCGCTCTCAGTTCGGCACCAATCATTCCATTCACATAATTATGACCTACAAGAGCAATACTTCCATGTACGAGAGCGTAATCATGTAATAAGTAGGCCGCTTGTCTTGCCCTCTCTCTTACTTCCTTGTAGGACTCAACATCTTTATGGTAACCAAGTATCCATAATGTTCGTCCGATAAACATCCATACGTTAGGCTTGCATTTTATCCACTTCGGAGCATAAAAGCTCGTGGGAACTGCAGCTTCTCTAAAGAGAGGATTTTGTATAAACGATAAAGAATCCATTAATTCAGCTGCTGACTGTACAGCACACCGTTGATCACTTGATACAATCAATTTTGCTGCCTCAACCGCTTCTCTTGTTTCCATTGGTATAGGTGCTTTTTCTGTTATAGTATGTAAGTCATATCCTTTCATCCATTCATGAAAGGATGTAACCGTCATTGGTTCTATAGTACGATTTAAGCGACCATGACGAATAAAAGAAATCTTCATTCTTTCCACTCTCCATTCATCACTTACGAACTCTATTATGTACTATTTTTACATATCATACCACGCAAAAAAAGAAAGTTATACAACTTTACATATCCCCCCCACTCTCATGTGTGACCCCAGCATGTATCCCATCCATCCCATCAAAATATGTAGTCGTTTCATGATGACGAATCTTTTTTAAATTTATATAAGAAAATACAAATAAAGTTAATACTATAACACTCCCCACAAATTCAAACATCATTTTACCGCCTCTAATTTCTCCCACTTTAGTAGGTTGTTGTATATTTTTATTATACCCCTATATAAAGATGTCTGCATTTAAACCTTTCTTTTTTTCTAATAACGTGACATATTTGCATATTTTCTTACAAAAAGTGAATATTTTTCGAATTTTTACTTTGAAAACATTTACAAAACAGGAAACATAGTTCAAAATAAAGGAAAATAAAAAATCCCAAATTATTCTTTTTTGGAAAAACTGTAACAAGGAGAGTTGCTTATGCAGATCGCAGAAACTGGAGATATCATTGAATTTAAAGGTGGAATGCAAGGCCGTGTTCAAAAAGTAAATCAAAACTCTGTTATTGTGGATATAACAATTATGGAGAATTTTAGAGAACTAGATATGGAACCTCTTACAGTTGTTAGTCATAAAAACTATACTGTCATTAATCAAAATGCATAATATAATAGAAAGAAAGGATCTGTATAACATACAGATCCTTTCTTTCTATTATATATTAACGATTATCAATTGTTTCTGGATATAGATCATGGTTCATCATGCGGTAGTCTGCCATTTTTTCATACTTCGTTCCTGGGCGACCGTAGTTACAGTAAGGATCAATTGAAATCCCTCCACGTGGTGTGAATTTACCCCATACCTCGATGTAACGTGGATCCATTAATTTAATTAAGTCATTCATAATAACGTTCATACAATCTTCGTGGAAGTCACCATGATTGCGGAAACTAAATAAATATAGTTTTAAAGATTTACTCTCTACCATTCTTTGTTCTGGAATGTAGCTAATATAAATTGTCGCAAAATCTGGTTGGCCTGTTTTCGGACATAAGCTTGTAAATTCAGGACAATTGAATTTTACAAAATAATCACGGTTTGGATGATTATTATCAAAAACCTCTAAAATTTCTGGGCTATATTCAAATAAATATTTTGTATTTTGATTTCCTAATAATGTTACATCTTTTAAATCTTCATCTAATCTTCCTGCCATTTTAAACATCCCTTCTCACTATACTCCGCGTTTATTTCCCCATACTAACGCATGAAGCTGCGGCAATACTTTTGCATTATTCATTTCTTTACGGTTAACCGCTTTTTCAATAAGCCACTCATACTTATCTAATAACTTTTTAATCAACATCGTATCATCCACAGTTTTTGTATCATCATTCCCTACTTGTAAGAAAAATGGTACATCTGGATAACGTTCGTGCATCTTAACTGCATACTCAAAATCATAATCGTCAAATACTACTACCTTTAAGCTAATATCTTTTCCTGCTAGCTTCTGAATCACATCATCTAACTTCTGAAAATCAGTATTCATCGTCGAACTCGGTGGTTTTGGAGAAATCGTTATTTCATCAATTTCAAGTAACCAATCTTGCCATTTGCTCCCTTGCGTTTCGATTGCCGTTCGCATTCCATTCTCTTTTAATATAGAAAGAAGAAACTCAATATTTTTCAGCAATGCCGGATTTCCACCTGAAATCGTAACATGAGAAAAATTTTCGCCACCAATTTCTACAAGCTCATTCCAAACGTCTTCTGCTGTCATCTGTCTAATTTGATCTTTAGCCGATCCATCCCACGTAAAAGCAGAATCACACCAAGCACAGCTATAATCACAGCCAGCTGTACGGATAAACATCGTCTTTTGTCCTACAACCATTCCTTCACCTTGAATAGTCGGACCAAATATTTCTAAGACCGGAATTTTACTCATCGAGCATCCACTCCCGTCTTACTTCCGCATAACTAGTTGGCGTCTCAAACAGACGAACAAATTCAACACGAGCTCCTTTGTATTCGTTCGCACGATTATCTTTTGTTAACGCCTCTGCCATCTTTTCATAAATCCAAACGACCATATTTTCAGCAGTTGTATTCATCGCTGGTAACGTTTCGTTTAAATAACGATGATCTAAATAAATTTCTATTTCATTCTTCCAAATTTCTTTTATATCTCCAAAGTCAATTGCAAGACCTATTTCATTTACATATCCACTAATCCCAAATACAACTTTATATGTGTGACCATGTAAGTTTTTACATTTCCCTTCATAACAGTGTAAATGGTGTGCTGCATCAAATGTAAATTCCTTGCTGACCATTACTCTTTTATTATGATATTTGAGCTGTTTACGCTGAATATCCTTGTCCATTTTTTGCAAATTTTCTACGATGCGAAATCCAAAGAAATTATCCATTAGTTGCTCGCTCCTTCGCGTTCTTGTAGGTACGTATCTAATCCTGCTTTACGAAGTTGACATGCTGGACATTCACCGCAACCATCACCAATGATTCTGTTATAACATGTTAATGTTTTTTCTCGAACAAACTCGAATGCTCCAAGTTCATCTGATAATTTCCATGTTTCCGCTTTATCAATCCACATAAGTGGTGTATGAATTACAAACGGATAATCCATAGATAAATTTAAAGTAACGTTTAACGATTTCACAAACACGTCACGGCAATCTGGATAACCACTAAAATCAGTTTCACATACACCCGTTACAATATGACGTGCTCCAACTTGTTTTGCTAATACAGCAGCAAATGATAAGAACAGTAAATTTCGTCCATCTACAAACGTCGATGGTAATTCACCTTCTTCATGTGTAATCTCCATATCCGTTCTCGTTAACGCATTTGGAGCAAGTTGATTTAATAGACTCATATCTAGTACTGTATGTTTAATTCCTAGCTCTTTTGCAATTTCCGCTGCACAATCAATTTCTAGCTTATGACGTTGATTGTAATTAAACGTTACAGCCTCTACTTCTGCAAACTGCTCTATTGCCCAAAATAAACATGTCGTACTATCTTGTCCTCCACTAAAAACAACAACTGCCTTTTCTTTTTTCATTTCACTCATTCTCCTTCTCTACTACGAATAAGAAGAAAGAACGTTCTTGAACTGTCACAATAAAAAAACAAAACAATACCTAAAGATATTGTTGTTTCCATAGTTTTTTATAGAGGGAGTTCGCGAACCTCTCCCGCGCATTGCACGGAATTCCTTCTTTCATTGACAAAGCTTATTGTAACATATTGTATACTACCAGAAAAAATTTCTGATTTTTCCGCTATTTCTCATTTCATTTCTTTCATTTTATAGTATGATTAATTTACTATAAGAAGAGAGGAGGCATCCCACTGAAATCCTTTATTATTTATCTCTTTCTAAATATATTATTCATCCTTGTTACAATGCTCGTATACCATTTATTTTGGAATCAAAAAGGGAAACGCTCTCCTAAATTAAATTCAGCTATATTTATTGTATTATGCTGCCTCGTTACTATACTATGTATCACTTTCGCAGCAAAAACAAATTATGGATTTCAATTTGATATGCGTCATATCGTATTAGTTGTCGGTACATTAACCGGAGGTCCTATTGCTGGTGGATCAATATTAGTTGTATTAAATATATATCGCTTCTTATTAGGAGGAATAGGTGTTTTCCCATCGCTTATCGGTTCTATCCTTCTATTTATTGTTCTACTATTTACATATAAATTTTTCAATCGAACTTCTAATCGTATAAAAATAACACTCGCTATTATATACAGTCTCACATACGGATTGAGTTGGATACCTTTCTTCCTTTCAAAGGTTACAAATAAGACTGATTATATACCACATATTATTGTGTATGAGTTATGTACGATACTTGGTACGATTCTTATTTTATATTTACTACACATATTACAAACTCAAGTTCGTCTCCAAAACGAACTTATGAATGCTGAAAAATTTCATTTAATTGGCGAAATGGCAGCGTCCATCTCTCATGAGATTCGCAATCCATTAACTTCAACGAAAGGATTTTTGCAACTTTTACAATCAAATACATGCACTGAGGAGGAGCGAAATTTATATATTGACATAGCCATCAACGGAATCGAACAAGCAAATCACGTTCTTACAGATTATTTAACCTTTGCAAAACCAAGTATTGAAAAAGAACAAACATTACAGTTAGAAGAAGAACTACTGCATGCATTATCGTTAATTACACCGCTTGCTAATTTAACAAATGTGCGTACACATTATATAAAACAAAGTACTTCTTTTTTTATCGCGGGAGAAAAACAAAAACTAAATCAATGTTTGTTAAATATTTTAAAAAACTGCATTGAGGCCATGCCAAAAGGCGGTGATCTTTATTTCACATTAGTTCCTGATCATAAGCATATTCAATTATATATAAAAGATACAGGAGTTGGTATGGATCAAGAACAAGTAAAACGTCTTGGATCCCCTTTCTACTCAACAAAAGAAAAAGGTACTGGTCTTGGAATGATGGTCGTATTCAGCGTTGTGCAAGCTATGAATGGAAAAATTGATATTATAAGCGAAAAAGGTACTGGTACAACTTTCTTATTAACTTTTCCACTCATACAAAAAACGTGATGAAATACTCATCACGTTTTTTCTGTTCCTTCAACTAATTCAGCAAAAGCTTTCACTTTTCCATGTGGTTTTTGATTTTCTTTACGTGCTTTCCAAGCGCGCTCTTCTTCTTTCTTTTTCTTGGACATACTTTTCAACTCCTTCTTTTCTTTCTCTCTGTAGTATTCCAAAATAAGAAGAAAAACTATGCACATATGAAAAAGAAGTGGTCTCCCACTTCTTCCTAATTATCGCTGTAAAATTGCGTGTTTCGCTTCTTTTAACTGCGTAAGATGTCTTTGTTCATGCAAATCAAGAAATTGAACCCACTGATACAAATTCAAATCATTAAAAACAGGATGCTTTAATCCATTTTCAAATAGGTCTTTTTCATCTATAACGCTATGAAGCGCATGTAATAGTTCTTGTCGTGAATGTTCTAGTAATTGGATTCCTTGCTGTTTTTTCATTAGCGTTTCTGTTGGTTTCATTTGCTGAGGAGCTTCTCGTTTATGTGTGCGATCCAGCGTAAGTTGGAGGTCTTTAAATGGAGTCGTGTTTCTTTCATTTTTTTGTAAGGCATATACAAGGGCAGACGTGACAGATTGTTCAACTAAATGCAAGTGATGCAAAATTTGAATAATACTCCATTTATCACGACGTGGCTTTACATTCACTTCTGTATCATTTAACATTTCAATTTCTGACAATAGCGTGCTTCGGGTAGACTGTAATGAGCTCACCAAACTTTCTAAACTCACATCCATATTAGATTGAAGCATACTTCTTTCCCCCCTTTTGTTGGTGAAAAGAGGTGCCCCTTATTAGAAACACCTCTTTAGTATTCTGAATTTTCTTTTATTATCTCATCATTTTCTCATTATGTCGATGTTAAACATGTGAAAAAAAGCGCATGTTTTTTACAATTTTGTGTCGTCAATTGCTTGTAGCCATGCTTCAATTTCTGTAATAACACTTTTCACACAACCTTCAGCAAATGGTGATGTTAAATTTGCAACTTCTACTAATTCCAAGAATGATTTACTTCCACCTTGTTGGCACAGATTCACATAATCTTCCCATGCCTCTTGTCTATTATCTCTTGCACGTTTCCAAAATTGCAGTGCACAAATTTGTGCTAACGTGTAGTCAATATAGTAGAACGGCGAGCTATAAATATGTCCTTGACGTTGCCAGAATCCACCGCGCTCTAAATAATCATTATCTTCATAATCACGATGCGGTAAATACTTTTTCTCTATATTACGCCATGCTGTCTTACGCTCTTCTGGTGATGCTTCAGGATTTTCATATACATAATGTTGATATTCATCAACAGATACACCATACGGTAAAAACAGAAGTGCTGAACTTAAGTGAGAGAAGTAATATTTATCTGCATCTTCTTCAAAGAATAACTTCATCCATGGCCATGTGAAGAATTCCATACTCATAGAGTGAATTTCACACGCTTCATATGTTGGCCAATTATATTCTGGAATTTCAAATTTACGACTTTCATATACTTGGAAAGCATGGCCTGCCTCATGTGTTAATACATCAATATCACCAGATGTTCCGTTAAAGTTTGAGAAGATAAACGGCGCTTTATAATTCTCAATATATGTACAATATCCACCGCCAGCTTTTCCTTTTTTTGCAACTAAATCTAATAAATCATTATCTAACATGAAATTGAAAAATTCATCTGTTTCAGCCGATAACTCTTTATACATCGTTTTCCCATGATTAACAATCCAATCCGCATCTCCTTTTGGAGTTGGATTACCTGTAGGAAATTCAAAGTTTTCGTCGTAATACGCTAACTTCTCTACACCGATACGTGCTTGTTGGCGTTTTCTTAATTCCGTTGTGACGGGAACGATATAATCTAGCACTTGCTGACGATAATTCGCTACCATTTCCGCATTATAATCTGTACGGTACATTCTTGCATATCCAAGTTCAACAAAGTTTTTGAAACCTAAAGATTTGGCGATTTTTGTTCTTACTTTAACAAGCTCGTCATAAATACGATCTAACTCTTCTTCATTCTCAGCTAAAAATCCGTAATACGCCTCACTTGCTGCTTTACGTTCACTTCTTTCTTTCCCTTGCATAAATGGAATAAGCTGTGATAACGTTCTTTCTTCTCCTGCAAAATTAATTTTTGCAGATGCTAATAATTGTGTATATTGTGAAGATAATTTATTCTCTAATTGTAAATCCTTCACGACTTCATCAGAATATGTTTTTAAATCACACTCCGCAAGAGCAAATAATTGCTTCCCATAATACGCTTCTAATTCTTCACGGAATGGAGAATGAATTAACGCATTATAATACTTTGTACCATATCCTTGTACAACTGGAGAGAATTCATCAAAGAAATCTTGCTCTTTCTTATAAAAAGCATCTGTTGTATCAACAGAATGACGAATGTAACAAAGATTCCCCATTGTACCAAAATCGTTACGAATTTCGTTAATTGAATGAATGACTTGTTTTTGTTCCTCTACAGTTTTTGCGTTATCAAACCTCTCTAAAGCAGCTGTAAATTTCTCTTTTAATTCTTCAATATTTGGCCTTTTATATTCATAGTCTTTAAATGACATGAACGAGCCTCCTCTCCATTAAATGCATCCTTTACTATAATTCAATACTTACTTCCAAATCTCCTCTTATTCTTCAACAAAATACGGCATATACTGCCATCATTACATGTAAACAAAAAAGCTTTGGATTTCTTTATCCAAAGCTCCTTTGGAACATATTATTACTTTTCATACTTTCCAATCTTTTTTAATAGATCCAGTAATTCTTCCTTTTCCTCTTTCGTTAACATTTCAAAAGACTGATGAATAACTTGCTCATGCCCTGGAAAAATAGAAGAAATAAAGTTCTCTCCAGATTCAGTTAATTGTGCATAAATAACACGTCGGTCATTCGGGCATGGAATTCTCTTTACTAGTCCCTTTTTCTCTAACTTATCTACAACATATGTAATGCTACCACTAGCTATTAAAATACGCTCACCAATTTGCTGAAGTGGTTGACCGCCTTTATGATATAGCAGTTCTAATACAGCAAACTCAGTTGGATTTAAACCGTTACTTTGTATAGACTTATTTGTCGTATCCATAACAGAACGATGTACACGAGATAATGCAATAAATACTTTTAAAGATTGAGAAATATCTTCTCGTTCATTATTTGATGTCATACAACTTTCAACCCTTCACTTAAATTCTCAATAATAAAAAGAACAAAATAGTACTTCATATAAATTCCGAATGAGTATTCACTCATTCATTATCTCTCCCCAAATATATTATGAATGATTCTTGAATAAAAACATGACAATTTTAACATAGTTTATATATAATGATAATAAAAAAGAAGGAGTACCAAATTTGAAGTTCAAATTCCACAGCATAGTTTTATATATATTGCTTGTTATCCTACCAACAACAGGGATTGGTGCTACATTTTATTCATATCATTCGTATAAAATGAAACAAGAAAATAAACAAGTTGCCCATACGGTCCTCTTTTTATATAGAGACTATTTAGATCACCACCTTGGCGAAGCAATTTCTGCCCTAGAAATGCTCGCAAAGGTCGTAGGAACCGAGACTGGAAATATGAATGGGATGAAAGAAATTGTACATGATACAGATGGAAACGATGCACGTTTTTCTGGTCTATATTACGCTACACCAGAAGGTATCATTACAATCGCATCGGAAGGTGACCGACCACCTGTTGATGTCTCAGATCGTAAATATATTCAAAACGCATTACAAACTAAGAAAACAACTGTATCATCCGTCATTACAGATCGTGTTCTTGGCCATCAAGCTATTATGATTGCTTCCCCCATTTTTAATAAACAGAAGGAGCTCTCAGGCTTATTGTTAGCAAGTTTACGCTTTGACTACATTTCATCATCTTTAAATGCCATTAAGCCACAATACCATTTTGAAGTAACTGATAAGTATGATGTAGTTTTTCTAACCGATGATAATAACGAAACAAGTGATGCACATTCTAATATGCTTACTACTCCACTCCAAAGATTAGATTGGAAGGTCTCTGTTTCTCCGTTACCTATTCATCAAAAAACTTTAAACCAGTGGGTTGCCGTAGAATGTATAGCTACTTTATTTTTAATGTCAATTTTATTTTTACTCGCTCAATATATGTTGTTAAAACGACAAACAAAACTAGAAAGACAACAAAATGAACTACAAAAAATTGAATTAGTTGGAACTTTTGCAGCTAGTACCGCCCACGAAATCCGTAATCCACTTACCGGAATTAAAGGGCTCGTCGCTCTATTAAAAGAGAAATATAAAGATGAACAAGATCAGTTCTATTTTTCCATCATCGAACAAGAAATAGAACGAATTAATGAAATTGTAAGTGAATTTCTTATTCTTGGAAAGCCAACTGCAATCATTGAACAAACATATGATGTGAGAACCATTCTAAATGAGGTAGCATTAATTATTCAATCTGAGGCGAATCTACATAATATTGTATTCCATTTACATTTGCCAGACCGTCCTGTTCATATCCGGTGCTCAAAAGACCATATGAAACAAGTGGTTTTAAACATTACAAAAAATGCAATTGAAGCTATGACTTCTGGCGATACACTAACTATTTTCGTAACAAACAATGAAACACACGCACAATTGCAAATTATAGATACTGGAAAAGGGATTCCAAAACATATTCAAAAACACCTCTTTCATCCGTTCTTTACTAATAAAGATACTGGAACAGGTCTTGGACTTGTCATATGTAAACGAATTATAGAGATGTACAACGGGCATATTTTTATTAACAGTATAGAAAACGAAGGAACGACAGTTCATATCGAAATTCCGTTACACATAGTATAATTATCCTTATCCCTAAAGGGTAATTATACTTATTTCATAAAACCAGCCACAAGCATTCGCCAAAAATTACTTGATTTCCCTTCATACCCAATTTGAAAAATAGGTACCTTTATAATTGATAACCATTTTGGTGTTTGTTTTTCTTTATAACACTGGTACTGTAAAATAAGCTTGTCCAATTCTTGACTAACTTGAATCGTCTCCGTACTATTTAACCCACTCGTTAAACCTAATTGAATCATCTCTTCACGTTTCATATGAATATCACGTGAAAGCTTTTCTAATGTGTACTTCCTTTTTACAGTAAACATTCATATCCCCCTTATTATACTTCCATGCTCTCTACTTCACTTCTCCATTGAACTTTTAACTGCTTATCATATTTGAATTTGAAGAATCAGAAAATTTAACATTTTCTCCCTGTAATTTACAAATCTTTACCTTCACTTTGAGAATTATTACAAATTATTCTATCTTTGTAAATACATTCGCAATAATAGACAATTTTTTTATCTCCTTTTTTTACAAACACCAATTAAATAGCGGATTCCCTATTTTCCATATACTTTTCTTCGACATTTTTTGTTTAATTTATATAAAAACGCAAACCATAATGGTAATTGATAATATAGAAAGGAACTATTTATATGCACAAATATACGATTGCATTGCTTATTTTGACTATGTTTTTACCATCCTTCTTGTTTCCTGTTGAGGCCAAGGCCCATACAAATAAAGTAGCTATTGTCATTGATGACTTCGGCAATAATATGAAAGGAACTGATAAAATGTTATCACTTCCTATTCCACTAACTGTTGCTGTTATGCCTTTTCTTCCTTCCACAAAGGAAGATGCGATAGCGGCTCATAAGAAAGGACACGAAGTTATTATACATATGCCAATGGAACCGCTTAAAGGTAAAAAAGAATGGCTTGGACCAAAAGCAATTACAACTGATTTAAGCGACGAAGAAATAAATAATCGACTCGAACAAGCGATTCAAGAAGTACCACATGCAATTGGGATGAATAATCATATGGGATCAAAGGTGACTGCAGACGAAAGAATTGTACGACTTATACTCGCAGCTTGTAAAAAACACGGTTTATTTTATTTAGATAGCAAAACAAATCCTAAGAGTGTCGTCCCAAAAATCGGGAAAGAATTAGGAGTACCAATTATTGAAAATCAATTGTTTTTTGATGACGTGTACACAGCGGCACATATTTCAAAACAAGCCCAATTACTCATAAAAAAACTTCAAGAAAAACCGATTATGGTAGCTATCGGACATGTTGGGCCTCCAGGTGAAATTACATCACGTGTTATAGAAACCTCTATTCCTAAAATTCGTGAACATGCAGATTTTATTTTTTTATCCGATTTAGCATTATCTCCGCCTCCTGTTTCAAAATAAGATTCATGACTCAAACTAAAAAAGAGAGCAATCTGCATATAGCAAATTGCTCCCTTTCCTTTTCATCTTAAATATAATCTACATGACTCACCCTGAATCCTTTTTTCTCTATTTTTTCGATTAATTGCTTTAATCTTTTTTCATTTAACTCATCTGTTATATTGACAATAACGCGGCGAATATATTGATCGCCGTTATCTAGCGTAAATAGTCCACCGATATGAAATGCTTTCAACAATGTCCCAAGTTCTTTAATCGTTCCCTTACAATCTTGTGTTGCAATCGTTAATATATAACCACCCGTCCGCATACCAAATGAATCCTCAATAACATCAAATATATTGGAATGAGTTAAGATGCCAACAAATTCATTATAATCATTTAATACAGCTAAAAACGGCAAACGACGAATAACATAAAATGCTCTGAAAAAAGAGTCCTTTTCAAAAATAAATGCAGTGGAATCTTCCAGCATATGTTCCGTACTTAATTCCTCTAATCCACCATTACACTTCTTTTCTAAAAGATCCACTTTATAAATAATCCCCATGAATTTCTTTTCATCTTCTGCTAATACAGGGATTGCTCGAAATCCCGTTTCATTCATAATTTGCAGAGCCTTCTTACCTGAATCGTTCATTTTGCAAAATGTTACTTGCTGTTTTGGCAGAAAATGATATTTAACTCGCAAAATATGTTCCTCCTTACATGTCAACATGTAATCTATATATAATAAGGAGTCCTATATTTTATGAGTAAAATTATTTTTAAAACGCTTTCATTTACTTATTGACTTGTAACGACATCACAAACATTTCATATAACAGAGCTCTTTGCACCTTTTATCATTAACAATTTTACATGGTAGTTCATTAAATATTCTATACCCTCCAACCATTTTTTCGCGTATTCTGGAGTTCTTCCCCACACAATCATGCCATAATTATGAACGAGAACTACTCCTCCACCTTCAATAAAATTCGGCACATTATTCTCTAATAAATCTGCGAATTTTTTCTCATCTTCTACAATGGGAATTGTCATTTCTGTTATACCTTCTTTTCCAAAAACACGTTCCACGCTACGTTTATCGAATGTTACTTCCCCTTTTTCTCCATACAACTCTGATATTAAATGACTATCTACAGTCTGGACTTGTAAAATACATTCTGCACTACTTTTTTTATAAATATCTGCATGCATAAATGATTCCGCAGCTGGTTTTTCTTCATTTTCAAATACTGGTTCACACATACAGTTCACAACAATAAAATCTTCTTCTGAAAATAACCCTTTATCTCTTCCTTCAACGTTTACTAAAAAAGTTAACGGCTCTTTTGACGTACAAAGTGATAAGCTAATTTTTGTACCATAAAACCAATCACGAAGTGCTAGTTCAGATTTCACATCTTTTAATTCATTCCATTTCTTTAGAAAAAATAACATTTCGTCACCCCCGGCGTAATATTCATATAATGTTCGAATCCTTTCTATGTAAAAGGAGTATTTTTTGATTATTCTAAAAATTTAATTGAATTATCACATGAGAACGCCTTTTTGTCAATATAGTTTCACGTCTCTTCTTTAAAAAGGGCTATTCATATGTCTATACTCCTGTATATTGACTATTTCATTTTATACATAAAAAATACGTTATTCTTTTTCAATCAAAGAATAACGTATTTTCTCATCTTTTATTTCGTCATTGCATTATATAAGAACTGTGCATATTGTTCACGTGTTACAAAATCATCACCTAAAAAGTTTCCTTTTCCATCACCTTTTGATATGTTATTGTCCGCTAACGCTTTCACATATTCTTCTGCCCAATGACCAGTTGGTACATCATTAAAGTTCACTTTATTATTTTCATCTTCTTTTAGCTGAAATACTTTATATAATACTACAGACATTTCGTATCGAGTTAATACTCCATCTGGACGAAACTCCCCAGTACCATCTCCTTGCATAATTCCAGCTTGCGCAACTGTAGCAATATCTTGCTCAAACATATGTCCCTTCGTATCTGTAAATCTCTCTTTCTGCTCTACTTTATTTTCTAATTTCAAATACCTTTGTACTAAAGACGCAACTTGTCCACGAGTAATACGATCCCCAAATCCAAATTGTCCATTTCCATATCCCTTAAAAATATTTTCTTTCGCTAAATAATGAATTGCTTCCTCTGACCAATGTCCTTTTGGTACATCTTTAAATTCTACTACTCCTACTTTTTCATCTTCTTTAGAATTATTGTCTTCTTTAGAAGTGTTATCTTCTTTACTTTCTACCACATTTTGAATCACAGATCCTGTGAAGAAGATTCCTGTATCCGCAAATGGATCTTTTACACCAAATTCATATACTTTCTCACCCGGTGTACTCCACTTAACTGCATCATTACTATACGTACCACCTTCGCTCTTTAAACGAATTTTTGTAGAGATTTTACCATCTTTCTCGTATATAGGTACTTTTACTTCTTTACTTACTTCTGTTTCCTCTAAAAATACTTTTTGATTTTGAACATTGATATAGGCTGTTTTACTTAGTTCTATAACTGGTCGAACATCACGAATTTCATTTGCAACAAAACTTAAGAATACTAACTTTTTCAAATTGCTAGCTGGTGTTAAGTCTGAAATATAATTCGCTTCTAAATCAAGCTTTTGTAAGTTTACTAGACTTGATAATGGAGTAATATCCTTTAACTCATTGTTAGGTAAGTGTAATTGTTTTAACTGTGTCATCTTACTTAGAGGAGTAACATCTTTTATTTCATTTTTCCCGATCCACAATTCTTCTAATTGCTTCATTTGCTCAATACCGGATAAATCTTTTACTTTATTACGTGTTAATACTAAGTCTTTTAAAGGTAATGAATATAACGGTTTAATATCTTCAATTTGATTACCTGCTAAAGTTAAATATGTTACATTTTTCAACGCGCTTAATGGCGCAACATTCGTAATTTTATTATTTGCTAAATTCAAGTAATCTAGTTGTTCCATTTTCGCTAATGATGTTACATCTTCTATTTGGTTACCTGATAAATATAAACTTTTTACATTTTTCATTTCAATTAGTGGTGCAACGTTCGTAATTTTATTATTACTTAAATCAAGAGAATCTAAATTATCCATCTTAACAAGTGGTGTTACATCTGAAAATTCATTACCACGTAAAGCTAAATGTTTCAATTGTTTTAAGCTCGTAAAGAATGATGGATCTTTTATCTTCGCATTCGCAACTGTTAAAGATTTTAAATTTGGCATATATTTTAATGCACTATAATCCAGTATCTCATTCGTATTTAAAAACAAGTCCTTTACTTGTAATAACTCTTCTTTCGTGATTGGTGTATTTAAATCTTTTCTATTAAATACCTTTTTATTAACAAGCTCTCTTAATTTATTATCTGTTATCATATTTTGATTATCAACTGGATGATCCGTCTCCATATTGCCTGAATTAGAGTTATCATCTGGTTTCTCTGTTTCTTTGTCACCTACAGTTGGATCTTTAATTTCAAATTGAACTTGATATTTGTGATCATATCCAATAGCCGGAATAAGTATATGCATTTGCATATTGTGCTTCTTCTCAAACTCGCCAATTTCAAATTGAACTACTTTCGTTCCATTCTTCCTCTTATCTTCTGACAAAACTTTTACATCATGAAATACGCCAGGTTGGTTTTTATCCTCTATTCTAAGGTATTGAAAATAATCGCTATCTTGCATTGTTACAGTTACAATTTTTTTCCCATCCGCAATCGTTACTTTAGGATTTTTTATATATTGAGAAACCATAGATGGCTCGTCTTTTTGATCCTTATATATTTTAATCTCAGTATCGTATGTACGTTCACTAGCTGCCGCTACCGATTGGTTTGCTTCAATTTTTATTGCTGCTAACGCTGGAGTAGAGTATGCAGCAAATGGAATTGCTAATGTTGTCGCTACTACTAGCGCCTTCATATAATTTTTTTTCAAAATAATATCCCCTATCATATATAATCTTTATAATTGATAAACATTATCAATTACTCATAAATAAATGATAATGAATATCATTATCGATGTCAACGAGAATATTACATTAAATTTATATTTTTAAAGGCAAAAAATATAAAAGCCCTTTATTCAAAGAGCTTTTTTACCTATCGTATGAAGAATTTCATTTTTCTCCTTCTCATTGATGACACCAATTTTTTGCAAAATATTTGCATACAATACAAGTTTATTATATATCCGTTCTGACATACTTCCCCTTCTTTCCTTCGACCAACTTTTTTTGTATTGGTAAATTATATGAAAGAGATGGGAAAATGTGTCCACTTTTTTTGCATAAATACAAATCTTTTATCCCGCTATTTGCAGGCAGTAAAACTCCCACCTCACAATCAGGTGGGAGTTCTACGTATTTAACAAATTGTCCATTGAATATTATGCCTTTTAACTTCCTCTTCAAAACTATAGGGCATTTTCTTATCACAAATTACATGTTGAATGCGCGAAAACGCTGCTATTCGGTAATTTCCTTTTACGCCTACCTTTGTATGATCACATAAAATATATGTTTTCTCTGCTAATTTCATCATCGCTTCTGACAGTTTAGCCTTTTCTAATTCAAAACTAGAAACTCCAAAACCAGGTAATAATCCATCAATCGAAACAAATGCTTTATGAAAATGAAATTGCTGGATAACTTGCTGCGAAATAGATCCTGATACGCGTGAATGTTTTGGAGATACTTTTCCACCAATAAATAAAACTTCACCGTGAAACATCTTTTTATTAATAGAAGAAATTAATTGTGTTGCTACTGGAAATGAACTTGTTACAATCGTTAAATTTTTGCGATGTACAAGATATGGTACCATTTGAAGTGGTGTACTTCCGTCATCAATCGCAATAACATCTCCATCTTCTACAAATGTTGCTGCTTTATACCCAATTCGCTTCTTCTCTTCTATATGTAGCATCTCTCGTTCTAACATTGGTGCCTCTATTCCAGCTCCCGGAAGTTGGACGGCTCCACCATACACTTTCTTCAACTTCTTTTCACGATCCAATTCTTCTAAATAACGACGAATCGTCTCTGTTGATACAGCAAACTCTCTCGCTAATTCTGAAACTTTTACCTTCCCTTTAAACTCTACCTTCTCAAGAATGGTTCGCTTTCTTTCTTCACCTACTACAGACATAACCTCACCCCATTGATTTCTACCTCATACACTGCCTTACTTATACAAAGTTATAACTTTCCTTTTCAACGAAAACTTCCTCGTGAATATGAATACCACGCTTTTTTAGTTCATCAAAAATAATTTGTGGTTTGACAAAAGCTTCCTCGGGTGTCACAACACCAACTTTATTTACATTCCCATTTGCGATTAGCTCTGTAGCAATCCCAAATGGAATACCGACGTTTCTCGTATAAGCTCTTAATTTTTCCCATCCTACAACAGATCCATCAGATAACGGGTGTGTATGATATAATACACGTCTTTGTTTCTCATTATTTTTCATACCTATTACTTCTACATGAAGTGCATAACCGTAAATCTCTGTTTCTTGTCCTTCTTTCGATTGCAATAAATACTTCGAAATACAATCCATAATGCCGATTTCTTTTCCATTTATTTCAACTGGATCATTACGCAATATACCGTAATCATACAATGCACGTACGAGCTGCATATTTTGCTTTGGCCAAGTTCCTCTCGTCTCTATTAGTTTAACGCCTTTATTTTCTAATGCTTTTGCTAACGTAATCGTTTCAGAATGCGGTATGATATACTGCGTTGTCTTACCATAAGGCGCCGGTAATTCAATTTCTCTTGGACGCGCAAACGGAGGCACTTGCTTAAACTCACCATCTTCATACACTGTACGCGATGGCAAATGTGGATCATATTCATATGTCGTTGTTTCTGTAATGGATGCAGAAAAAGCAATGGGACGATACGAACCATGACTTACACGAACTGACTCTACAGTATGTAACTGATTTGCTGCATGCATCGCCATCATTTGCGTTACACCTGGCGTCATACCAAACCCAGGTAAACATGTTTTTCCGTTTTGAACAAATATAGAATGCGAATCATTTTCTTCACCAAATCCATTTAAATTCACACCGTGACAACCTGCTTCTGCAATACATCGAGTAGATAACCCATTTAACTTAATTGTTGTACCATCCATTACAATGTCATAGCCCTTCATTTTTGCAACCGTATCCTCATGATTCGTTACATCTACTTTCACAAAATCAACGCGAGGATCGTTGAGCCATTCTACTACTTTAAGCCCCTCTTCTTCGTTAAAATCTGCTACTGTAATCGTCTCAAAAGATGAAAATCGCACTAAATCTAAAATTGCTTCACGACAAATTTTACCTGCTCCACCTAAGCAAAATACTTTCAACCTATAACAACTCCTTTAGCGATACTATCAACTAAGCGATGAATATCTGCCTCATGTACATCACCGATATTTCCAATGCGGAATGTATCTACTTTTGAAATTTTACCTGGATATATAACAAATCCATCACGCTTTAATTCATTGTATAATCGCTCAAAATCAAACCATTCTTCTGGATAAATGAAAGATGTAATAATAGGCGATTGATATTTTTCATCTACTAGTGGCTTAAATCCGATTTCTCTCATTCGATTCACTAATAGTTTTTGATTGTTATCATATCGATTGTAACGTGCTTTTACTCCGCCCTCTTTTTCTAATTCAAGTAGTGCTTGATAAAAAGCGTGTACAACATGTGTAGGTGATGTAAAACGCCATTTTCCATTTTGATTTTCCATCGTTTCCCATTGATCGTATAAATCTAAAGATAATGAACGTGCCTGCCCTTTACATTTCAACAATTCATCGCGCTTTGCAATAACAAATCCGAACCCTGGAACCCCTTGAATACATTTATTCGCACTACTAATTAGAAAGTCAATTTGCAACTCAGCGATATCTATTTCAATACCACCAAAACTACTCATTGCATCAACTAGTGTTACTTTTCCGTATTGCTTCCCTAATTTACATACATCTACAATTGGATTGATAATACCTGTTGTTGTTTCACAATGAACAACTGCAATATGTGTAATCTCTTTATCTTGTTGTAATATCTTTTCTACTTCTACAATATTAGTAGGCTCCCACTCTTCTGTTTGACTGACCACCACATCTATATGTAACATCTCTGCCATTTGTACAATTCGCTTACCATACGCACCATTTGTACAAACAAGCAGCTTTCCGTTTTTTGGAATGACAGAACCGATTACTGCTTCAACTGAAAACGTACCGCTTCCTTGCATTAATACTGTTGTATATCTCTCTTCTTCCTTCGTTGCTAACGATACAAGTTTAGCTCTTACCTGTTGCACCATCGTGTTATATTCAACATCCCACGTACACCAATCGTATAGCATAACTTCTTTTACTGTTTTTGTTGTCGTTAATGGTCCTGGCGTTAATAATAAGTAGTGATTTTCAGTCATGATCCTCTTCCCCTTTTATGAAATAATAAATTCTTGTTTCTCGATCTGTTCAATTACGTTTTCGAGTCCCTGCATCGTTTCAATTGTAAAATGAGCCCCGTTTTCAACGAAACGCTTTCGAACTACTTCCATTTTTTCACGAAGTTCTACCGGATCCATAGTTTCAGCTGCCCACTCACTTAAGCCGAGCTCACTACTACCGAGAATTACACCCACAGTCCACATACCAGCATTTCTGCCCTCTTTCATATCTGACACTGTGTCCCCGACTTTTATCATATGATTCATCGGATACACACCAAGTTCCATCGCATTTTTATAACACATCCAAGGGTATGGACGGCCTGCTGAAACATCATCTGGCGTCACAAGAACATCAGGTTTATATCCTTGTATTTCTGCTTCTTTTGCAACGATGTCCATCATTTCTCTCGTATAACCAGTTGTTGAGCCAATTTTAAGGCCTCTTTTACGTAATGAAGCAACCACTTCTTTCACCCCATCAATTGGCGTGGCATAGTGTGGCAAAATAGTAAAGAGTATTTCTTCAAACTCTTCATACATCTCGTGAATGTCTGCTTCTGTTGGTAAATGTCCGAAAACACGCTCCCACTCATTCGCAATACGAGGCATTTCTGTTAGTGCCCTTACATGATCGATCTTTAATAATCCCATCGGTTTACGGGCTTCTTCATCTGTAATTTTAACACCACGTTTACGAAAAATTTTTATGAATACTTCCAGTGGTGCAAAACATCCGTAATCAACTGTCGTACCTGCCCAATCAAAAATAACTGCTTCTATTTTCATACAATCCATCACCCTTCTCACTTATCTTTTTTGCCATTGTGAAGTTCGGTTACGAAGTGCTTTCGTTCCCCATTCATATACAACTCTCACTACAATATTTGTAACAACAATAAGTACACTCATTGCAGCTGCTGGCGCTACATTTCCTGCATCATCCATATTTACGATTGATACGGCAGCTAGTTTAAAATCAGCTGCGTATAAGAATACAACCGCTGACACAGTTACCATCGAATTGACGAAATAGTACATCACCATTTCTAAAATTGCTGGTAAACACATCGGTACTGTTACTCTAAAGAATGTTTTATAAAACGGAATTCCCATCGACTGCGAAACAAGCTCAAACTCTCGGTCTAATTTCTTTAAAGCAGTCGTTGCGGTAACGAATGTTACCGAATAAAAATGAATGATGTTTACTAGTACTAGCACAGCAATTGTTCCGTATAAAGAATGAAACGGATTCGTTACTGAAAGTCCAAGTATTTGAATCGTTGGTTGACTAAAGAAAAAGACGTATCCCAATCCAAGTACTAAACCTGGGATTGCTAAAGGGACAATCGAGAAAAAGTAGCCTGTTTTTCGGAAAAACTTTAGCTGATCTATTTTCTCAATCGCATATGCGAACATAAATGTTAAAATTGCCCCAATAACTGCTGTAACTGCTGAGACAATCACACTATTTTTAAATGCTTCAAGTCCATCTCCTGTTAAACTCGAAAAATTAAAATGCTCAAATGTAAAACTCATATTATATGGCCATACTTTCACACTTGCAGCAATACCAACCGCCACAAATAAAAGAATAATCATAAATGTAATCACACTACAATATATGAATGAGACTACATCTCTTTTCTTATTAGCCGTTATTCTATATGGCACTGCTTTGGAAGATAAGAAATTCGCCTGCTTTCTTTGCGTAATGCGATCAACTGCAAATGCAAATATAGCTGGAATTAATAAAATCATTCCGACAGTTGCACCCATCGGCATATTTTGTTGTCCAATTACTTGTTTGTATACATCAGTAGCAAGTACATTATATTGCCCACCAACAATTTTTGGTGCGCCAAAATCAGTAAAACTAAGTGTAAACACAACAAACATCGCACTAATTAATCCATACTTTACACTAGGTAAAGTAACAGTGAGAAATTGCTTTGTTTTACTCGCTCCCAACATATTAGAAGCTTCGTATAAACGATAATCAGAACCTTGGAAAGCAATTAATAATATAAGAAATGCTTGCGGAAATGTATACATGACTTCAGCCATTACAATTCCTACTGGTCCATATAAAGGGATTTGTATACCTTCAAATAAACCAAACATCCCTTTCGTTACTAATCCTTGATTACCAAATAAATATGTAAGTGCGATACCATGCATCATCGTTGGTGCGAATAATGGTAACAACGCGACATATTGAAATACACGCTTTCCAAATACATTCGTACGAGCGATCGCATAGGCGTAAGCGAAAGCAAGTGTCACTGCAATAATTGTTGTCGCGCCCGAAATCCATATCGTATTTTGTAATGATTGAACTAATGTTGGGGTTGTGAAATATTTACTGAAATTCGCAACACCAATGAAAGCTCCATCTTTATCATAAAAAGCTTGTGTAAACAATTGTAATAGTGGTAATACAAGCATAATCAAAAAAGCAAGAATCATACCAATAATTAATAGTCTTTGTATCCATTCTTCTTTACCGATACGTCTCTTAATCTTTTTTTTCGTACTTTCTACCTTTAAATTTTCTAACATCTCCATCTATACAACAACCTTCTTTCCATATGACAACATATGATTTTCTGAGAAAGAGATTTGAATCGGCTTTCCTTTCCTAATAGCTGTTTTTTCTACTTCTGATGCCAATATATCTACAACGATTTTCTCATTATATAGATGCGTTTTCTCATCTATAACGCGCACTTCTGTCCGGTATACAGATCCGCGAAACTCCATGCTTTCTACAATTGTTTTCATACCATTATTTTGTACGACTGTTACATGTTCCGGACGAATTGCATGTTCTTCGTTATTTTTCGAAAAGAAATTAATAGAACCAATAAAATCTGCCACAAACGGATTGGCTGGTCTTTGGTAAATCTCCTCTGGTGTGCCAATCTGCATAATTTCCGCATGATTCATTACAACAATTTTATCAGCCATCGTTAATGCCTCTTCTTGATCATGCGTGACCATAATAGTTGTCACTCCTACTTTTTCTTGCAAATCACGCATTTCTCTACGTAACTTTTCACGTACTTTTGCATCTAAAGCAGATAACGGCTCATCGAGTAACAAAATATCCGGAGACAGAGCGAGTGCACGTGCAAGTGCTACTCGCTGCTGTTGTCCACCAGACATTTGAGCAGGATATTTATCTTTTACATTCAGTAAATCAACTAGTTCTAACGCCGATAGCGCCTTCTCTTTTACTTCTGCTTTTCCATACTTTTTTGTCTTTAAGCCGTATTCAATGTTTTCAAGTGCTGTTAAATTCGGAAATAACGCATAGGATTGAAACACCATTCCGAAATTCCTCTTTCCAGGAGGTAATGCTGTAATATCTTTTCCATTCACAGCTATACTACCTGTTGTCGCCTCTTCTAGCCCTGCTAAAATTCGAAGCAATGTTGTTTTCCCACAACCACTTGGGCCTAATAAACATACAAACTCATTTTTTTTCACAGTAAAAGAAATATCTTTTAACGCTGTAAATGCATCAAACTGTTTTTGAATGTGTTGAATTGATAAATATTCGCTCATTTTTTCTCTCTCCCACTCACTTACTTTTTCGGTTCTGCTTTTTGACCAAACTCTTTTTCCCATTTTTCTAAAATTTTGTCTCGATTTTCTGCTGCCCACTTAAAGTCGTTCTTTTTGTATAACTTTTCCGTCACATCTTTAGGGAATCCGTCTGGAAGTTTATAATCATTTTTAATTGTCGCAAATCCATTTTTCTCGAAGTATAACTTCATTACATCATCAGTAATTGCCCAATCTAAAAATGCTTGCGCTAATTTTTCATTTTTCTCATTATCTTTTTTAATAAGTGCGTTCGCTTCTACTTCCCAACCTAATCCTTCTTTTGGCAATACAACTTCAACTGGTGCACCTTTTTGTTTCTCTTTCAAAGCACTATAAACCATCGATACACCAACTGGATATTCACCCGCACCCGCTAATTTCGCTGGTTTTGAACCTGAATGAGTATAAGTTGCCATATTATCATGAAGTTTCTTCATGTAATCCCAGCCTTTATCTTCACCCATAATTTGTAACCATGCAGAAACTGTTAAAAATCCTGTTCCAGAAGATGCTGGATGTGGCATAACAAGCGTTCCTTTATACTCTGGTTTCGTTAAGTCTTCGTATGATTCTGGCATCAGTAAATTTTTCTTCTTTAATTCTTCTTTATTTATAGCAATCCCCGTCATAAATGCAGTATTTCCTACCCATTTTTCTGGTTGTTTATCATCTTTAAATTGCGGTAAAACGCGATCCGCTCCTTTTGGAGAGTATCCTTTTAACATATCTTTTTTATCTAAAGCTAATAGACTTGAAGCTGCAGTTCCCCATACAACATCTGCTTGTGTATTTTTCCCTTCAGCTAGCAATTTTGCTGTAATAACTCCAGTTGAATCACGAACAATATTCAGCTTCACATCTGGATATTTCTTTTTAAAAGAATCAAGATAAATTGGTACAAGTTCTTCTTCAATTGCTGTGTAAACAGTTAATGATCCAGATAATTTATCATCTTTTACTTTTGCCCCAGCACTTTCTTCTTTCTTTGCACCACACCCCATTAATAACGAAAATACCATTCCAGTTGCTACAGCTTTAAAGATTGTTTTTTTCACTGTCTCTCTCTCCTTTTACAAATCTTATGTACAACTCAAATATAAACAACTAGTGTAAAAGCAGTATTAAACCAACATTAATCTTTTGTTTGTTGTTTGTTTTTGTGTAATACGTTGCTACTTCTATGTTTTTTCGCATTTTTCTGCTAATAATGAACACTAAATTTACAAATAATTAAAAAAACCTTTATAATCCCACAAAAAAATGAGGCGTTTGTAAAAAACGCCTCACTTTTGTTTACCTTTTTTTGAATTACGATTTGCATACTTCGCGCTATTTTCTCCTTCATACTCTAATGCAAATTCTGCATCTGGTAAGCTTTCTTTCGGAGTTTTATTATTGTTGATTGCCGCATTTTGTTTCACTTTTCTTTTTACCAATACATTCACCTGCTCTCAAAAATTCACTTTCTACTCTAGTTTGAAGCAAGCTAAAATAATTATTACTGGCAAGTGTTAACAAGTACATAAGAACTGCTAGATGGAAATACTACATATGAAGAAATCATAATAAAAAGGAGCTCTTATTTTGAAGAAGAAAGATAAAATCCAGTCACCCATTTTAGATGAAACGCTCCCGCATCAAATGAATTTCCCATCTTTTAAAGGAACAGGAAAGAAAATGCAACAACCTTTCATCAATCAATATGACGTCGTAATCGGAGACAGTAAATATGATTCCGAGAACAGTCCACTTCACAATTGGAGTGATGATGTAGATCCTGCCATTATGGCTGGAGAAGAATGGATCCATCCTACAAATGATATTGGGTGGATTTCAGAAGAAAATCAAGAGTTACTAAAAAAAGAAGGAGATAATAAGAAGGATACTTTTATGCATCCGCAATTTGGCATTAATGACTAAAAAACCATTCTACCTAACATAGGTAGAATGGTTTCATACTATCCAATAATAATTCTCTCTTTCGGATATTTATAGCGAGGTGGCTGTTCTCTTCCGCCACTAGCTAGTATAAATGTTAAAATACCGACACGCCCGATAAACATAAGTACAATGAGTACAAGTTTACCAACAGTTGTTAAATCTGGCGTAATACCTGTCGATAGTCCTGTCGTCCCGAAAGCAGAACAGACTTCAACAATTAAACTCATAAGCGGTACATTTTCCGTAATAGATAAAATAAATAGTGCTGTGGCACATAATAAAATCCCCATTGTCATAACGACAGATGCTTTCAGCACGTCCTCTTCATGTAGCTGACGTTTGAAGACTCTGACCGTTCTCCCGCCTCTTGCAAAAGTGTATAGTGACAATATACTAACAGCAAATGTTGTTGTACGTATCCCGCCCCCAACCGAACTTGGAGATGCTCCTATAAACATTAATATACTCATAAATAAAAGCGTCGGTTGTGACAATTCAAGTATATCCATTGTAGCAAGTCCCCCGCTTCGCGTCGTCACAGATTGGAATAGTGTATAGAAAACTGTTTCATGCCATGACTTTCCTGCTAAAAAATGATTTCGTTCTAGTAAAAAAATCATAATCGTTCCAACGACCACGAGCGCAAAAAATGTTGTTGTCGTCAATTTTGTAAATAGCGAAAAACGAAATAGTTGCTGTCTCCTTTTACTAAGGAATTGTTTCACTTCCATTAATACAGGGAAGCCGATTGCTCCTAAAATAATAAGTAACATATGAATCATTTGAACAATGTAATCTTTTTTATACGGAATTAGCGATTGTCCTGTTAAATCAAATCCGCCGTTCGTAGTTGCACTAACAGCTGCAAAAAAACCGTGAAAATAAGCTTCTTGCCAAGTTGGAAAGTAAAGTAAGAATCTTGTACCTAATAATATTGCTCCAATAAGCTCTATTGAAATAATTACAATTAAAATAGAACGCATCAATTCTACAAGACCTGATAAATTCCCTTGATTATGGTCTGCCATAATGAGTCTTCTTCTCTGCAAACCAATCTTTTTTCCTGTTATAATCCAAACGAATGTACCTAACGCCATAATTCCTAAGCCGCCCAATTGTAAAATAAGGGCTAAAATAATAATTCCTGCCGTAGTAAATGTATCTGAAATCGTAACAACAGACAGTCCCGTAACACTTACCGCACTAACAGATGTAAAGAGGGCATCGATAAATGTCCATTTCACATCAGCCTTTGTAACAAACGGTAAACTAAGTAATATTACCGATACAACTACTGCTAATAAATAAAACAAAACAATGAGTTGTACAGGACGCAATTTTTGTAAAAACTTTTTTATATCTCTCATTCCATCACTTCGCTACCTTTTTTCTATCGATTAAATAAAGAAAAATCTTCACTTTCTTTATTTGTAAATAACTGCTCAAATATTTTAGCAAATACCATTCCATACACAGTTCCATTACCTCCATATGGCAATGCATAAAATAAATTATGTATCTTATTATCTTCTTTTAAAATAGGGAGACCATCATGACTACCGCCAAATGCTGCCGCCCAATAATACTCCGCCTGTATATCTTTATACTGCGGGAACATCTCTTTTATAAAGTTAATAAGGACATCACGCTTATGCAATAATTTCGTATCACCGATTGTTTGAATTTTCATTGCTTCATCCAATCCACCTACAATAATACGATTTTCATACGTCCTAAAATATAAGTAAGGCCTTGCTGTTTCCCAAATTAATGATTGCTCATGCCATTCTTCAAATGAATCCACCTTATTTGTCACAACTGCATATGATGTTTCCACTGTTGTATTTTTTTCTTTCTTTCCGAAAAGTGCTTCATAACCCGTCGCCATAATAATATTCTTTGCTACAATTTGATTTCCTGTTTTCGTATAACAAATTAGATCATTTTGACGTTTTTTTATATGTATGGCCTCTGTATGTTCATATATAGTAGCACCCATTTGATTTGCTTTATGCAAAAGGCTATGCGCTAATAAATACGGATTTACCTCAGCATCACCGTGTGTATATAATGCCGCTTGTCTTGTAAAAGGATACCGTTCCTTAATATCAGATGCTGTAAAATACTCAACTGGAAACCCATAATTCTGTAACGTTTTGTATTCCTCTTGTAAAAATGAGACATCTTCACTTTTACTTGCATAATATAAACTGTTTCGCGGAATAAACTGGGGATTGATATCGAGAGTCGGTACAACTTTCTCCATTGTTCGTAACGCTTCGTAACAAAGTTTATATGCTCGCACCCCTTTTTCTTCCCCAAATGTATGGATAAGTGAGGTTAACGATTTATCATGAAGAAATTGTAATAACCCTGTATTAGCAGCTGTACTGCCACATGAAATCATATTTTTTTCAATAAGTGTAACGCGCATTCCCATTTTCGCTAACGAATACGCTATTTGAGCACCCGCTTCGCCACTTCCAACTACAAGCACATCACATATCATATCATTTTCTAACGATGGATAACAAGGCATAGAAGCTCCTGTATCCCAAAACAACTTACCAGTCATAAGTTTCATAATTATACTCCTAAAATATAAATGTCTCCTTTCTATGTTTTGTTATTTTACATAAAAAAATCCAACTAACATATGCTAGTTGGATTTTTTATTTTTACTTAGAGCGCTCGTCAAGCCAGTCTCCAATCGTCGGATATGTTTGTTTTACAGCTGTTCCACCGTAAACGATAGACATATGCCCTGTCGGTAAACATACATATTGTTTATCTGTGCTAGAAATATGGTCTAGTAATGCTTCTACTTGACATGGCAAAGCGATATGATCACGTTTCCCGGAAATATTTAAGACATTCGCCTTAATATTTGCAAGGTCTACTTTTTGTCCGCGAATCACAAGTTCACCCTTAACCAATTTATTGTTTTGATAAAAATCACGAATCCACTGTCTGTATGATTCACCTGGGAACGGAATACCATCGCCAACCCACTTTTGAACTAACCTCCAGCTTTCAACGAAGCGCTCATTCTCTGAACGATCTACTAAAGCAACATATGGACCAACAAAGTTCGTAATTGGTTTTAACATTTTGTTTCCGAAATCAATCATTTCTGGCGGAATATTTCCAAATGTATCAACCGCTTTATCTAAATTGAAGTATTTCTCATCTAATAAAGGACCATATAATCCTGTTTCAGAGAAATCAAAAGGACTTGTCATAAAGATTAGGTTACGAATTGGCATGTGCGGATGAAGTGCCGCATAAATAGAAGTTAGCGTTCCCCCCATGCAATAACCAAGTAAAGAAATCTCGTCCGATTTTGCAGTTCGCATTACTTTTTTCACTGCTTTTGCAATATAATCAAACACAAAATCATCAAATTTCAAATGACTATCTTCTAAACCAAATGTGCCCCAATCAAGCATATACACATCAAAACCACGGTCCACTAAATATTCCACTAAACTATTTCCAGGAGTTAAATCCATAATATATGGTTTATTAATAAGAGCATATATTAATAGAATTGGAACTCTTTGTGTTTTTTCTTGTTTTGGAATGTAGCGATAAAGCTTCGTCTTATTCTTCGTCCAAATAACCTCTTTCGGCGTTAATCCTACTTGTGGCTCTGGTTCACGTAATAAAATTTCACTCGCCCTTTTCACACGGCGGTACGCTTTTCGGTATTCTTCTGGGTATAGCTCTAATTGCTTTTCCCATTCTGTTGCGAATGTAGTCATTTTTCTATCTCCTTTTTGGTCAATTTCCTTCTAAAAAAAGAAGTGCATTCCTGCTATGGATATGCACTTTTTTCTTACTTCATTACATATATAATCCGCCGTTAATGTTTAATTGCTGACCTGTGATATAAGCACCGTCACGGCATAGATATACTACACCTTTTGCAATTTCATCAGCTTGACCAAAACGTTTTTTCGGGATTTTCGCAACGATTTTTTGGCGTACTTCTTCTGGTACTTCTGCTACCATTTCAGTATCAATAAATCCTGGGCAAATAGCGTTTACAGTTACATTTGTTTTTGCAAGCTCTAATGCTAATGATTTTGTAAATCCTAGCATACCTGCTTTTGCTGCTGAGTAGTTTGTTTGTCCAAATCCACCGGCTTGACCAATAATAGAAGAAATGCTAATAATTCTACCTTCTTCTGCTTCCGTTATGTATGGAAGTACCGCGCTTGTCGTATTAAACACACTGCTTAAGTTCACGTCAATTACGCGTTCCCAATCTTCACGATTTAACTTTTTGAATGTACGATCTCTTGTAATACCAGCATTATTAACAAGAATATCAACTTTACCAAAATGATTCACTGCTTCTTCTACAAGTCGGTTTGCGTCTTCTACTTTAGAAACATCTGCTTGAACTGCATAAACGTCATGTCCTTCTTTTCCTAGTTCATTTACTAAGTTTTCAGCTGCTTCTTTACTGCTGTTATAGTTAATAACAACTTTTGCGCCCTCTTGTGCTAACGCTACTGTGATCGCTTTTCCAATCCCTTTTGCCCCACCTGTTACGATTGCTACTTTTCCATTTAATTGAACCATTTCTTTTCCCCCTTAAATGAATTTGTGAACGACTATTATGAATCATTTTGGTACTCATACTATGGAGTCCCTATATAATTATGTTTCGCTGTTTATACATAGAAAAGAGATTCTCCCTTTCTCTTTCATATGTTATAAACAAGCGCTATTATCACTTTTTATTTTCTGGCTTATTCGTAGGTTTTACTTCTTCTTTTACAGGTTCTTGTAGTTTTGCTAGTACTGCATTTTGCTTTTCTAGCAATTCTAAAATTTGATCAACTTTCGTTTCTAATGTGCGAATATCTTGTTTTACTTTCGTAACATCGCGCTTTAATGTAGGAGCTTGTCCTACTGACTCTACCTTATCTTCTAGAAACTCCTCAATGTTATCTACTTTATTTTCTAAGTTAATAACAAGCGTAGCCACTCTAGCGATATCCTCTTTCGTAGGCACATTCACCTGCTCTAAATAATTTTTTGTCGTATCATTTAATGCTTTTTGATAAAACAAATTCAAATCTAGAACGCTGCCCATCCAAGCAGAATATTCTTCTGTTTTAATTGTTTCATTGAGCGCTTTTCCCCAAAATGTTTCGGTTTGTTCATAAGCATTTTTCCATGCTTGTAGTGGATCGAATTTTTGATCAATCACTTTACCTACACTCCCTTTTTCGTTTTTGAAACAATTCAACCTATTCATTATTTTCTAATATTCTGAATAAAACTTCAAGTCTATATTTTATTTTTTTCTATTTTCTAACAAATGTATTGACTTTAAAAACAGATAGGTGTAAATTGCACTTATAAGCAAAAAATTCCATCTAACTGATTCATGAGGTGATGCACAATCATGCTACATAATGAACCAGAACAACGCGAAAGTTTGGAGAACAACCAAGCAAAACAACCAAACTCCATGCCAAAAAACTTCTTAGTTCCCTTCTTACTTCTCTGTCTTAAAGACTGGAGTCTTCATGGTTACAAACTTATTCAAATGCTAATGGATATCGGCTTTTCTTCTGTTGACCAAGGTAATGTGTACAGAACACTACGCAAATTAGAAAAAGAAAACCTTATTTCTTCTACTTGGGATACAAGCGACGGAGGGCCAGCAAAAAGAATTTATTCTTTAACTGAATATGGAGAGCAATATTTAACAACATGTGCGACTTCTTTTGAGCATTATCAAAATATGTTGCGGACGTTTTTCACGCTATACACCAATGCATTCTTTCCATTTTCTACTTCTCCAGAAAAGGATGAAAAAGATTCTTCATCTTCACCTGGTGATACAGCAGAGTAATCTGCGTTCACAATATGTAAAAAAACATTTGGGGGTCAAACAATGGAAACTAAACCATACGAATTAGTCGATGCATTTTGGAAAAACTGGTCTCAATCACTTTCCCTTTTCTCTTCAGCTGGGAAACAATTAGAGCAACTTACTTTAGAAACATTAAAACAACAACAAGATGCTTTGCATAAATTAACATCAGGAGTAGATGAACTAGAAAAAGAACTGCAACAATTTACTACTCAATTCAATAATCAGTATACAGATTACGTGAAGCAATTAACTGGAAACTCCTTAAATGATCAAATTAATGAGTGGCAAGACAAATGGAAAGAGTTTTCTGCTCATATGCAACAGCTAACTGTTTCTCCTACAAAAACATCTTTGTCTATCCTTACTCAAACAAGCGGTCAATTTGAAGAAACAACGAAGCAATTTATTGAACAACAACAATTACAACGTGAAGAGGCTCAAAAACAGTTAGAAGGTTTTTTGGAAGATTTCAAGACAAAACAGTTGGAACTCGCAAAAAAGTTCGAGGAAAACTCAAAAAATCTATTTACTTCCATCAAGTAAGAAAAATGTGGGAGCTAACTGCAGCACAAACAAAACTCTTTCTTCCTCCTACTACATCAAGATGGCTAGCATTTTTCGATATGGAAAATAAGGAGGACAAAATGAATCCATTTCAAGAAGCACAAACCGTCCCGGAGCTTCGTTATGATGAGATTCAAGTCGGTGATCAAGCATCACTTACAAAAACGATTACGGATGAGGACGTTATCAATTTTGCAAAATTGACTGGAGATGTGAATCCTATTCATATTTTAGATTCTTTTGCAAAAACGACAATGTTTAAAGAACGTATTGCTCATGGTATGCTCGTTTCAAGTTTTATTTCTACCATCCTTGGAACGAAACTCCCGGGTAAAAATACGATTTATTTATCTCAAAACGTTTCATTCCGCGCTCCTGTCAAAATCGGCGATACACTTCGCGTTGTGGCAGAGGTCATCAAAAAACGTGACGATAAAAAAATCATTACGTTGCAAACAAATATATATAATCAATCGGATGATATTGTCGTGGAAGGTACAGCGACAATACTAAAAAAAGAGTAGCAAAAATTGCTACTCTTTTTTCTATCCAATAACTTCTAATCACACCGATTACTTCCGCGTATGAGCACGCCGGTTCCACATAAAATAACGGTACCAGTTCAGATACATACTTAGCTGAACTGGATTACTCATAAGGATGTGTATCATCATGGCAAAAACAAACAAATTACTAGTTCCAGGTGCTGAACAAGCACTTGATCAATTTAAATATGAAATTGCACAAGAATTCGGCGTAAGCTTAGGGTCTAATACTGCATCACGTTCTAACGGATCAGTTGGCGGTGAAGTAACAAAACGTCTTGTTTCTTTAGCTCAACAACAATTACGTGGATAACACAATATAACATATGGCTTAGAGGCAGATATTCTCTGCCTCTTTCTATTTCTAACATACATAATGGTGCTTTTTCACATACTAGTAAAAGCAAACTGAAAGGAACGATATGTAACATGAAACGGATTAACATTCACATGAGTCCTCCCCGTGTTCTTACTTTGTCTTTTATTATGTTATCAATTATCGGTACATGCTTATTAAAATTGCCAATTGCTACAACGACGTCTATTTCATGGCTCGATGCTTTATTTACAACCGTTTCTGCTTGTACGGTTACAGGGCTTGGTGTTGTGGACACTGGGAAAGTATTTACCTTATTTGGCCAATGTGTCATTTTAACACTTATACAAGTGGGCGGACTTGGCATTATGAGCTTTGCCGTTTTAATTGCGATTATGCTTGGCAGAAAAATTGGCCTTCAAAACCGAATTTTACTGCAACAAGCATTAAATCAAACGAATATAGGCGGTGTCATTCGTCTTGCCAAAGCATTATTTTTATTCTCTTTTACAGTCGAATGTATCGCTGCTTTCATTCTTTCTTTTGAATGGGTACCGAAATATGGGATTGCTAAAGGGATCTATTATAGCTTTTTTCATTCCATCTCTGCTTTTAACAATGCAGGTTTTTCTGTTTGGAGCGATAATTTAATGTCCCACTCTCACAGCATTCTTGTCAATCTCGTCATTTCCTCCCTCATTATTTTAGGTGGGATTGGTTTTACAGTAATCGTAGATATAAAAAGAAAGAAAAATTTTAAAAACCTTACATTACACTCAAAACTTATGCTCTCTTCTACTCTAATCATCAATATTATTGCGACTGTTTTTATTTTTATATTCGAGTTTCACAATTCTCTTTCTATGAGAGGCTTTACCCCATTTGAAGAAGGCATGGCTGCTTATTTCCAAGCTATTTCAACGCGTACTGCCGGGTTTAATACAGTTGATATTTCCGCATTATCAAAGCCTTCCCTTTTATTAATGATGCTTCTAATGTTTATCGGAGCCGGTAGTGCTTCAACTGGCGGTGGGATTAAATTAACAACCTTTTTAATCATGTTTTTTGGGGTATTTAAATTTTTACAAGAACAAGATGATATTGTCGTGTTTAAAAAATCTATTAAAGATACTCTCATTGTCAAATCATTAACCATCGCTATTATTTCTATTTCATTTATTTTTTTGGCTATTTTAATTTTAAGCATTACTGAGCGAGTTCCTCTATTGATGAGTGCTTTCGAAGTATTTTCAGCATTTGGGACTGTCGGTCTCAGTATGAATTTCACACCACACTTAACGATGATTGGAAAAGCTATTATTATCTTTATGATGTTTTTTGGAAAGATGGGGCCTTTAACACTTGCTTTTTCATTTGCACGTAAAAAGAACCGGAAAATAAAATATCCGAATGAAGACATTTTAACAGGTTGACAACCGTATAAATTATCCATATAATGAGAGTACAATAGCATATCTCCAAAGGGGAGTAGCGTCCAAGAATATTTCTTGGAAACAAAGTCGTCATTACGTAGAACTTAGTTCTTCCGGCTTTGTTGGCATTTTCATTACATATGTCTAGCAAGACCTTTGCCTATTAACGGCAGAGGTCTTTTTTGCATTCATTACCAAATTCTTCCAAAGTTAATAGGCAGGAGTATGGGGAAACTAAATAGTGGGGAAATTCTTCACTTATTTAGTACTTATAGAAATGAGAGGAGAATGTACATGGATGTATCATTATTATTGGAGTATGGTTGGGTATTACTCATCCTAATTGCACTAGAGGGGATTTTAGCGGCTGACAACGCTCTTGTTCTTGCAATTATGGTAAAACATTTACCAGAAGAAAAAAGAAAGAAAGCACTATTTTATGGATTAGCAGGGGCATTTGTTTTCCGTTTCGGATCGTTATTTATGATTTCGTTCCTAGTCGACGTATGGCAAGTGCAAGCAATCGGTGCCATTTACCTTATGTTTATCGCTGGTAATCACTTATTTAAAACGTATGTTAAAAAGAATACAGATGAAGAAACAGAAGAAAAAGAAGCAAAGAAAAAACAAGAGAACTTTTGGTGGACTGTATTTAAAGTTGAAGTTGCAGATATCGCCTTCGCAGTTGATTCTATTTTAGCTGCTGTTGCATTAGCAATGACTTTACCAAAAACAGGATTAGGTACAATTGGTAGTCTTGATACTGGACAATTCGTTGTTATCTTTGTAGGTGGACTTATCGGATTAATCATTATGCGATTTGCGGCAACTGCTTTCGTACAAATTTTAAAACGTAAACCAGGACTTGAAACTGCGGCATTCTTAATTGTAGGTTGGGTTGGTGTGAAACTAGCAGTTTATACGTTAGCACACCCTGCATTAAATGTAATTCCGCACTCATTCCCAGAATCTACACCATGGAAGCTTACATTCTGGATTGTATTAGTTGGAATCGCAGCTGGTGGTTGGTTCTTCTCAAAAGAAGTAGAAACAAAAGTAGAAAAGAATTTAGACGAAAAAGCGCTGTAATTACAGTGCTTTTTCTTTTTTCCTTGTCCCCTCTCTATGTCCAGAAAAATTATATTATACTATTATTTGTAAGCGCTTTCTCTGTCTATGTATGTCCTTTTTGTGAAATATTGCACAAACTCATTGAAACTATGACAGAATCGATGTACTTTATTCATATAAGGAGCATTTATCCCACTTTAATGGGCAGTAAGACCTCCACCTCGAAATTCAGTCAAAGCAAAGAAGTTCGGTGGGGGTCGGGCTGCCCATTAAAGTCCGATTGGTGAGGGCTGATAATCAATGGGGGATGAAGAAAACCCCACTGATTAAAGTTTCACTTTATAGATGATGTACTAAAGGAGCGTATTACTCATGCTAGAACAAGGATTAGATTATGTTGTCAAACTGGCTAAGAGCAAAAAACAAATGTTAGATACAAACCCGATGCAATATTTCATTCGTGCCGCACTTGCGGGTATTTATATCGGTTTTATTATTGTACTATGTTTTAAATTAGGTAACTTTTTTCACATTGCAGATTCACCAGCAACTTATTTAGCTGCTTCTATGTTTTTCGGAATTGCCCTCATACTTATTATATATGGTGGTGCTGAATTGTTTACTGGAAACACAATGTACTTCACTGTAGCAACTTTAAGAAAAGAAACAACAATTGCTGATACACTTCGTAACTGGTTTGCTTGTTATGCAGGCAATTTAGCTGGTGCTTTATTCTTTGCCTTACTATTTTACGCAACTGGCATTTTTGAAGCAATTGATCACGGTCATTTCATGAATAAAGTAGTAGAAGGAAAAATGAATACACCTACAATGCAACTATTCTTTAAAGCAATTTTATGTAACTGGCTTGTATGTCTTGCTTGTTTCTTACCTTCTCAAGTTAAAGGTGATACAGCAAAAATTATTATGATGATGATGCTCGTTTTCACATTCTTCTTATCTGGTTACGAGCATAGCATCGCAAACTTATCACTGTTTGCTTTATCTTTAGTTTCACCGCATCCTGAGACAATTTCTTTTGCAGGTGCTATTCATAACTTAATTCCAGTTACAATCGGTAACATTATTGGTGGGTCTGTATTTGTCGGTATGGTATACCATTACTTAACAAAGAAAGTACCTGACGTGAAACAAGAAGAAACTGAATTAGGAGCAGCTCAACAAGAAGAAATCATTCCGTTGCAAGCGCATATGAAACATTAAAAACTCCAAAGTTTTACTTTGGAGTTTTTAGCTCCCCACATATTTAACAACAAGATTAGGATTAATCTCTCCTTCTTCCTTTCCCTTATTCATTCTCTGTTTCATCTTATGCATACCGATGACATCATTCGTATGAAAGTGTATTTCATTTACATATAAACCCTCTTTACAAAAAGCTTCGACAAAATCTAATCCACTTTTTTCTCCCCATCCCATATTGAAATCAAGGGAAAGAACATTCACCTCATAATCTTGTACCATTTGCAAAGCACATTCTACTGTAGTTGCGAGCACGTAACCGTACGGACAACTTCTTTGATCATCCATATATACATTCATTTTCTATCCCCTCTCTATCTTGCATACGTGACCAACATATAACATATTGCCCCAAGACTAATAAAAGGACCAAACGGTATTTGAGTCCTCATTTTCATACGTTTTAATACGAGACCAGCTCCAAAGAAACAAAGACTAAAGCAAGATGCTAAAAATAAAACGATAAAAATCCCTTTCAGTCCCACTATAAATCCAAGTAACGAAAGTAATTTTATATCCCCTCCCCCAAGCCCTTCTGGATATATCTTTTGCATGCAGTATAACAAAATGAATATAACGCAACTACCAACTATACTATCTATCCAAGTGACTAACGGTATAAAAGCACATTCTAAAATGAGTAAACAAGCAAACCAAGCTAAAATACGATTTGGAATTAACATATATATGTAATCTGTAACTGAAATAATAAGAAGTAACGAAAAAAGTGATAAAACGATAATAAGCTCTCGTTCCACCCCAATCATATATACAGTAAGAAGACATATCATTCCAGTTACAAGTTCAAATACTACGTACAAAATTGAAATTTTCCTCTTACAATTCGTACAACGCCCTCTTTGCATACAAAAAGAAATGATTGGAATCAATTCTTTTGGCTTTAGCACATACTTACAATAATAACAATATGAACGCGGGGTTATGATAGACTCCCCTAGCGGAACTCTCATCGCAATTAACATAAAAAAAGAACCAAACACCATCCCCGCTAACAATGCATATACATAAGTGAACATCCCTTCCTCTCCTTTCCAAAAGAACATAGCAAAAAAAGGAGAGAACTTCTACTTCATATTATCTCTATTCTATAAAAAAAGCAGGCCATTTTCTGGCCTGCTTTCCCCTATTTTATACGATGAAATATACTGCTTTTAATGGTCCATGTACTCCGACAACAAGATTCATTTCTATATCTGCCGAGTTACTAGGTCCTGTAATAAAGTTAATACAAGATGCCACTGTCTCGCCATTTTCTACACGCTTGTTCATATCCTCAACTGCTTGTGTAATACGAGGTACAAGAGTTTCACGTGGAATAATAGCAAAGTATACAGTCGGTAAAAAGTGTAAAGAACGGCCTTGGCCTTTATGACTTTGTACAACGATCGTACCAGATTCGGCTAAAGTATAATCACTAAATGCAATTCCAATATTTGCTCTTTCCGCGATACGCATATTCTCTTCTTTTTTCTCAGGATCCCATACGTTCACTTCAACATTTTGCTTTGGAAGTTCTTCTTTAAATAAAGAAGTCAACCCATAAGAATCAAAACGTTCATCTGCCGATAACATAATAGGTCCCCCGCCGTTTTCAACGATTACTTTTTGAATATCCTCACGTAAACGGTCATTTGTCGTTTCCACAACAGTTGTATGAATGTTTGTACATTGATTTTTAAATACTTCTAACAATTCTTCTTGTGAATAATTTTTTAACGTTTCTTTATTCACATTGTTTTTCCATACTGGACGTTTTACACCATCCGTTTTACGCGCGCGTCCAAGTTCTTTTGCAATATTTTCTAGAAAGGACTCACGGTTTTGAATTAATCCTGTCATTATTTGTCCCCGCCTTTCTTATGATCTTTATACCAATCACGGAATCGTTCTTTACTTGGAGCCGGGAATTCACGAATATCTGTCCAGTTTTTAAGTGGCCCAACACCTTTTGATACACGGTTACCAGATGTAAATGGACTCATTGCTGCTGGCGCCATCTTTGATCCCATTTTATATAAAGCTGCTGAAGATGCACCCATACTAAACATTTTCATTGCTAATTTTTCTGCAAGTGGAGCACGCCCTTCTTGCTCAACGATAACTTGACGATGTTTTAATAATAAATCATGCAATGGAATTTTTACTGGACAAGCTTCTGTACACGCTCCGCATAAACTAGAAGCATAAGGAAGCTCTTTGTAATCATCATATCCACCTAAAAGTGGTGTTAATACCGCCCCAATTGGTCCTGAGTATATAGAGCCGTATGAATGTCCACCAACATGTCGATATACAGGGCATACGTTCACACAAGCAGCACAACGAATACATTGCAACACTTGACGGAATTCAGATCCGAGAATTTGAGAACGACCATTATCAACCACAACTAAGTGGAATTCTTCTGGGCCATCTACTTCCTCTTCTTGAATTGGTCCCGCTACCGTTACATAACTTGTTAACTTTTGACCTACTGCACTACGACATAGTAAACCAACTAAAACATCTAATTCTTCCATTGTCGGAACCATACGTTCCATACCCATAACCGCAATTTGTGTTTTTGGAATCGACATAACAAGGTCGGCATTACCTTCATTTGTTACTAAACAAAGAGAGCCAGTATTTGCAACAGCGAAGTTACAACCTGTCACACCAATTTCAGCACCCATAAATTTTTCACGAAGTTGTTTACGAACAAACTTTGTCATTTCGTATGGATCATCAGAATTTTCATAGCCAAGCTTTTCTTTAAATACGTCACGAATTTGCGTTCTATTTTTATGAAGAGCAGGCGCAATAATATGTGAAGGTGGATCGTTATCTACTTGCAGAATATACTCTCCTAGATCACTTTCTAACACTTCACAACCGATTTCTTCAAGCGCATGGTTCATACTAATTTCTTCTGTTACCATTGACTTTGATTTTACTACCTTTTTTGCCTGCTTCTTTTTTGCAACGTCTTGAATATACTTTGCTGCTTCCTCTTTCGTTTTCGCAAAGTACACATGTCCGCCTCTTTTGGATACATTTTCACTTAACTGCATTAAGTAATAATCAAGATTTTCTAACGTATGTTGACGAATTTCTTCACCGAGTTCACGCCATTCTTCCCAGTTTCCTAATTCATCTGCTGCTTTTAAACGATTCGTATATAAGCGTGTTTGTGCAGAAGATACTGCTCCGCGCATAAACGAATCTTGAATTCCATCGCCAACGCGATCATTAAATTTTTTCTCACTGATTTTCATAGACATAGCTTATGTTCCCCCTTCATGAGCGACTATTCAGTACCTCAGCAATATGCATTACTTTTATTTCTTTTCCTAAACGCTCAATACGTCCGCCAATGTTTAACAAACACCCACAATCTGCACCGATTAAATAATCAGCGCCTGTTTCCATTGCACTATCTACCTTTTCATCTACCATTTGCTCAGAAATTGGAGTCATCTTCACTGAAAACGTTCCCCCAAACCCGCAACAATTTTGCACATTTGGTAACTCTCTCACAGTTAACCCTTTTACATTTGATAATAAAATTCCTGGTGCCTCTGTTACTCCAAGCATACGTGTCATATGACATGATTTATGAATAGTAGCAATCCCTGGTAAACTTGCACCAACATCAGTAACCTTTAAAACGTCTACAATAAATTGTGTAAATTCATATGTTTTATCAGCAACTTTTTGTGCACGTTTAGCCCACTTCGGATCATCTTTAAAAACATGCGGATACTCATGAAACATTGTCGCACAAGAACCAGATGGCGTAACGATATATTCTGCATCTTCAAAAGTTTCAATCATATGTTTCATCGCTTCTTTTGCAGCTTCTACATGGCCGCTATTATAAGCAGGCTGACCGCAACAAACTTGTGCTTCTGGAAATTCAATTTCACAACCTAAACGCTCCAACACCTCAACTGTTGCTTTGCCGACATTTGTTTCAAACATATCGACTAAACAAGTAACAAATAAAGTAACTTTCATAATTATTACTCCCCCTTTTTACAACTCCACCAACAAACATATGGTCATCAGATGACTAAGGAGAGAAGAAATAGGCTCAACCATGGCCTATCCTCTCCCTCTTCTAAAGAAAACGCTTACTTAATCTCTCTCTATTTTATCAGAAAATTAGATTTTTAAAAGATTAAATTAAGAATTTATATCGTTTCTACCTGTGACAATATGTTCTACATTTGTTAAATGATCTAGCATTGCTTGCTGCGCTAATTCTACATCTTGCTTTAACACTGCATCATATATAACTTGATGCTCTTCTATAAGTCGTTCTGATGTTGTTTGTTCACCATATAAAATAATGCGTCTTGATTCACCAATTGTTTCAGCAATCATCTCTGAAACATGATTCATAAGTTCAAGCAAAATGTTGTTATGCGAAGACTCTGCAATTCCCATATGGAACTGAAAATCTGCTTTTTCACCAGCTTTTTCATCTCCAACGCTCTTTGCCATTTCATCTAACCAATGCTTCATATTTTGTAAATTATCTTCCGTACGTTTTGCCGCAGCTGCTCGAACTGCCCCCACTTCAAGCACCTTTCGTACTTCTAATAAATTCAAAATATCTTCTTTCTTCATCAATAATCTATTGTTTAATGATTTTGTTAATGAAGAAGAATCGAAGTTCTTCACATATGTACCTTCTCCTTGTTTCATCTCAATTAAGCCCATTGCTCTTAGCGCACTTAGCGCTTCACGAACAGCAGATCTACCAACTTGAAACTGCTCAGCTAATTGATGTACAGGAAGTAGTTTGTCACCAGGTTTTAACGTACCATTTTTAATCATTGTTAAAATAGCTTCAGATACTTCTTCGTAAATCTTTTTCGGTTTAATAGATTTGTACTCCAGTTAAATCACCTCAGTATCTTCCAAACAACAATTGAAACGATTTATAAGAACTTTGCATCATAACTATTTTAGAACGAATTGGTAAGAAGTACAAATGTTTTGTTCATAAAATCGTCAAAATTCCGATATTTATTACATATTAATTTATATCTTACGTATAATTATTGTCTTCCATATAAAGAGCATGCTCTAAAAATTAGAACATGCTCTCCTCATCCTGTACTTTCAATTTAATACTAACCGTCGTACCGTTCCCTTTTTCACTTTCAATTCGCCACTGTCCGTCATGTATATGAACAATTTGTCTTACAATTGCCAGGCCTAAACCTGTTCCACCATGTTGACGACTTCTCGCTTTATCAACTCGGTAAAAACGCTCGCCAAGGTTTTCCAAATGCTCTGTATCAATACCGATCCCCGTATCTTTTATGTTCAATTCACAGTAATCATCTATCTGTCTGAGCGTTACCATAATATCCCCGTTTTGATTTGTATACCGTATCGCATTATCTAACACGTTATGAAGCACTTGTTGCATACGATCCTCATCAATCATTACAATGATTTCTGGATTTAAATTTGTTGAAATACGAATTTTCTTTTCTATAAACTTAATCTCATACGTATCTAACACATCTTCAATGAGTTGTGAAAAAACGATAGGTTGTTTCTTTAACGGAAAATGTTCACCTTCTAATTGTGCTAAATCTAATAAATCATGAACGAGACGCTGCATACGATCTGCTTCTTTATGAATAAGCTGTGTTACTTTTTCCTGTTGTGGTCCCTTCGCTACACCGTCTAAAATAGCCTCGCTATATCCTTTTATATAACTAAGCGGTGTTCTTAGTTCATGCGAAACGTTGGCTAAAAACTCCTTACGCTTTACGTCTTCTGTCTCCAAAGAATTTGCCATTTTATTAAATGCTTTTCCTAATCGCCCAATTTCATCTTCAGAAGAAATTGTAATTCGTTCCGAAAAATCCCCCGTAGCCAAATGATTGGCAACTCGTTCCATTTGCGAAAGTGGTTTCGTAATAGCAATAATAATTTTTCTACCAATCCATATTGTCAGTAAAGTTATAGCAAGTGCTAACGGTGCTAAAATAAGACCCATATCATATATTAAGTCTTTTATACTTTTTAAAGGAATATAAGAATATACAATACCAACTAATTTTTTATTTTCTAAAACAGGGATGACAACCCCCATAATATTACGGTCAAAATGTTCCTCGTATCCTATCTTTGTCACAGTTTTTCCATCTAATAATGCTTGCCTGTCCCCTTCACTTATAAGAGAATGATGGTGCACATCAAATGGTAAACATGCACTTAAATCACGTGGGTTCGATACGAAAAGAACGTCTGAACTAGATATTTGATCAAATGCTCTTACTTTCTCTTCAAAAATTGATATTCCTTCGCGCTTATCATATTGCGCAGAAAGACGCTTCCCTTCCATTACTAATGAATCTTTTAAATTATCAACGTATAGTTTTTCATACGAATATAAAGATACAAAATAAAGAAAGGAAACTGTTACAAATACTGCACATACTACTGTCAGCCAAAGCTTCTGTACCATCGTAAACATACGTTACACCTCAAATTTATAGCCTACACCCCAAACAGTTTGAATGTAGTTTCCACTTTCTCCAAGCTTCAAACGCATCGTTTTCACGTGCGTATCTACGGTTCTTGTACTTCCGGCATAATCATATCCCCATACCTTTTCCAGCAATTGTTCTCGGCTAAATACTTGTCCCGTATGTTGGCAAAGAAAATAGAGTAAATCAAACTCTTTTACTGTAAGAGAAATTGGCTCACCATCCACCTCAATTTTCCTACTTTTTTCATTAATAAGGATCGGCCCAAACTGAAATTCCTCTTGTTGCTCTTGCTTTGTATAACGCCTTAATACAGCTTCCATACGAGCAATTAATTCACCAGGACTAAATGGCTTTACAATATAATCATCTGCTCCCATACGTAAGCCGTTCACCCTATTCCACTCTTCACCTTTTGCTGTTAAAAATATTATTGGTACATCTGACGTTTTTCTAATTTCTTTACAAACTGAAAGTCCATCCATCTCTGGCATCATAATATCTAGTACAACGAAATCATAATGATTTGTCTCTAATTTTTTTAGAGCTTCTTTTCCATTTTCAGCTTCTCCCCACTCGTATCCGAAATTATCTAAGTACATTCCAACAAGTTGCCTCATATCACTTTCATCATCTACAACTAATACCCTATATTTATTCATTGTCCTCTCCTTCCCTCTCTATGAGTTGAAACGGCCCTTTTCCGACTTTAATTGTTTGTTTTATTTTCAAGTTCTTCATATCCATGACGCAAACTTCATCACTATCATAACTTGCTACGTACCCTTCTGCTCCGCTCTTCAAAAATGCAAATGGGTTCGATCCTACTTCTACAGAATCTACCTCTTTATACGTGCTAACATCAAACTTTCTAAGCGTATTTGAACCGTGACTTAATGCATATACATACTTATTATCCTTCGTTATATTCACAGGCATAAAAGGAGCGTGTAAAGAACGTACCATTTCTCCGCTCTGCAAAGAATACACTAATACTTTCTCATTGACTTGATTTCCATCACCATGTCCACCAATCCATATTTCTTTCCCATCCGGACTAATTGTCGCTCCCGTTGACGCTGGGGGAATCATAAAGGTTTGTATCACTTCTTTTTTCTTTGAATCAATTGTCGTTAGCTTCGTATCATAAAAGTTTAATACAGATAACTGGTTATGGTACTCTACCATCGTTATTGGCCCTTTTCCAGTTGACACACTTCCTGTCTCTTTACCTTTTATCGTAAAGAACCTTATCTTTTGGGCATTTTGATCGGCAGCAAATAATTGCTTTTTATCTTCTGATACGACTACATTTACAATGCCTTTTCCTGTTTTATATTTTTCCACTTGCCTTCCTTCTGCTAGTGAATATACATACATGTACTCTAACTGCTTACCATATATAAGTATGTCCTCACCATTTGGAAGTAGTGCAATCCCTGCCATTGGTTCGTTAAGTTCCCATGTCGTAATTAACTTTTTAGTATGTTTATCAATAAAACTAAGGCTACCTTCTTTTATATTCGTTGTTATAATAACGCTTTTATCTTTAGCAATCGATGTATAGGAACTTCCTTGACACCCTACTAATAGAAATAAAAAACAGAGAAGAAAAACATACTTTCTCAAAAGATCCCCTCCATCTTCGGATGATTTCGTTATAATTGTAAAATAACAAATAAATGTGTGGAAAGTGTGAAATTTCCCTTTCTTACTTCATTTACATATATAATGTACAACAAATAGAATTTGAGGTGTGCCAATTATGCTTTTTCCTGATTTAGCGAATAAAATTGTACGAGAAGTACGCAGGCTAATTAAAGAAAATATTATTATCATTAATATACAAGGCGTTATTATTGCAAGTACAGATATAGAAAGAATCGGCCAATTTCATGAAGGCGCACTCCGCTGCGCAAAACAAAAGAAAACTGTCATTATTACAAAAGAGGATGAACGACGTTTGCAAGGCGTAAAGGCAGGTATGAATCTCCCTTTACTATTCCATGACGAAGTAATTGGTGTCATTGGAATTACAGGCGAACCTGAAAATATTTCACAATACGGAGAAATATTACGTAAAATGACCGAACTACTCATCCATGAAAACTACTTTTTAGAGCAACTAGAACTTGAACACCGTTCTTATGAGGCATTTGTCTTTGATTGGCTTCAAAATACAGACTGGTCTCCAAACTTTCTCGATCGTGCCAAAACACTTGGTATTGATTTATATAAGAAAAAACAACTTATTTTGTTCTCTATCGATCGAAATGACACGATGCTTCAGCGTAAGATTTGGCAACATGTACGCAATCTATTAACAAAGGAGCATCTATTTATTCGCTGGGGAAATGATCGATTCATTTTATTTACAGCCACGAACTCCAAAGAGCAAACATATCAATTTTTAAAACGATTAAAACAAGACTGTGAAACTTTGTTTTCTATTCCTTTATATATCGGGATTGGAAAATCCGTTACGCCAAGCAATATGAGCTTATCATACGAACAAGCATTACAAGCTCTTTCCGTATCACTTGAAACAAAAAAAATTGTATTTAATGAGGATTTACGTTTAGAAATGTGCTTACAAGATATTTCTGCGGAAACGCGGGAACAGTTTCTAAAGCGCACCATCGAAAACTTACTATCATCACCTGAGCTTATGCACACTTTACGTTTATTTATCGATTATAACCAATCCTATAAACAAACAGCGCAGCAATTACATATACACATTAACACATTGCATTACAGACTTAAAAAGATTGAGGAGTATACAGGACTTGATCCGAAACAATTCAAAGACTTAAATATTTTATATTTCTCGCTCCTCTTATTAGATAATCAAACAAAAAAGAACGATAAAAATGATTAATCTTTAGATGATTATACATAGAAAGAATCCCCCGACTTTTTTATCATTATAATGAAAGCACTGTGACAACGTTTTTTATTATGACTCATTACGTTAACAGTTTGAGGGGGATTTCCAATGTTAGAAAAACAAATTATTGATTCATTCGTATCCATTGTTGGCGAAGATAATGTAGATACATCCAATATGGGGCGTTTAACGTATAGTTATGATGCCACTCCAAACTTCCAAGCAATGCCTGATGCAGTCATTGCTCCTCGTAATACAAATGAAGTAGCTGAAGTATTAAAAGTATGTAACACTCACAAAATCCCTGTATATGTTCGTGGGTCTGGAACAAATCTTTGCGCAGGGACATGTCCACTTGAAGGCGGTATCGTCCTTATCTTCCGCCATATGAATAACATTTTAGAAATTGATGAAGAAAATTTAACAATTACTGTACAAGCTGGTGTTATTACGCTTGATATTATTAAAGCAGTAGAAGAAAAAGGTTTATTTTATCCACCAGATCCAAGCTCAATGAAAATTTCTACAATTGGTGGTAACATTAATGAAAACTCGGGTGGATTACGTGGATTAAAATATGGCGTAACACGTGATTATGTGATGGGGCTTGAACTTGTCTTACCAAATGGTGATATGATTCGCACTGGTGGTAAATTAGCAAAAGATGTAGCTGGTTACGATTTAACTCGTTTATTTATCGGTTCTGAAGGAACACTTGGCGTCGTAACAGAAGCAATATTAAAACTTGTTCCTATGCCTGAAACGAAGAAAACGATGCTTGCACTCTATGAAGATATTAATGAAGCTGCACGTGCTGTTTCTTCTATTATTGCAAATAAAATCATTCCAGCGACACTTGAGTTTTTAGACCAGCCGACAATTGAAGTAGTAGAAGAGTTTGCTCAAATCGGTTTACCAACTGACGTAAAAGCAATTTTATTAATTGAACAAGACGGTCCGCCTGAAGTTGTTAATCGAGATATTGAAAAAATGGCTAACGTTTGTCGTTCCATGAATGCAGTTGATGTTCGCGTCGCAAAAGATGAAGCGGAAGCAGATGCGCTTCGGACAGCTCGCCGTAGTGCACTGTCAGCACTGGCAAGATTAAAACCTACTACAATATTAGAAGATGCAACGGTACCACGCTCACAGATTGCTCCGATGGTTGAAGCTATTAATGCCATTGCCAAAAAATATAATATTCCTATTTGTACGTTTGGCCATGCTGGCGATGGCAACCTACACCCAACTTGTATGACAGATGCTCGCAACGAAGAAGAAATGCACCGAGCTGAACAAGCTTTTGCTGAAATATTTGCGAAAGCAATTGAACTTGGTGGCACGATTACTGGTGAACATGGTGTTGGTGCGATGAAGGCTCCGTATTTAGAAATGAAGTTAGGTAAAGAAGGTATTGCTGCTATGCAAGGAATTAAACAAGCCTTCGATCCAAATAACATTATGAATCCAGGAAAGATGTTCGCGAAGGACACTCGCAAAAGAGTGGTGGTTGAGCGATGACAACATTAAATAAAGAAAACATTCAAAAGGAATTTAAAGAACGATTAAGTGAAGATGAACTACTAAACTGTATGCGATGCGGTTTCTGCTTACCAACTTGCCCTACTTACATTCAATCTGGATATAAAGAATCACATTCCCCGCGTGGACGTATCGCATTAATGAAAGCGGTCGTCGACGGCTTAATTGAGCCAGATGAAGATGTTGAAAACACATTAAATGTTTGCCTCGGCTGCCGTGCTTGTGAACCTGTTTGTCCATCTGGTGTGAATTATGGACATTTATTAGAAGAAGCTCGTGATATTATAAATCAAAACAAAAAGTTTTCAATGCCAGTGAGAGCTGTTCGTAAAGTCGTTTTTGAAGGACTTTTCCCGCATCAAAATCGAATGAGAACATTAACAGGATTAATCGGATTTTACCAACGTTCCGGTTTACAAACGCTAACACACAAAACAGGAATTATGAAGTTATTCCCTGAAACACTTGCAACAATGGATCTCGTTTTACCAAAAGTCCCAAAAATGAAAGCAATGAAAGATCGCCCTGAATTTTTACCTGCTGAAATTACAAAAAAGAAACAAGTTGCATTCTTCACAGGTTGTTTAATGGATACGATGTTTTTAGAAACAAATAACGCAACGATGAAACTACTTCAGTTAGCTGGTTGTGATATCGTTATTCCAAAAACACAAAGTTGCTGCGGGGCATTACATGGACATGCTGGTGAGAAAAATGGAGCAAAAGAATTAGCAAAACGCAATATAAAAGCATTCGAAGATTTAAACATCGACTATATTATTACGAATGCTGGTGGTTGCGGAGCTTACCTCGTGGACTATGATTATCTTTTAAAAGATGATCCACAGTGGGCTGAACGTGCAAAGCAGTTCGTTTCTAAAATTAAAGATATTACTGCTATTCTAGTAGAACTAGATTTCCATAAACGTAATGACTTACGAGTCACGCCGCAAGTTATTACGTATCAAGACTCTTGTCACTTACGCAATGTTATGCGAACATCTTCAGAACCTCGTATGTTACTAGAAGCAATTCAAGGCGCAACATACCGTGAAATGAAAGATGCGGATCGCTGCTGTGGTTCTGCTGGTATTTATAACATTGTTCATTCAGAACTATCTATGGAATTTCTAGATTACAAAATGGACCGTGTGCATGAAACAGAAGCAGCAACCATTGTTACTGCAAATCCAGGTTGTTTATTACAAATGAAATTAGGCATTGAACGAGAAGGTCTTTCTCATAAAATGAGAGGAATTCACATCGTTGATTTATTATTAGAAGCAATTGAAACCAACTCGTAATAACTCGTAACATACGTAATAATAGGAAAACGGCTATCTCCTTCGTCTATGTAAAGAGATAGCCGCTTTTTTGTCCGCTACAACATTAAAAATATGTTACTTTATTATAAAAAAGAACAACAGAAACATTACAGTTTTGTAAAAATCAATCCAGTATATTCCTCAAAAAAACGCTCAAACCATTGATACAATAGGATTCTTCATTTTCAATATAGGTACATTTATCCAAAAACCGCGTCTTATAACCAAGTATAAAAATGCTGAAAATTCCTTTTATACTCTATGTTTCTCTTATTTTTCCCCTTTTCCCCTCTTAGGATAAATTAGGTAAATTTTAAGTCTATGAATTTTTTTCCATCTTTTTTCTCACAAAATCTATGCTACGATGAATTTGTCAGTCAGACAGGCTGTCAAAAACAAATCGTGTGAAAACAAATTAAAACTTTATATAGGGGGACACACATCATGAAAAAGCGTGTTTTATTATCTGTAGCTGCTGCAACGGCTCTTACTTTAGGAGTATCTTCTCTAGATGCACAAGCTGCAACAGTACAACCATCTAACATAAAGGTTCAAAATATTCAGCATTCAAAAGTGATGATGAAGCAAATGAGCCAACAAGAATTACAAGCATTCTTACAATCTATGGGCGTTGAGTCATTAGCACAATGGCAACAAGGAAACTTCCAACCAAATTGCATTATTCCTGGTCAACAACCTACTGAAAATGTTGTAACTGAGCAACCGACAGCTAAGCCAGAAACTCAAAAGCCTGCTGAGCAAAAGCCTGCTGAAGAAGTTCAAAAACCAGAAGCTCAAAAGCCTGCTGAAAACAATAATACGCAAAAACCGGCTGAACAAAAACCAGCTGAGCAAAAGCCTGCTGAAGAAGCAAAATCTTTAAGCGAGTTCGAACAACGTGTTGTTGAATTAACAAACGCTGAGCGTGCAAAACAAGGTTTACCAGCTTTAAAAATCGACACTGAATTAAGCAAAGTAGCACGCATTAAATCTGAAGATATGCAAAAAAATAACTACTTTGATCATAACAGCCCTACATACGGGTCTCCGTTTGACATGATGAAGAAATTTGGTATTTCTTATACATCTGCAGGTGAAAACATCGCCCAAGGCCAACGTACACCTGAAGAAGTAGTACAAGCTTGGATGAACAGTGCTGGACACCGTGCAAACATCTTAAATAATGGCTTCACTCACATCGGTGTTGGCTATGTAGAGAGCGGCAACTACTGGACACAACAATTTATTACGAAGTAAATAGATTAAAAGAGTCTTCTCATAATGAGAAGACTCTTTTTTACGTTTCATAACTTTCTATTATGTATGAGTATAAAGCGTAGAACATAAACAAAATAGAACCACCACTTATTACGCTAAGTAACACATAAAATCCCCATTTCAAGTTCAAAAACAATGAAAACAATATACTACATGCCATCACTTGAAAAATCCGTCTACTCACTAAACGGATTTTTTTTAATTTGATTGAGTCTTTTTCCGTACTCTGAACTTTTTTAAACGCCTTACTAAGCATAAAGAGAAACATACTAATCCCAATTGTTAGTCCTGTTTGAAAGGATATCATGCTTCCAAAATTAATAAAAAGAATGAGCATATGGATAAACAACATAAATAAAGTAATCGTCTTTAGAAATCCACTTATAATGACATGCTCGTCTTCATTAAACTTGTATATATTATGTGAAATAATATACATCAATCCATGTAAGAAAATAATAAGACAAGGAATAAGTGCTATAACAACTTTTTTACTCATAAATTCGTTTGGCCGACCATTTCCATCCCAATGTACCGCCAAATGCTCTGGTAAATATGGATAGAGACATAGAGTAACTAAAAGACAAGCGAAAAATATTCCTAGTATATATTTATATTTGATCAAGTGATTCTCACCTCTCTTTTCTCTTAACGGCTTCGCTTCTTTTAGAGAAATTCCTGCAAAAATCTACTTTTCTCAAATTTAAACTTACACTTTACGCATTTACTCTTTGAAATTCTTTCATTTTGTCATTTAATTTTGTAGGAAATGGTACATCCACTTCAATCTCTTCTTTCGTAATTGGATGTAAAAAGTTTATCTTCATCGCATGTAACGCTTGCCTAGACATATATTTCGTTCCTCCACCATATAAAACATCCCCAACTAACGGATTACCATTATAGCTCATATGAACACGAATTTGATGGGTTCTACCAGTTTCTAATTGTAACGTTACAAGCGTAACATTTTGTTTTCTAAAGTACTTCTCTACTTTATAATATGTGATTGCTTGATCTCCCTTTGGAGAAACACGTCGTCTCGTCGCATGATGGCGATCTCTTCCGATAGCCGCGTCAATCGTTCCTTGCTTCTTTTTCACTTTGCCTTCTACAAGAGCTGCATATGTTCTTTTAATTTTTCGTTCCATTAATAAACGATCCATAATTGCACCAGCAATTCTATGTTTGGCAAACACGACACCACCTGTCGTATCTTTATCTAACCGATGAATATGACGAACCTTCGTCTCTAAACCTTGCATTTGAAAATGAAAGGCAACAAGATTTGCAAGAGTTCCCATCCCACCTTTTTCAGCAGGGTGCGTATCCATCTTCTCAGGCTTATTGACAATGAGTACATGATCGTCTTCATATACTACATGTAATTCACCATATTCAGGCTCTACACCGTATTCTTCCTCCATAAACATATGAACTTGTAACTTATCGCCTTCTTTTAAAAGCTCATTCCATCTTCTCTGTTCTCCGTTAACAGTAACACCTTTTTCCATACGAAGCTGATGTAACAACTTTTTCGGTATTTCCCATTCTATTTTTAATAGCGACTCGATGCTTATACCATTCCATTTCGCTGGCACAGTAATTTCGCACCATTCGCCCTTCTTCTTCGTTTCCATACTGTATCACCTTATTTCTATTGATTCTCTCATTGTAACGGAAAATACACTTTGATGCACCGTCAAAAATAGAGGACAGTCTTATAATAGACTGCCCTTCACGCTCTACGCCTTCTCATTTCCTGCAACACTTCTTCCGCTTTTTGTTCATACGATAAATCTTTAAAGAAATCCGCCAATCTCTTATAATCGTTATACGTATCTAATAAGTCATCCATCTTTTCTGTTTTCATCACTTGTTGTTTTTGCTTCATTTTTACCGGATAACGATAGCCCGATACTTCTTGTATTTTGTAATACTCATCCTCTACTTGAATGACCTTTACAAGTTCCTCTTCTTCCGCATCCATCGTATACCCATCAAAATCTCTAAGCAATTCATAAATGATATGAGTCCATTCATCTTTTGGATAAAACCCTTTTTCTAACCGATAACCGACAATGCGATACAAATGCCCATCATTTTCTGCAAACTGTACTGTATCATTTAGCTTAAACTTAAAATAACGAAACATTGCCTTCACCTACTTATATGTAATGTTCTTATCACATACTATTTGCAAAATGTAGGTCTTGCTATTCATAAAAAAATACTCATCTTATAGATGAGTATTTTTTATAATGATTTTTCTCTTTTCTTTCGAAATGGTAACCACCAATTCCAGTCTCCAAACAATTTCATTAAACTTGGTACAAGCATAAGACGAATAATTGTTGCATCAAGGAATATTGCTAATGCAACACCAAGCCCCATTTGTCTTACTGGTAAAATATCAGTAAAGGCGAATGCGCCCGTTACAACGATCATAATTAATGCAGCTGATGTAATAATTCTACTTGTTGAAACAAGTCCTTCTAACGTCGCCTGATCGTTATCTCCTGTTTCTTCATATAATTCATGGATACGTGAAATAAGAAAGACTTCATAATCCATGCTAAGCCCAAAGACAAGGCCGAAAATGAAGATTGGTAAAACAAATAGAACTGGACTTGCTTCTAAACCAAAATGACCACCTTCGAATAACCAAACAACAATTCCAATTGTTGCGCTTAAACTAAGTATATTCATAATAATCGCCTTAATTGGAATGAGTATAGATCGAAATGCAAATAATAATATAACAAAAGTCGATCCAAATATAACAGACATACCAATTGCAACTTTATCTTTAATTTCATCTTCTAACTCTTGTTGGAACGTCGTCATTCCCCCTAGATAATACGTAACGTTCGTTTCTTTATAATTTTGTTTAAAATCACGCACCCACTGTTTCCCAATTTCTGTACGTGGTTTTGTATGTAAAAAGACTTCGATTGTTGTCTTATTTCCTTTCGTATACGCTTCAAATACCGGAGCTATTTTAGCAGCTTCTGGCGACTGTAACATCCCAGCAACTTGATCTGATTTCATTCCATTTAAACTGTCGTATAAACTTCTTACTTCATATACTTTCTTATCATCTTTTAACTTTTGAATGACTTCTTCTACCTTTTGTAAACTTTCTTTTTCTCTCATATCTTTTTTCGTCTCTACCACTAACGTAGCATCAGCATGTGTTTTTGCAGTTTTATTAAATGCCTCTTCGTACTTCTCATATGCAATTCTTGTATCACTTTGTTTAGGTAAAGCTTCTACGTCAGGGAACTGTAAATTAGCTGTACGTAATGGTAATAAACAAATCACAATAAATGTTGTAACAACAATAATCATCGCAATTGGATGTTTCATTACAAATTGTGCAAATGTACGCCACGCCTTTGCCGGCGTATGTGCTACTTGATTCTTTTTTAATATTCGTTTACCAATTAAGGATAATAGCGCTGGAAGGAGTGTGAGCGAGAATACAATACTCATAATCACAACAATCATTCCACTAATTGCGACAGACTGAATATAATCGATTTTAAAGAAAAACAAACCGGATAGGCCAACGAATACACATAATCCTGAAAATACGATTGCCCGCCCTGCTGTCTGATATGTAATTGCTATTGCTTCTTTTACCGTTCGCTTTGCAACTTCCTCTCGAAAACGATTTACAAATAATAGCGCAAAATCAATAGATAACGCAAGTCCGATCATCGGTGCAACATTTAGCACAAAGATAGATAGTTCCTTATCGCTACCTATAAAATATAATATGCCCATCGTACTAATAACACTAAGTGCCCCATTTACAATTGGTAAAATAGATGCCAAAAGGCTACCGAATGAAAATAGTAATACGAGAAATGCAATTGGTAACCCAATCATTTCTGCCACTTTTAAATCATTTTGCGTTCTTTCATTAATCTCTTTATTAATTTTCGGAAACCCTGTAGGTGTTACTTTTAATGCAGTATTACTTTCCTTTTCAATTTTATCAGCAAATTGTAATGTCTTTTCCATTCGTTCTTTATTTGTTTTCCCGGAAAATAAAATTGTCGCATAGCCGATATCATCTTGTAACATTTCTTTATTTTGCACTGGATGATGGAAAGATTCATATGTCTCTTTCTCTTGAACATTCTTTACAATTTCCTCTAACTGCTTTTTAAATTCCTCATGTGAAACACCTTTATTTTTTTCAAAAACGAGTAGGAGCGTATCTTGAGACCTCTTAAAATCTTTATCTAAAATTTCTTTCGTTTTTTGATAGTCTCCTTCTGTTTGGAAACCGTCACCACCTAATACTCCCGGTAACTTTGGAGCGAAAATACCGAGTGCCATCGCAAGCAATAATAATGCTACAATTACTGTATAACGAAACTGATATAAAAAAGCGCCTAACTTCCCCCACTTATCTACTTTATGTACATTTGTTTTCACACATTTTCACCTACTTTACATCATTCAATTGTTACTTATAATGTATCACATCTTCATACAAACAAAAAACGTCTAGAAAAACTATAATAATAGTTTTTCTAGACGTTTTTCTATCTCTCTTTATTAAGAGCAAACCTCTCAGTAAGTAAACGATGGTAATAAATCGCCATAATTAATAAAATACCACCTACGCAGTAGCCTGCTAAAATATCAGTTGGATAATGTACATTTAAAATGACTCTACTTAATCCAATCGATACGATTACTATTCCCATGAAAAGCGTTATCACATATTTTCCGGTCACACTCTTCAAATTTGCTGCAATGATATAAGCAAGAAACCCGAATGTCATAATAGATAACATCGCATGCCCACTAGGGAAGCTATACCCAAGTGCATCCAACGCTTCGTTTAACGAAGGACGATCTCTTTTCACAATTTCTTTTATTCCTTTATTCACAAGATGTGTTACTAAAATGCCCATAGGATATACAATCATCGCAGCAAAATAACGTTTTCTCCAAAAAACAAGTAAACTTATAATGAGCGTAGTTACGATTCCAATGGCAGACCCTAATTTTGTATAATGTGAGAAAAATGCAAACGACTCTTCTGTTTGTACTCCTTTTACTAATCCTCGGACATATGTATCCATCACTGTAACGCCACCAGCATGTACTCTCCAAGCAACAATGCCAAATACAGCAAATAATAAACCGATACACATTACCTCATATTGATGCAACTTCTTCTTCAAACGATTTCCTCCTACTATGAAAAAATGCGATTTCTACTTTAGAAACCGCATTTTCTCACTTATTTACCTTTTGTTTTTAACTCTGTCCAGTAACGGTCGTAGTCTTTTAGCTTATCGTCTACATCAACAAGCCATTCTGTACGATCTAATTCTTCTTTCGTTAAGAAGATCATGTGGTTTTCACGATATTCTTTACTATGAAGAGGATGAGCTTTTTCATTTGGATTACTGTATCCAATTGATTCGTAGTTTTTCACACTTACTTTTTCATCTAATAAGTAGTTCATAAACTTCTCTGCAAGCTCTTTGTTTTTCGCACCTTTTGGAATTGCTAACGTATCAGCCCAAATTGTGCCGCCTTCTTTTGGTACAACGTACTCTACATCTTTATTATCTTTTGCGATAAATGCTGCATCCCCAGACCAAACTGTTCCGATCCAAGCATCTTCTGTAATGAATTTTTGTTTAATATTATCTGTATCAAATGCTAATAAGTTTGGAAGTAGCTTCTGTAAATCAGTTGCTGCTGTCTTTAACTGTGCATCGTCTTTCGTGCTGTTTGAGAATCCATGCTTCTTAAGACCCATTCCTAACACTTCACGAGAATCATTTAATAAAGTTACATGCCCTTTATATTTCTCATTCCATAAGTCAGCCCAGCTTGTAGGTGCTTCCTTCACATACTTTTTATTGTATGCAATACCTGTTACGCCCCAAGTATATACTAAAGAATATTTATTCTCTGGATCAAACGCAGGTGTTTTAAAATTAGAAATCATGTTTTCGATATTTGGGATATTCTTTTTATCTAACGGCGCTAATAAATCCATTTTCGCCATCGTTTTAACCATATAATCCGACGGCTGAATTAAATCATACTTCGCGCCACCTGCTTGTAATTTCGCAAACATTTCTTCATTACTTGCATACTTATCATAGTTAATTTTCACGTTATATTTCTTTTCAAAATCTCTTAGCACTTGCTCATCAAAATTGTCAGCCCAGCTATAAATGTTTAACTCTTCTTTTTTTTCACCACAACCAGCAAGTACACCAGCAACAAGGCTAAAGCTAATTACTGCGCCGGCTAATCTTTTCATTAATTTCATCGGTTTTATTACCTCCTCGTACTTTCTATATCGTTCGTATTATAAAGGAAGGTGTCCTCCAGAGTTTTCTTCACCATCTGCACCTTTGTTACGGAAGATTTCAGATAGAACCATTAATCCTACGATAGCCACAATTAAAATTGTAGAAAGTGCATTAATTTCTGGTGATACTCCGCGCTTAACCATACTGTAAATGTATAATGGCAATGTTGTTGATCCTGGTCCTGATACGAAGAAACTAATTACAAAATCATCAATTGATAATGTGAATGTTAATAATGCAGCCGAAATAACTCCAGGTGCAATCGCTGGGAACGTTACAAAACGAAATGTTTGCCACGGCGTTGCTCCTAAATCATTCGCAGCCTCTTCTAAATCACGTCCCATACCAGAAAGACGTGCTGCTAAAATAACGACAACAAATGAAATGCTAAAAGTAATGTGTGCAATAATAATTGTTGTTTTACCAAGCTCCATACCTAATTGACTAAATAAAATAAGTAAAGATAATCCCATTAAAATATCAGGAATTAAAATTGGTAAATACACAAGACCGTTAATGGCCCCTTCATAACGATATTTATAACGATGTAATGCAATTGCGAAAATCACACCAAGAACAGTCGTTACAATCGTCGTTACAATCGCAATCGTCATACTATTTACAAATGCATCAATAACATCTTGTTTTTGAAATAAATCTGTATACCAATGGAATGTGAACCCTTCCCATTCCGCATTAATGCGAGAATCATTGAAGGAATATACCATTAAAACCATCATTGGAAAATACAAGAACAATAAAATTAACCAAGAATAAGAAACTAAAAACTTCTTCATTTTTGCCTATTCCCCTCCGTTCCCATCATATTTATATACTTTCGTTGCACGATAATATAAGTAAATTAACAGAACAGAGAATAGAACAACAATCATAGATAACGCAGATCCAAACGGCCAATCACGCGCTCCTAAGAATTGATTTTGAATTACGTTTCCGATTAATGCTACTTTCGATCCACCCATAACGTCTGATACAACAAACATTCCGATAGAAGAAACAAACACTAAAATAGAACCGGTAGCAATCCCTGACATCGTCATTGGTACTGTAACATTCCAAAATGCCTTTACTGGTGTTGCCCCTAAATCATAAGCTGCTTCTAGCTTACGCTTATCAAGCTGCTCAATCGCTGCATACACCGGTAAAATCATAAATGGTAATAAAGAATATACCATCCCAAGTATTACAGAAGGTGTATTGTATAGTAAATTTAACGGTTCACTAATAACGCCTAGCTTCAATAACAATGTGTTTACAAGACCTTGTGAACGTAAAATAACAATCCATGCGTATGAACGAACAAGGAAGTTAATCCAAAACGGGATCGTTGCCAATAATAAAAGAATCGAACGATATTTACGATCAACAATTGTAATTGTATACGCAAATGGATAACCAATTAGTAAACATATTACTGTCGTAATAACCGCAATTTTCACTGTTTCCCATAACGTCCCCATATATAATGGGTCAAATACACGTGCTATGTTCTCTAATGTAAATTGCATTTCCACTGTCCCATATGCTCCGCGCTGCATGAAGGCAAATGCCAATACAAACAGAAGGGGAATTAGGAAGAAGCTTAACAGCCACGCGACTGTAGGTAGTGCGAGTAATTTCCCTTTTTTCAATTTAAGGTCACCTCGTCCTCTTGCTCCCAGCCTACGTATACATTATCTCCAATGCTCCACTGCGCTGCTTCTTCAGCAGTTTGATATGCCATTAGTAATTCTGATGTTTTCTCATCACGTACATAAAGCTTTTCCATATTTCCAACAAACTCAATGTCTTCAATATGTCCAAGGTGGTATTCTTTTAAAATCTGCTCTTCAACCGAACGCACTTTTACATTTTCAGGGCGAATTGCTACATAGCCTTCCCCGTTTTTCACAATATTATTTTCACCGATAAATGTCGCAACGAACAACGTTTTCGGCTTATTATAAATTTCTTTCGGCGTTCCGATTTGTTCAATATGGCCTTTATTCATAACAACGATACGATCACTCATGCTCATCGCTTCTTCTTGGTCGTGCGTTACGTATATGAACGTAATTCCTAAATTACGTTGTAAGTTTTTCAATTCACGTTGCAAGTCTTTTCTTAACTTAAAGTCTAATGCTCCAAGTGGCTCGTCTAGTAATAATACACGCGGGTTATTTACAATCGCTCTCGCAATTGCTACACGCTGCTGCTGTCCACCAGAAAGCTTTGCAGGTTTACGATTACGGAACTCAAGTAACTGCGTTAAACGCATTGCCTCTTCAGCACGCTCTTTCTGCTCTGCTGCCGGTACTTTCTGCATTTTCATACCGAAACAAATATTTTTCTCCACATTCATATGTGGGAATAGCGCATAATGTTGGAACACTAGGTTCATATGACGCTTATATGGTGGCAAATCGTTAATCTTTTCATCATCTAATAAAAGATTCCCTTTAGTTGGAGTTTCAAACCCTGCGATCATACGAAGTAACGTCGTTTTCCCGCAACCACTCGGTCCTAAAATAGTTAAAAATTCCCCTTCTTTAATATCTAAAGAAAGCGGTGGGATAATCACTTGATTTCCAAAATGTTTTTCTACTGCTTCAACTTTAATAATCTTTTTCATTTTCCCGTCCTATCTACCTCAAATTTAAATTTTTATATTCATGAATAAATATTTATGTTCTATAGACTATTTTTTGTTTCGATCCAAACAAAAATGGTTATTTAGCAAGCGTTCACTTCTATTCTTTATGTAGTATGTTTGATTCATTTTCGCCTGATACATAATGTCGAACAGAAAAACCCCTTCCATTGCGAAGGGGCTTTTATCATACGGCTACGCCTACTGATAAACACCATCATCATTTTAACAACTTTCGTATGAATTTTAAAGCACTTTTTGTAGAAGAGTAGCGAATTTTCATATCGAATGCCGTAGATTGGGCTAAAATGCTTTTATAATGTGAAAAAGTCCGAAAACTTTCTTCCCCATGATAACTCCCTAATCCACTACTTCCGACGCCACCAAAAGGTAAATATGGTGTTGCAAGATGATAGACGACATCATTAATACAGCCTCCGCCATACGAAATATTACTCGTTACTTTCTTTTGTACCTCTTTATCTTCAGAAAATACATATAACGCTAACGGCTTCGGATGTTGCTGGATTGTGCCAATTACATCTTCTATATTGTCATACTCTATGATTGGTAAAATCGGACCAAAAATTTCATCTTCCATAACGGAACTTTTCCATGTAACATTAGTTAACACTGTTGGTTCTATATGTAAAGTCTCTTTTTTATAGTTCCCACCAATTACAGTTTTCCCATCTTTCAAAAACGTACATAAACGTTCAAAATGACGCTCACTCACAATTCGTACATAATTATCATTGTGCAGTGGCTCTTTCCCATACTGCTCCGCAATTTCATGTCGCAACGCTTCAATTAACTGTTCTTTCACGGAAGCATGCACATACATATAATCAGGTGCTACACACGTTTGCCCTGAATTTAAAAACTTTCCCCACACAATCCTTCTTGCCGTTACATCTATTTTCGCATCTTTATGTACAATACATGGACTTTTCCCGCCAAGTTCTAACGTAAGCGGCGTCAACTGTTTTGCTGCTGCTTCCATGACAACTTTCCCCACGCCCACACTACCTGTGAAGAAAATATAATCAAATGGTTCCTTCAGCAAAGCTGTACTCTCTTCAACGCCGCCTTCTACTACCGCTACAAGCTCTTCTTGGAATAAATCCTCTAAAATCCTTGTAATCACTTTGGAAACGTTTGGCGTTAACTCCGACGGTTTTAAAACGATTGTATTTCCAGCTGCTAGAGCTCCTACAAGTGGCGCAATTGCTAATTGAAACGGATAGTTCCACGGTGCAATAATAAGTGTCACACCGTACGGTTCAGGTACTACTTTCCCCTTTGATCCAAAATGAGTCAGCGCTGTTCGAACACGCTTCGGTTTACTCCACGATGAAATATGCTTCAATTGAAAGGAAATTTCTTTTAATACATATCCCACTTCCGTTGTAAACGACTCATGAACTGACTTATTTAAATCTAATTTCAACGCCTGAAATATTTCTTCTTCAAAACGCTGAATGCCTTCATAAAGCTTCTTCAAATTATTCTTTCTCACTTCTATACTTCTCGTATGGCCATTATAAAAATATGCTTTTTGTTTATTTACAATAGAAGAAACATTCATTCATTCACCTTCTCCCACTATTTTTATCCAATTCTTTCATTATTTATATAGACTTCATATATAATAAATTTCTATTCATAAAGTTACATTATATATAATTTCTTCTTTTATATAAAATTCATTGCTCACAAAAAAAACTACCGAAAGCAAATCTCTCGGTAGTTTTACTGTATTAACGATATAAACGAACAGCACCTGCAGAATTATCATCAGCTTGTCCTACTACTTCAAACTTCAGGCCAAGATTCGGTAAAATACGCCCTGCATCTGGAATCTGTTGATTAATATACGTTTTTGAATCATCAAACTTCGGTACACCCGCTAAGCCATCATACGTAAATGTTCCACGCGTTGGAGATACAACTTTCCAAGCTGGTGTTTTGTCGAATGAGAACGCCGCATCAGCAATTTGGAATCGTGTACTACTCTTAACTGTCGGTTTACCATTTAAAGTTCCTACAATTGCTTCTGGATGAGAATCCACTACGCCAAGGAAACCGTGTCCTGGGTGTACGCCAACCCAGTTATCTGTGTAAGCTGAATCCGCATACCATACAACCATACCAGTGTTAAATACTGGACCGCGTGCAAATTTCAATGCGTTATCTGCACCAGCATAGTTTCTCCACTCTACATAATAGTTATGTTTTTTCTTCTCAGTTCCGTTAGATACAACGAAGCCGTCTAATTTTAATTGTGGTGTCCCTTCTGCATCATCAGAGAATACTACTTTACCATCTACTGTTAATGAAGCATTATCAAGAGCAAATCCATTTAATGCTAAACCACCATCAGTAATGTAATCAAATGTTAATTTTACTTTCTTACCTTTGAATTGGCTTAAGTCATATGATTTGTCAATCCATTTTCCATTTGTCGAATCTGCATTTCCACTATTAGCTTTCTCACCAAGTCTTTCAATTAACGTTTGTTTACCATCTTCTGTTACAGCATGTACTTCAAGGAAGTCATACTCTGCTTCAATTTCATATAATGATTTGAAATCAAATTTTGCATTCGTTGCATTCGTTAAATCGAACAGTGGTGTTTCCATCTTCGTATGAAGATCGTCACCTTTTGTGCTGTAGTAATACTGTTTACCAAATGCTGGGGCAATTGTTTTTACATCTTTATCAGGTAAGTTTACACGAATCATACCTGGACGGTTAGATTTCGTAACACTTTGGTCTAAATATGTTGCTAAACCGATACCTTTATTTAATTTCTCGTAATCTACTTCTACGATATTTGCCCAGTTACCACCGATTGTTTTTTGGAAAAACTCTTTATTTTGCGGTGAGAAACTTGTTGGCGTTGTTCCTGCAATTTTACCAGCCCAGCTACCGCCACTCATAATAGACCAAGATTCAATCGGCTCACCTTGACCGCTATATTGTGTATCATACTCATCTGGAAGACCTAAATCATGACCATATTCATGTGCGAATACACCAACTGCGCCATCTTCTGGCTCAATTGTGTAGTCAAATGCTGCCATCTTTCCTCCCCAATACGGAACTTTCGCTTGTGTGCCTTCGATTGGGAATGGTTTCGGTCCAACAGTCCAGCGATGTGACCAAATTGCATCGTCACCTAATTTACCACCGCCTGCTTCTTGTCCAACACCTGCATGAATAATCATTAAGTGATCGATTAAACCGTCCGGTTGATTTTGATTTCCATCGCCATTTACATCGTATTGATCGAATTGGTCGAACTCTGATAAATCAATACCGCTATCTACAGCTGCTTTTAATGCATCTTTTACTAAATCACGTGGTCCTTTTGGTCCTTTATTATCATGACCGCCGCTTGCAGCATCCGCACCGTAATCAGCAGCTTTACCAGGAACTGTTAACCATTTTGTAACCGTTCCGTCTACTGTATAACTACCGCCAGATTGCTCTTCATAATATTGTTTAAATGTTTCAATTTTACTTCCATCATCTAATGTGAATGGCTCATTACCGAATAACATTTTTTCATAATGTTCTTTGTTAAAGTCTTCCGAATACATATAACCAGGTTCTTTATCGATATTGTTATGTTTAAAGTCAGCGTACTCTACAAGTAGAACGAGTACTTTATCTTTACGAACATCACCGTTGTACACTTTTTGCTTTGCTGGAGATGTTGGTACTTTACCATTTAGACCACCTTTAACTGGCCCTGTCGCTGCAGGTGTTCCTGTCGCAGGTTTATCTAACTTTTCTTTCGTATCTGCTTTTGCATCTTTCACTTTCTTTAAAAAGTCAGATGCTTCTTTCGTAAGTGGGTCCCCATTTGATACTTCTTTCCCAGGGTTTTCACCCTTTTTGTTCTCTACGTATTTTTCGACAGCTTTCTTTGTTTCTGTCTCTGAAGCCTTCGAATCAATTACCCCACGTTTTTTTAGCGCATCTGCTAAACGTTCTTCCGGAATTAAATGATCATCAACTGGGCTCGTAGCTGTCTTATTAACAGGCGTTTCAGCATATGCAGACTGGCCACCCGCTCCGAATGAAAGACCTAATACAGCTGTCAAAGCGATTGATGATAAAACTTTGAACGGTTTCTTGTTCATCCCTTATTTCCTCCCCTAATAAATAATATGTATTACAAATTGAATTTTATTAAAAATTCAATATTTTTTCAATATTTAGTCATATTATGTAATGTTTTTAATATATTTGTAAAAATTCCATAGTTAGCATACGAATATATCACAATTCAACAATGTTTTCTGAAAATATTGAAAATATTTGTCAGAAACTTTATAATCGCCATAGAGGGAATTTAATGGGGATTTTATCTTTGTTTTATCTACAAAATATTTGATAATTCACTACATAAAAATACAAAATCTGATTGTATTATCACGTATTCTGTAGCAGCAGTTATGACCGATAATTAGGGAGGAATTACATTTGTACAAAGATAAGACTGACGCATTGGATCAAGAATGGATTGATTTAATACTTGAAGCTCTAGACGCTGGTATTGCACTACAAGATATCGAACATTTTTTCCAACGTATGAAGCCGGCCACTCAGGCTCAATAGGTTTGTTCTTTTTAGCGAAGTTTATGTTATAATAATGACATCATAAGACGACGACATATTGATAGAAAGGTGCGCAAATATGATTGGAGAACGTATAAAACGCCTGCGTTTACAAAAAGGTATTTCATTAACTGAACTTGCCGAAAAAGCTGGCGTTGCTAAATCTTACATTAGTTCTATAGAACGAAATTTACAAAAAAACCCTTCCATTCAATTTCTTGAAAAGATCGCAGCAGTTCTACAAATTCCAGTTGATACTTTACTTCATGATGAAACAACAAAGGAAAATCACTTAGACTCCGAATGGACACAACTCGTTAAAGATGCAATGAGCTCAGGTGTCTCCAAAGAACAATTTCGTGAATTTCTTGAATTTACAAAATGGAAGCAAGATCAAAAATAATAAATAGAAAGAAGTGCTTACAATCGGCACTTCTTTTTTCTTTATAAAAAAAAAGCGGGGGATACCCGCTTTTTTTATTTATTATCTTTCTTCGCCATCTGCTTGATGAGCGTTGAATGTCCATTCTAAGTTTAATGAATCACCTTGGAATTTATTTTGATCTTCTTGATTATCTGTGAATTCAAATTGTACCCATAAATAGTCCTCTGTACCAGCATCTAAGCCACCGTTTTCTCCCCACTCAGGAGCAAAGATTGCTTTAGCTAAAACATCTGGCTTTTCGTTTTGTAACTTAGCTAATGTTGTTTCATATACAGGCTCACTTTGTTTATCCCAATTCCAAATGAATTTCACCTTAATATGCTCACCAAAGTCTACACCAGCATTGTCACCTTTTGCATCTGTCACAGTATACTTTGTTGCTAATTGAACATCTTTAATTGCTATCGTACCACTGTTCTTTAATAAGAATTCTTTCTTAACAGAATCCCCTGGTTTTAAATCTTTAATATCTACAAGCGTTTTAGGGTCTAATGTAAGATCTAACGTCCCAGCTGCAAATGTATTGTTCGATACTTCTTTATCGCTAAAGTATGCGAATGTTCCTCCACCAATTAAAGATAACCCCAATGCTGCTGATGCAACTCCCATACCTAATTTCTTTTTCAGACTCACAATCAATTCCCCCTAGCTGTTTTTTATATTTTTTATTGCTATCTCTTATTTACAATAAGAGATATAACTAAAGCTATATTAGCTTAGCTAATATTTGTTCTTTTTTAAAAACCTTATGTTCATTATAACGAACATGCCTATATAAATACAACAAATATTTATTAATATTTTCAGTTGTTTTTATTTCTCAATATTATTCCGAAATTTCTAAAAAAATAAAGCGGAATAAAGAACGTTAATTAATTTCCTTATATATACTAATTATTATCCTTCACCATCATACCGCCAATTAATTTTCTCGTATCTTTATTTTAACATGCATTGTTAAAATAAAGATGACACGCCGAATAGGTGAGTCGCAATACGCTCTCACCTACTCGGCTTCAGAACCTCTATTCGCTCTGAAATGTCGCTGTATTTTACTTGCTATCTTTATTTCTGTTCTTCTTGTTTCTTCTTCTCTTCTAGCTTTTTCGCCTCCTCTTGTTTCTTCTCTTCTAGCTTTCTCGCTTCCTCTTGTTTCTTCTCTTCTAGCTTTCTCGCTTCCTCTTGTTTCTTCTCTTCTAGTTTTTTCGCTTCCTCTTGTTTCTTACTCTCTTCTAGTTTTTTCGCTTCTTCTTGTTTCTTCTCTTCTAGTCTTTTCGCTTCCTCTTGTTTCTTACTCTCTTCTAGTTTTTTCGCTTCTTCTTGTTTCTTACTCTCTTCTAGTTTTGCTGTTTCATCTACTAGTAACTTCTCAAAATCTTGAATTTGTTTATCAATCACTTGTAAATTAACTTCTTTATCAATATACTCACAGTTTTCTTTTACTATATGGAAGCCAGCATTCACATACGAGAATACTTGCTTATTCGATTCAGTTGTATGTCCTTTTAACTCTTCTTGTACTTGATTATACGGTTCTTCTATTGATTTATATACTTTTTGTAACGATTCTCTCTCAGCAGCTATCTTCTCGCGACCTTGCTTCCATATAACAAGCGCCTGTTCTATCTCCTGAGTGGATCTAACATTTAATTTTGATTTCATCTCTTTATACTCATGCAAAATAACTTCCTTATGCTGCTTAGCTTGTTCTATTAATTGATCAACTGTTTTTGGAAAAATACTTGCTGTAGAAATAGTAGCCGCTACTTTCGTTTCATGAACGAAAGCTGCTTCTGTATAAGTCATCATTTGAGAGCCTAAATAAAAAGTAATAGAACACAAACATGGCAATATAAGCATCTTTTTGAATTTACGCGGTGACTTCAGCATTTTAATCTCTCCTATCGAACAACGTGTTCTTTATCAAGAACTATATCTTTATTATAATAAAATGAATTACAAAATGATATAAAAATTATGTTTCTTTTTACATCTCACTTTTAGCAGAAAAAGAGACTATCACTTTCGATAGTCTCTTTTTGTTGTCCTTATTATTTTGTTTCACCATCGCCTTGCTGTGCATCAAACGTCCAAGTTAATTGTAACTTATCGCCTTGGAATTCATTTTGATCTTTTTTATTATCAACGAATTCAAATTTCACTTTGAATTTATCAGATTTACCTGCTGAAATACCTTTTTCATCCCAGAACCAAGCAGCTAAATCATTATTTACCGCAGTAAGTGTGTCACCCTTCAATTTATCTAGCGTTGTTTCTTTTACGATTGTTTCATGCTTGTCTACATTTTTTAAGAATGTTACTTTAATATGTTTACCAAAATCATCTTTATTATCTTTCTTCACATCTTCTACATTGTAATCTGTTTTTAGTAGTACTTTTTTAATATCTAATGTCCCTTTATTTTCTAATTTAAATTCTTTTTCAACTGTATCACCAGGCTTTAAATTCGATACATTAACAACTGTTGATGGATTTAATGCTAAATCAAGCGTACCAGTCGCAAATGTATTGTTTGACACTTCTTTATCACTGAAAAATGCAAACGTTCCTCCGCCAACTAATGCAGCCCCTAATACTGCTGATGCGATACCCATTCCTAATTTTTTCTTTAAAGTCATGTCCATATCCCCTTAATCTATATATTTGTCAACTTCCTAATCGGAAAGTATAACCAAACAAACTAGACGGATTGTTCTACTTTTTTCTCTTTCTTTTCTCCATCAATGCTACGAATCGCACTAAAAATAGTAATAGCGGAATAACCTAGTAAAAAGACTCCTGGAATAATAAGAAGCAAAGCTGCTCCCGCTTTTGAATTCGCATAATTTAATGCATACCCTGCATAAGGAACTGTAATATCTGCATATTTCCCAATAACATTCTCCGCAAGTACTGGTTCTAAATCAGCACCGTTGTTGTTATCCCCTTTTGTTTCATACATTACTTTTCCATTTGTATCTTTTACACCGATAATACGGTGAGTGATAATTTTTTCATCTTTCTCTTTAAAGGTAATAACATCACCTTTTTTATATTTAGAACCATCTTTCGTCGGCTCTATCGCAATGATTGATCCTGTTAAAAATGTCGGTTCCATCGATCCTGATAACACTGATTTAAATTGATATCCCATCACTGTTGGATCTCCGCCGCTCGCTTTTGAAGAAATAACTACAAAAGCTAAGCAAATCATCAATGCAAATAAAACAAATGAGATAACGTTGCTAATCACCTTCCAAATTAATTTCATCGTATCTCTCCCTCTCCGTTGTTTTATATTATTTGAAGTATGCAATATTCACTTCCGTTCTTTAACAAGAACACAACTAAATAATATAACGAACAAACCGGAAATGCAATAAGAAAATTTACAATTATTAGTTATTTTCGATATATAAAAAAGACTGTGACAAAGTCTCTTCACAGCCTTTTAACTAGTAATTTATTTTTCTTCTGCTTTCATTTCTTTTGTATTTCGGCGTAGCACTGCAAATAAAATGGCTCCAAATAATACAGCGGCACCTATCCCAATGCTTATTATTTTCACATTTGATTCCTTTACTTCAGGCTCAATCGTATCTTTTTTAGGCATCGCAAAAGTAACATCTTCTTTAGAAAGAACATTAACCGTCGCAATTGTTTGATTATTCTTTGTGATATCAACTGCCCCAACTACCTCACCACGATGAATTCCTTTATGATATAAAGAATCTTTATCTAATGAAGCCGCACGGAAAATTGTCCTTACGTTTTTTCCTTCATCTTTCTTAAGCATAAGTTCTGCACTTTGCTCAAGTTCGCTATCAATGTCTTTATTTAAATACGTTGTCTTTTGATGCCAACTATGTTTATCTAGTACCGTTTGCTTCACAAATTGACCAAAAGAATAGTCCGCCATCTGCTTTAAATCTTCATAAATTTCAGGTCTTTGAGAAGCCATTACTACATTTATAATACGATTTCCATCCTTCTCATTTAATAGAACGAGCGTATTGCGCGCTTCATTTGTAAAACCTGTCTTACCGCCAATACTAAATGGATTTTCAAAATAAGTAGATTTATTAAAAATAGACACCGTCTGCCTAGATGTCGTAACTGTCGTCCTTTTCGTATTCATCGCTTGCAAAATCTCAGGGTACTTTTGCACACCTCTCGTAATCATAGCCATATCATATGGCGTAGTATAATGGTTCGGATCATGCAATCCATTTGGTGTTACAAAATGACTGTCGGTAGCGCCTAATTGCTTCGCTCTCTCATTCATCATATTAGCGAAATTCTCAACACTTCCGCCAATACGCTCCGCAATCGCATACGACACATCATTCGCACTTAGCACCATTAAAATCATAAGTGCAGTATTTCTATTAATCGTCTCACCAGGTTGAAACTCAATTTGATAATTACTCTTCTCTTGATCTAATGCTAATTGTGAAAACGTAAATTGATCCTCTGGCTTCGTATGCTCCATAAGTAAAATCGCCGTTAACACTTTCGTCATACTAGCTGGAAACGCACGATGATGTGCGTTTTTATCGTACAAAACATCTCCAGTTTTCGCATCAATCGTAGTTGCAAACTGACTAAAAACATTTGGCCCTTCCTTAGGTGGTGGTGCCACTTGTTCTGGATTCACTCCAATATTCGTCTCAGCACGTAACGTCATAGGTGTCAAAAAAAATAAACAAATAACGGTAATAAAAGCCAAAATTTTCTTTAAATTTACCATATGACTCTCCCTTTTCACTATACTCTCACAGTTTAAAAATTGAATCTACCAATCTATATGTAATTTGTATTAAATTGGAAGAATATTCACTATTTTTTACTATATCATACTTTTACGATAAAGAACATAAATATACAATAAAAAATAAGAAAGAATTATTCTTTCTTATCCTTCTCATCAATTAATGAATCTATTAATTTTTGACTAGCTTCCTCAGGTGTAATCTCATCTGTCATCCCCATAAACGACCAACCTTTAGAATCAACCCACTCAACAAACTCTTGCAAAAACTCATCATGTGTAACATCCACATCAAGAATTGAGCCATTAATTGAAATCGTTCTATTTTTAGATACGCGCATCTTGAACGTCTTCCTTACCATTACGATAATTCTCCCTTTGCTTTTGAATATTTATAAAATAATCTTGTATCTCTGTTATACATGATTTTAAGTAAATTGTAAAAAGGATATATTGGCCAGTTTGCATATTGAAACTGAAAATCTATTATCATGCAAAAAATAGCAAACGATATGTAAATGATCATAAATTACTAAATAGACCTCATACCCATCAAGCTAATATTTTGAAGTATCCTCAAAACGAAAATTTTGTTCGGTTTGAGGGACTACTAATTTCTTAAGTTGATGGGCTTGTACGGTAATCCCTTATATAAGAACTGATTTTGATACTTTCTTATTAAGAGATTCGTAATCCAAAAGTAAAACAAAATGTAGAATTATTAGTTTTAATTAATAATTTGGATTTGATAATATTAAGGGGCTAATGTTGGACTGGTCTAGATCCATGATGCTAAATAATAGAAGCGAACGAAAAGAGATTTATTAGAGGAATTACTAGATTACGGCTTCTTCTTTGAATCGGTTTTTCTAAAGAATACATCCGGATTATTTCGCCCGTTCAACGTATTCCGGTTATCACTCCAGGCATGAAGCAGGGAATCTCCAGGACCAGTGATTACTTGGTTATAGTCCCCCATATAGCAATTTCTAACAGCATCTGGACTTGGTGCAGTAATTGGAACCGGGGAAGAGGGATTACTAACCACTGATTCTTGACTTAAACCTTTAGAAACAGAAAATGATTTCATAAATACGCCGAATGTTCCGTCACCAATTTCTCCATCTCCCTTGGGATCATTAAAACGGTTATATTGAATATGTGCTCCTTTAGAGTTTGCCGCTACCGATGGAAAAAATGCAAAAGATGAATGGTCCTGCGTAACATTCACTTGTGTCCAAGTTTTCCCTTCATCTTTGCTGTGTGCCAGAAAGACATTGATGAAAACCTTATTATTTATAACTATACCTGCATTCCAAACAACATAAATCGTTCCATCTGGTCCAATTGTCGCTTGCGGAATTTCAAACATTCTGATGACTCTTTCTGGTGTTACAGAAATTACATTACGGCTACCACACGCTGTGGAATTTGCGTTACCTGCTGCAGCAAAAAGACCATTAGAAACCTGTACAGGAGCTTGAAACGATACTCCACCATCTGTGGACTTCACCATCCGGATTGAACGATTCGGAGTTCTTGGTACTGTAAAGCTGTTTGGTAAAAAATCCTCATAAAAGACATATATATTCCCATGAGGATCTACAACTGGAAAAGCTCCAAAAAATTCATTGGTACCAGCAGGTATAGTCTCATTTTGAATAATAGGAGTCACTGTCACACCCGTGTTCCACTTTGAAAATTTAATCCTTTGTCCAAGACGAGCAGGATCTCCAATTAAATCAATCCACACGACATACAAAGCTTCCTTACCTGGATTATTCTTATCAGACCCTACTGTAATCCATGGTTTATCTGTAAGAAGTCCATCGGCATCGACAGTACCGACGAATTGGGGTTGATTCATTGTAATAGTTTTATTCGGATTAATTATTCCAGTTGAAACTGTGATACCTGTTTGACCGTCATGAATTTGACCATAATAAAATATACCTTTTTTATCTACAGTAATAGTAGGATCCCCCCCATTGCTTTGTCCTGGAATTGTAGGAATACTACCACCATCTGTCCAGTGTTTACCTAAATCAGAGGAAAAAGCAAACCCTGAAAAACCAGTTAGATTGTTCGAATCATTAAATCCATAAAGAATAAAATCTTTAAAACGAGCTAAACTTGTTTCACTTTGTGTTATTCTAGGGAAATTATCTACATCGCTAGCGGGGTTATTCACTTGAACCCCTTTATCATTTGGTTTTGGAGGCATTTGACCACCCTTTCTTTGTTTTTTCAATAATAGAATATGAAAAAAATGAAAGAATGCTTAGACTATTAAAATATATTTCACTTTTTTGGTAGGAACATTTAAAGATAGAAGGAGTTACTTAAGACGAAATAATAGAATTGTATTTTTAGAATGAACACTAGCATTTTTCCCAATAAAAAACAGCTTATTAGCTACTAATCTTGAAAATGTTATCTTCTGTGTATTTTGTTACATTTATAGATAGTTAATTTTAGAGTTTTTTATATAGTAATAGGGGGCTCACCACATATCCATCAACTTAAGAATTTTATAACACCCCTAAGACGAAATTTTGTGCATGTATTGAAAAAAATAATACAACCGCTTTATTCGACACTTTCCATTAAATTCTCTATTTATAAATTCCTTAATACACTATTAACGCGATTACAACTACTTTTCTATCAAAAATTTAATATAAAAATATTGAAAATTTCCAATCATTTATATATAATTACTTTAACTTAAAGATGCTGTTACATGCGCATTTTGAAGATCCCGTAGCTCAGCAGGGAGAGCGCCACCTTGACAGGGTGGAGGTCGTGAGTTCGAGCCTCTCCGGGGTCATAAAACTCAATAGTATCAAGGCTTGAGAGGACATTCTCACAAGCTAAAACTGTGGAGGTCTCCATCAGACACCACAAGTTAACAGAGGACTACTTCTAGTCAGCAAATCAGCTGGCTCAGGGGTAGTCCTCTTTTTTGTTTCTATAAAACCGAGAAAGGACTGAGAAGAAAATGCTACTTAAGTTTGCTATGAAGGATTTCAAGGAGGAAAAGGAGTTTTGTAATCTCTCCCCTCGTACTATCCAAGCTTATATGGCTACTCTGCATGAGTTCCAAGTATTCTGCTCCGAGCGTGAACTCGTAGATACACGAGACATTAGAGAAGCAACTGTTAAGAGCTATCTCATGTATTGCCAAAAGACAAGAAAAAATAACGTAGTAACAAGAAACACCAAGCTCCATCACCTAAAGATTTTCTTTAACTATTTGCAACATGAGGACATTATCACTGAGAAAGAAAACCCTATTCGTAAAATGAAGCTGGCTAAAGAGGATATAAAAATTGAGGTCTTTCAAGATTACCATATCAAGCAAATGCTGAGTTACTACAGAAGGCTTAAAACAAGAGATAAAAGCTTATACGCCTACAGAGACCACACTATTATTGTTTTCCTTTTAGGAACTGGCTCAAGGTTAGGAGAGCTTATCAATATACGCTGGAGTGAATTGGACTTAGTAAACCAAACAGCAACCCTATTCGGTAAAGCTCGAAAACAGCAGACTGTCCCTCTCACAGACAAGCTTGTAAAAGAGCTTTGTGAGTACAAAGTGTTCATTGAACGTGAGATTGGAAAACTCCCAGAGTACGTATTTACCACACGAGAAGGGAAACAGATGAGTCCTAATAGCATCAAACTCATGTTTAAGCGACTCAAGGCAGTAATGAACTTTAAAGATGTTCGCTTATCAGCTCATACTTTCCGTCACACTTTTGCTCATCGTTGCTTAATGGCTGGAATGGACGTTTTCACTCTCCAAAGAATGCTGAGACATAGCAATTTGAGAATGACTGAAAGGTATCTTGCTCTTTGGGGAACTGCCTTGAGAGAGCAAAACGATAAGTTTAATCCACTTAATTCACTTGAAATTTAAAACAAATAAAAAGAGAGCCCTGCTCTTAGTTTGGCGACCAGACAGGGCTCTCTCTCGAAGAAAAACTCAAAGGACTCAAAGAGTCGAAGGAGCTTCCTTGTTTGCTATTGTATCACGCTCATTGGTACTAGCTCAAGGGGTGTTCCTTCTATAAAGATGGAGGACTATATAATGAAGGAACTCAGAAAATACGAAAGCTTTAAGTCTGTCGCTGAGATGGACAACACAATTGATAAAACACTCAAGGAGTACAAACTCAAAGATAGCGAGCGAGCTATCCTTATTAAGCTGTCTCAATATAGCTGTAAATTTGTAGGTGTAAGCTACATGAAAAACCAAACGTTAGCGGACTCAGCAGGCTACTCTAAACGTACTGTACAGCGTGCTCTAAAGCGTTTAAGCGAGTTTGGTATCATTACTCGTATTGAACAAAAGAGGACTAAATCTGGAGGCTATGGAGCGTTCATTTGTGTAATTAATCCCTTTGAGTGTCACCTCAATTTGTCATCTTGCAGGAAAGCTGAGAGCCCATGTGAGGACAGCGCTGAGAAGCAAACTAAGGAGAACGAAACAATTATTCCTAAAGCTAATCTCCAAGAATTAGATAAACGTAATACGCTCGATGTATCTTATTTGGCAAACTCACATATTCCGACTGATTTTATCAATGCAGTTAAACCTTTTATTAGTTCTGCTAAAGAAGTTTATTCTCTGTGGGGTAAAGTGGTACTAGCTCACAGAAAGTACGCTCCAGACTTATTAGAATACACTGAGATATCTATACAAGCATTTAAACAATCTGTGTTCGCTAAGAAGATGAGACGTATTAGAAAAGACTTCAAAGGCTATTTGTTTGGTGTTCTCAGCAATATGTTTTCAGTTGAACAGAGAAGATACAACAAGGGGAACTTGTGGAATTGGCTAGAAGTTTAACTTTGTAGCACCACACATTGTTATATAACTGAAAGTTATAGTTGTATACATCTAGCATTGACTTATTAGCTTTTGAACCTTTGAGGTAGTGCTATTTGTTATGTGCTCACTCGTGCTACTAGGGTGGTAAGTAATCTGGCGGTTAATCTGGCTCACTCAATCCAATTGACTATATAGCTTGTATCTGGTATTCCGAAAAGTTTACTATAAGGTATGCTCTTTTAGTTGCCAACTTAAATTTCGACTTCTCAAAATAACTTGTGTGAACTCTTAACTTCCTTCTAAGTACATTTACATTCTAGCAAGCTACAAACGCTTAGAGGGGCTCTGAGAACCTCCTTGTTTTTATGCATAAAAAAAGAGTCACCAACTATAAAGTCAGTAACTCTTTAGCTAACATTCATTTGAGGCTCTGGCTTTCCGTGTAACTCATTGTATGCCTTCTCGTTATGCTTGTATTTAAAAATGTAGTCTTTGTCTTTCTTATTATGAGAGTTCACAATTGTTAGTGTCTTGCTATAAAGTAGGTCTTCAAGCTCCAGAGTGTTGACGTACTCAAAAGTAGCTTGCGAGCCAGTGTGTTCACCTACAGGTATTTCTAAAAAGATAACTCCGTCTCTTCCATTAAGCAAGAACATATTCGTTACCTCAAAAGTCTCTACTACTTTGTGCTTTGTCTTCCTCATATAAGACCACTCCCTTATTAGTTTTAAAGCAATGAGAAGGCTTACTAGTTAACCTCTTGGTTTCCGTCTCCCATGTCAAAAAGGACGTTAAGGTTAACGTCTTCACCTTTGTTATTCTTGTTCTCTTTGCTCATTTTAAATTTATTATTGAGCCCTAATGTCTCAATATATCGAATCAACTTAGTTTCTGGGTCGTTATAACTTTGTGAGTCCTTCAAGAACTGCTTAGAGTCTAAACGTGCAACCTTAATCAAATTCAAAGCGTATCTGTCCACGAGTGCCATATTAAAAGGGTCGCTCTCGTAGTTGTCTAAGTAGTAATCCATTAGCAAGTTATAAAGTTCCGTCTCCTCTTGGGTCAGCATATCTTTGAACTCCTTAGAATAAATACCATGAATCGTGTTAGCTTTTGGGTTTAAATTTGCCAAGCTCCTTCTCCTCCCTTCCTCAGTTTTTTGACCAATAGACTTGCCTCCGTGTATATGACAGCGACCTAAAGTAGTTCCATCTTCTCGTGCGTATGGCTTCCTCATGCAAATCTTTCCGTTACCCTGTACAGCTCCACAGATGGAGGGCTCTTTTCTGAGTACCTTCTTTAACTCCTTGAGTGCATCCTCATCGTTGTTAGCCTTAGCAGTTGCCACCTCATCAGCTAATCTCTTAAATTCATTACTTTGCTTGAATGGTCTTGCCATAAGTATCGACCTCCTTTAGTTTTATAAATTTAAATTGATTGGAATATTGAGAGGCTTTATCCAATAAGGACTATCCTCACCCCAGTAATAAGCGTGCTTGAGTTGGTAAGCCTTTATAGCTTCTTCCTCAGTGGTGTGCTCACTGGTTTCCTTTAGTTCCCTTCCATAGTCAAATACCTTATAAACCTCGACTGTGTAGCCTTCATCTTCCATTAGCACAATCTGAATAGAGACATATTCCATTCCCTCCCTCCTTTTTGTTTAATCCTAATTAGTGAACTAGAAAGCCTCGCTCCTCAGCTTCAAACATTAAGCTCATAAGAGCGCTAAAGCCATGCGTATTGTAGTATCGTCTCTCAAAGTCCTCTAAAGCAAGTAACACTTTAGACAGTTGCTTTGGAGTTCCACTTTGAGAGACTTTGCGATAAACCGCCAGCATTGTGAAGTACGTCTTTTCAGTGTAGCTCACCAGCAAGCACCTCCTTAGTTATCTATTTTTGTTCGAGCTAAATTAATTGAACACTCAACTTGTTCCATCTTCTGAGTCAACTCTTTGTACTTAATACTGAATTGTAGAGCTCTTATTTCTCCCTCAAGCTTCATTCTTGCAAGCTTCTCTTTGAATAATTGCTCTCTCGTCTCCTTTCTACTCATAGTGAGCACCTCGTTTTTATTATTTAGTTGTAAACTGTGAACTTGTTCGAGCCAGCCAACTCAAAGGAGTCAGCTAGCCCTTTTGTTACTTATTAGATTAATTTCTTACCAAAATACTTCTCAACCGCTTGTAGTAACTCAGCATAATCAGCGTCAAGCTTTGCGTCCACTTCTTTGGTTACCTTCTCCCAAGCTTCCACGTGAGCAGGGTTTTCTTGGTAGTGAGAAGGTTGAAAGTTACTTGGAGCGTACTTCAATCCGTCTCTATTCTCATAGTGAACATCTCTAATTAATCTGTCTGGGTTGCCAGCTCCAATGTTATTAGTTAGTCTGTTAATCTCAGCGTCAACACGTCTCATTAACTCCTTAGCTCTAGCTCCTCTCTGGTTAAACTCATAACCCTCAGCGTCCTGTTGAGCCAAACTCTCAATTCTGAGTTGTTCTTCTTCAGCGTTAACACTTGCTATTTGACTAGCCAGCTCGTTAAATTGCTCATTTAGTTGCGTTATCTCGCTAGCCATTTCCTCAATAGCTTTAACGTATTTATCTACTCGTTTCTTTGTAGCTGTAGAGTTCTCAAGCTCATGGTCAACTTCTGCAAGTTGTAAAGCGTTTTGCACTCTCACTTGCTTTGCGTTCAACTTAGAAACTGTCTCGTTTATTTTTGCTTGCTCGCTTTGTAATTTTTCCAATTTAGTCTCATTAGCCTTCTTAAAGAATCCACCGAATAAGTTTTTCATAATCAATTCACTCTCCATTTTAGTTTTAGTTTTTTAGCTTCCCCTCTTGAGTTAGCTCTGAAAGCCCTCAGATTACTCTCAGCTCCACCCTTGCGAGTTTCAGCACTCTAAGTACTACCTTGTAGCCAAAAGCTTTTGAGAGCCTTGAGAGCTAGCTCAAAAGAGATATTTACTTTACAGACTTAACATGTTAATGTTATTTTGGATAACTCTGTGAGTTGACATATCATTTATTAAAAAAAGTCTTACCAACTAGTGCTATCTTTTCAGATTCTACTAACAGGTCAATATACTCCTCAAATGTAACTCCTGCTTTGCCAGCGAGATAATTAATACTTTGAGTTAACCTCTTTTTATCAACTACACTAGCTCCATGCTCACTTGTTAAATAATCTATTAAACTGTGAATCCATTTCTTTTCATTAACTCTCTTGTGCACTAACGAGACGTTACTAGCTGTAGAACCAACAACAAGCTTACTCAAAGCAACTACATGGTCTAACTGCATTGTCTCTGGAGTTAGCACATCACCGCTTAACATACATTTTCCATTAGCAAAACTTATTAACTCATTGTAGTCCTCAATAGTAAAATTCCCTTCAAGCTCTTTCTCAATTGCTCTGTCATTGAAGTTTTTAATCTTTCTATTGAGTCGGTATTTTTGGTTAACCTCTCGTTGTATCTTTGTGTAGCATCCTCTACATTGCGCTCTAAGGTGACCACTAGTGAACTTTTGAAAATCCTCTGCAAGCTTCAAGCTCCTACAAGCTGAACACTCACGTTGTAATTCTACATTTGTTAACGCATCAATTAAACTTAAAGTACCGCCTCTATTTTCTTTTACTTTGTGCTTTCTCATTAGCCTCGCCTCCAATTGTCATTTAAAACTTTCTATCTCTATAGCCTTGTGAGTCATTTCCTCAAAGTTACTGTAAATCGTTAACATTAATTCATAATTGTAAGGGTCAAACTCTTTGTAGGCTGTCTCACTTAACTCATTGCCAGTGAACCAAAAGTTTTTAATAGACTTGTTTACTTGTAGTCTTAGCTGTTCATCAGCTTCTACATAGTCGTACTTTGTGTGAATAGCTATTGAGCGTGTATCTATCTCAATAAGACCTAAGCGCTCTTTTACTTCCTCAAAGAAATCATCCCAAGCAGTAAAAGCTACTGGGTAGATAACAACTTGTTCTTTCGTCTTCATATCTACTCCCCAGTTATAACGGTTAGCCTTCTGAGTGCGTGTAACTGTCAAGTAACCTTTTTGAGCCAGCGCCTCAATATGTCTCTTAGCTGTTCTCTCAGAAACACCAGCAAGCTCGGCTAGTTCTGTATAAGTAACCTCAAAGCCACCTGTTAACTTATCTTTCATAACATCAAATGTAGCTTGTTCTTTTGGAGTCGCTAGAACGTCTTTGAAGATAATTTCTAGCTCGTTTGCTTCTTGCTTAGTTAACTTTTCAGTTTCTTCCTCAGTGTGGCTGTTCATGAACTCATCGTATTCTTCCTCAGTTGAAAGCCCTGTTAAGCCTTGCTCGTTTCTCCAAGCCAGATAGTCACTCCAAGTTTTATCATTCATAGCTTTACCTCCTCAATTGATTTGTTTGATTCTATGAGCCAGCTTGCTCAGGGCTAACTGATATAAGCTTTGAAACATCTTTCTCGTTTAGCGCTACCGCTAACTTGTTTAATACAACCAAGCTAATTGTCTTAGTCCTTTTAATACGAGATAGCGAAGGCTGTTTTATTCCAGCTCGCTCAGCTAACTCTCTTTGACTTATTTTGTAGTTATCACAAATAGCTCCAACATCAACATAAAACTTTGTCATCTTTATACCTCCTTCACTTAACATTAGTGTTAACATTCAACCAAAAAGAAAAAGCCCGAAGAGGAAAGGGCTAAAAGTTAAAACTAGTTGGAGACTAAAAACCAATGCCAATTGGCTAATAGTTTGGTTATTATCTTACGAGATGGCTGTCTCATTAAGACAATTACGAGGTGCTCTCCCTAAGCGTGAGACTCAGAGAGAACTTGAACTTTTGAGAAAAGCTCCATTGCTTCTTTCAACTTAGTTGACCGAGCTAGCAACATTCTAAAAGTCCTTACACTATACATATGAACCAAGTGTTTATCTTTTTTGTTCCTATACTATATATAACAAGTTAGTGTTTATTATTCAGAAAGTTGAATATACAGTCATACCAAGGGCTTGAGCTACTTTGTAAGAAACTGCAAGAAAAAAACATTTAAAGTTTTTTAGTTTGGCTGGCTCGCTTAACCACACATTTATAAATACGAACATTATTAACTTATAGTTACCATATTGTTAGTTTTTACTTACATTCAAAAACCTCATATTTTGACACTCTGGGATTTTGGAAAGTGTCGATTTTTAGCTTCAACCCTTGGTATACCTAGCTTTAAGCTAGTAGTGAGGGCATCAAACCAACTCATCACTCAGAGTATTGACTAAAGAGCTAAAAGCTAAGAGTTTAACTAAAAGACGAACCAAAGAGTTATGCTATCTCGTAAACGACTTAAAAGACTAAAGAGTTATAACTACTTTGTTTAACTAATTTGGCTATCTCAATATAGGTCTTTAAATAATTAAAATCTTAAAGACTAAAGAGCTATAACTAATAGCTTAACTAATTAGTCCTACTCATATAGGTCTTTAAAATATTTCAATACCTTAAAACCTATAAAGAACAACTAAAGAGCTTTACCTATTAGTTATCCCTCAAGAAATAATTAATACAAATAACTCTTGAGATGGACAAAGAAGTATTAACTCTTAGTACTAACTCAATTAGTTCTTTTGTTTTTAAATACTTAAAACCTTAAAATCCCTATGAGATAGGACTAATTAATTAGCTAAATAGATTAACTAACAGTAAACCTAATTCATTCACTGAGGAAGCAAAGAACTTAAAAGTCAATAACTACAATTCCCTTTGAGCTGGGACTATAAAGCCCTACTAACCGTCAAAAGCGTTGAGGTATCGACTCATTGGTGGACTACTAGGGAAGGAGCTTTTTAGTCAAACTTTTTGGTAAAAAAATTTTTTCCATTCTCATAGTTTCTACAAATGGCTACTATCGGTATTTTGAGATACCCCTATCCTTGTAATTTTTCAGTTCTAAAATCACGAGACAGACTAACAGCTCACTCAATATCGTCTCATTTGACTAAAGTCTATTGACACAAAAATGAGTTGTTGATACTATTGGCTTAACAACGTCTCATATAAACGTCTCATAAGTACTAAGGAGGAATTACTATGATATACGGATATGCAAGGGTATCAACTCAAGGGCAGAACTTAGAGAGCCAGCTCACTGAACTCAAAAAGGCAGGAGCTGAGGAGATATACAAAGATAAGGCTAGCGGTAAGAGTCTAAACAGGGACGGTTTAAATGACCTAATGAGCCAGCTCACCGAGGGAGATACACTCATTGTTACTAAGATGGATAGAATAGCTAGGAATGTACGAGAAGGCATAGACCTTATTAGTCAACTCAATGAGAAAGGAATCAAACTGCATGTTCTCAATATGGGTGTATTTGATGGCTCACCTACAAGTAAGCTAATTACAAACATTCTACTGAGTGTAGCTGACTGGGAAAGGGAAATGCTACTAGAAAGACAACGAGCAGGAATCGAGGAAGCTAAGAAACGTGGAGCTTATAAAGGTAGAGCTAAGAAGTATACTTCAAAGAATGCTAGCTTAGTACACGCTCTTGAACTGTACGACAATAGAGATACTAACAAAATGACTATGAATAAGATTGCTGAGGTTACACAAATAAGCAGAGCTACATTGTACCGAGCAATTAAAGAACGTGAGGAGCAAGCTAAATAATCAGCTACTCCTCTTTTTTTTGTTTGTTGAGGCAGGAGGCTACATAGACATAGCTCTGTTTGTACCTTACTCAAAAATGAGTCTATGGAGGGGAGTGTTAAACAATAAGTAACATTGTAGCGCCCTCACATGCACACCCCTCTCACTTCCCTACTTAAAAGATACTACTTTTATTTTCTTAAATCTTTAGTAGCTTCAATCTCATCAGAAATCTTAACAAGCAAGCTTTCAAACTCATCAACACATCTATTATTCTCATTCCATAACCAAAATTTCGCTTTTAAATATTCCACAGAGCCAGCTCTATCTTTCATCATTAAATGTCTTATATCCCAACCAAGTTCTCGCACAGTCATTGCTAAAGATTCAATTATTTCCATATCAACCTCTTGTTCTAAAGCTTGAGCCATGTCGTTGTATTGAGAAAACTGGAGATATAACTTACCGTGTAACTGAACATCATCAATTAATTGTAAGTATGAGAAAATATCTTTGTTTAACTCTCTAATTTTATATGGCTTACAATCATGTACCACCATATCTAAAGTCTGAAAGTTTCCTCCATTAAGTATTTCCCTATATTCTTTTTCTCTAATTCCTTGAAGTAACTTAAGCGTATCTAGGATTGCTTGCAATTCATATTGTATTGCAATTAAAGCTGGTAACTGAGCAAGCTTCCTTTGTCTATACTCCTTTTCTAGTTCAAGCTTTCTCTGATTCTCTAATTGCTTCCTAAGGCTTTCATCTTGTTCTTTTCCTTGCTGTTTAGCAATCACAAAAGCTATGACAGCACCCAGGAAACCTCCAGAGTAATTCCCAAAGAAGCCCAGCCAATCTTTAACTTCACCACTTGTTAGAAACTTCCCAAAAGGGATACTCAAGAAATGTATTACAATAGGAACCATTAAAAAAGCACCTAGAGATACTAATAGCTCTTTCCATGTTATATAACTTCTCAACCTTTTCACCTCTCATTTAAATATCTCAATAATTAGCTTAAACTAGCTCATTTACAATATCAAACAATATTTCCCTTGAATTGTTATTCTTAAAGATAGCATGAGAACGCCACCTCAAAAGTATTTCTGTGGAGGTTGTTGCAAAAAGGACTTGACCAATGAATATAACTCCTTTAGTATTTTCCGTAAGAAACTCTAATTGAAGTAGTTCTCAATGAGGATAATAACTTGAGAGCCTTAATACATATAAGTTTTATTGACTCCCTTTCTTTCATCTGTTAAGAAAATTGCCTTGACAGGGTGGAGGTCGTGAGTTCGAGCCTCTCCGGGGTCATATCGGAAAAATAGCGTTCTATCAACTGATAGAACGCTATTTTTGTACAATGATTTAACTGACAGAATTGGCAGTTAGTTATAATAACCTCAGTATTGCTACGGTTTTCTTCAGTTAAATAACTTTAATTCTTCTAATTATGTATTAAATCTCAGACTTTTATTAGACATGAAAAATCCCCTCCAAGTAATCGTGTAATTCTTTTACACTTCCCACTTAAAAGGGGTACTATCAATTTTATATATTATTAGTAGTTACTTGTTTTTCCTTAATAGCCTTAATAATCGATCCGGTAGCAATTAAAAGAGTTCCCGCGATAAAGAATGCTGCGCTAAGTACAAAGAACGCTGTAAGTAGATTCGAGTTAATAATGTAATTGTACGCATCTCCGCCTACATAAACGTGTTTATTTAACTCACTATATTCACTAGCCATATAGTACCCTTCAATTTTATCAATTCCCTTATATAGCAGTACGGCTGAATGTACGTAAAAAATTACCGCCCAAAATATCCATTTTTTCATGATTGTATTTACTCCTACTATCCTATTTTATTATTTATTCCATGATTGAACTCATCCCATATTTATTCAACTGGAATAAGTTTAACTTGCTCTGCTGTCTTGATAATATCACCAGTGCCGGTAAAGAACGTATAATCGCCACGACCTACCGAACTATTGCCCAGAATGGTATTTACTGCTGCTGAACCACTCTTGCTATCGTATACAACAAAGTTACTACCACGACCTACTGCCGTAGCCTTATAACGACCAGCTGGGACATCTTTACCTACGATATATTCACCTGCACCTAGCATTCTAGGTTCTTCTTGCTTAGCCTTAACGCCATCTGTAAGCTTCTGTAGTTCGCTTGTCTTAGTTTGGATGTCCCCGTCCAACTTTCCTACTTCTCCCTTTTTAGCCTCTACATCTTTACCTAGTTTATCAACTTCTGATGTTAGTTGATTCTTATTAGCTACTAGAGCCAAAGTCTCTTCTACTTCAACTTTTTTGTCAGCAAGCTTCTTTTGCTCTGCATCAATACCTTCTTTGACTTTGCTCTTCGTATAACTTAATTCATTCTCTTTTTCTTCTGCTTTTGCTTTCGCCTCTTCATATGTAACCTTTTCTTTCTCAATAGCAACCTTGGCTCCACTAGCACCAATTGAATATGAAATTACTAATCCAACGATTACTGCTAAAGTAATCCATAACTTTTTTGACTTTACAATTTTCATAATTTATTCCTCCAATTAAATTTATTATATTAATATATCATATTTCCAAAACGTTTATAACTTAAAAAATGTAAGATTTTCAATATGATATTCCCCTAATTGCTCTCCCGTCTCGAATGGATTTTATGACCACTCTTACTACTATCTATATTGCAAGCACACCTCCCTATATACAAATTTTTTGTGTTCCGGCCACTAACATTCTATAGTTAATATAAATAAGTAATGTTATTATATTTTAATGGATAAAATTTCAAAACTTTCCATTATAATCACAGCATAGAACTACACATAAGGAGCAACGGAACATGAAAAACTGGTAAATGATAATGAAACTTTACGAAATAAAATTATGGATGTAAAAAAGAAGGTTTCTTCCTTTTCGAATGAAGAAGCAACCGTAGCGAATAAAAATCTAACAAACGGAAACGTTATTTATCAAGCTGTATTAATGGATGATTTTCACAACATTCTACATAAAACAAACTTAAACCATACCAATAATGATTTGGCGGCACTCATTTCTACGAATAAATCAGCATCTGAAACCGAGATTATTAAGAAAGCTCGAGAGGGCATTAAAAGCATTGAGACATACACGTATCCAACTATACAAAGAATAGAAACAAACTTTAGTAAATATCCAAGTTCCTTTTCTGATAAAGAATTTAAATTAATCGGTGAATCTATCAATAATTTAAAATCGTCTCTTGAGAAGCAACTTAAGATGATGAAGCAATTTGACGGAAATACTGAGAACAGTGAACTAGATTATGAATATCTCTTAAAATCAGCTACAGAAGATTATAAAAAAGCTGAAACAAACATCGAAAAGCTTGAATCTTCTTGGAACATAGTATATACAAGCAAATAAAGTGAAACTTAATCACTCGTTAAAACCATATTTTTATAGATTGCATAAAAAAAGATGCCAGCACATGCTGACATCTTTTTTACTACGTTCAAATTCGCACTCTAACATGTTGTGAACATCATTCTTTTACAAGAACTAGATCACTTCCCACCAAACCTCTTCCCCAAGGACTCCGCATTGGCAAAAAACTTCTCCCTTCCATCAATCCGTATCCGTAGCACAGATGAACCACATTTTCTGCTCCTTACTATCTAACACCATCCAAGTAATATCCCATGCAACATCATAAAACCAATCCGTCCAAGGACGATAGCTTTCGAACACTTTAATATCTTCGTATCGATCTTGGAACATATATTGGCATACATTGACTGCTAATTGTTTTGCGATAACTGGTCGTTCCTTAAATGTTTCATATGCTCCACCCGACAAAATTTGAGCGGCAATGCTACCATCAAGCATGACTGCCCATTGCTCTTTAAAATGAAACTTATATTTTTCTGACGTATGTATTTTTAACTCTTCTAAGCTATTGATTATATCTACAGAGTTACAGATTCTTCTAAAGAAGTGCTCGTGTCCATCTTTCCAATATGGTATTTCTTTGAAAAAATTTTCGTTATGTACTTTAAAACAGCTTATAACCGCTCCGCCATTTACATTTTGTTCCTTGAATGTATGTATGAGTTTCTCAATAGATGATTCATTCGTTTCTATTTTTTCAAACGTTCCCTTTTTCCATCTCATAACGCCCACTACTCTCTATTAAAAATTTGTTTCTTCATTATAAAGTGAAACTTTAATCAGTGGGGGTTTTCTTTATCCCCCACTGATTATTAGCCTTCACCAATCGGACTTTTATGGGCAGCCCGACCCCCACCTAACTCCTTTGCTTTCGCTGCATTTTGAGGTGGGGGTCTTACTGCCCATTAAAGTGGGATAAATAGCAAAATAAAAACCAGCAACTTTAAGGTGGCTGGCTTATCCCTTATTCATATTCGAAAACACAATCACAATTGCTCCAAGCACATAATGCCCCGCTACCATCCATATACTCCGATCAAAAATCATAAGTGACACCCAAAGCGATAGATTAATAGCAGCAAATAATACGTATAAAATAAAGTCTCTCTTTTGTAGCGCTTCTCGATTCATCAAAATATAAATTGCACCGATTGGCGGAAGGATGAAGCAAAGGAAAAAAACAAACATTTTTCTTAACGACCATGGATATGAAGTTACTGTCTGCATACGAATCTCCTTTTCACTTTATAGTACCTTTAACATCGGTCTTACTACCCTATATTCGTCACTATGAGGCTCCTTTATGATTAAAGGTGAGTGAGGATTTTTTTCTTCTTCTATCATTGTAAATACTTCTGTTTTTTCGTTTAATATGTTGGATTCACTATTTTTAATAGTTTTTTTACTTGCTTCAATTTTCTTTGTTACTTCTCCGAGCCTTTGTCCAACTTTTTCAGCTTCAGCAGGTTCATTCGTTACATAGTATTCTTGCCCCTCCCATACTAACATAGGTGGCACTGGTTCTCGTTTGTTACATATTATATAAGTAATACTAGCTATAAGTAGTAGACATGTTAATAAAAAGAAGATAGTTTTTTTATTCATATACTATTCTCCCTATCCATCATTTTATTAAATTATATAATATCCATCATATGTGGTAAAAGGATTTAGTGGGAATTTTCGGATTTTCAACTTAAAAGAAAAACCTTACTCAAGTAAGGTTACATTTTTACATTCTATAGTGACCGATTTATTAAAACGATCATGACGATAATCGCTATAAACATAACAACTAAACAGCCGATCATTTTATAAAAGCCTCGTTTCGTTAACGTCCCACCTTGCACGTCTTTCCGAATAAATAAGAATACGGCTAAAAATAATACAAGCCCAATGCCAAAAGCATACATCATTTGCATATGTTAATCTTCCTTTCTCTCTTCCATCTTAATATCTTTTCGATAAAACAACAAATGAGATGAAAACTGTACTCATCGTAAGTGCCATTAGTATGTTCAATAGTTCAGTAGCAGATAGTGTAAGTATTTTTAAGTTTAAGCCGATAGAGAAAAGAAGATAATATGCTGTTAATGCAAAAAAGGTCACGAACATTCCTTTATAACGAATGAGCTTCATTCGCTCGTCTTTTTCTTTAAATTGCGGGTGTAAGTAACTTAGGCAGAAACTCATAATCATCATCCCAAGCAATGGATAAGTTGCTTCTGGCGGTGCAGAATGCGTCATTATACCTGTTAGTATCATAAATCCACTCATAAATAAAAAGATAATTCCCATGATAATGAAGTACTTTTGTGAATAGTTCATCTTTACTCCTCCCCTTCTTTTCCTTCATAAATAAATACATGTTCTATCGTTGTCTGAAATGTTTTTGCTATTTCAAATGCTAACGGAAGTGACGGATCGTATTTTCCCTTTTCAATTGAAATGATGGTTTGTCTGGAAACGCCTAGTTTCTCAGCCAATTTTTCTTGAGATAGTCCAAATTTTTTTCGGTATTCGACCATTTTATTTTCCAAGGAAATTTCTCCCTCCTTCCTTACACTGAGTATATATGTAAAGCAACCTTTACGTCAAGTTTCCTTTACATGTATTTTAGTTTGTTTCACTCTATTTATATAGAAGAAACTTTTTCAATTTCGGCACGTCTATTTTAAAGCGAAACATGGAACAATGGAACTAACCGTTACTATATCTCCACCTCTCTTTTTTTAAAATTTAATATCTCCATATTTGTTTTATCCTTTTAAAATATTTCATTTATCCCTTTATTCCGCAAAATGTGTTATTGGTTTTACGGTGTTTTTCGGCATATTTATAGAAACTAACTGTTTATGAAGCATTTTTTATGTTTAGCAACTTTTTTTGTAGAAATCCTTCACTTTCCTTTCGATATTTAACACTATCTAAATAAAGTTTACGATAAATTCATAATTTTTTATTTTTTATACTATATTCCATTATATTGTTGTATAATATCAATGAAAGCGCTTATTATTTCAATATACATAATTCGAACTCATTTTTATCAAAACATTCTAACTATTATACTTATATTTACATGCAACAATTTTAGTTATTTGTATAGGTATACCAAATATATCCACCCTATTTTTCTGTAAAATTACTTTATAACATGAAAGATTAACTTGGGTGATAAGTTATTGTGAATGTTTTTTTACAAAACAGATAAGTAATAGTGTTTGGTATTATGTAAATTATTGTAATAACATAAGAGTAAAGAAAAACATTTACATTGATTATTGGTTCATCAATTATTGAAAAGAGCAAAATGCACCTTTTTGTATGGAAAAAGGATTATATGCATTGGGAGGTTTAAACAAATGACGAGGAAGAATACAACGACAAACCCTTGGGCCAAGTTCCACGGTCCGAACCTTGGTTATGTTATTGAACAGTATGATCTTTACGTAACTGGAGCAGGTTCTGTTGATCCGGAATTACAAGAGCTTTTTGAAATTTTTGGAGCTCCTTCGTTTCAAGATGATGTCGTAACAGGGGACAACACAGCAACACATTTTTCTCCTCAAAACACAGGTAACATTGAAAAAATTCTTAAAGTCGTTCAACTTGTTGAACAGATTCGTTCTTTCGGGCATACGTTGGCTCACATCAATCCGATGGAAGATGCTGCAAATGGACAATCTCTTCTTGAGAAAGCAATGAACGAACTGAGCGATGCTGATTTGAAAGCGATTCCAGCAAAAACAGTATGGCAAGATGCACCAGAAGGTATTCACACTGCACTTGATGTAATTCATAGATTAAAAGAAGTGTATACACAAACTTTAGCTTATGAATTTTCTCATATACAAGATAGTGAAGAACGCGCGTGGTTGCATCAAATGGTGGAATCAAATTCATTGCGTCAACCACTATCAAATCAAAAACGAACTGCTCTTTTAAAACGTTTAACAGCTGTTGAAGGTTTCGAGCAATTCTTGCATAAAACATTCGTTGGGCAAAAGCGTTTCTCTATCGAGGGCGTTGATATGCTTGTACCCGTTCTAGATGAAATTGTGCTAGAAGGTGCTAAAAACGGCGTAGAAGATGTCATGATTGGTATGGCTCACCGCGGTCGCCTAAGCGTACTTGCACACGTATTAGAAAAACCATATAGTCACATGTTTGCTGAGTTCAAACATGCAAAAATAGAAGGCGCAGTAGCAAACTCTGGTTGGACTGGCGACGTAAAATACCATTTAGGTAGAGAACAAGTCGTTAGTAACGAAGAAGTTAGTACTCGCGTTACATTAGCAAATAACCCAAGTCACCTTGAGTTCGTGAATCCGGTTGTAGAAGGTTTCGCACGTGCGGCTCAAGAAAACCGTAAAAAATCTGGTCTTCCAGAACAAGATACTTCAAAATCATTCGTAATTTTAGTTCACGGTGATGCTGCATTCCCTGGTCAAGGTATTGTATCTGAGACACTCAACTTAAGCAGATTGAATGCATATCAAACAGGCGGAACAATTCATGTTATCGCAAACAATGCAGTCGGTTTTACGACTGATAGCTATGATTCTCGTTCTACGAAATATTCAAGTGACCTTGCAAAAGGTTTCGATATTCCGATTGTTCACGTGAACGCTGATGATCCGGAAGCTTGTCTTGCTGCTGCTAATCTTGCGATTCAATATCGCATGTTGTTCAAAAAAGATTTCTTAATCGATTTAATTGGTTACCGTCGCTACGGTCATAACGAAATGGATGATCCAGCAGTTACACAACCACAAGTGTACAAAAAGATTAAAAATCACCCAACTGTAAGAGCAATTTATGCAGATCAATTACAAGCTGCTGGTGTTCTAAATGCAGATGAAATTGAAACAATTACACAGTTTACGCAAGAGCAATTAAAATCTGACTATGCACAAGTACCGCCAGCTGATACGAGCGATGCAACAATTCACGTTAAAGTGCCAGATGTTGTTGCAAAGGGCATTCAGTCAATTGATACTGGTGTTGAGCTTGATTCACTTCGTGCAATTAATGAAGGTCTGCTATCTTGGCCAGAAGGCTTTAACGTATATCCGAAAGTGAAGAAAATTCTTGAGCGCCGTAAAGACGCTCTTGAAGAGAACGGTAAAATTGAATGGGCACTTGCTGAATCATTAGCATTCGCTTCTATTTTACAAGAAGGTACACCAATTCGTTTAACTGGTCAAGATTCACAGCGTGGTACATTCGCGCATCGTCACATCGTATTACACGATACGGATACAAATGAAACATATTCACCATTACATCGCTTACCAAACATTAACGCTTCATTCTCTGTTCATAACAGTCCGTTATCAGAAGCTGCTGTTGTTGGTTACGAGTATGGTTATAACGTATTCGCTCCAGAAACGCTTGTTATGTGGGAAGCGCAATATGGTGACTTCTCAAATACTGCGCAAGCATTATTTGATCAATATGTTTCAGCTGGAAGAGCAAAATGGGGTCAAAAATCTGGTTTAGTTCTTCTATTACCACACGGTTATGAAGGTCAAGGGCCAGAGCACTCTAGTGCACGTCCAGAGCGATTCTTACAGTTAGCTGCTGAGAACAACTGGACAGTTGCAAACTTAACGAGCGCGGCACAATACTTCCATATCCTGCGTCGTCAAGCATCTATCTTAGGAACAGAAGCTGTTCGACCATTAGTATTGATGACGCCGAAAAGTTTATTACGTCACCCACTTACGCTTTCAACTGCTAGTCAGTTAAGCGAAGGACGTTTCCAACCTGCTTTAGAACAAGAAAACCTTGGCATGAAACCAAACAAAGTAAAACGTCTTGTTTTAAGTACAGGTAAAATGGCGATTGACTTAGCAGCAGAAATCGAGTCTGGTAAGCACGAGTACAACTTAGATGAAATTCATATCGTTCGTATTGAACAGTTGTACCCATTCCCTGCTGAGAAAGTTCAATCTATTATTAAACGCTTTAAAAACTTAGAAGAAATTATTTGGGTTCAAGAAGAGCCTCGTAATATGGGCGCATGGCATTACATGGCTCCAATTCTGTTCGAACTAGCTGGAGATAAAGTGAAAACAGGTTACATCGGACGTCCAGATCGCTCTAGCCCATCTGGCGGCGATCCATTCGCTCACAAAGCTGAGCAAGAACTAATTGTTTCACACGCCTTAGATGTAAAGTATAACTTCCGTCAAGATAAACTAGAAATTGAAGTTTTCAGCAACTAAAAAGTAACAATGAAGATTTCTAGCTTGTTCCTTGGGCAGATATTCTGCCCAAGGTCAGGCTAACAAATGGAGATTACCGAAGACAAAAGAAGAAAAAACACACCGTTAGGCAAATAAGGGGAGGACATTTAAAATGATCGAAATTAAAGTACCTGAGCTTGCAGAATCTATTACTGAAGGAACTATCTCACAATGGCTTATCAACGTAGGCGACAAAGTTGAGAAAGGTGGCAGCGTTGTTGAGCTTGAAACTGATAAAGTCAATGTAGAAATCATTGCAGAAGATTCAGGTATTGTATCGAAGTTACTAGGCGAACCTGGGGATACAGTTGAAGTTGGCGCAACTATCGCAATTTTAGACGCAAACGGAGCACCAGTTGCAGTAAGTACACCTGCACCGTTGGCTGAGCAACCGAAACAAGAAACAGCTGAAGCACCAAAAGCTGCGGCACCAAGTGCTGAACAAACTGCAACTCTACAAGGTTTACCAAATACAAACCGTCCTATCGCATCACCAGCTGCTAGAAAAATGGCTCGTGAATTAGGAATCGACTTAAACGACGTACGTAGCACAGATCCACTTGGCCGTGTGAGACCACACGATGTACAAGCTCATGCTGCAGCACCAAAAGAAGCACCAGCTGCTCCAAAAAGTCCAGCTCCTGCTCCAGTTGCAAAAACTGAATTCGAAAAACCAGTTGAGCGCGTGAAAATGTCCCGCCGCCGTCAAACAATTGCAAAACGTCTTGTAGAAGTTCAACAAACATCTGCAATGTTAACAACATTTAACGAAGTTGATATGACTGCAATCATGGAATTACGTAAAGAGCGTAAAGATGCTTTCGAGAAAAAACATGATGTACGTCTTGGTTTCATGTCATTCTTCACAAAAGCAGTTGTTGCAGCATTAAAACAATTCCCATTATTAAATGCTGAAATTCAAGGCGACGAGCTTATCATTAAAAAATTCTATGATATCGGTATTGCAGTAGCAGCTCCAGATGGATTAGTTGTTCCAGTTGTACGCGATGCGAACCAATTAAACTTCGCTGAAATCGAAAGCGAAATTCGTGAATTAGGTAAAAAAGCACGTGATAACAAACTTTCATTAAAAGAACTACAAGGTGGTACATTTACAATTACAAACGGTGGTGTGTTTGGTTCTCTAATGTCAACACCGATCCTAAACAGCCCACAAGTTGGTATTTTAGGAATGCACAAAATCCAAGTACGTCCAGTTGCAATCGATAACGAACGTATGGAAAACCGCCCAATGATGTACATCGCTTTATCTTACGACCACCGTATTGTTGATGGTAAAGAAGCAGTTAGCTTCCTTGTTGCTGTTAAAGATATGCTTGAAGATCCAAAATCATTATTATTAGAAGGTTGATGGATTCATAATCTATTACAGGCTGTAGAATATATCATTCTACAGCTTTTTTTATTGCATTCATACGGGACAAATCGCATGACATAAGGTAATAATGTATGCCTAAAAAGTAAGGAGGATTAAAATGAGTAACCTTCCAGCACATGCAAAACTAAAAGCAAATAAAGATACTTTCTTCCTCCCCGACTCAAACGGGGGTGTCTATTTTCGAAATAACGCCAGTTCATTTCGTATGGACGGTGACGGAATTTATAACTGGATTGAAAAATTAATGCCAATGTTTAACGGTAATCATTCTTTAGCAGAAATAACGGATGGTCTCCCTCTCCCCTATCAAAATCGTGTATTTGAAATTGGGGAGATTTTATATACAAATGGGTTTGTCCGTGATGTAAGTCAAGATGCACCTCATGAATTAAACAGTGCATTACTTGATAGATATGCTTCGCAAATTGAATTTCTAGAAGCAGATTCTCATTCAGGCGCTTTAAAATTCGAAACGTACCGCAATGCAAATGTACTTATAATCGGCTCTGGAGATATGCTTACTTCCTTAGTTTCTTCTTTATTAGAATCCGGATTACCTACCTTTCATTACCTTGTGACAGATTATGAAGAAACGAATTACGACCGTATTCACGAGCTAGTAGAACTTGCGCATGAAGTAGATGATGCTGTACTTGTTCAAGAAATAGATACAACAATTGATCGTCCCCTGCATGAAGTGTTCGAGCCTTTCGACTGGATTTTATACGTTTCGCAAAATGGAGATATCGAAGGACTAAGAGCAGTTCATGCGATTTGCAAGGAAATAGGAAAGAACTTCATACCAGCCGTTTGTTTATCAACACTTGGTATAGCTGGTCCTGTCGTAATGGCTAATCGTGAAGAATGCTGGGAATCCGCATGGCATCGGCTACATGAAACGACTTTACAAAATGAAAATTCATCAGCCACCTTCTCTCCTATTACATCCGCAATGCTAGCAAATATAATCGTTTTTGAATTATTTAAACATGTTGCTGATGATTCACATCGAGAAAAGAATCCACAATTCTTTTTATTAAATTATGAAACACTTGAAGGAACATGGCATCCTTTTATAAAACATCCTATCGCCACTGATGAAAGTTTTACAATTGATACGATAGAAAACCTTTCTGAAAAACTTGAGCATCGGTCTAACCAACATACCTCAACTGATTTATTCCGTTTTTTCGATTCATTAACTTCTAAAGAAACTGGTATATTCCATGTATGGGATGAACAAGATTTACATCAATTACCGTTATCACAATGCCATATTCAAGTAGCTACACCTCTATCAGATGGCCCAGCTTCTCTCCTGCCTCTTATAACTTGCAGTGGTTTAACTCATAACGAAGCGCGCCGAGAAGCTGGTTTAGTAGGAATCGAAACATACGTAGCAGAAATTATGCACCGCCTTATCCCTGAACATAACGATATCGGTATTGGCGCTGGAGAAACGATGACAGAGGGTGTATACCGGGCACTACAACAACATTTAAATAATAAATTGTATGAACGACAATCACATATGCTAGAAGAAATTACGACGGTCGACTTAACGGACATTCATGATAAACATTGTAGATTTTATTACGATGCCCTCGCTACCATTCATGAAACACCTAAAATCGCAATGGGTGAAGAGATTCTCAGCTTTCCAGTCGTTTGGGTTGGTATACATGATCGATGGTATGGTGCATCTAATATTAATATGACGTTAGCGTTACGAAACGCCCTACAACTATCGCTTCTTCATATTCAAAATGAAGAAACTCCTTACAGAACTAATATTTTGCCTGAATCATCTATTATTTTATATGACACGGATTCTTTTAGGTTAGAAATACAAGCAGAAGAAATTCCAAGTACGCAATCTGTACAGCTTGCCTTGCAACATTTAGAAGAACATCACTTTTATCCATTCGTGTTTGATTTAGCGATTGAATCATTTTTGAAAGAAAACTTAGATGGTGTGTACGGGGTATTAATTGCAAAGGAGGATAGTCTATGACTCAAAATATATTACTTATAGGAGATGGCCTTCTTGCAGACTATGTACATGATCAATTATGCAAACAATATTCCATCATTCGCCAACACACAATTGCAGACGAAATCCCTGAAAATATCGACCTCGCTCTCGTATTACACGACGGCTCTCCTTCTACGATTCATCATGACGCTGAGCTAACTTTCCGGTCAAATCATATTCCGTGGCTACGTGGTTTTACTTCATTTGGTGAAGGGGTTATCGGTCCTTATATTCATCCTCTTGCAGCGGGATGTACTCATTGTGCCGATGGACGACGCTTTATCGCTGGATTTGATCAAAAAGAAATGTGGGAGTTACAGCGAAAATATGCGGTAAAAGAAGGAAACGTAACGAGGCGTGATGTACGTGCCACCCAAAACGGCATTCTGCAAATGTGCCATCTGATTTGCGCAGAAACAGAGAAAATATTAACTCATAATCATCCTTCTTTAGAAAATGAACTCATTTTACTAAACTTACAAACACTGCAATGTACGCGGCATTCTTTTCTTCCAGATCCGCTCTGTCCTGTATGTAGTAATTTGCCTGATGACACGGCAGATGCAGCAACGATTTCATTACAACCGAGCTTAAAAACAAGTGATGCAACATATCGCTGTCGTTCCATTCATGAACTAAACACATTTTTAACGAAGGACTATTTAGATTACCGAGTCGGTATGTTGAACGGAAAAATGCAGCATTCTTTATTACCATTTGCTGACGTTATTATAAACATGCCATTAATGTTTGGAAATGAAGGGGTTGCAGGCCGAACTCTTTCATTTGCAGTAAGTGAAGCAACTGCTATTTTAGAAGGTTTAGAGCGATATTGTGGTATGTCACCTCGAGGGAAAAAGACAAATGTGCATGGTAGTTTTCATGATTTAGAGGATCATGCACTAAATCCCCTTACGCTCGGTGTACATACAAATGAACACTATAATCGTGATGGTTTTCCATTTAAACCGTTTGACCCTGACTATGAACAAAACTGGGTATGGGGATATTCATTGTCACAAAACCGTCCAATTTTAGTTCCTGAATCAATCGCTTATTATAGCCTCGGTCATCGAGATGCTTACGTATATGAAACATCAAATGGCTGTGCCATTGGTGGTAGTCTAGAAGAAGCAATTTTTCACGGTATTTTAGAAGTTGTAGAGCGTGACGCCTTTTTGCTCACTTGGTATGCTGCATTACCTCTTCCCCGCCTTGATCTTAGTTCAGCAAATGATACGGAATTACAATTAATGATCCAGCGGCTGTACACGATTACCGGTTATGAATTGCATGCTTTTAATGCTACGATGGAACACGGTATCCCGAGCTTATGGGTAATTGCGAAAAATACGCGTGAAAATGGAATGAACGTTGTTTGCGCTGGAGGCTCTCATTTGGACCCCGTCCGCGCTTTAAAGAGTGCCATTCACGAAATAGCAGGCATGTTACTTATAACAGACGATGAACTTGAGGAAAAAAGAGAGTACTACGAAAACTGCTTACAAGACGCTTATCTCGTAAATAAAATGGAAGACCATAGTATGCTGTATGGATTGAAAGAAGCAGAAGAACGTCTTCATTTTCTTTTACGTGACGATGCCCCGATGCAAACGTTCCAAGAAATGAACAGGTTACAATCATTTGATCTCGATTTAACATCCGATCTTCATCAACTTTTAAACCGTCTAGGCCAAACCGGACTTGAAGTAATCGTTGTAGATCAAACAGTGCCTCTTATAGAAAAAAACGGATTGCATTGTGTAAAAGTCATTATTCCAGGTATGCTACCGATGACGTTCGGTCACCATCTCACTCGACTTACAGGGCTAGATCGAGTGTATACCGTACCGATGACGCTTGGATATACCGCTGAGCCTTTAACGAATGAACAATTAAATCCACATCCGCATCCGTTTCCATAGTAAAGGAGGGATTCTATGCAGCTGGATTCTTTTTTACATCATCTCCATTTTTCTATAGACGAAATTATGCCAAATCATGAAGTGGACTGGGCAGATGCACCGCTTCCTTATAAACTATATCGAAATGTACCTATCATTCCTCTCTCTTTAGAAATCCCATTATCTTTACCTAACTCTTCTACTACACCTACTTTGAAAGAGATTGGTCATTACCTTTGGTGCTCATTTGGTTTAACCCAGTTATGTCAGCTAAATAGCGAGAGAATTTTATTCCGAAGATCTATCCCTTCCGGCGGCGCTTTATATCCAAATGAATTGTATATATATTTAAAGATTGACGATTATCCAGACGGCATTTACCATTACGACGCCGCGCATCACCGACTTATCTTACTTCGCGAAGGAAATTTCGATTCTTACCTTACAGAAGCACTCGGCAATCGTTGTAACATACAATCTTGTTTTGGTGCTGCATTCGTATCCACCATGTTTTGGAAAAACTTCTTTAAATACAATAATTTTTCATATCGTCTTCAAGGATTAGATAGTGGTGTTCTCATCGGCCAATTACTTGAATGTGCCAAACAATTTGGTTACACAAATGGTGTATATTTTCAGTTTCTAGACCGTGCAATCAATCATTTACTCGGACTGTCAGAAGGCGAAGAAAGTGTGTATGCTGTCGTTCCTTTCAGTACAGAACCGCAAACGAATTGGTTTCACAATGATCACCGTGAAATTAAAACAGTTACTTCTCAGAAGTTGTTACAACAAATTCCGCTTTTAGCACATGAACATTTCGTTCGCTCAAAGCATGTAAATGAGTATCCGATGATAACAAAAATAAATGAAGCTTCTATGATCGAATCGACAGCACAGTTCCAAACACTAGCTCATGAAGAGCACTATCAACATCATGAGCACGCTGTACAACTGCCGAAAGTAGAGCGTTTATCTTATGATTTCTTACAACTTTGCCGAAAACGGTATTCCCCTGATGCTGACTTTATTTTAACAAAATGGGATGTAGCCGAGCTCGCTGCTTTACTACAAGAAGCGAGCCTCTCCTTCCCTTATTACAACGACCTTGATGGTAAGTATGTAAATGAAAATGCGCGCGTCTCATTATATGGATGTTTCTATAACGTAAAAGATATAGAAAACGGGGCTTACGCTTATAATAGTAAAACGCATTCCATACAACCACTTCGATATGGTGACCTTCGTTACCCCCTTCAATCTAGTATGACGATGGATAACGTAAACCTTTTTCAAGTACCACTTTGCTTACATGTAGTCGGAAAGAAAGATTACTATACAAATGCATTAGGCTATAGAGGGTACCGTATTCATCAAATGGAAGCAGGTATACTCGTTCACAAACTCGTTTTTGCAGCAACCGCAATGGGGATGGGCGGGCATCCTTTACTTAGTTTTGATACAAATTCATGTGATCAGCTATACGGGATAGATGCTGGAAATAAAACGTCACTTATTCAAATTCCTGTTGGGACCTATCGGGCGCGGAATTGGTTAAAAGGGGATTTGCGTAATTAGAAGCACGCCGCTCATCGGCGTGCTTTTTTTAAAGGACTTACTTAATAAAAAGAGAAGTGAGTATATATTCTTACATAAAAGGAGAGTTTAACTTGAGCATTTTACAACGATTAATCCAGCAAGCAAAAAATCCTCGGGGGACAATTGGTTCTTCCATACTTTGTATTATGAACAGTGCACATACGAGACTAACCAATTGGGCATTACAAAAAGTATATATAAAGAAAGAGGCAATTATATTAGATATCGGTTGTGGCGGCGGTAAAACGATACACACTCTTTCAAAACGAACTCCACTTGGAAAAATATACGGGATTGATTACTCCTATCAAGCTGTAAAAAATTCGATACAGACGAATATAAAGGATGTTCAAAAACAAAAAGTCATTGTTCAACAAGCAAGCGTTTCTTCTATTCCCTATCATACGAACTTCTTCGATCTCATTACCGCTTTTCAAACACACTACTTTTGGCCTGATGTGGAACAAGATATAAAAGAAGTATTTCGTGTCTTACAACCGAAAGGATCTTTTTTATTAGTGGCTGAAACTTTTAAAATTCATTATCATATGGAGAAATGGAAAACGAATGAAGAATTAATAAACCTATTTTATAAGACAGGATTTACAAATGTGAAATATTATGAAGAAAGAGGATGCCTTTGTGTAATAGGAATGAAATAAAAGCAGACCCTTTGAGGTCTGCTTTTTTACTAGATTAATTTAAAGATACTTTTAATTTGTCTTGCAAATAACCAGTTTTTCGTACCGTAGTTATCATTTAAACTATCTAAATTGATAGTTTGTCCGTTAGCAAACTTTAATTCTAGCGTTGTATTTTTATCGTTTGTTTTTAAGTTACTATGTGTAATGGCATCATACTTTAATTTTTCAATCTCAACATATTCGTCTTTTTCTTGTCCGATCACGACATGGTCTTGGAAGAAGAACAATACTTCTACTTTCTTACCGAAACAAAATACGTTTTTCGTATAAATTAATGTCGCATTATCAAGTCCAATGCATACTTCTTTCATCTCTTCAACAACGTTTCCAAAGTCTTCTTCCTGTCTTGCGTTTGATTCAGCAATCCATTCTTCGATTGTTTTCATGTTAATTGCCATACTGTGCCCCCTGGTTCGTTCATTGCTTTGTTAAAAAATAAATACTATATGACAATATAAGCGATACGTACTATGTTTTCAAGGGTGAACGGTATATTCAAAATAAAGTTAAATTTCAAAGTAATATACAAGTAGAATCCATTTCATTATATTTTAAACGTTTGAACGAGACATTCTTCCTCATCGATTAACTGTATTTTCTCATTAAATTCGATGTTTAGTTCCCTATATACTTTCTTCCAAAAAGAAACGGCTGGTACATTTTTCACAAGTTCGATAACGAAATATTGTCCTCGTTTCTCTTTTAGCAAACTCTCAATAACTTGTTTACCGATTCCTTTTCCTTTGTACTGATTCAATATGAAAATGTCATTTATACCAAAATCGTTTTCCTTCTTCAAAAACGGACGTTCCAGTAGTAATAAAAATCCTACAATCTCATTATCACTTTTAATAAAATACGGAGTGATTCCATCATTTTCCCAGAACATATGTAAATCTTCGTATTCAAAAAATCCATTTGCTCCAATCTTTATATTAGGAGTGAACTTAGAGAGGTCATGTAGATATAGTGCGTACAAATTACGCAATATCTCTTTTCCTGATTCTTGAAGTGTTATAAACATTTTTAATGATCCCCTTCCTTGTACGTAACTATCCTCTTCATTCGACAAAAATGATGTTTCCCCTGTAACGAAAAAAATAGCACTTAAAAAGTGCTATTCTGCTCTCCTTGCCGCTTGCTGAATTGGATCCCAAACGCTGTTATATGGTGGTGCGTAACTTAAGTCCACATCTTCTAAATCGTGAATGCTCATTTTATTGAAGAGTGCCATTGCGATTACATCAATCCGTTTATCTACACCTTCTTCTCCAATTACTTGTCCGCCTAATAATTGTTTCGTGTCAGAACGGTATAGTAATTTCAAGTAAAGTGGTTTCGCATTTGGATAATAGCCCGCCATATTTGTAGAATCTACTTTAACTGTTTTATACGGGATGTTTAATCCTTTCGCTTCTTTTTCATTTAAACCTGTTCTTGCAAGCGTTAAATCCATAAATTTAATGATACCTGTACCTAACGTACCTTTAAAGGCTCTTCGTTTATCCAGCATGTTCAGTCCAGCAAGTCGCCCTTGTTTATTTGCAGTTGTTCCAATTGGAATATGATCATGAATTTCTTTTATAACGTGATAATGTGTCGCACAATCACCAGCTGCATATACGTCTTGCACATTCGTTTGCATATATGCATTTACCTCGATTGCCCCTTTATGATTTGTACGTATATTCGTTCCTTCAAGAAAATCAGTATTCGGCTTCACTCCGACAGATACTAGAACAAGATCCGCTTTATACGTACCTTTATCCGTTTCAACTGCTTCTACTCGTTCATTCCCTTTAAACGCTTTTACATTTTCATTCGTTAAAATTTCAATATGATGTTTATCTGCTTCTTTATGTATATACTCCGCCATATCCGCATCATAAATTGTACCGATATGATCATTTCGCTCAATCATTCTTACTTTTTTACCAAGTTCAACGAATGTTTCTGCCATCTCAAGCCCAATTGCACCGCCGCCAATAATGGTTACATCTTCAACTTTATTCGTTTCTAGCGTTTTTAATATGCGCTCAGCATCTGGGATTGTTTTTAAAAGATGAACGCCTTGTAAATCTCGCCCTTCCCATTCTGGCATAACAGGACGTACTCCGGTCGCAATTAATAAACGGTCATACGAAAATTCAAAGACATCTTTCGTCTTCGTATGCTCTGCGTATACCATTTTCTTTTCCGTATCTACTTTCATTACTTCATGTCGTACTTTCGCATCAATTCCGTATTTATCACGAAACGTCTTTACATTACGCGCGATTAACTTTTCCGTTGAAGCGATAGCACCACTAATGACATATGGTAACCCACACTGCGCGTACGAATAAATTTCACCTTTTTCTAACGTCACAACATTTGCGTTTTCATCGTTTCTAACAATTTGCATCGCTGCACTCATACCAGCTGCATCTCCGCCAATAATGACATAGTTCACTTTACCACTCCTTCTTTTTTACATACTCTTTACGTTTTCCATATTTTATCGAAATAACACCTACTTCTATTGTAAAGAAAGAGAATTTCATCTTCAAATTTAGTGCACAAACCTATGCCTAAATAGGTAACTGTCGTGCCTTCTAAACAACATGTTTAATATGCTATAACAGTAACTATTGAAAGTAGGTGAAATATATGTGCGCCGGCCTTCTCGCCCAGCTTCCAGATGAACCGCAAGAACCAAAAGAACCGAAACCCGCCGTCTCACTTGACCAAGAATTTTCCATTAATGCAACAATATATAGCGCTCGTGCTTGGTTATCTAACGATGATACATTTGCGCAAGATATTTGGAAAGCTACCCAATTCGCTTCAGCATCACATGCTGGCAAGTCCATCTTTCCAGTCGGTTCTGTTAAAATTATAAACTTCTCTGATGATACAATTACTGTTATTGCTTCACCAGAATCAGATCATGCGCTCAAAATAGTCGTACCACCCCATTCCGAGGCAGCCCTAACGTCTGGTCCTTTATCACATATACAAGCTAGTACATCAGGGGGATCCAGTAAAGTCACATTTCTCTTTCACATCTTTTTCTCAAGGGATCCTGGTTCAGATAAATAACCATAAAAAAGGTACAGTTACGCACTGTACCTTTTTCATATGTTCTATTCTCTTGATTTATTCAGTTCAACATTATAAGATTCAATCTTCAAATTGAGTCCCACACTTTGTACATACATCCATCTATTCAACCACCTTTTCTTTAGAAGCCAGTGAATCCCTGTGTAAAGGTTTGAATTATCGTGCTAATGTAAGACCACAGTACAATGAATGTTGCAATTCCGATTAAAACATTTGCGATAAGAAGTGTATAAATAAGGTCTAATCCGCCGTTATCTAGCTTTACTATAGCGACAATTATACTAATTGACATATACGTTGTAGCCAGCCCTAATAAGATTGGTAAGAAAAAGATTAATAAAAAGCTAAACAGAAAAGAAAGAACTAATATCGCAATTGCCGGAGTCGCTATCGTTCCCCATATACCGAATACTTCAAGAAACGAAAAAGATGATTTCATCATCTTCCCACTGACAAAAATAATAAATCCGACAAATAAAGTTAAAATGAGTAAAAATAAAAAGACCGTTACAGAGTCCAAAAAGAAATTAGGAGTCGTTATATCTGGTGCAAATGTTCTCGTAACAGCAGCTGCTGTGCTCATCATTCTATAAAAAATACATGCCCCTAAAAAACAAATAAGAACAAGACTTACAATTCCATTTCGTACTTCAACCTTGCCACTTTTCATAATCGCTGTCGGTGCTTTGAAAGCATGTTTAAAAAACTGAAAATACCCACTCGCAAATCGCTTCGCTTTCTCTACCGTTTCATTCGGACGAGTTTCCTTCGCTTGTGCTACGCGTACTTGTTGCTCGCCTTCTTCCTGTGAACTACTCGCTACTGCACCCTCTGTTAACGAATGTCCACAATTCCCGCAAAATTTTGCCTCTGCTGTATTTTCCGTATGACACGCCGGACATTTCATTCTCGCATCCCCCCCCCTTAAGCAAATACCATATAGGGTGTTACAAATTCAATATATGACTTTGTACATAAAACATGACTACAAGAAACAGATTCTGAAATCCTTCTTTCAAAAGAAATATATGTGCTAGCAATCTTGAAAAATAATGCTATTATGAAACAGAATAAAGTGAAACTTTAATCAGTGGGGGTTTTCTTCATCCCCCACTGATTATTAGTTGAACCAATCGGACTTTTATGGGCAGTTGATCCCCTACCTAACTTCTTTGCTTTCGCTGAATTTTGAGGTGGGGGTCTTACTGCCCATTAAAGTCGGATAAATAATATTTTTAACAGATTGGATGACTGGCAATGGAATTGGTAAACTCAATTTTTCAAATACTCCTTACAAGCGTAATTCAATTATTTTCCTTAATTGGCGTTATCATTGTAATTGGATTTCTATTAGGCTATTTAGAATCTCTCACACGAATGTATTGGTCGAGAGCTTTCGGAAGAAAAGGATTTCTTTTAACGGCGTGGATTGGAGTTCCTATTCACGAACTTGGACATGCCATTATGTGTGTACTATTTCGTCATAAAATTGTAGCAACGCAGTTCTTCCCAACAGATACAAGTCAAGGCGCTTTAGGCTACGTACAACATCAATACAATCATAAAAGTGTATATCAACGAATTGGGAACTTCTTCATTGGAATTGGTCCTATTATTTCGGGTATTACTGCATTAATCCTATTAATGCGCTATTTCGTACCAAATTCATATTTCTTATTTCATACAACTCTCGAAAAAACAATCACTTCTACTTCTATTAATGTAGAAATGGTTCAAAACATGCTCTTATCGACGTTCGTATTATTGAAAAGTTTATTTACAATAAATAATGTATTGAATCCTTCCTTTTGGCTATTTTTATTTATCGCCATTTGTATTTCTGCACATATCGCTTTAAGCAAACCAGACATTAAAGGATCAATAGACGGTGTTATCGTCATGTTTATCGTGTTATTTTTATTCAATATAATAGCAGGATTGTTTCATTACGATAGTAACCAGCTTATTGGAAAAATGATGAAGTATAATATGTATCTCATTGCATTTTCTAGTGTGGCACTGTTGTTCTCTTGTATTTCTACACTTGTTAGTTTTGGGTTTTATAAAATAAGAGGAGGGCGTTCGTTTTGAACGCCCTCTTCTTCTCAATTATTCCTCTTATAATCACAATGCTCAACCGGAACACGAGCATGTCCCTCTTCATCGGTACACCATGACTGTGATTGGAAGGCAAGAAAGATACCGATCCATTCTTCTTCCTTTTCGAAGTGAATGAGTATGCCTCCGTCTTGCCATATACCATTATCACCTTTCCATTTTTCTACATTTCCTTGATTCATGTGAATATCATGTATTCCGTTTCCTGGTTCGAAATGAAAGTAAGAATCGGGTGTATTTTCTTCTGGTCCCCATCTTTCACCAAACGCGTAAATAATTGCTTTTTCTTCTATCGCTCGTTTTATATAATGCTCTATTTTTTCATTTAAATCATTGTCTACTCCTGCTTTTTCAGCAGGTAAAGGAATCATTTGTTTCGAATCAAATAAATTACCTCGTACGTAGTCTAAAGCTACTTTCGGTTCATTATTTTTTATTTCTGTAAAACCAAATGGTAACGTCGGTAAAATATGAATCGCCTCTGACCGAATATTTTCACTCGCAAAATATAACACTTCTGACGGATAACTTTGCGACTTTACGTTAATTGCAATGCGATAATCTACTTCTGCTTCACCTTGTAAATGAACTTGATAATGAGGAGTTTTCCCTTTTCCGATTTTAGATTGTATAACTGTACCTTTTAACACGCCGTAGTTTTTTAGGGGCATACATTTCATCTCCTATTCATTTAGTTGAAGCTTTTCATATTTAAAACATTATCCAATCATAAAAAAAATCCTCCTATGTTAGGAGGATTTTTAATTTCTCAACATATACCAAACAATCACCTCTACTACTACGAGCAACACCGCACCAAAAATCATTAACGTCGTCTTCTTTAATAGTTCATTTTCACGATACGGGATGTTACATAAATACGCACCTAGTGTAATCCGTGATGGGCAAGCAATTGTCGCTACTGATGACGCGGTGTTTTGAAGCGTTGTGACGTATTGCCACGGGAGTGCTACGTTTTGCGCAGTTTGCATTTGTAGTTTTATAAACATCGCATTTGAGCCTGCATTACTACCTGTTAAAAAGCCACCGATACCACCAATAAACGGAGCAACGAAAACGAAAAATGTTCCAAATGTTTCACCAGCCGTTTTTGCCAGTAATGAATGCATGCCAGATGCACCCATTAGTTCTGAAATGGCGATAAACATTGTCGTCGTAATAGCGAACGGAATCCATTGTTTTATCGTTTGTGAGAGTGATTGTTTCATAATATGAGTCGGAATACGGAAGAAAATAATCGTAAATAAACAAGTCATACCGAGCCAAAATCCTGGTGAATATAGTAGCTCCAGTTTATAAGAGTATGATTTTAAATCGAGAACGGCATATGATCTAAATACATCATGCAATGCTGGTACGAGGCGAGAAAGTAAAATACAAACGGTTAAGAATATATAAGGGCTAATAATTTTTATAATAGATACTTCTCTCTCCGTTGCTGCAGCATGTTCTGTCATTAGATTTTGTTCGTTTTTGCCCTTTAATTTAATGATAAGAAAGCCAAATGTAATGGTAACGATAGAACTTAATATACCTGCTAGTTCCACGCTTACGTATGCGTTAGAAAGATAGATTCCGAGAGAAAATAATAGAAAGAAACCGAATCCTTCCTTCCACTTTTCAATAACCGCCTGCCAGCCGCCAACAACATGTAAAGAAAGAATGACGAAATAGGCAAACATCGGAATGCTTAATAGTGCCGTATTTGTGCCAAGTGTTGTAAGCGGCATATTGATAAGCTGGGAACCGATAATCGTACCAGTTGCCATTGCCCCCCATGAACTAGCTAGTAAGCCGATAAACGAGAGCAGTACAGCTTGAAACGGTTTATAACCTAATGAAAGAAAAATAGGTGCTGCAACCATAAAGCCGATTCCAAATCCACTTACTGATTCAATTAGTGGGCAAATGCCAAAACACATAAGAAGCATTTGTAATAAACGATCTTGCGTCACTTCTTCTAAAAAACGCGCTACTTGGTCGATGTACCCCATTTTGTTCATGAGGTGAAATAAAAAAATACCGAAAAATAAAACGTACCCGACAATAAAACAAATTAACCATCCTTTAATCGTTGCGTGCACAGTTTCACTTATCCCTAATTGAAACATTGGCGAGAGTAAAACGATTCCAACAGACACAGCATAAGAAATTAACGAGGACCTTAATGACGTTTGTTTAAATAAAAATAAACAAATGAAAATCATCATAATTGGGATAAGTGCCAACAATATGGCCATGTTATCATCTCATTTCGTTTAAAATACAATTTTTAACTATTATATAACAGATGAAATATTTTTCAAATTTTTATAACAGATTCACAAAAGAAGACGAGTGATTAAACATATTATAATGAAAGAGATTATTTATTATGTATCCCCTGTTAAAAGAACATATATTAGTTTTTGAGACAAAGAAGTAACTCACAGCAAAAGGGTTATTGAGGTCAGTTGACCGAGTACAAAAATTTCAGGAAGGAAGATTTGTGTACAAGAGTTAATACCAGAATATAGGAAAAGGTACATATGGGTAGATAAAGAAGGTATTTTTGCGATAATGCATTAAGTATTTGGATTATACAGAGGCCAGTAGGAACACATAGAAAACGTACTGTTATGCATTAAAGTAATATTTCTTATATATATACAAGAAACTAGGAAAAATCTCAAACATATGAGACTAAAAGAGTTTGTAAGTTGGTTGCAACGTCCCTATAAAAACACAATTGAATAATTTATTACTACAGCTATTCATGAAAAAATTAGGCGTTATAGTACGAGGGCACCGAAAAAACCCATTTCATAAGAAAAAAGAGACTTTTGATAAAAATTCTTGTTTTTTAAAGTAATCACTTTTTCAGTCCCTCTATAGTACTTGGAACATTTTATTTTTTTGATTTCAACAAGAACGTTTCTTCGCTCTTACCATTCCATTTAATGGTAACTTTTATACTCTCATTTTTATCAGTTGCCATACATCCCTGGCAATCAGAGGATAAAAAAATATTTGCCCCCTTATGAATCTCTACCTTTTTAGAAGTCTGTTCAAATTTACTACTAATACTAATTTCTAAATTCTCAAATTTTGTATCTTTATCACCATTCTTATAATGAAAATCATAATTCCCATGTTCTTCATTCCCATCAATGTTTACTGAATATCTTCCTGCCCAATGTTGACTTTCTCCAGAAAAAACACTGTATTCTTTTGAGCAGCTTCCTAAAATGGGAATAAAAATTAATAAAAAAGCAATTAATTTTTTCAATGTTTTCCTCCTATAATCACAATTTTTTCTATGCCTATATAAGTTGTTGAAAAACAATCTCCCAATTTAATATTTAATTCTATATAGTAAAAGTTTTTAGACTGTCTTTAAAATCTTGTTTATTGATTTTTGCTCTCTCATATAATACGTTTAAATCTGTAATTTCATCATATTTCTTAACATCTTTAATTTTAGATTCCCCAGTAGTTTTTTTAATCGCTGGAGCATCTTGTGTTTGAGCTAAGCTAGAAGTAGGAGCAATGAAACTAGTAAAACCAATTGATAAAGCTAGACTTGCATAAAACAAACCTTTAGTTTTCTTCATAGTATTCCTCCCTAATTATAATAGCTTTGCCAAAAACCCATTATATGTAATTTTTTCAAACAAAACAACAATATGTAATTAATTGGAATATAATAATTACATATACATTTATGCTACTATCTATTTAATTGTTTTAAATGATAAACAATCACTTAAAAATTAACGGAATTTTTGCTTACAAAATTTGTTTTCACGTATGGAAAACAAATTTATTGTCAATCTGCATTGCAGCTATAATAGTAAATCCTATGTATATAAAAAATCCAAATTCAGTTTTAAAAATCATATCAAAATAAAATATCTTAATAACATAGGCTCCTTTTTTGAGTACACAACAATTTATCTATTATCCTCAAAAACCGTCTGCTGGCCGACTATTTTGTCTAACACAACAAACACAATATAAGCACATATGACTTGCAATACAACATTCCCAAATTTCATTAATTCAAATGAGTGGATCCATCGGAATAATTCATTTAACAATACAATCGAAACGATACTAAATAATTCTATACTAATCGAAAATATACATATTTCTAAAATAGATTGTTCTTGAATGCGATTTAAGTTGGAAAAGATGAATACATATCCTAAAAATAAAGCCATCAATTCTATTTTCGTCATGCTAATGAGCCAAGCGTATAGTGGTACAGTTAGAATTAGATATAGTAGTTTCCGTCTTAGCATGCTTTCTCACCCTCTGAATTATATGTATTTTCTGTATATTTTAACATTTATTACACAAAACAAAAAGAAGAGACTTATGCCTCTTCTTTTTGTTTTGTTGCCTGTATGAATTCACATATTTCTTCTCGTTTTTCATTTTCTAACAGTTCAATAATTTTACTTCCAACGACAACCCCGTCACATATTGTAATCATTTCTTCTACATGTTCCTTCGTTGAAATACCGAACCCTGCCACTACCGGTAAATGCGTATGTGATTTTACTTTTTCTAAGTAACTATGAATCTCTTCTTTAAAATTTTGACGTACGCCTGTTACGCCCGCTACTGTAACGGCGTAGACGAATCCTTCTGATTCACTCGTAATTTTTTTGATCCGCTCAATTGGGCTCGTAACAGTAACAAGTGGAATGAGCCCAATGTTTGCCTTTCGAAGTAACGGAGCAATAATGTCTTGTTCTTCATACGGTAAATCCGGAACGATAATACCGTCTACCCCTGCTTCCATACAGTTCTCGATAAATCCTTCTTTCCCGAATGCAAGTACTGGATTTAAATATGTCATGAGTACAAACGGAATTTGCACTTCTTTCCTTACCTCTATTAATGCTTGAAAAATACCTTTTACTGTCACACCGCTATCTAATGCTCTTTTCCCTGCCCTTTGAATCGTTGGGCCATCTGCGACTGGATCTGAAAACGGGATGCCGATTTCAACGATGCTTGCTCCCGCTTCGTCTAGAAAACGAATTCTTTCTTTTAATATTTCAAGGCCACCATCTCCGCCCATTACGTACGGAATAAATGCTTTCTTACCATTTTCAAATGCTGCTTTAATTCTTTCTACTCCCATTTTTTACACCTCTTCCATATAACGTTTTATACTCTCTACATCTTTATCACCACGGCCGGATAAACAAATGACAAGTCCTTCGTCTTCCTTCATTTGCGGCGCTAATTTCAATGCGTATGCAACAGCATGCGAGCTTTCTAACGCCGGGATAATCCCTTCTTTTTTTGTTAATAACTGAAACGCTTCTAACGCCTCATCATCAGTAATGGAATGATAAGAAACGCGGCCAATATCTTTTAGCAAGCTATGTTCTGGACCAACTCCCGGGTAATCAAGCCCTGCTGAAATAGAGTGCGCTTCTTGAATTTGCCCTTCTTCATTTTGCAGAAGATACATCATCGATCCGTGCAGGACACCGACGCTTCCTTTCGTTAAAGTTGCTGCATGCTTTTCTGTATGAACACCTTTTCCAGCTGCTTCTACGCCGTAAAGAGCAACTTCTTCATCATGTACGAACGGATAAAACATACCCATCGCATTACTACCACCGCCAATACAAGCAACGACTGCTTCTGGTAACTTTCCTTCTAACGCCTCATATTGTTTTTTCGTTTCATTTCCAATTACACTTTGGAAATCACGAACAATTTGCGGGAATGGATGTGGTCCGAGAACAGATCCCATAATATAGTGCGTATCATGCACATGTGAAACCCAGTAACGAAGTGCCTCGTTTACCGCATCTTTTAATGTACCGCTACCTGCCGCTACACTTTCTACTTTCGCTCCCAGTAATTCCATTCGGAACACATTTAATTTTTGACGTCTTACATCTTCTTCTCCCATAAAAATGACGCATTCTAATCCGAGTAGAGCACATACAGTAGCTGTTGCAACTCCGTGTTGTCCAGCTCCTGTTTCAGCGACAACTTTTTTCTTGCCCATTCGCACTGCAAGTAGTGCCTGACCGATTGTATTATTAATTTTATGAGCCCCTGTATGGTTCAAATCTTCACGTTTTAAATAAATCTTTGCACCTCCGCAATACTCCGTCATATTCTCAGCGAAATAAAGCGGTGTTTCTCTTCCGACATACGTTTTTAAATAATGATTTAATTCCTTTTGAAATGCTTCATCTTCCATCGCTTCTTTATATGCTTCTTCTAGTTCTAATACAGATTGCATTAACGTTTCTGGAACGTATCGTCCTCCGTATATACCGTAGTGACCTTTTTCATCTGGATATGCGTAATTCATTTAGAACACTCCTTCGCTTTTTTAATAAATTGTTTTATTTTCTCTACATCTTTCTTTCCTTCTGTCTCTACGCCGCTACTTACATCGACCATATATGGCCGAACAGTTCGAATTGCTTCTTCTATATTAAGAGTGTTTAATCCACCAGCTAATATCGTTTTCTCTCTTAATTCTTTTGGCATATGCGCAAGTAACCCCCAAGAAAATGTCTTTCCATTTCCTCCATGAAACTTTTCCTTCGGGCTATCAAATAATATATAGTCCGTTTCATACCCTTGAGCGTTTTTCATATCACTCTCTGAAGTTACTCCTAGTGATTTTATAGACGGAATATTCAATCTTCTAATTTGATAATTGTCTTCATCCCCATGTAGTTGTACATGTGTTAACCCGCACTCATCTGCAATTTTCTGGATCATTTCTACTGATTCATTTACGAAAACACCAATTTTTAACACGTTGGCTGGAAGCTCCTGAATGATTTCTTCCGCTCTCTTTGGAGTGATTTTCCGCTTACTTTCTGCAAAAACAAATCCGAGTGCATCTGCTCCGTATTCGCAAGCACGTTTTGCTGTTTCCATATCAGTGATGCCGCAAATTTTCACTTTCATATATTCACCTTACAATCTTCAAAAAAGGTATGAATAGAAGATGCTGTCATAAGTGCTTCCCCAACTAGTACACCTTTTGCCCCAGCTCGTTTAACGCGGATTATGTCTTCTTTTGAATGAATCCCGCTCTCACTAATCCAAAGTAATTTCTCCTCATTTAATCGTTTTCCAAGCTTTTCTGTTTGACTTAAATCGACTTCGAATGTTTTTAAATTACGGTTGTTAATACCGATAACGTGCGGATTTAATTGAATTGCAATTTCTAATTCCTGTTCATCATGAACTTCAACAATCGCTTCTAATCCTTTTTCTAGTACGTAGCTATACAACTCTTTTAATTTTTCTTTCGTTAACGCCGCTACGATTAATAAAATAATATCTGCACCAGCTTCATACGCTCTATCAATTTGAATCTTATCGATTATGAAATCTTTACATAAAAGCGGAATGCTACTTTCTTCTCTTGCCGTTTGTAAATCATAAAATGACCCTTTAAAAAATTGACCGTCTGTTAAAACAGAAACTGCACCAGCGCCACATTCTTCATATGTCTTCACTTGTTTTCGTACATCAACATGTAAATTAATATCTCCTTTTGATGGTGATGCTCGCTTTACTTCTGCAATGACAGTAAATTGCTCTAGAGCCTTTACAAGTGAGCGCGTTTTTCTTTTCTCTTTTACTGGTGTATATGTTTCATATAATGCCGCAACTTCCTTTTTCTTTTGATCTACAATTTTGTCTAAAATCGTCCCCACTTTAATTCACCCTTTCTAATTTTTCGTTACTTGCTGCAATTAATAAGTTTAGTTTCGCTAATGCTTTTCCAGAGTCAATGCTATGTGCTGCGAGTGTTATTCCTTCTTCAATCGTCTTTGCTTTTCCATTTGCGAAAAGAGCAAGCCCTGCATTGAATAAAACAGTATCACGGTAAACACTCTTTTCTCCGCTTAATATCCCGAGCGTAATCTTTGCATTTTCTTTCGAATTCCCGCCTCTAATCTCTTCGTTTTTCACTATTGAGAATCCATATTTCTTAGGTTCAATACTCGTTTCTACTATTTCATTATCTTTTAAAATGACAACATGATTTTCTCCTTGCAATGATGCTTCATCTAAAAACCCACTTCCGTTTACGACAAGCGCTTGTTTTCTTCCTAGTTTCTGTAGTACTTGCGCAACTGGTAGTAACATATCTCGTTTATAAATGCCGACAAATTGTGTTTCTAAATTCACCGGATTCGTTAACGGTCCAATTAAGTTAAAGATCGTCGGAACGTTTAATTCTTTTCTTATTTTCATAATGCGCTTTAATGCTGGATGCATCACTGGTGCGAATAAAAATGCGATTCCGACATGCTCTAATAAATAATCAATTTCGTTTGGCGTACTACTAATATTTACACCGAGTTCTTCTAATAAATCTGCACTTCCTGTTTTACTAGAAACAGCACGATTACCATGTTTTGCAACCTTTACGTCAGCTCCTGCCAGTACAAATGCTGATGTTGTACTAATATTAAACGTTTGGGCACCGTCACCACCTGTCCCGCAATTGTCCATCGCGCCTTGTATATGATTCGAAAACGGTAATGCCTTTTCGCGAAGAGCTCGAACGAGACCGTATATTTCTTCTGCCGTTTCACCTTTCGCTTTCAGTAAGACTAAGAAAGCTGCAATTTCACTTTCCAATATGTTTTCATTTAATAAAAGAAGCCCCGCTTTATACATTTCCTCTTCTGTTAAATGTTGTCCCTCCACCAATTTACGAAGATAGTTATTCATACTCTTTCCTCCTCTTTCACTTCGCCTAAAAAGGCACGTATTAACTTTCCGCCTTCTTCTGTCGCGATTGATTCCGGATGAAACTGTAATCCGAAGAGCGGATAATAATTGTGACGAACTGCCATTATTTCTCCATCGTCCATCGCTGTCGCTAATATGTCAAAACACTGTGGCAAGCTCGTTTGTGCTGCAACAAGAGAATGATAGCGCATCGCTGTTAGCGGCTGCGTCACATATGAAAAGATTGACGTTCCGTTATGTTTCACACGCGATGTTTTTCCGTGTTTAATGCGCTCTGCTCTTACAATCTCTCCTCCAAACGCTGATATAATCGCCTGATGGCCAAGGCAAATACCTAATATGGGAACGTTCTTATAAAAATGACGAATTACTTCAATACAAATACCAGCCTCCTCTGGTTTTCCTGGTCCTGGTGAAAGCACAATTCCTTTCGGCTTCATTTCTTCTAATTGTTCTATCGTTATTTGATCATTTCTTACGACAACAATCTCTTCTTCGTATTCGCCTAATAGTTGATACAAGTTATATGTGAATGAATCATAATTATCGATCAGTACAATCATTTCATTACCTCCAATAGCGCTCTCGCTTTATTTAATGTTTCTTCATATTCAGCTACTGGATCTGAATCGTAAACGATACCCGCTCCTGCCTGAACGTATGCTTTTTCATCCTTTACAACCATTGTTCGAATGGCGAGCGCCATATCAAGATCTCCTGAAAAACTAACGTATCCAACTGCACCGGCGTACACATTTCTTTTTTCATTCTCTAGCTCATTTATAATTTCCATCGCTCTAATTTTCGGAGCACCTGATACCGTCCCCGCTGGTAAACAGTACGCTAATGCATCAAATCCGCTCGTTTGTTTTCGCAATGTTCCGTAAACTTCAGATACAATGTGCATAACGTGAGAATATTTTTCTACTTTCATATATTTATCTATCGTAACTGAGCCGATTTCACTCACTCTACCAATATCATTTCGCCCAAGATCTACAAGCATCATATGCTCCGCTCGCTCTTTCTCATTTTCTAACAGTTCTTTTTCAATCTCCGTATCTTCCTCCTTCGTTTTCCCTCTCGGCCTCGTACCAGCAATTGGATTCGTCATCACTTTATCCTCCCTTACTGATAACAAACTTTCTGGCGAAGAACCGAGTACAACATAATCTTGAAAATCGATATAAAACATATATGGTGATGGATTGGCAATTCGAAGTTTTCGATATAACGCGAATGGATCTCCAATACATTCGCTTTGCAAACGCTGAGATAATACAACTTGAAATATGTCCCCGGCCCCGATGTGTTCTTTCGCCGTTTCTACCATCACGCAAAATTCTCTTTCCGTTATAGAAGAAGTGAATGATAATGTTGATTTTATTTCAGTTACTTCCGCTTCTTTTCCCTGTAGCACTTCCTCTTTGTATACTTGCAGCCTTTCGTATACTTCTCCATAATCTGCTGCATCATCTTCCCTGCATACATATACAAACGACAACTTTTGGCGTAAATGATCGTAAACGATAAACTCACGATATAGTAAAAGGTGTACTTCTGGAATATTCAATGGATCATATAAATCTGCTCCAATGTTTTCATATTGCCGGATGACGTCATAGCCAATATAACCAACTGCTCCTCCGCAAAATGGAAAAGGACTGTCTACTTGAGCGGACGCGATTATTTCTTCTAACACTTGTAGTACGTTACTTTGCAACTTTTCTGACCTGCCGTAAATGGTTCGTTCCACTTCCGTACCAGCACTTTTCACTTCACCATATGGATTACAACCTAAGTAAGAATAGCGTCCTTTATCTTGATGAAGCTGTGAACTTTCTAATAAAAATTTCTTTTTACCTTTCATACGTCTATATAAAGAAATTGGCGTAATGCTATCTCCTTCTTCTTCAACAATTACTAAAAATGTTTTTCTTTGTTCTTTCTGTTTTATAAATTCCTCTTTTGTCATCATGCCTTTCACCTCAATCTGAAAAATAAAAAAGTCCTCTACATATCGAAAATATGTAGAGGACGATAAATTTACCGTGGTACCACCTCATGTTGGACGCAAAAGCATCCCGCTTTATTCAGGTACAAAATATATACCTTATCCTTGTAACGGCGGAACCCGGGTTGCCTACTGAAAATAATTGTTCAGCATACCTCTCGTAAGCCCATTCCGTATATAGCACCGCACCGGGCTCCCACCTATTCCCGGCTCTCTGTAACGTCTCCAATATACGTACTCTTCTTACTTAAACGATTTCATTTATTTAATTTTTTATACACAAAAAGGGAGTACTCATCCTATAGAAAGGACGGGTACTCCCGTGGTGCCACCTTAATTCGTTACGAACGTAACGCACTTTACCGTATCAAAAACAATACGTGTCTCTTGTATCGATGAGATCATGTCGCCAAAGCCTACTTCTTTCGTTTCGGTTTGGAAGCTCCGAAGCCCATTCCACATCAATTCCATACTGATTCGCACCAACCATCAGCTCTCTGACATGTTCATCATGTGTACTCTTCTTCTTCAACGCTTGTATTTTTTTAAGTTGCACTCATTATAGACCTAACTTTTTTCACAAGTCAATACTTTTTAAAAAATTTTATTTTTCTCTCCTTTCAATATTATATTGACAAAACAACCTCTTTTTATGTAAATATAATAAATACTCTATTAAAAATAAGGTTTTTTGTATGAATATTATATATTAAAAAAGTAAAATGACATCGAAAAACGCTTACATTTCTGAAAATTCATATTTCTATATGGATTTTTCAGAATAATCATGATAGATTATAAATATGCATAACGCATCAAAAGACATGACAAAAGGAAGGGGAACTACATGAGTACGCAGATGTTAACTTTAACTTCTATCTCTATTTACATGCTCGGGATGTTAGTCATTGGCTATTTCGCCTATAAACGAACGTCCAACTTAACAGATTATATGCTTGGCGGGCGTACACTAGGCCCCGCAGTAACGGCATTAAGTGCTGGAGCATCCGATATGAGTGGTTGGCTTTTAATGGGCTTACCCGGTGCAATGTTTAGCGTTGGATTAAGTAGTAGTTGGATTGCGATCGGCCTAACACTAGGCGCATACGCAAACTGGCTATATGTCGCTCCTCGCTTACGTACCTACTCTGAAATTGCAAACAACTCTATTACTATCCCAGAATTTTTGGAACACCGTTTCCAAGACAAATCCCATATGCTACGCTTAGTATCTGGACTTGTTATTATGATTTTCTTTACTTTTTATGTAGCTTCAGGACTCGTTTCAGGTGCTGTATTATTTGAAAATTCATTTGGTATGAACTACCACGTTGGATTATTCATTGTAGCTGGCGTTGTTGTTGCTTACACGTTATTTGGTGGTTTCTTAGCAGTAAGTTGGACAGACTTCGTGCAAGGAATCATTATGGTAATTGCTCTTATTCTTGTTCCTACTGTTACAATTATGAATGTAAATGGACTTGGTCCAGCATTTAGCACAATTAAATCAATTGATCCAACATTATTAGACATTTTTAAAGGTACTTCTGTATTAGGTATTATTTCATTATTCGCATGGGGCCTTGGTTATGTTGGACAACCACATATTATCGTACGCTTTATGGCAATTTCTTCTGTAAAAGAAATTAAAAGTGCGCGACGAATTGGTATGAGCTGGATGATTTTCTCTGTTGTTGGAGCTATGTTTACTGGCCTTATCGGTATTGCATACTACTCAGACAAAGGATTAAAGCTATCCAATCCAGAGACAATTTTCCTTGAGCTGGGGAAAATTTTATTCCACCCGCTTATTACTGGATTTTTATTAGCAGCTATTTTAGCAGCTATTATGAGTACAATTTCATCTCAGTTACTCGTTACTTCTAGTGCTGTAACGGAAGACTTATATCGTACTTTCTTTAAACGTTCTGCTTCTGATAAAGAGCTTGTATTTGTCGGCCGTATGGCTGTTCTTGTTATTGCATTAGTTGGGTGTGCATTAGCGTTTAAACAAAATGATACGATTTTAGCTCTTGTTGGATACGCTTGGGCTGGATTTGGCTCTTCATTCGGACCTGCTATTTTATTAAGCTTATATTGGAAACGTATGACGAAGTGGGGCGCACTTGCTGGTATGATTTCTGGTGCCGCTACTGTTATTATATGGACGCAATTCAAATTCTTAAAAGAATTCTTATATGAAATGATTCCTGGTTTTACTATTAGTTTACTAGTAATCGTAATTGTTAGTTTACTAACACAGCCTTCAAAAGAAACTACAGAGCAATTTGAGAATTTCGAAAAACAACATAGTGATAATTTATAAAGGAAAAGCTCTGCTGTTATCGTATCAGCAGAGCTTTCTTTTTTCTCAAAGTTCGACAATCTTCTGCTCGAATTTAACAATTTCTTTATGTTTCATTAAATTAAACGTAACACTACTCCTTTATAGTAGTACTATCAGCACTTATACAGAAAGGGGACTCCAACATGTTAGCAGCTTTCCAGCAACAACAAACACGAAAATTTTCACCTATCACCAATACTTCTGCGTCTTGTTTGAACATACAACCTAATCCACCTAAAATTTCAATCGCTCCTTCTGTTATTTCAGTCATCGGTGTTCATATGGAAAAAAATAAGTTGAAAATAAGAACTGGCCAAAGCACTGAGTTGTCCGCCACTGTTTTGCCAGTACAAGCAACCAATAACGAACTTATTTGGACAAATATGAATGCTGATGTTATCACACTGTATCCAAAAGGTGATACAGTAACGATTACTGGAAAAAGTGCAGGTAGAGCAGTCGTAATTGTTACAACTGCTGAAGGTAAGTTCAGGGACCTATGTATCATTCATGTACAACCTTATATGACAAACCCAAAGTAAAAGAGTGGCTATGAAGCCACTCTTTTACTTTATTTCAATGTGTGGATTTTTACTTGTAACGAGATTGATAAATTGCTCTTTATCTTTAGGAGAAATAATTTCTGTTTGATGTGCACCATAAACAATTTCAAGTCGATCAAATGACAATGCATGGGCTGCTATTGGATTTTTTGTATTTAAAATTTGTTTTATATCTCGTATCAATATGCGCTTTTTCACGAAACCGGATCTAATAGTAATTGTTTCTTCTCCAACAATATATTTTGTTGAAAACCAACTCCACATCAATAAGATAGATAATGGGATTGTGAAAAACAAAAGAAAATATTCCCTTCCTGCAAATATTGGAGCAAAACACGCTCCAATGATAACGAAAAAAATCGGATATAACCAGGCATCTTTTTTTGATAGAAACTCCATTTCCCTCCCCCTTCTACGCCCGTATTTCTATAAAACAAAAAGAGAAGTATCACAACTTCTCTTTTCTCTCTTAACATTATAATTCCTGTGTATAAACAGGCTCGTTTACGACATTTTTTGCTGTTCTTTTTTGTTGCTGCAATAAGAAAACAGACACACCAAACAATACGAGCATGCTACCGATCATTTGCATTGCATTTAATCTTTCCCCAAGTAAGAAGAATGCTAGTATAGATGCTCCAACTGGTTCCCCTAAAATACTCATCGATATTGTTGTTGCATTTACGTAGTTTAATAACCAATTATTAATGACATGTGACACTGTCGGCACGACCGCAAGTAAAAGAAACACGGTCCAATCCCACTTCGTATAACCTGTAAAAGGCACTTGCAGTACTATATTATACATTCCCATAAAAATACCTGCGAATGCAAAAACTGTAAAGCTGTAAATCCAGTGTGATACTTTCTTTACTGTCGTTTGGCCGATAAATAAATAACCAACAACTGCTATTACACTTAAAAAGGATAATATATCTCCATAAATTGCTTGTTCACTTAGTCCTAAATCTCCCCAACCAATACACACTACACCTAATATCGCAATTCCCATTGTCGCAATGGCTGAGTATGTTGTTCTTTCTTTAAATAAGAAAAAACCGCCAACTAAAGATACGATTGGTTGAAGCGCTAAAATAATTGTCGAACTCGCAACTGTTGTATGTTTTAAAGATTCAAACCATAAAAGAAAATGAAGTGCTAAAAAGAAACCAGATCCAATTAAAAATCCCCAATCTTTTATTTGAATCTTACTAAACTCTTCCCGTTTTTTCCAAACGATAGGCAGCATAAGAAGTACGATAATCCATAATCGATACATACTTAATATGGAAGATGGTGCCGAGGACATCTTTACAAAAACTGCTGCGAATGAAATGGCTATAATGGAAATAGCTAATGGTAGCGCGATTGACCTTTCTTGTTTCAAATTCCGTCTCCCCTCTCACCTGTCAAAAATCCCACTTCATTATATCCGTTTTCTTTCCTAACTTAAATACTAATTTTTTAGATTCTTCGTACCATTATGGTAAAATAGAAACGAAAGCACCTATTAGTGAATATTTCTTTCTTTTTCACTACAAGCGTCGCTCTTACAATTATTACAGTAAATTTTTATTTAGGGGGATCTACATGAATCAAACAATTGGGAGAATTGAAGAGATTTCATTTTATAGTGCATCACTTCAAGAAGATGTTACACTTCTCGTTTACTTACCGGTAAATTACACACCGCTGCACAAACATACAGTTGTCATTGCACAAGATGGCAGAGATTATTTTCAGCTTGGTAAAGCACACCGTGTAATTGAGCGCCTTCGTGAAACTGAAGAAATTGACCGCACAATTATTGTCGGTATTCCATATAAAAATGTACACGATCGTAAAGAAAAATATTTCCCAAATGAGGTAAAAAACGCTGCGTATATTCGTTTCCTTGCTCATGAACTTGCGCCATATATCGATGAAAATTATCCAACGTACCAAATGGGAAAAGGTCGTGTGTTAATTGGAGATTCTCTTGGCGGGACAGTTTCCTTTATGACCGCACTTATGTATCCGCATACATTCGGTAAAGTCGTTATGCAATCACCTTTTGTAGATGAAACAGTAATGAACTTAGCAAAAGAATTCAAAAATCCGGAGGCGCTAGAACTTTACCACGTCATTGGAACAGAAGAAACAGCTGTAAAGCGCACGGATGGACAAGTATCTGATTTCGTAGGGCCGAACCGTGAGCTTCATACGCTTCTGATAGATAGAAATTTCATCACGCATTACGAGGAGTTTGAAGGTAATCATACGTGGAAATATTGGCAAACTGATTTACCGAAAGCTTTCTCTCATATGCTATCAATGAAATAATAGAGAGCAGTATTCAGAATAATTTGATATAATAGATTAAGAGAGTTATTTTCTCAAAATCTAACTAGACTTACAAAGGGAGGAATTGGAACATGAAATTAGGCATTGTAATTTTTCCATCTAAAATGATTCAAGATAAAGCGAACGGATTGCGTAAACGTTATGATCCGCATTACGCATTAGTTCCGCCACATATTACATTGAAAACACCCTTTGAGACGCAAGATGAACAATTAGAATCGATTGTAAACGAGTTACATACAATCGCAAGTAAAACGAACCCTTTCACCCTTCATGTTGGAAAAGTTGGTTCATTCGCACCTGTTAATAATGTTATTTATTTTAAAGTAGAAAAAACACCTGAACTTACTTTCTTAAATGAGGAAATGCATAGCGGGTTCTTTACACAAGAACGCGAATACGCTTTCGTACCTCATTTAACAATTGGACAAGGCTTATCTGATGCAGAGCATGCTGATGTACTAGGTCGATTACGTATGAAAGATTTCTATTACGAACAACCAATTGACCGCTTCCACCTTCTATATCAATTAGAAAACGGAACATGGACTGTACACGAAACATTCCGCCTTGGAAAGGGGAACAACTAATTTGCATGCACAGATCGTACAAACGGACGAACAACTAAGGGATGCATTCTCTGTACGTAAGCAAGTATTTGTGAAGGAACAGCAAGTTTCTGCCGAAGAAGAGTATGATGAGTTTGAAGAAACTTCCATACACGTTGTTATATATGATAATGATGTTCCCGTTGGTGCTGGGCGTTTTCGCACCATTGATGGAATAGGAAAAATGGAACGCATTTGCGTACTAGCTTCCCATCGAAAAAAAGGCATCGGAAAAATTGTTATGAATGCACTTGAAGCATATGCGAAGGAAAACTCGCTACCAAAATTGAAGCTGCATGCTCAAACACATGCAGAAGATTTCTATAAGAAACTTGGATATGTAACGAATTCTGATGTATTTATGGAAGCAAATATTCCTCACATCGTTATGATAAAAGAATTGTAATTTGAAAACAGGAGGTATCCCCTCCTGTTTTTTACATTGCTATTTTCTTTTTCTTCCGCTAAAGTTAAATGTTGATGCTATAGTTTTGAAGGTGAATATATGACACAAGAAAAATTTTCACAAAAATCATTAACGCACGCTGATATTCCACGTGCAACATATCATATCCCAAAAACATCTACCCATTTAATTATGGAAGAAGATGCAGATGCGGCGTATTTCCGCGCTCTCGAACAGCAAAATGTATTTTTAAATGAAAAACAATTAGAAGCCGTACGAACGACAGAAGGTCCTGTTCTTACACTGGCTGGTGCCGGAAGCGGGAAAACATCTGTTTTAACAACTCGCGTCGGTTATTTAGTAAATGTAAAACAAGTTCATCCGCGAAATATTTTATTACTTACATTTACACAAAAAGCGGCTGAAGAAATCCGAAATCGTGTAGCGAATTTACCGGGTATGAATCATGCTGCAAGTAACTACGTTGTTGCTGGTACATTCCACTCTGTCTTTTTAAAATTGCTTCGTAGTCAAGGATATAATCAGCAAATTTTAGCAAACGAAAAACATAAACAAATTATGATAAAGAAAATTTTAAAAGAATTGCGTTTAAAAGACGATTATGATGCTGAAACGATGCTCGCGATGATTTCACTTGAGAAAAACAAATTAAATCGTCCGAAAGATGTAAAAGCAAAAACACCCGTTGAACAAGAATTTAAAGAAGTATACGAGCGTTTTGAAGAAGTGAAACAACGATATAATTATATTGATTTCGATGACATCTTATTAGAAACATATTATATGTTAGAAAATAACGCTCCTTTGCTTACCCAATTACAACAACGTTTCCACTATATTGAAGTAGATGAGTTCCAAGATACATCGTATGCTCAATATGAAATTGTAAAATTGTTAGCTTCGCCAAGAAATAATTTATTTATCGCAGGTGATGACGATCAAGCTATATACGGCTGGCGAGGAGCAAGTCACCAAATTATTTTATCTTTTCCAAAAGAATTTGATAACACTACGATTATCGCCCTTAATACGAATTATCGATCCAATCCTTTTATTGTCGGACTTGGAAATGAAGTTATCAAACTAAATCAAGAAAGGTTTGATAAAGAGCTATATTCTGTTCGTGAAGAAGGTGTACAACCTTTTTATGCAAGACCGGCTACGACTCTTGATGAAGCAAATCAAATTTTGCAGCTCATTCAAGAAAAAGTAGATAGTGGTGAACGAAATTATAAAGATTTTTGTTTGCTGTATCGCACACATTCTGTAAGCCGTTCGTTACTTGATCAGCTTACCATTCATAAAATCCCGTTTATTAAGCACGGTGCGAGTCAGTCATTTTATGAACATTCTTTAATTAAGCCTGTATTGGATCATTTACGACTAGTAATTGAACCATTTCGATTAGAATCACTTTCAAACATATTACCAACGATGTATATCGGGCGTGATGATTGTATTTCATTTATTGAACGTGAACAATGGAAATATGGTGAAGGCCGTTTCCCTTCTCTTCTTCATTTCTTATTATTAAATCCGAACTTAAAACCTTTTCAAGTGAAAAAGGTAAATGAGCGTATCGATTTTATTAAATTTATAAAAGAATTAGAACCGAAAAAAGCATTAAAAGAAATTATTCATGGTAAAGGAAAGTATTTAGAGTACTTACAAAGTAACGATCGTTCTTCCTTTACGATGCATAAAGATATACAAGAAGAAATGTTAGAAGAATTAATGGAGTCAGCAAATCGTTTCACCGACATTCCAGCTTATTTACAATTTATTGATGAAGCCATTCAAGGGCAAAAAGAAATGGAAGCATTAAAAACAATGCCGCAAAAAGATGCTGTTTCGCTTATGTCTATTCATAACGCCAAAGGCCTTGAATTTCCATGTGTCTTTTTACTCGGGGCGAGCGATGGTATTCTGCCTCATACTTCTTCTTTAAAAGATGCAAACGATCGTGTTACAGAGACTTCTGAAGCTTTAGAAGAAGAACGCCGACTACTTTATGTCGCAATTACACGTGCGAAAGAAGAATTGTACATTTCCTCTCCGCAATTTTTTAGAGGAAAAAAATTAGATATATCTCGCTTTTTGTATACTGTGCGAAAAGATTTACCTGAAAAGACATCCACGAAATAAGGATGTCTTTTTTTATATTGCAATATGTACATCCCTCCTATATAAATTCCTCTTTTTATCATAAGAATTAACGTAATATCAACCATATCCCACTCATATTGTAATAGTGTATGTCAGAACTCACGAGAAGGAGTGAACATAATGAGCTGCAATTGTAACGAAGATCATCAACATGATTTTGATTTCAACTGTGTATCTAATGTCGTTCGTTTTATACATGAACTACAAGAATGTGCAACGACAACATGCGGATCTGGTTGTGAAGTCCCCTTTTTAGGAGCACATAATAGCGCATCAGTAGCAAATACGCGTCCTTTTATTTTATACACAAAAGCCGGAACACCATTTGAAGCATTCGCGCCATCTGCAAGCCTTTCTAGCTGCCAATCTCCAATTTTCCGTGTCGAGAGTATAGATGATGATGATTGCGCTGTATTGCGTGTATTAACTGTAGTATTAGGTGATACTTCTCCTGTGCCACCTGGTGACGATCCAATCTGTACGTTTTTGGCTGTACCAAATGCAAGATTAATATCGACCAACACTTGTCTTACTGTTGATTTAAGTTGCTTCTGCGCTATTCAATGCTTACGTGATGTTACGATTTAAATCTAAATAATGAGTTAAGCATGGATTGGGTGGCAGAATTATCTGCCACCCAATCCATGCTTAAAGAGTATTATTATGTAAATTTATTAAAATTGGGAACTTGTCTAGAACATAGAACCTGTCCTTTTCATTAACTGAAAGTAGAAACAGATAAAGGAGTGAAAAACATGTTCTCTTCTGATTGCGAATTTACGAAAATTGATTGCGAGGCAAAACCAGCTAGTACACTACCTGCCTTCGGTTTTGCTTTCAACGCGTCTGCACCTCAGTTCGCTTCACTATTTACACCACTACTATTACCTAGCGTCAGTCCAAACCCAAATATTACTGTTCCTGTAATAAATGATACGGTAAGTGTCGGAGATGGCATTCGAATTCTACGAGCTGGTATTTATCAAATCAGTTATACATTAACAATTAGTCTTGATAATGTACCTACTGCACCAGAAGCTGGTCGTTTCTTCTTATCATTAGGTACGCCAGCTAACATTATTCCTGGATCAGGTACAGCAGTTCGTTCTAACGTTATTGGTACTGGCGAAGTAGACGTATCCAGCGGTGTTATTCTTATTAACTTAAACCCTGGTGACTTAATTCGAATTGTACCAGTTGAGTTAATAGGAACTGTAGACGTTCGTGCTGCAGCATTAACAGTTGCACAAATTAGCTAGTAAAAAGCGGTATTTCACCTTTGAAATACCGCTTTTTATGTATAATAAAAAACACTCACGGTAACATGAGTGTTTCATTCTTCATAGTGTTTTATTGTATTCTTCTTTTTCCCACAATTACATCCCTTTTTCTTCACAAACCCTTGTTGTTGCAATTGTTCTTGATATGCCTGTTGTTGTGCATGGTGCTGTTGCTGTATATTATACCATTGCTGCAGGTCATATGAATTTTGCCTTGGATTATTGCTCACAGCAAACATCTCCTCTACTGTCAATTCTGTCTATTTACTATATGAACAACTCTTTATTTCCGTTCCCTCATTCTTTTAAACTCCGCTTTTTCTCTTAGTATGAAAATATATTATTCTCCCATAAAATATCCTGTAATCGTTTCAATGATTGCTGCTGCTCCTGCAATAGCTAATAACGCAAGTAACGGTTCTGCAACGATAGGGATCCAATTATATAACACTAATAAAAAAGCACTAACCCATACACCTGTACACCAATAACAGCTTAATAATTCGCCAATCCACTTTCTTAATCCTTTACCTTTTACTTTTGTAAAAGTTGATACACTTCCATCCGGCTCTGTAATCTCTAATTCGTCAATAAACGGTCTTCGCAAAAAAGCTGTAATTTTATCATAAACAATTAAACGGGTGAGCCTAAAAGCAGCTAACGCGAAAATAAAAAATAAAAGCCAACTTGTAAACAGCATAATTCCACCTTCCCTTATCTTCTTTCGCCTATTTAAAAAAAAAGGTCTTGAGATTGTGACCAAATCTCCTCGACTCCAATATCTTATTAATGTAAATACAAACAAGAAGATAAGGAGTGACATTAATGAGTTGTAACGAAAATAAACACCATAGCTCTTCTCATTGTGTAGTTGACGTTGTAAAATTCATCAATGAACTACAAGATTGTTCTACTACTACGTGTGGATCTGGTTGTGAAATTCCATTTTTAGGTGCACACAACACTGCATCAGTAGCAAATACACGCCCTTTTATTTTATACACAAAAACTGGAGAACCTTTTGAAGCATTTGCACCATCATCAAGCCTTACTAGCTGCCGATCTCCAATTTTCCGTGTGGAAAGCGTAGATGATGATAGCTGTGCTGTGCTACGTGTATTAAGTGTAGTATTAGGTGACGGTACTTCGATACCACCTGGTGACGATCCAATTTGTACGTTTTTAGCTGTACCAAATGCAAGATTAATATCTACCACTACTTGCATTACTGTAGATTTAAGCTGTTTCTGTGCGATTCAATGCTTACGCGACGTTTCTATCTAATAAGTGAAGTAAACTAAAAAACTATTGGGGTGGTAGAAGATTTCTACCACCTTTACATATTTAAAAGCCAGCCATACTAATTGATTGGATATCATCTATAGACAACTTAATATCTCGCATGCTATTTGGTGGCATAATCGCTACAATTCCATTACGATACGATATGATTGATCCAACATATGAGACTGTAGCTGTTTTTATTCTGCACCTTACTTTCGGAATATAATGAGGGCGATTTAATAAAAAATGAATTTTCTCTTCATTATTCATATCCTTAAATGATTTATTATACGGGACAGTTCTCACTGGTTCTTTCTGTTTCTGTTCCAGTTCCTCTTCTTCTATTTTCTCTTCTACTTGTTGCTCTTGTTGCTCTTCTTGTTCTTCTATTACCTCTTCCACCGCACTACTTACAACATTTTCGTTTCTATTACTTTCCTCTTTTTGATCCTCATTTTCAAAGTTTGTTAAAATAATTCTTTTTATTTTCGGTGCAGCAAGTTCCAAACTTACTTGTGCAATATATAACAACGGTTTTCCAACTGTTGAACTTTTATTTTTATTCTTCACACTCGTCCCTCCCACTTCCATACGTAGCTGGATAAATCGTGTACTATTATAGTTATATTCATCACATGGTAAGAACTTTCGTTAAAAATCGTTCTTTCCAGGAACAAATAAAAAGGACAATCTCAACATGTAGAGATTGTCCTTTAACAGTTCATATTATAATTATCCTAAGATATGATACCCTGAATCAACGTGAATGTTTTCTCCTGTTACGCCGCGTGCTAAATCACTGAATAAGAATACTGCTGTATCCCCAACTTCTTCTTGCGTTGTTGTACGACGAAGTGGTGCGCGCTCCTCAATTTCTCTTAAGATTGAGTTAAAGTCGCCTACACCTTTTGCAGATAACGTACGAATTGGACCTGCAGAAATAGCGTTAACGCGAATGCCATGTTGGCCTAAATCGTTCGCTAAATATTTCACGCTCGCTTCTAATGAAGCTTTCGCAACACCCATAACGTTATAGTTTTTCACAACGCGTTCGCCGCCAAGATATGTTAACGTTAAAATATTTCCGCCTTCCGTCATTACTTTCTTCGCTTCTCTTGCTACAGCTGTTAAAGAGAATGCACTAATATTTTGTGCAAGTAAAAATCCATCGCGAGAAGTATCTACAAATTCACCTTTTAAGTCGTCACGATTTGCAAAAGCGATACAGTGTGCAACACCATGAATTGTACCAACCTCTTGCTTGATTGTTTCAAAACAAGCTGTAAGTTCTTCATCATTTGTTACATCACAAGGTAATACAAGTGATTCTTGTCCTTCTAATGTATCCGCTAATTCACGAACATTTCTCTCTAAACGTTCTCCTGCATATGTGAAGATTAATTTTGCACCTGCATTATGCAAAGAGCGAGCAATTCCCCATGCAATACTTCTTTGGTTCGCAACGCCCATAACAACAAATGTTTTCCCTTGTAATAGTTCCATGATATATCCTCCCAGAAATACTTATACTTGTTATTAGTACCTGATACTATAATTATAGTAACATAAAACCTCTTAAAGGCAAACAAAAAAGTCATTAACTTAAAATTGTTAATGACTTTTGGTTTCTATAAAAAAACGCTCTAATCCTTCTTCCCAAGAAGGCATTTGTAAAAAACCATTTAATCGTAGCATGTTATGTTGGAAAATAGAATATTTCGGCCTTGCTGCTGCAGCCCCAAATTCTTCGGTTGAAACAGGTAACACATTCACCTTCATATTTGCATACGAAAATATTTTCTTTGCAAATTCAAACCAAGAACATGATCCTATATTGGATACGTGATACGTACCGTATAAAGAAGTATGAATGAGCTTATTAATCATCACATTTAAATCCGCCACATACGTAGGAGAACCTATTTGATCCGCTACAACAGATATTTCTTCTCTTTCTTTCCCTAATCGTATCATCGTTTTCACAAAATTATTTCCATACTTACCATATAACCACGATGTACGAACGATAAAGTATTTATTATGTAACTCTTTGACGAACTGCTCTCCCGCATATTTAGAAGCCCCGTATATATTGATCGGCGCCGGATTATGAAATTCATCGTACCCCTCCGGTCTGTCGCCTTGAAATACATAATCCGTACTAATATAAACTAACTTCGCCCCAACTAATTGTGAAGCAACCGCTACATTTCGAGCCCCTATTGCATTTATTACATAAGCAAGATCTCGCTCTTTCTCAGCTTGATCAACCTTCGTATACGCTGCACAATGAATAATGATATGTGGCCTTATTTCTTGTACCACTTGCTGCACTTTGGATATATTTGTGATATCTAGTAACTTTTTATCAAATGGATATATGTCATATTCTTCAGGATTTAACTCTTCTTGTAGTTGCTTTCCCAATTGACCATTTGCTCCTGTTATGATAATCCGTTCTCTCATTTATATACCCCTTACTTTTTTAATGGTTTCCACCATTCCTCATTCTTCTCATACCATTGCACCGTTTCTTGTAACCCTTGCTCAAACGTATACTTCGGTTCCCAATCAAATTCATTCTTCATTTTCTCTGCATCAATCGCATAACGGCGGTCGTGTCCTAAACGATCTGTCACATATTCAATATCCTTTTCCGTTTTTCCTAAGAGAGTAATAATTTGTTCCACAACATCTATATTTGTTTTTTCATTATTTCCACCTATATTATATACTTCTCCTATACGTCCCTTATGCAAAACAACGTCAATCGCACGACAATGATCCGTTACATGTAGCCAATCTCTTACATTTAATCCATCGCCATATAACGGTAATTTTTTTCCTTCGAGCGCATTCGTAACCATTAACGGAATTAATTTTTCAGGATATTGATACGGCCCATAGTTATTGGAACAACGCGTTACGATAACTGGTAATTGATATGTTTTATAATAAGATAAAGCTATCATATCGGCGCTCGCTTTGCTTGAAGAATATGGACTATTTGGAGCTAACGGGGTTTCCTCGGTAAATCGCCCTGTTTTTCCTAAAGATCCATACACCTCATCCGTTGATACTTGCACAAGTTTAATATGCGGATATTTTTTTACTAATTCTAGTAAGGTGACCGTCCCAATTACATTTGTATCATAAAAAGGGATCGGATTTTCAATACTACGGTCCACATGTGATTCAGCTGCGAAATTGACGATTACTTGCACATCACGTTCCTGAATAACATGCTCCAGCAGCTCTCCATTTTGAATTTCCCCTTTTACAAAATAGTAATTCGGATGATCTTGAATAGACTTTACATTATTTAAGTTTCCACTATATGTTAGTGCATCAAAATTAATAATTTTATATGTTTCATAGCTTTGTAACATATAATGCACAAAATTACTTCCAATAAATCCAGCTCCACCTGTTACTAATATATTCATAAACAACTCTCCTACTCAAAAACTATCTTCACATTCCTGAAGCGATGGTAATATTCGATCTTTGTCAGACAAAATAGGACTTGTTACCGGCCATGGAATTGCTAATTCTTTATCACTCCAAATTACCCCTGAATCATGATTAGCACTATAATACTCATCTACTTTATACATAACAATCGTATGCGAAACAAGTGTACAAAAACCGTGTGCAAATCCTTTTGGCACTAATAATTGCCGATGATTATCCGCGCTTAAAATATATCCTCTCCACTGCCTAAACGTTGGGGAATCTTTTCGCAAATCGACGATAACGTCATAGATTGCTCCTTGCATAACTTGAATAAGTTTCGTTTGTGCTTTCGGATTTTTTTGAAAGTGTAATCCCCGAATCGTTCCCGCTTCTGTCGAATACGAAACATTATCCTGTACAAATGAATACGTAATCCCTAATGTTTCTAGCACCTTCTTATTATAACTTTCAGTAAAAAAGCCACGCCCATCTCCAAATAACCTCGGTTCTAACAATTTTGCGTCAGTAAAGTTTGTTTCTATAACTTTCATATTCTCACCTATTCTCCGTTAAACTGTTTACCAAAGTTTATATCCCGCGCTAACGTATTCGCCCTTTGAAGAGAAATGTGAGTTCCTGCATCAGTCCACCAACCGCTCATTTCATTATAAGTAAGTACCCCTCGTTTTAAATACCAATTATTAATATCTGTAATTTCAAGTTCCCCCCTTGCGGAAGGTTTTAATTCTTTTATATAAGAAAAGACTTTCGAATCATACAAATAAATTCCTGTGACTGCATAGGAACTTTTCGGCTCTTTCGGCTTTTCTTCAATTTCAATTATTTTGTCGTTTTGAATATGCGCTACGCCAAATCTCTCCGGGTCATCTACAGATTGCAGCAGTACTTTCGCACCCTCTTTTTGATTTGCAAACTCTTCAACATACGGACGAATATCATCAGAAAAGATATTATCTCCTAATATAACTACCATGCGATCATTCCCAACGAAATCTTCACAAAGCCCTAATGCTTGCGCAATTCCGCCAGCCTTATCTTGCACACGATACGTAAAGGACACGCCAAACTCTTGACCGCTTCCTAAAAAACTAACAACATCTCCCATATGCTCTTTACCTGTAATAATCATAATGTCTGTAATCTCGCATTGTTTTAGCTTATATACCGCATGATAAATCATTGGATAACGTCCAACAGGAAGCAAATGTTTATTCGTTACTTTCGTTATGGGATATAATCTCGACCCAGTTCCACCTGCTAAAATAATTCCTTTCACCCTGCATCTCTCCCTTATGATGGAGATAATATATCTTTGTAATGTTCTACAAACACTTTCCGATCCTTCTCATATGTATCCGCATCAAACTCATCCCCGTTGTAGTGAATACACCATACATTTGCTTGATTAGGGATACCAATTAAATAACCAGCCTTTTGAAACTCTAAAGACTGCGACACATCATAAAAGTGGAATCCTTGAAATAAGTCTTCTCGCCATGGAATATCATATTGCGTTGCCATCAATAAACCATCAATTGCCTGAACTGACAAAAATGGTTGATTCCCATAAAAAACTTGATCTAAATTTAATAATTGATAATTCTGTCTCCTGTACTCAATCACTTTCCCTACTAAATTTTTCCCTTCCCACCATATCCCGTTGCTCGGCAAAAACTGAGCACCAGCTACTCCAATTAAACCTAGTTTTTCGTTATCTTTAAAAAGAGAAATGAGTGTATAAAACATCTCTCGATTAATAAGATAAGTATCTTGATGTATATAAACCTTATACTTCGCGGGATATGAAAGTGCTCGGTTATATGCACTCGCCATACTTTTCGCATCTCGTATCGGAAAAATTTGTACGACATAACCAGGGGGAACAAAAAGGTTTCTTATTTGTCTCTCGCATTGTTCAAATAGCTCTTCATTATTTATACAAACAACGACTAATATTGTATGATCTTTCATTTTGTAGCCCCTCTATTCGTCTTGATTTACATCTGACATATAGTGCTCTACAAATATCTTTCTATACTTTTCATAGTTGGTCATATCCACATCGATATGATAGTGAATACACCACGCATCACGCTGTACAGGAACCCCAACTGTATAGCCCGCTTTTCTAAATTCAAACGATTGAGACACATCATAATAGTCAAACCCATCAAACAAGTCTTCCCGCCATGGAATATCGTATTGTGTTGCCATTAATAAACCGTCAATACATTCTACAGGCATAAATGTTTTTGAGTCATGATACGGCTTTTCTTGACTTGCCATATAAAATAAATCATTCATATAACCAATGACTTTTCCAACAACTCCTCTGCCTACATTCCATATTCCATTTGGAGGGACATATTGGGCTCCAACCATACCAATCATTCCAAGATGTTCATGTTCTTGAAACAATTGAAGTAATCCATATAAAAACCCTACATTTACAATGAAAACATCTTGATGTATATACACTTTATATTTTGCCGGATGCGAAATTGCTTGATTATATCCGCTCGTCATACTTTTCGCATTCCGAATCGGCATAAACTGTATCGTGTATCCTGGAGGAACTGGCAATTGTAATATATGTCGTGCACATTGTGCATACATTTTCCGATCATTTATACACGTAACAAATAATATTGTTTTATCTGCTGCACTCATAATTTTGATTTTTCTGCTTCAATAATGTATTGAAATACAACCGTCTCAGCCATGAAGCCACTTCCAAGACGATATTTTTTACAAATGCCATATAATTCCTCAATAAGCGGTTCATACATTTTATGATCAACATATACACGATCTACTTTACTAATTGAATAGCCTGCTTTTAAAAACATTCGTAACATTTCATTAAATGTAAAGAAGCGAATATGTGTTTTATCTAATAAACCATATTCTGTATACGTCCAATTTCCAGCAAGTAAGGGAGCTAATACTGAAATGTGTGAAACATTCGGTATACTAGCCAAAATCACACCATTTTGCTTTATATACGGTTTTACTTTTTCTATTACCGCCCACGGATCAAATAAATGCTCTAATACGTCACCAAATATAACGCAATCAAATTGCTCCTCCTCATACGGCATATCCATTGTTTCTATATCGCCTAAAACAACATGATCTAGTTTTTCTTTTGCTTGTTCTGCTGCCTCTGGGAATGCCTCAATTCCAGATACACGTGTGCCATTTTCTTTTATGGCAGCTCCAAGTGCACCACTCGAACAACCGATATCAAGAACTTCTTTCCATTCTTTTTTTATGTGCTTTAATAAATTCGGATTCACTGCATTATAATAATGCCCAGACTTTTCTTCGTATAAAGAATTTTTTGGGGAATTCATTTTACACACTCCTTATGCAAATTGAATTTGAAATATAAACCTCATATGAAGTCTATAGATGTAACCAGTACTAGTTACATTGCCGATACTTTACTATATAGCTAATTTATTAGAGTTAGAATCGCGATGAGCCATTTCTAAAAAAAGCTGCCTATAACGATTTATATTGTTTATCAAAAACACTCCGAAAATATTTGCGGTTATATTCAATTGCAGCATTATTCGGAACATAAGAAGCTGCTAATTCATTGTAATAATAAGCTTTATCTTGCTCACCTAACTTGCTATAACAAATACACATTTGTAAATAAGGAAGCCATGTATAGCTCGCTGGACTATGAAACGGACTCTCCGTCGCCATTGGTACTTCCGTTGCAAGTTTAAACCAAAATATCGCTTCGTTATACTTTTGCTGTTCCATATATATATATCCTATTCTTGTACAATTCTCTCCTCTAGGAACATCATATCGAAACGACTTCACGCAAGATTCAATTGCCTTTTCCCATGATCCAAGCTTTGCATAGCAATCTCCTAATTTACCACATGCATAAATTTTCTCTTCATACCAACCTTCGTCCTGATTAAGAAATGTTTCATATAGTAGAACTGCATCATCATATTTTTGATTATCCATAGATTCATTCGCGTAATAAAACAAATCTCTCGGGCTCAATTCTTCTCCAGCTGCTACAGCATCTTGAAAAATTTTTAAATTGCGGTTCGTTACTTTCTTTTCTTTTTTATGCGTAATCGCAACATTACTATTAAAAATCTCACCAAAAATAGCTAAATACTCATGCACCTTTCCAAACCATTGAAATTGTTTTTCACGCTTTACAAGTCGATATCTTTTTGTACAATATAAAGGTTTACCATTAGAATCCATTACAAGATGATAAGGCATCGAAACAGCATCCACATTAGGATCTAATTCTCTTTTTAATAAGTTCAATGCCTCTTGAGCATCTTCTAATAACACATCATCAGCATCTAACCATAATATATATTCTTGCGTTGCTTTCGAAAAAGAAAAATTTCTAGCTGCCGCAAAATCATTAATCCACGGAAAGTCATATATGTTAGAGGTATATTGAGCTACAATTTCTTTCGTTCGATCAATGGAACCTGTATCCACTATAATAATTTCATCAACAATTTTTTCTACTGAGTCTAAACATCGACCGATTGTATCTTCCTCATCTCGAACAATCATACATAAACTAATTGTAATTCCTTGCTTGTTCAACATAATCACCCTCTTCCAAATCAATCATATGTTATACATACAATAAACTTTCCACTTTTTTAACTTGCACAAGCAGTTTAAGATTTCTTTTCAATAATTCAAATGTCCGTGTCATTTTCTTCCGGTTTTGCATCTACTATATAATGAACGCTTTATGGAGGTGAATTTATGTCAAATAATAATTATTCAGATGGATTAAATCCCGATGAATCTTTATCAGCTAGTGCATTTGACCCTAATCTTGTAGGACCAACATTACCACCAATACCGCCGTTTACCCTTCCTACCGGACCAACGGGACCGACTGGACCAACTGGGCCGACTGGACCAACTGGGCCGACTGGACCGACTGGGCCGACTGGAGACACTGGTACTACTGGACCGACTGGGCCAACTGGAGACACTGGTACTACTGGACCGACTGGGCCAACTGGAGACACTGGTGCTACTGGACCGACTGGGCCAACTGGAGACACTGGTACTACTGGACCGACTGGGCCAACTGGAGACACTGGTACTACTGGACCGACTGGGCCAACTGGAGACACTGGTGCTACTGGACTAACTGGGCCAACTGGGCCAACTGGTGCTACCGGACCGACTGGGCCGACTGGACCTTCTGGATTAGGACTTCCAGCAGGGTTGTATGCCTTTAACTCAGCTACAGTTTCTTTAGCTCTTGGCGTTAACGATCCAGTACCATTTAATACTGTTGGATCTCAGTTTGGTACAGCAATTTCTCAAATGGATCCTGATACTTTCGTAATTAGTGAGACTGGGTTCTATAAAATTACTGTTATTGCTTATACAGCGGCAGTAGGTTTATTAGGAAGTCTTGCAATTCAAGTTAATGGTAATACTGTACCAGGTACAGGCACGAGCTTAATTTCACTTGGAGCTCCTATCGTTATCCAAGCCATTACACAAATTACGACAACTCCATCACTCGTTGAAGCAATTGTTACAGGAATTGGATTATCACTAGCTCTTGGTACAAGTGCATCAATTATTATTGAGAAAATCGCTTAATTTTGTACTTAGCAGTAAGACTGATACTAGTCTTACTGCTTTTTCATTTGTAAATTCAATCATTAAATCTCTCTTTTCTACATAGTCATAATGTTGTATGACATTCCGCAGGAGGCACTTATATGGAAAATAAATCAGCTGTTCAGCTTTATCTTGAATTATTAAAGAAAACAATTTTATTTGAAATATGGTTAGAATACGAACCATATTTACCTGCTTCGTTACATATATCTAAAGAGCTATCATATGAACCAGTTACTGTTCCGCTTCCTTTATTTCTTAAGCAGTACGTAGAAAATCACAATTTAAAAATCGTTGACCCTAACGTTTCAGAAAGTGAGCGTCAAGGTGGCAAAGATTGGCCAAGAGCAGCACATAGTATGATTGGCCGAAAACGTATGAATCAATTACACGAAGCTATGGAAACTGTTGTCCGTGAAAATATAGAAGGTGATTTTATTGAAACTGGTGTATGGCGCGGAGGATCGTGCATTTTTATGAATGGTTTTTTACAAGCAAACAACATTACAGATCGTACTGTGTGGGTTGCCGATTCGTTTGAAGGTCTACCAGCACCTAACTTAGAACAATACCCGAAAGATTACGGTGATTATTTGCATACATTCGATTACTTACGGGTTTCTTTAGAAACAGTGCAAGAGAACTTTAGAAAATATGATTTATTAAATGATCAAGTGAAATTTTTAAAGGGTTGGTTTAAAGATACATTGCCTTCAGCACCGGTAGAAAAAATTGCAATTGCTCGTCTTGATGGCGATATGTATGAATCAACGATGGATAGTCTTGTAAATTTATACGATAAAGTTTCAATAGGTGGCTTTATTATTATTGATGATTATGGACTGGTAACATGCGCAGAGGCTGTAACAGATTTCAGAAGTGAAAGAAACATAAAAACTCCTATGACTCAAATCGATGATTTCGGTATTTTTTGGAGAAAAGAATAGAATAAAAAAATATTTAGTTGAGGGGTACTATGATACTACTAATTCATGAAAACCACTCTTGTAATGAATAAAAGCAAAGCTCCCCTCAATATAAAGTAGAAATTTCCTACTTTACTATAAGAAAGGTGTGAATTTTTTGAACGAAAATGAGAAAAAAATCACATTAATCCCACCTCCAGAACTTGTTCAATATGTAGGTGGTCATTTTGAAGAAGTTGGAAAAGAGTTTATGCAGTATTTTATTGAAATTGGCAATTTAAAATCAAATGAAACAGTGTTAGATGTAGGCTGTGGTATCGGCCGGATGGCGGTTCCATTAATGAACTATTTAAGCGATGATGGTAATTATTATGGATTTGACTTATTTAATAAGGGAATTACATGGTGCAAAAATAACATTTCAACACGCCGTAACAATTTCCATTTTGAACATGTCGATATATATAACCAATTCTACAATCCCGATGGAAAAGAAGATGCTTCCCAATACAAGTTTCCATATGAAGATGAATCATTCGATTTTATTTTTTTAACGTCTGTATTTACCCATCTTCTTCCGAAAGAATTAGAACATTACTTAAGTGAAATTTCTCGAGTTTTAAAAAAGGATGGGAGATGTTTTATTACTTTCTTTTTAATTAACCCTGAATCTTCCTATTACTTAAATGCAGGACTAAGTACGTTAGGTTTTTATCATCAAATTGACAATTGTTATGTTCTAAATAAAGATATCCCGAATTTCGCAGTTGCCTATCTTGAGAAAGATATTCTTACCCTATTAAATAAGTATGGACTAGAAATGCAGACACCTCCCCATTATGGCTCATGGTGTGGCAGAACTGAACATACAAGTTATCAAGATATGATTCTTACACAAAAAATTGCTGAAAGGTAGTTGTATATGAATAATATAAAAAATCTGCCGCTCGTTTCCATCCTTATTCCCACCTATAATCGACCACATTATTTTAAAATTGCTCTAGAAAGTGCATTAGCACAAACGTATTCCAATATTGAAATTATTGTAGGAGACGATAGTACAAATAATGAAACAGAAAAATTAATATACAGAGATTATTTACATAAACATAAACATATAACGTACATTCGAAACCCCTCTACTTTAGGACAATTTCATAACGCCCTTATGCTCTTAAAGCAGTCAAATGGAGAGTACATAAATTTCTTAATGGACGATGATATATTTTATAGTAGTAAAATTGAAAAAATGATGTTTTATTTCCAAAAAGACTTAGATCAAAATCTCGCACTTATTACATCTTATCGTACTTGGATTAATGATGATGGAGAGATAATTGAACAACACCCCTCCATGAACAGATTATATGATGAAGATACTCTATTAAATGGGAAAGATCTTGGAAACCATATGCTTATACTAGGGCAAAATATTATTGGTGAACCTACGACTGTACTCTTTCGAAAACGCCTATTAACAGAACCTTTCGGTACTTTAAATGGTAGAAATTATAATTGTAGTGTGGATATGGCTTCTTGGATCAGTTTACTTTCCAAAGGTGATGCAATCTATATTACGGAACCTTTAAGTTCTTTCCGCCTTCATACGGGACAGCAAGTACATCACAAATACCTTGAAGGTTGCGAAGATTTTTCACATCTCGTTTTACATTCAAAAAAATATGGTTTTCTACAAGAGACTGACTATTACAAAACGAGTCTGTTAAAAGCTTGCGAATGGTATAAAAACGCTACAACATTTTATCAGCTATATCCAGAACTCATTCCAACGACCGATACACATACTCGCCTTTCTCATTGTTTGAATATAGTTACAAAAGAACTCCATGCAATCTAATCCATCACAAGGGGGAATTCCTTCCTTGTGATGTATGACTTCCCGCAAATAGTGGAATAAATGTATGCATAGTCTGCTTGTATATTATTTTTTTCATGACATAATCCATATATTTACTAGGCGATAGAAAGGAATACATACATTGAAAGATCCAAATTCTCAATATCAAATAGACTACGTATTACTATGCATCTTATTTGCCATTGGGATTGTTAGTTGCTTTGCAATTACAAGTGCACAAGCCTCTTTACCACCATTTTTGCAAAATGTAAATTTTGTATTAAAGCAAATCCAGTGGTACTTCATTGGATTCATAGCCATCGGTGTTATTATGATTATCGATTTCGATCGTTATCAAAAAATTGCTTGGTATTTATATAGCTTTGCATTGGTACTACTAATTGGGCTAGAACTTCAAGTACCAGGTGCCATTACAATTAAAGGTGCGACCGCTTGGTACAGGCTCCCAGGCATCGGAAATTTCCAGCCTTCTGAAATTATGAAATTGTTTTTAATTATCGTCACCGGACGAATTATAGCAAATCACAATGAGAAATATTTTTACCGAACAATACACGATGATTTTTTATTACTCGGAAAAATATGCGCAACAAGTTTGCCGCCCCTACTACTTATCGCAAAGGAACCTGATTTAGGAAACACAATGGTAATTTCAGCTATGCTCGCAGCAATGATATTAGTTTCTGGTATACGTTGGCGTTTTATTTTCGGGTTAGCTTCCTGTATCTTTGCAACTGGTGTTACATTAACGTATATTTTTTTTACTCATACAAAATTCTTTAAAGCACACATTTTACAAGAATATCAACTAAATCGCTTCTACGGCTGGTTAGCGCCATACAAATATGATGCGCAAGGCTATCAATTAAGACAAGCTTTCTTAGCTACTGGATCAGGAGAAATGCAAGGAAAAGGTTGGGAAAATGGACAAGTATACTTTCCAGAACCACATACAGATTTTATTTTCACGAATGTCGCTGAGCAATTCGGATTTTTAGGCGCAAGCGTCATTATTGCACTTTTTTTCCTACTTATTTTTCGCATGATTCATATCGCTATAGAAAGTAATGACCCTTTCGGCAGTTACATCTGCGCTGGTACAATCGGAATGTTTACTTTTCAAGTATTTCAAAATATCGGGATGACAATCGGATTACTACCTATTACAGGCATCACACTACCCCTTATGAGCTACGGAGGAAGCTCCTTACTCACATACATGATAGCGATTGGATTTGTTTTAAACGTCCGCTCAAGAACGAAAATCTTTATGTTTAACTGAAGCACAAAAACGGTATATTTTTATCTCTATCCTTTTTTAGATATACTAATGAAAAATATGATGGAGGTTTAAATATGAAATACGACATTATAGGGGATATTCATGGATGCTTCCAAGAGTTTCAAGATTTAACGAAAAAACTCGGATATAACTGGAATAGTGACTTGCCGATTCACCCTGATCAACGCAAACTTGCTTTTGTTGGCGATATCACAGATCGCGGTCCCCATTCATTACGTATGATTGAAATTGTATGGGAACTTGTCATAAATAAAAAAGTAGCGTATTACGCTCCGGGAAATCACTGCAATAAACTATACCGATTTTTCCTTGGACGTAATGTGACAATCGCTCATGGACTCGAAACAACTGTTGCCGAATATGAAGCACTACCTTCTCATCAACAAAACATGATAAAAGAAAAATTCATCACACTTTACGAGCAATCCCCTTTATATCATGTACTCGATGAAAAAAGGTTAATTGTGTGTCACGCCGGCATTCGGCAAGATTACATAGGAAGAAAAGATAAAAAAGTACAAACATTTGTATTATACGGCGATATTACAGGAGAAAAACATGCTGACGGTTCACCTGTCCGTCGCGACTGGGCGAAGGAGTATAAAGGAACAGCTTGGGTTGTATATGGACATACACCCGTAAAAGAACCTCGCTTTGTAAATCATACAGTCAATATTGACACTGGTGCTGTATTTGGTGGCAAACTAACTGGACTACGTTATCCTGAAATGGAGATTGTTTCCGTTCCTTCCTCCCTGCCTTTTGTCCCTGAGAAATTCCGCCCAATTTCATAACTCATATGTAAGGATTACCGTATCTTTTAGGCGTCTCTCATATAAAGTGAAACTTTAATCAGCCCTCACCAATCCCACTTTAATGGGCAGCCCGCCCATTAAAATGGGATAAAAATTGGGTAAAGTCATTAAAAAAAGATGCAATAAAGTGCATCTTTTTTTAATGACACGGCATATACTGTCGCAGGAGGTGACAGAATGAAGAAAAAATCTTCTAAACAAAAAAGAAAATGCCCGCCTTTTTATCTGCCCATGTACGGAATTAACAACTGGTGCAGCATTCGAGCTGCAGCTGTAGAAGAACTGGAAGAACAAGAGGCTTCCACAAAAAACAAAGATAGACCAAAATATGTCTCATTACAGAATGCTGTAATGAGCCGCATAATTGATAATAGAAAAGCAAAGATGCAGCAAAAAAATAAACCTCTCTCTACTCATATTGAACAGATTGTGCCTTCTGAGCAAGTAGAAAAGAATACAGAAGAGAACAGCCCTGTAGCAATAAATAAAAAAGCGGAAGCAGAAATTCCAGCTGCTATTATAAATCAAGTAAAAAAAATTAAAGAAGCATTAGTACCATCAGGTGATATACAAACAGAAAAAACGATTATCATTCAGACCCCTACATCTGAAAATACAAAAGTAAAAAAAGATGGGCGGTATGCATATGCAGAGGGTCTTCACTCTCATGCAGAGGGTACAGCTTCACATGCAGAAGGACTTCTGACACATGCAAAAGGTTCTTTCTCTCATGCAGAAGGATCAAAAACGAAAGCAACTGGACATAGTTCCCATAGTGAAGGGAGTGAAACGACAGCAGGTGGCGCTTATTCTCATGCAGAAGGTAAACATACAATCGCTTTAGGCGAAGCAGCTCATGCAGAAGGAACCGCGACTATCGCTAACGGATTTTCTTCTCATGCGGAAGGTAATCATACATCAACAGCTCATTTTGCAGGTAGCCATATTATGGGACGATTCGGTACAGCAGAAGAATCCTATTCTTGGTTTATTGCAAACGGCACAAATGAAACCGATCATAATATCGGTGCAAAGTGGCTTGCTCATAATGGAGAAATGTACATTGAGGGCGCTTCTTACAATGCAAGCGGAACTGATTTTGCGCAAATGTTTGAAACAGTAGACAATACTTTTATTGATGTAGGTTATTTCGTTACATTTAGTAGCGAAGAAAAAATTCGAATCGCTACTTCAAACGATTCATTCATCTTAGGAATATCTAGTGCCACCCCCGCTCTTATAGGAAATAGCGGTGCTTTAAGTTGGCAAAAACGCTATAAAACAGATAGCTTCGGAAAACGTCAATATGTACGTACGGAATCGCAAGACATACAACCTCTTTTAAATACAGAATGGGATCCAGCTTGCAAATATATAGCAAGAAAAGATCGTAACGAGTGGCTTCCTGTCGGATTAATTGGACAAATGTTAGTACGTGATGACGGTACTTGCGAAACGCATGGATATTGTCGTCCAAATAACGATGGCATTGCTACAAAATCTGAAAGTGGCTTTTTCGTTATAAAGCGCACGGGCGACAATCAAATTTTAATATTATTCCGCTAAAAAAAAAGGGAACAAAATTCTTCGTTACATAAGAATTTTGTTCCCTTGTTAAATATGTCTTAATATCGCTTGCATATCGCTTGGAATCGGTGTAGTGAAAGACATTTCTTTCTCTAAAATAGGATGATAAAACGTCAAGGATGTACTGTGAAGCGCTTGTCGTTTCATTTCATCTCTTTTTCCACCATATAAATTATCGCCAAGTAGCGGATGTCCTATGTACGCCATATGCACACGAATTTGATGCGTTCTCCCTGTATCGAGCTCAAGTGATACGTGCGTCTTATGATTGACGCTATCGATCACTCTAAAATGAGTAACGGCTCTTTGCCCCTCCTCACAAACTGTCCGCTCAATAATGCTATCCGATTTTCGTCCAATCGGTGCGTCAATCGTTCCTTCTCTTTCTACCATCTCACCGTGAACAATCGCTTCATACGTTCTTTTCACAGCTTTTTGTTGATGCTGTTTCGATAAAAGATGATGTACGAAACGATTTTTTGCAATAAGCATAAGCCCTGAAGTATCACGATCTAACCTCGTTACGATATGCACCGTACTTGCAAGATGTCGCTTATCATAATGAGATAAGAGCGCATTCGCAACACTTCCTGCCGGATGTTCTCTAGACGGGATCGTTGACATGTTTGCCTCTTTGTTTATGACAAGAACTGCATCATCTTCATATACGATACATAAAGGAATATCTTCAGCAATCATCCCTTCACTTCTTTCCTCTACGGGAAAAAAGACACGTAATTCTTCACCAGCTTGCAACTGATGACGAACGCTCGCATGTTGACCATTTACTTCTATAGATCCGCCATGAAACTTTATATCCGTTAATGCGGCTTTGGAGATCCCTTTTGTTTTTAAAAATTCTCTAACCAAAGTTCCTTCCTCAGCCGAGTCTATATCCCATTTCAATGTAAATCTGTTCAAATATATAAACCCTTTCTATTTATCTGCAACAAACGAGTCACGAACTCGTTTCCAGAACGGAAATGGACGGAAACGAACGAATCGTACTTTCTCATTTGCCACGCGATACTGAATTGATTTCACATCTTGATGAACCATCGTTAAATGGTCCACCGTAATTTGTAAGTTCATTCCTGCAGTCGGCTTCAGCACGCATGTATGATGTTTCGGCAATACGAGCGGCGAACCTACTGTACGAAACACCCGGTTATTAATAGATGCCATTTCCGCAATTTGAATCGCTTCAATAGAAGGGTGAATAATTGCTCCGCCAAGCGCCTTATTATACGCAGTACTTCCCGAAGGAGTAGAAATACAAAGGCCATCCCCGCGGAACGTTTCAAAGTACTCTCCGCGTATTTCCACTTCTGTTACTAATGTACCTTCTGCACTTTTTACAGTCGCTTCATTCATCGCTAAATACTGCGACTCTTTACTCCCATTCACATAGCGAATAATCACTTCTAAAAGCGGATATTCCACCACTTGGAATGGTGTTTTAGCAATTGCAATTACTAATTTCTCTACTTCTGTCGGTAACCAATCTGCATAGAAACCTAAATGCCCTGTATGTACACCAACAAATGCTGTTTCATCCAATCGATTATAATAACGATGAAACGCATATAAAAGCGTTCCATCTCCCCCAACAGAAATTACAATATCGGGTTCCTTTTCATCCATTATAAATCCAAAATCTAGCAAGTATTCTTTCATCGTGCTTGCCAGTGCATCTGATGATTGATCTCCCTTTGACATAATTGTAAATTTCATCGCCCAACACCCTTTAGTTTATGATTCGGAATCTTTCGTTTCTTGCTTTCTTGAAAAAGCTTTCTGCGCTTCTTGAATTTCAAGACGGATAGAAGACATTTCTTCATCTAATAAAAATGCTGCTTCCGCTGCACGTTGCAAGCGTATTTTAATATCTTCAGGAAAACGTCCACTATATTTATAATTTAAAGAATGCTCAATTGTTGCCCAAAAGTTCATTGCTAGCGTACGTATTTGGATTTCTACCAATACTTTTTGTTCACCTTGAATCGTTTGAACTGGGTAACTAATGACAACGTGATAAGAACGATAACCGCTATCTTTCTTCTGCGTGACGTAATCACGTTCTTCCACGATTTCAAAGTCATTTCGTTTTCGAAGATATTCTACAACAGGCTTAATCTCATCAACAAATTGACACATCATTCGAAGGCCCGCGATATCTTGCATATCTTCTCTTAGCCTGTCTAACGGTACATTTCTCTTCTCCGCTTTATCAATAATACTTGCAACCGACTTTACCCTTCCTGTTACAAACTCAATTGGAGAATGCTCTGTTAACATTGCAAATTGAGTACGCATTCCTTTTAGTTTCACTTTCAGCTCTGCCACCGCTTGGTGGTAAGGTGCTAAAAATTCTTCCCAATTTCGATTCATTTCAACCACCACCAAAATCAATCCATTTGCTTATAGAAATACTTTTTCTACAGCAGTTACTAGTTCTTCTCCGTAATTTGCATTACCTTCAATATTTTCAACTAAATATTCTACTTCTTCTTTCAAACCTTCTAATTCCATTTCAATGTCATTCACGCGAACGAACATAACCACGTCGTTATTCATCGCTTCATGCATTGCTTCCCAGCATGTATGCGGAATGCTTACATAAATGAAAGATGATTCGTTTTCTAAGATATATAAAAATGATAAATTATCTGAGTCTACAAGTACGTGATTACGCGCACTTAACTCCTTTACCTCTATTTCACTATTTTCCGCACAAAAAATAAGAGCATTCTCTCTCTTTTCTACGCTCTTAACTTGGATTTTATTTTGCATGCTCTAACTCCTCCATCTCAACTTCCTGTCTTACTTAACAGTATTATTGTATCATAACATGGACGCAAACAAATAAAACATTGAACCAAATTTGTGAAAAAGCGATAATGTGTAAAGAATTATTTTTCAAAAGGAGCGCGCATACAATGACACAAGAAATTGAAATTGAATTTAAAAATATTGTTACAGAAGAAGAATTCCATACATTATGTAAATCATTCTCTATTGAAGGATTTACGAAACAGGTGAATCACTACTTTGAAACACCGAGCCTCTCATTAAAAGAAGCTGGCTCTGCACTTCGTATTCGTCATAAAGGAGAAACTTATACATTAACATTGAAACAACCTGCAGAAGTCGGCTTGTTAGAAACGCATCAAGTTATAACAGCAGATGAAGCAAGATTGATGATGGAAACAAATACAATTATTCAAGGCGCTGTAGTAGATCAACTACACACATTACAAATTCCTGTTTCTGCTTTAACTTATATGGGTAGTTTAACAACTGAAAGAGCCGAAACACTATTTGAAGGCGGAACGCTTGTCTTTGATCATAGTTTCTATTACAATCACGATGATTATGAAATTGAATTTGAAGTGCAAGATGAAGAAGCAGGCAAAGCTGCATTTATTCATTTATTAAAGCAACACGACATACCAATACGTCATACAAATAATAAAGTAAAACGCTTTTTCCTTGCCAAACAAAACAAAGCACGCTAAAGTGAAAATTCCACTAGTGAATACGTTCTACTAGTGGATACATCTCACTTTTTGAAAAAGAAAAGATTCTTTTACATCTGTAGAATAAGCAAAGAACGTTATGAAGGCTGTTTATTTGCCCTCCCTAACATTCCATTGCTACAATAGATATACATTTCATGGAAAAAGGAGTTTAAAAGGATGAGCAAGCAACCGATGACACCATTTGAAGCAATTGGCGGTGAACAATGCATTGCAATATTAGTAGACACATTTTATTCCTATGTCAGTAAACACCCTGACCTATCTCCCATCTTCCCGGATGATTTAACAGAAACAGCTAGGAAGCAGAAGCAATTTTTAACACAATATTTAGGTGGTCCTAATTTGTATACGGAAGAACATGGTCATCCTATGTTAAGAGCACGCCATCTCCCGTTTGAGATTACTCCAAAACGAGCAGAGGCTTGGCTATCGTGCATGGAGCAAGCAATGGATGACACAGGAGTGAACGGTCATATAAGAGAGTTCGTTTTTGAACGTTTAGCATTAACTGCTCAGCATATGGTTAATACTCCAGACGAAACAGGTGAAATATAATGGATAAACAGGAAGCAAAGCATATCAATATGCCATCTCCTTCCGCATGTGAGCATAAGTCTGTAGAAGCATATTTATTTATTGATCCACTTTGTAAAGATTGCTGGGAAATTGAACCCTTTATTATTAAACTATGGCTTGAATATGGGAAATACTTCTCTATTCGTCATATCGTAACAGGAAAAGTGGACGGAACGAACGCTTCCTCACACAAATGGAATAAACCTGCTAATATTCGATTTGTGTGGGAAAAGACAACAAGTTTACAAGGTTTTTCATGTGATGGAAAGGTACATATGCAAGAAGCATCGTCAACACCATATTTAGTTTCGATGGCAATTAAAGCAGCGGAGTTGCAAGGCCGAAAAGCAGGTTCGAAGTTTTTGCGAAAACTCCAAGAATACATTTTCCTTGAAAATGTATCAAATCCTGACTGCGAATTATTACTTGCATGCGCAAAAGATAGCAATATTGATGTAGAAGAATTTAAAAAAGACCTATATTCCGCTAGCGCAAAAAAGGCTTTCCAATGTGACTTAAAATTCACAAATGAGATGCATATTACAGAAATACCTTCTCTCGTATTCTTTCATGCAAATTCAGATGAAGAAGGTATTAAAATCGCTGGAACGTATTCCTACGACGTCTACGTACAATTATTGAAAGAACTTGTAAAATGTGAAATCGAGCCAGAGCCATTACCACCTTTAGAAGTATTACTGGAAGCGACACAATTTATCTCTTCAAAAGAAGTAGCATTTATATATGACTGCTCGAAGCAAGAAATTGAACGTGAACTAAAAAAATTACAACTGAAACGAAAAGTACAAATGATTGACGTAAAATGTGAGCGTTATTGGAAATGGATAGCAAAAGAAAAAGACCTGGTGTAAACACCAGGTCTTTTTCTTTACGGCTTATAAAAATATTAAAGGGGATGGGAGAAATTTTCACGTTCAAACAAAGGGGTATATGTTTGTATGTGAATTCGTTCACGCTTATTATATTACAAGATTCGACGTCAGATGACAACCCCTTTTGTCGAATTTCACACTTTTGTCACATTCTAAACGTTTTCATTTTTGAATAAGCTATAAAAAAGCTATTTTGGAGGTGTTTTGTATGAAAAAAACGTATATTTTACTTATCATTCTAGCTGTCATCATTTCTTTTTTCTTGTACATCCTCTCTCTACTACAAGCTTTTCCTAAAATGATTGCCTTCCCTCTTTTATTTGGAGTCATTGTCATCGCTCTCTCTTATTTCAACCATAAAAAACGATTTAAAGGGTTTTAATAAACTGTAAAACTGTCTTCTAATTTAGAAAAAGAAGACCATTCGCTTAATTTTTTCGACAAACATCGACAAAATAACATCAAGAAAAAGACGAGGTAATTCCCTCGTCTTTTCTATTACTTCTCTTCAAATAATAATGCTTCTAATTCATTTAATTTCTCTTCAAATACTTGCAATGCTTCTTTTACTGGTTCTGGAGATGCCATATCTACTCCAGCTTTTTTCAGCACTTCAATTGGGTAATCTGAGCTTCCTGCTTTTAAGAACTCATTAATGTAACGTTCTACTGCTGGTTGCCCTTCTTCTAAAATTTGTTTAGATAGAGCCGTCGCTGCACTAAATCCTGTTGCGTATTGGTATACGTAATAGTTGTAGTAGAAGTGCGGAATACGAGACCACTCTAAACCAATTTCTTCATCGATTACTAAAGAATCACCGAAATATTTCTTATTTAAATCATAGTAGATCTCCGTTAACATGTCTGGCGTAACCGCATGTCCCTCTTGTACTTTCTTATGAATCATATGCTCAAACTCTGCGAACATCGTTTGACGGAATACAGTACCACGGAATCCTTCTAAATAATGATTTAATAAGTATAGACGCTCTTTCTTATCTTCTGTCGTTTTTAATAAATAATCGTTTAGAAGCGCTTCATTACAAGTTGATGCTACTTCTGCAACGAAGATTGAATAGTCACCGTATACGTGCGGCTGCGTTTTTCTTGTGTAGTAACTATGCACCGAATGACCAAACTCATGAGCAAGTGTAAATAAATTATTTACATTATCATGCCAGTTCATTAAAATATACGGATTTGTTCCATATGCACCAGATGAATATGCTCCGCTTCTTTTTCCTTTATTCTCATACACATCTACCCAGCGATTTTCATATGCTTCTTTTAAAATGTCAACATACTCATCCCCAAGTACATGTAAAGACTTTAATAACATGTCTTGCGCTTCTTCATACTTCACATTCATTTTCACTTCTGGTACAAGTGGTGTATATAAATCATACATATGAAGCTCATCAAGCCCTAGCGCACGCTTACGAATATCAATGTATCGATGTAGCAAGTGTAAATTGTCATTTACAGATTGAACAAGTTGATCATACACCGCTTCAGGAATATTATTATTACTTAATGCTGCTTGACGTGCAGAGTCATATTTACGAACACGTGCATTGAAATTATTACGCTTTACAGCTCCGCTTAACGTACTTGCAAATGTGTTCTTATATTTTCCGTACGTTTCATATACAGCTTTGAATGCATCTTCACGCACACGACGATCATCACTTTCTAAAAACTGAATGTAACGACCATGTGTAATTTCTACTTCTTCTCCATCCTCACCTTTAATAGATGGGAATTTCAAATCCGCATTATTCAACATACCAAATGTATTACTTGACGCACTCATTACTTCAGATGCTTCTGCTAATAGAGCCTCTTCCGCTTCAGATAATACGTGAGGGCGTTGACGCGTAATTTCTTCTAACGCATGCTCATATACACTTAAGTCTCTATTTTCTTTCAAGAATGTTTGCAGTGTATCTTCTGAAATCGATAAAATTTCAGGCACAATATATGCTGTGCTACTAGATACTTGTGAATATAAATTTGTCGCGCGGTCATTTAACGCTTGATACACAGAGTTTGTTGTATCTTGGTCGTAACGCATATGTGCATATGTATATAGCTTACCTAATCGCATTGAAATTTCATCTTCATATTGCAATGCTTCCAGTAAATTGTTCGCAGAGTCACCCAGTTTCCCTTTAAATTCAGTTAACTTCGGTAATAGCTCTTTAATGGCTTGGAATTCTTTTTCCCATTCTGCATCTGTTTGGAAAATATCTTCTAACCGCCACGTACTTGATTCTTCAATTTCTTTGCGATCTGGTAATGTTTTTGCTGTGTTTTGTTCAGACATCCTTTAAGCCCTCCTTTAAATATCTCTACTTACATACAATTCGATTTTTCTTATGTAATTCCTTCACGATCAGTCTTTATTATATCCCCTTTTCCTTCTCTCATGTTGTACTTTGCCTCAAATAAAGATAAGGCATACGCTAAGCAAATTGCATCATATTTTATAACTTCCTCTTCAGTTTTTAACATAGCTATCCCCCTTATTTTCCGGTACTTATAAGTCCCTACTTTACGTAATACGCCTGCACAACATAAAAATGTCATATACTCAGTAACTGCTACTTTCCATATATGTGTTGAAAAGTACGGGAGCATCCGCCTTTTCGTATACTTTTTCACATAGCTACACGCATACTCGAGGGAAATACACTCCCCTATCGCAAGCTCGCCTATACACTTCATATACAGAAAAGCTTGCCATATAAATGGATTTGTTTGAAAAGCAAATGAGGACGGGAGCGGCACACCAATTTCAGAAGGGAAATTTGCTGGGGTACATTTACATTGATACAAGAGGCGTAATAGTGACTTATGATTATAATTCCAAATAGGCAAAGCATTTTTTCGAAAATAGTCCTTTCGCTGCTTCCATTCTCGGTCTAATATTTCTTTTTTGAATGGAACGGGAGAAAAGAGCATTTCAAAAGTAGTCGTTTCAGTTGGTAAATATATAATATGTGAGAAAGAGACGCTTGTAGAAAACGAAGTGAGAAACGCGCATCTCATAAATGATTTTTGTTTCGAACAGAAGAAAATAAGAAGTGGCTGAGGATAAGATTGTAAGGAGAAAGCCATAAGAGAGGAGAATTTCATCCAATATGCAGAGTGCTTTTTCAATTGATTTCCACCAATGATCCAAATGACCTGTATACCAGCACGCCAATACGAATAGGTTCGTTTATACAGCTGTTCTATAGAAAGATTTGCGCATTGGTATTCAATCGCAATTTTCCTCCCTGCTCTCTCTATGAAAATATCTGGTCGTTGCTGAATTTCTGGCAAATAATGCTCTATATCTACATGAAAGTTTTGACGTTTGAACCATCTATATAACAATTCTTTACCGTGCCTATGATACTTAGATTCTGCTTCATAAAAGGCTAAACATGAATCTTCTTTCTTATGAGCAAAATGCCACTTTTTTTGTTTTCCTAATCTCATTAGTACTTTCTTCCCACAAGCTATGCAAAAGAAACTCTCCCTTTTCCGCATACGGTGTAAAAGCTCTTCATCATGATGATAGAGTAGATGAATTTTTTCTCCGTTTTCTCTTTTGGCGATAAACATCGGAATCACACCCTTTCAGCTCCTTATATTCTACAATTTATTACAAATTCCTTTTAAAAAAGAGATGTCCCAATTTCGGACATCTCTTTTTATAATAATGGCGATAATAACCGATACGTTGATTCAACAATTCGTCTATGAAGACGCCTTTTATGAAAACGATCGACATGAATTTCACTTGATTCTTCTAAATCGTCTTTAAAATCTTGAACAAGTTTTCGAATGCTATCTGTATCATATAAAAAGGCATTTACTTCAAAGTTCAAATGAAAACTTCTCATATCCATATTCGCTGTCCCAATTGAAGCTAAATCAGAATCGACAATGACAACTTTACTATGGAGAAAACCTTTTTCGTATTCATATATCTTTACCCCTGCATCTAAAAGCTCTGGGAAGTACGATCTCGATGCGTAAAAGACAGTTCGCTTATCAGGCTTACTCGGCATTAACAACCGAACATCAATACCAGCAAGTGCCGCTACTTTTAATGCGGATAAAATATCATCATCCGGAATGAAATACGGCGTTGCAATCCAAATGGATTTCCGCGCAGAAGCAATCATAGCAAAGTATAAATGTTTAATTGTTTCCCATTTATTATCCGGCCCACCTGCAACGAGCTGCACGCCGCCCCAATGCTCCCCCTCAACTGCTTTCGCTTGTAAATATTCAGGGGCTAGCACAGCCTCACCAGTCATATAAAACCAATCTTGAAGGAAAATAAGCTGCAAACTTTGCACAGCTTCCCCACGCAAATATAAATGCGTGTCTCGCCAAAAGCCGAAGTACTTATCCTTTCCTAAATATTCATCACCAATATTTAATCCACCTACAAATCCTTCATTCCCATCAATAATAACGATTTTTCGGTGATTTCGATAATTAATCTTATCGTTTAAAATCGGAAAACGTACAGGGAAGAACGGAATCATTTCGACACCTGCGTCGTTTAATTCTTCAATATATGATTTTGATAATTTAAAACTTCCAACCGCATCATATAAAAAACGAACGACTACGCCTTCTTTTGATTTTTGTATTAAAATATCTTTAATTTCTGTTCCAAGTTTATCATCACGCACAATGTAATATTCCATATGAATGTGATGTTTCGCTCGTTTTAATCCATCTAAAATAGCCTGAAACGTTTCATCTCCATTTGTTAATGTTCTCGTTTCAGTTTGAAATGAAATATTTAAAGCGCCTAAGCGATCCGCTAAACGAAATAACAGCTCTTGATGCTTATGATTGCGCAAAATCCGTTCTTCGTAATCTTCATGCCCCTTATATTGTAAAAACGCTTGTTCATCGAGCAACGCCTTCTTTTGGAACATTCTCTTCCTCCGAAAGTTCTGCCCGAATAATAAATAAGCGAAGAATCCAAATACCGGAAAAATCCCTAACACAATGAGCCATGTAAGTGTTTTTGACGGATGACGGTTCTCTAAGAAAATAACGCAACCAATTAAAAATGCAGATACCGTAAATAAAATACTAATAATACCTAAAATCGAAACATCTTTTATCCCAATTACATCCGAATAAAACGCTACATCAATAAACATACGTAATGACACAAATAATGCGAACAATAGTAAAACAAAGAAAATCAACTTTAACGTATTTTTCATCTCTTACCTCCTTACTAAGAAAGCTTTCCTATTCTTCATATAAAAAGCCGATTTCATACTACAGAAATCGGCCTACGTTTTAGCAGGAAAATTATTGCGAATTGTTTCAAGCGCATGCTCTTTCACAATTTGTTTCCCATACTCACTTACACGATGAATTGTTAAAGTTGATTCTTCCCCGTATTCTAAAACAATGCTTAAAATGCGATCAATTTCTTCTTCATCATGTAGCACTTCATCGAATTCCACATATACATAATAGCGGTCCTCAAATGAATACAGCTCATCTTTTATATCTTCAAAGATAAGACGATGACTTAATGAAATGACATCTTCAAAATCATTAAACTTAATTAAAAAGCCAAACGTACCATCTTCGTTAAAGTTTGTACCTGCTTGTTCCTCTACCTCTTCCACTAATTCTTGCTGGAATAATGATTCAATACCTTCATCTAGAGGAATGTCTATAATTTTATCTACACCTATTGGTAGTTCTAGCTTTTGTCCATCCTTTGAAAGTTCTGCTTTCGTTACAAGTACTTCAATCCCTTTATCGACTGCTTGCACTTGAATCCATAACGGCCCATCAATAAAGAAATCGTCATGATCACGAGCTTCGTCCATCATTTCCCAAAAGAGCTCTTCGCTTCTTTCGCGGTCATACCAAATTTCCTCACGATTAAAGCCTCTGTCCTCTATATCAATGTACGTAATAAAAAATTTCATCGTATGATCATTAATTCTTTCAATATCCAAAATACAACTCTCCCTTCCTGCTTAGAATTGTTATGAAGGGATTCCCCACTCATATGACAAATCAATAGATTCTTGTACTCTCATTTTATGATAAGATTCTCCAGAATGGAAATAAAATCGATTTATTTTACAAAAATAGTTATATACCTATCTTCATTCAATGGTATACACAAATATATCATTGTCGCGATGCCTCACTTATAAAAAATTTGGACATACATTTCCATCTTCCCCCGTACACTGTAATAAAGTGAAACTTTTATTAGAGAAGATGCTTTAGTCCTTTTCACCACATACATATAGTTCGCTTATTAAAACATCATAAATGGAGGCAGACGAATGGACTTAGAGTTTTTAACATCTGTACTAATGATTGTCGGTATCGATGTTGTATTAGGTGGTGACAACGCAATTGTCATCGCACTAGCTAGCCGAAATTTACCTGAATCGAAACGAAATAAAGCTATTTTGATTGGTACTCTTTTAGCAATCGTACTAAGAATTATCCTTACTATACTAGCTGTCTATTTGCTCGACATTCCATTTCTGCAGCTTATCGGGGGCATTTTACTTACATTCATTGCAGTAAATTTACTAACTGATAATAGCAACGATCTTTCTTCTATTCAAGGAAAAACAACTTTATTTCAAGCTGTGCGTACAATTGTATTCGCGGACCTTGTTATGGGATTTGACAACGTTATCGCCATTGCAGGGGCAGCTCACGGAAGATTTTTACTCGTAATAATCGGTTTACTCATTTCTATCCCGATTATTATTTGGGGCAGCAAACTCATTTTAATACTTATGGAACGCTTTCCATTCCTCATTTATTGCGGGGCAGCAATTCTCGCTTATACAGCAGGAAAAATGGTCACACATGAAGACAGACTTGCAACCTTTTTTCATAACAACCCAAGTTTCACTGCAGGCATTCCTTACTTATTTATTTTCACCATCTTATGCATCGGCTTTATCGTTCAACGAGTTCGATTACGAAATTTGAAACATTAAAAAAAACCTTCTACTATATAATAGGTAGAAGGTTTTCATATTATTATAATTAATTTACAAGACGCTGTGCTTCACGTAATTGGAACGTTCTTACTGTACGTGGTAAGAAACGGCGGATTTCGTCTTCATTGTAACCTACTTGAAGGCGTTTCTCGTCAATCATAATTGGACGACGTAAAATCCCTGGATAGTCACGAATCATCTTATATAAATCTTGAAGTGGTAAAGACTCTAAGTTTACATTTAATTCTTGAAAAACTTTCGAACGAGTAGAAATAATCTCATCCGTTCCGCTTTCTGTCATACGTAAAATCTCTTTAATTTCCTCAATCGTTAACGGATCTGAGAAAATATTACGTTCTGTATAAGGAATATGATTTTCCTCTAGCCATAATTTCGCCTTTCTACAAGACGTACAGCTTGGAGAACTATATAATGTTACCATACAAAGCTCACTCTCCTTAAAGAGTACAAATTCTGTACTAATTACAGTTTAAATTTCTAAATTCAGCAATTTTTCGCGATACCTTGTCTTAAAACAAAGTGCAAAAATTGCTTTTCATGTAAGCAACAACTTTTAGTAAACAACAATTACTTTTAATAAGTAACTTCTATAATCATTATACAATAGATTTTGCAAGAAATATACAGTAAATTTCCTTCTAATTGAGAAAACTCTTCCGTGCATTTCACTGCTATGTAACATAATCACACTTACTTCAGCTGTTCTTTAACAATAATCTTCAACCCTCTTAACACTTGATTTTCATAGATTTCTCATAATGATATACAGTTATTTTCTCATAATCTTTTCTATGAAAAAAACGTTTTCTTACCTTTTTCTGATAAATCAATTAAGAAATGTAAGACTATATAAGTGAGAACCCAAAAGAACATCTGTTCTTATTTTAACAAACATTCGCATCCATGTCTATAAGACTTCTAAAATAAACTGAACATTTTTCTGACATTTCTTTCTTTTTTATCTTTTATCTCATACAATAAACATACAGACAGGCAAAGGGGGAATTTGCGAATGATTGCTTTTTTTATTGATTTTGTCACTGTTGCTGCCCTCATCATCGGAATAACAGCATTGATTGGCGTCATTACAAATAGTATTGGTGAAAAACTCTTTGGCGGAAAAGAAAAGATGAAGTTTGTTAATAAAAGTTTGGATGTACAATCCGGCTGGAACGAGGTTGGTGGGAAAGGTATTTATAAGAAACGTACGTATTAAAAAAAGCAGGCAATTACCTGCTTTTTTCTTATTTCTCTACTGACGCCCATTTAAAGCTTAAATCGCCGCCATATTTATGGTTGTACATATTTTTAATGGAATCTCTTTGTAAGTATGCTCTACCACGTTGATATACCGGTACAATCGCAGCGTCATCAAGTAACATTTTCTCTGCTTCTAGTAAGCTTTTCCAACGAGCATTTACATCGCTTCCATCTTTTTTTGCTTTCATGATGATCTCATCATATTTCGGATTAGAATATTTCATTTTATTTTGTGATCCGTCAGTTACAAACATATCAAGATATGTAATTGGATCTGGGAAGTCTGCACTCCATCCAGAGAATGACATGACGAAATCGCCCGCATCTTCTAATTTTAGTTTTTGCGCGAATGGTTGTTGTTTAATTTTCACTGTTAAACCTGGTAAATTCTTTTCTAACTCACCTTTTAAATATTCCCCTGTTTTCTTCGATAATTCAACATCTTCGTTTAATAACTCTAATTCGATTTCATTTTTACCAAGCTCTTTTTTACCAGCTTCCCAATATTTCTTCGCTTCTTTCACGTTTGGTTTTACAATATCTCCATTTACAGCACGGAAGTCCTTTTTATCCGGTCCTTTAATGAAGTTATCAGGAATTAATCCTGTTGCTGGCTTAGAACCGTTATTTAATAATGTATCAACGAACGGTTTACGTTCAAAAGCAAGTGAAATTGCTTTACGAATATTTTTATTTGCTAACGCTGGATCTTTTTGATTTAAACGAAGGAAGAATACAGATGTATCTTCTACTGTTTGGAAATCTGGCTTTCCTTTATATTTATCGATGAACTCCGCTAATAACGTTGCTCGATCGACTGCGTTTGTTTCATATAAATTAATTGGTGTAGACGTATCTTTAACAATATTAAAGTTTACTTCCTCAATCTTCACTTCTTTATTATCCCAATATGACGGGCTCTTTGTCATTTTAAAGCTACGTTCATGTTGCCAATCACTTAATGTAAATGGTCCGTTATAAAGTGTTGTATTCGCTTCCAAACCAAACTTCGTACCTTGCTCTTTCACGAACTTTTCATTCACAGGATAGAAGATTGGATATACCATTAAATCTACAAGGTATGGAATGGAATTGTCTAATTCCACTTCTAATGTATAATCATCAATCGCCTTTACCCCTAATTGGTCCGGACTCATCTCTTTTTTATTAATTTTCTCTGCATTTTTTATATCATACATAATGTACGCTGATTTCGCAGCTGTATCTGGGTTAATCGCTCTTTGCCATGCGTATACGAAATCTTTCGCTGTCACTGGCTCACCATTTGACCATTTTGCGTCTTCACGTAATGTAAATGTATATTTTTTACCATCTTCTGACTTTTTGAATTCCTTCGCTACACCAGGAACTAGCTTATCATCTTTTCCTAAACTGTATAAGCCTTCCATCGTATTAGTCATTACTCTTGAAGAAACTGCATCAGCTGATAACGCTGGATCCATCGTTGGAATTTCTTGCGTTTCAATTAAGTTAATAACTTGCTTCGCACCGCTTTTCCCGCTATCCCCTTTTGCGTTCGCTTGCGGCTCATCTTTTTGGTAGCTACATGCCCCTAACATCATGCTCATTGCTACTGTTGATACTACAAAAACTGGCATCTTTTTTTTCATATTTCCACCCTCCACAAAATGTTAGCCCTTTCATTTTCAAACAAAAAGAAATATATATATGTTCTAATAATTCATATTATACACACAAATATATTTTTTGTATATTTATATTCCTATTTTATTAAAATTTTCTGTTAAAAATTAATCCTTTGTAAACGTTTCATATTACTGATTTCTCTTACTGAAGTGTCAGAAATAATTATTTTTATATTTTTCTAAATTATTAGATAAAAACAAATTTTATATTTCATAATACTTTACGCATAATTATCCTTCTGTTTTTATCATAAAATAGCTCTCCCTTCATAATAAAGATATGTAGGTTAAAATGAGTGCAAAGGTTAAGAAAGTATGTTACGATACACTTTGCTAAAAATAGATATCGGTAAAGAGGGGACGGACATGACAGCAATTCAGGCAAAAAACGGGCCGACAGAGAAATTGAGTTTATTCTTATTAACATGGCCTATTTTTCTAGAAGTTTTTCTATTTATGTTAATGGGGATCGCTGATACTTTCATGTTAAGTGCATTATCAGACGATGCTGTATCTGGGGTTGGTGCAGCAAATCAATACCTCCATATCGCTATTTTGGTACTAGAAGTCATCGGGAACGGCGCAGCTATCGTCGTATCTCAATACCTCGGTTCCAAACGTTTTATGGAAGCATCTAAAATATCAGCTTTAGCCGTCACATTAAATTTAGTGGTCGGACTCGTTATAAGTGCTGGTTTTCTTTTATTTTCAAAACATATGATGATGGCGATGAACTTACAAGGCGATGTACTTATGTATGCACAGAGCTATTTATCTATCGTCGGAGGAGCTATTTTCCTTCAAGCTATTATTAATTCATTAGCCGCAATTATCCGCGTACATGGCTTCACAAAGCAAGCGATGTTTATTTCACTTGGAATGAATATTATTCATATCGCTGGAAACTACGTACTCATTTTCGGGAAATTTGGTTTCCCAGAACTCGGTGTACAAGGGGCTGCCATTTCTTCTGCTGCCAGCAGGCTAATCGCACTTATCGTTTTTTTCTGGTTACTGTACCGCGTTATGGAGTACCGTGTGAAATTACAATACTACTTCACCTTATCAAAAGAATACATCGGAAAAATTTTAAAGATTGGGATTCCATCTGCATTTGAGCAGGTTATGTATCAAGCTTGCCAAATTGTCTTCTTATACTATGCAACATATTTAGGAACGGAATCGTTAGCGGCTAGACAATACGCTACTAACATCTCTATGTTCACTTATTTATTCGCTATTGCAATCGGTATGGGAACTGCAATTATTATCGGACGCCTCGTTGGCGGTGGTGAAAAAGATGAAGCATATGAACGTGTATGGAAAAGTGTAAAGTGGGCGATTGGTGTCACTTTATGCATGGTTGCTCTCGTTATTACATTCCGCACACAATTAATGGGACTATTTACAGATAATCCGCACATTATTGCGTTAGGTGCAAGCGTTCTTTTACTAAGTGTACTACTTGAAACAGGGCGTACGATGAACATCGTCATCATCAATTCACTTCGCGCAGCTGGTGATGCAAAGTACCCAGTTTTAATCGGCGCATTCTCTATGGTGTTAATGAGTTTACCACTCGGTTATTTTTTCGCCTTCCATTTAGATATGGGGCTCGTTGGTATTTGGCTAGCAATTGCTATTGATGAATGGACACGTGCCATTATTATGTTCTTCCGCTGGAAAAGTAGAGCGTGGGAGCGTTATGCGCTTGTTAAACCTGAAGAACAAGAGGAGATTGTTTCTGTTCAGGTGCAATAATACTCGTTTAATTAAGGTGTAGTCATTAGTATAGGCAACTTATATCTGCGATTCTTTAAATATATCGACTTACCGAGAAATATTGACAACTCTTTTATATAGTAAAAAATCCATTCTTCCGTGATAGAAGAATGGATTTTTTATTATTGATAAATCTCTTTATATTTCTTATACTCCGCTTCAGAACATAGTACGAAATGTCCTGGGCGAATTTCACGCATTGTCGGTTCTTCACTACCATAATTGTGCTGAGATGGATCGTATACGATACGTTTACGATTGCGCTCATAATCTGGATCTGGAAGTGGAATTGCTGATAATAGTGATTTTGTATATGGATGAATTGGATTTGCATATAACTCATCACTTGTTGTTAATTCAACGATTTGACCACGATACATTACGCCAATGCGGTCACTAATGTATTTTACCATTGATAAATCATGGGCAATGAATAAGTATGTTAATCCTTTTTCTTTTTGTAACTTTTTCAGTAAGTTTACAACTTGTGCCTGAATTGATACGTCAAGTGCTGAGATTGGCTCATCGGCAATGATAAATTCAGGTTCTACAGCAAGTGCACGAGCGATACCGATACGTTGACGTTGTCCACCTGAGAATTCATGCGGGAAACGGTTTGCGTGCTCTTTATTTAAACCAACTGTGTTTAATAATTCATGCACACGGTCCATACGCTCTTTTTTGTTTTTCGCTAATCCGTGAATATCAATACCTTCTGCAATAATATCCCCTACTGTCATACGAGGGTTTAATGATGCATATGGATCTTGGAAAATCATTTGCATTTTACGGTTGAATTTCTTCAGTTCTGCGCGTGATTTTTTACCATGTACATTTTCACCATCAAACAATACTTCACCAGCAGTTGCATCATATAAACGAATGATCGTTCTTCCAGTTGTTGATTTACCACAACCCGATTCTCCTACAAGACCAAATGTTTCTCCGCGGTAAATATCAAATGAAATATCATTAACCGCTTTGACAACACCACCACTCACGTCGAAGTGCTGCTTTACATTTTTTACTTCAATTAATTTCTCACGTTGTTTAGTCATGTTGTTCACCTGCTTTCATTTGAAGAATACGTTTTTCAACGACTGCCGGCGGTTTTACTTCTGGAGCTTGCTCATGAAGTAACCAAGTTGCCGCATAGTGTGTATCACTTACTTTAAATAAAGGTGGGTCCATTTCAAAATCAATTTTCAGTGCCTGTGGGTTACGTGGTGCAAAAGCATCTCCCTTTGGCGGCTTCAATAAATCTGGAGGCGTTCCAGGGATTGCATATAACTCTTCTTCTGAACCATCTAAACTTGGCATAGATGCGATTAAGCCCCAAGTATATGGATGTTTTGGATTGTAGAAAATTTCATCTACAGTTCCAATTTCAACAACTTTACCAGCGTACATAACTGCTACGCGGTCCGCAACGTTCGCCACTACACCTAAGTCATGCGTAATGAAAATGATTGCTGCTTCTGTTTTTTGTTGAATGTCCTTCATAAGCTCTAAAATTTGCGCCTGAATTGTAACGTCTAGCGCTGTTGTCGGCTCATCGGCAATCAATAATTTTGGGTTACAAGCTAATGCCATCGCAATAACTACACGCTGTCTCATACCACCAGAGAATTGGTGCGGATATTGTTTTAAACGAGCTTCTGGATTTGGAATACCTACAAGGTCGATTAATTCCAACGCAACTTTACGTGCGTCTGCTTTACTCATTCCTTGGTGTTTAATAAGACCTTCCATAATTTGATTTCCAATTGTCATCGTTGGGTTTAATGATGTCATTGGATCTTGGAAAATCATCGCGATATCTTTACCACGTACTTGCTGCATTTCTTTTTCTGTTAATTTCGTTAAGTCACGACCTTCAAATACGATTTCACCATTTTTAATGCGTCCAGGAGGATTCGGAATTAATCCCATTAACGCTTTAGAAGTAACTGATTTCCCAGAACCAGATTCTCCCACAATCGCTAATGTTTCCCCTTTTTTCAAATCAAAAGTAACGCCGCGTACAGCTTGTACTTCACCTGCATGTGTATCAAAGGAGACTTGTAAATCTTTTACCTCTAACAATGTTTTCATCTTTGCCTCTCCCCTCTTTTACTTACGCATTTTTGGATCTAACGCATCGCGTAATCCGTCTGCCATTAAGTTAAACGCTAAAATTAATATACTGATGACAACCGCAGGAATGAACATCATATGCGGATACGTTTGAATTGATTTATAACCGTCATTTACAAGAGAACCAAGTGATGCGAATGGTGGCTGAATACCTAAACCGATGAAGCTTAAGAACGCCTCACCAAACACCGCTGTTGGAATTGTAAACATTGTCATTACGATAATTGGTCCCATTACATTCGGGATTAAGTGTTTTACAATTAATTGTGTATTTGTTGCACCTAATGTACGAGATGCTAATACGTATTCTTGGTTTTTTAATTTTAAGATTTGTCCACGAACGATACGCGACATCCCTATCCAACCTGTAATTGCCATTGCAAGTGTAATTGACCATATACCAGATCCCATAATGATTACCATTAAAATAACGATGATTAAGTATGGAATACCGTTAATAATCTCCATAATACGTTGCATAATGTTATCTACTCTACCGCCATAGAATGCTGAAATACCTCCATATGCAACCCCAATTACTAAGTCAATTGCTGCTGCTAAAAGAGCGATATATAATGATACTCGTGTACCTTCCCATGTTCTTGTCCATAAATCGCGTCCAAGATCATCTGTACCAAACCAGAAATACTCTTTAATATCACGTTTTTCATATTGGTCAACACCATATTGATCTGTACCGTCAAATGGTAACCAATGAACATTTTCAATAACTGGAATTTTCGGTGGCAATTTTGCACGTCCTAAATCTTGCTCTTTATACGAGTGCTTACTTACCATCGGTCCGAAGATTGCTAGTAAGATAATAAGCGTTAATAAAACTAAACCAAACATTGCTCCTTTATGTTGGAACAAACGTCTTCTTACATCTTGCCAAAACGTTAAGCTTGGACGGGCAATGACTTCATTATCCACATTATTTTGATTAGCTTGTTGAAATAAGTCTGGAGATAATTTTTGTACATCTTTCATCATTTTTTCCCTCCCGCTAAACGAATACGAGGATCAATAATTCCGTATAAAATATCAACAATGAAAATAACTAAGATGAAGATCGCACTATAGAAAATTGTAGTTCCCATAATAACTGTATAGTCATTCACTGTAATAGATTTAACGAACTGTTCCCCTAGTCCTGGTACAGCATAAATTTGCTCAATAACTAATGTACCTGTAATTAACCCTGCAACCATTGGTCCTAAAATTGTTACAACTGGAATTAACGCGTTACGAAGGGCGTGTTTAATAATGATAACGCCTTGGCTAATTCCTTTCGCTTTCGCTGTTAAAATGTAGTCAGCTTGCATAACTTCAATTAACTCTGCACGAGCGAAACGTGCGATTGTTGCGATAACTGCCATCGATAAAGCAATTGTAGGCATTACTGTAAACTCTGGTCCTTTCCAGAACGCTACTGGGAACCATCCAAGTTTTACCCCTACGAAATATTGTAGTAATGCGGCAAATACGAACGATGGTACCGACATCCCGAGTACGGAAATAATTGTTGCTCCATAATCGACCCACGTATTGTTACGAAGTGCCGCAACGATTCCTAAAATTAAACCAATAAATGTTCCTAATATAATCGCTTGTAAACCAAGTTGTGCTGATGGTCCAATGCGATCCACAATCATGTCTGTTACTGGACGGTTATCATATTGGAATGATACCCCTAAATCCCCTTTTGCTAAGTTACCTAAGTAACGTGCGTATTGAACTGGTACTGGATCATTTAAGCCATATTTTTCAAGAATGATTTCTTTTTGTGCCGGTGATAACTTCTCCTGGTTTTTAAGCGGAGAACCCGGAAGTAATTTCATTAAAAAGAAAGTCAGTGTAGTAATTAAAAATAATGTCAAAGCCATGTACACGAAACGTTTTAATACATAACGTCCCATAGTCAAGCACCTCCCCGTTTTTCTCAAAAGCAATAAGATAGTTTTAAATATTCTTACTTTTATTTTTTTAAAATAAGAGTACATGCCCATCATAGGCATATACCCTTATTCATGATGGAAACCATTTTTATTTTTTGAGTTCAACCCACTTATAGCTAAATTCCCCGCCATATTTATGTTCTAATAGGCCAGTAATAGATTGGCGTTGTAAATATGCTTTTCCAGGTTGATATACTGGAGCAATTGCTGCATCTTCAAGTAGTTGTTTTTCTGCTTGTAATAATGCATCCCAACGAGCTTGTACATCAACTTCTGTTTTTGCTTTTTTAATTAAATCATCATACGCTGGGTTTGCGTAATGTACTTTGTTTTGCGCATTACCTGTCGTATACATTTCAAGGAATGACATTGGATCCATATAATCTGGACTCCATCCCGCATATGACATTGCATAATCTCCACTTGCTTCAAGTTTTAATTTTTGTGCAAATGGCTGCATTTTTGTTGGAACTGTTAAACCTGGTAAGTTCTTTTCAAATTGGCCTTTTAAATACTCTCCGATTTTTTTAGCATCATCAGTATCAAAGTTTAATAGCTCTAACTCTACTTTGTCTACACCAAGTTCTTTTTTACCAGCTTCCCAGTATTTTTGTGCTTCTTTCATATCCTCTTTTATAAGCTTTCCGTTTTCTTCACGGAAGTCTTTTCCATTCGGACCTTTTGCTAAGCCTTTCGGAACAAAACCATATATACCCTCTGAACCATCGTTTAAGATTACTTTTCCGATGTTTTCACGTTCAAAGGACATTGCAATTGCTTTTCGGATATTTTTATTTGCTAAAAATTTATTCTTTTCATTTAAGCGAATAAATTGTGTAGATGGTCTCTTAATCGTTTTAAAGTCAGCATCTGATTTGTATTTATCTACAAATTCTGATGTTAAGACTACACGATCAATTGCTTTCGTTTCATATAAATTTATAGCAGTTGAACGATCCTTAACAATATTGAAGTTTATTTCCTCAAGTTTTACTTCTTTATTTTCCCAATACGTTGGATTCTTCTTAAGCTTGAAACTTTGTTCATGCTTCCATTCATTTAATACGAATGGACCGTTATAAAGTGTCGTATTGGATTCTAATCCAAACTTTGCTCCTTGTTCTGTTACAAACTTCTCATTCAAAGGATACAATGTTGGATAGACTGTTAAACTTACAAAATAAGGAACAGGGTTATCTAATTCCACTTCAAGTGTATGATCATCAATTGCCTTTACACCAAGTTCTTCAACTGGTAACTCTTTTTTGTTAACTTTCTCCGCATTTTTAACATCAAATAGTATGTAAGCAAACTTGGCACCCGTGTTTGAATCTACAGCCCTTCGCCAAGAATAAACGAAGTCCTTCGCTGTTACAGGTTCACCATTAGACCATTTCGCATCTTCACGTAACTTAAACACATATTTTTTGCCATCCTCTGATTTCTCATAAGATTTAGCTACACCCGGAACAAGTTTATCATCTTTCCCCAGACGATATAACCCTTCCATTGTGTTATTCATGATGTTAGAAGATGTTGCATCTGTTGATAACGTCGTATCCATAGTTGGGATTTCAGCTGTCTCAGTTAGATTTAACACTTGCTTGTTTGAGGATTTTTCTTTCGCGCCTGCTTTATTATCCTCTTTTTGGTAACTACAAGCTCCTAACATACTGACAGTCAACGTCGATGCAAGTAATAACGGTATCTTTTTCTTCATGTTGTGTTGCCTCCCCTAATTGCACTTCCTGTACCCTCACTTGTAAAAAAGTAGAATTGAAAGAATAATCTCCAAGTTTCTACAATTTTCATTATACATATAATATAACAATTGTGAATATAGTTTTTTGTTTTTTTGTTAAAATTTTTAATAAAATGTTTATTTTTTTATTTTTTTGTAAAGGGATACGTTAACATTGCTACCATCATCTTGCAATCAGACCTTTAATTGCGTATAATTTTCAAAAAATTAGTTCTAGTACATATTATAGCTTTTATAGTATAATAATTCTAGTAATATTTTGACGGAGGGGAACATTTTGAATAAAGTTTTTTTTCATACTTGTATACTAATTTTCATAGCGATAATCGCTTCTAGTATTGGTGCATTCCTCGTTTCATCGCATTTTTTGTTGAATTTTGTCAACATCTCTTTTTATATTGCACTATTTTTTATTCTTATAGGCGGTTTTTTATTCATATTTCAAAATGGATTTTTTAACGTAACAATTTACGCATTCCAAAGAGTATTTGGTACGAACAAAAAAATTGACTCTTTAATTGAAGAAGTAGAGGAACCTGTCGATAAGAAAGAACGTATTTATAAAACATATTCATTCAAATGGACGTATCCAATTTGCATTACCGGTATCATTCTTGGATTATTCTCGACCTTCATTAGCTTTACTATTTTGATGTAGTTTGCAAACACTATCCCATATGATATAATAATCAGCAAAACATTTTGTTATAAAACTTTAGTTCTTTCATATTTAAAAGAACTCAGGTAACAATAAATAAATTTATATGTATGCGATGATAAAGAAGAGTACATATTGAGGCAATTTCAGAGAGCTTGTGGCTGGTGTGAACAAGTAATTGTACAGTATGGAATGGGCTTTTGAGCTCCAAACCGAACCGAAAGTAGTAGGCTTTGGCGTTATATCCAAACGTTATTATGGATTAGAGAGATTTCACAGCAGTGAAATAATTAGGGTGGTACCGCGGTCCATTCGTCCCTATAGTTTTTTGGGATGAATGGGCTTTTTTGTTTGCCTTCTCTTCCCCCATTACGCATTCAAATTTAGGAGGAATTACTTATGTCAGTTATCTTTTCTGGTATTCAGCCAAGTGGAACGATTACACTTGGAAACTATTTAGGAGCTATGAAGCAATTTACAGAGCTTCAGAACGAACACGACTGTTATTTCTGTATTGTAAACCAACATGCAATTACAGTACCTCAAGATCCTGTCGGGCTTCGTAAAAACATCCGCAGTCTTGCTGCACTTTATGTAGCATGCGGCATCGATCCTGAAAAAGCTACTTTATTTGTACAATCAGAAGTACCAGCACACGCTCAACTAGGATGGATTATGCAATCCGTTGCTTACGTTGGAGAATTAGAGCGTATGACGCAATATAAAGATAAAGCATCAGGTAGAGATTCAGTTCCAGCTGGATTACTAACGTATCCACCATTAATGGCTGCTGACATTTTACTTTACAACACGGAAATCGTACCGGTTGGTGATGATCAAAAACAACATATGGAATTAACACGCGACCTAGCAGAGCGTTTCAACAAACGCTTCCGTGAAGTATTCACAATTCCTGAAATTCGCATTCCAAAAGTAGGGGCTCGCGTTATGTCACTAACAGAACCTACGAAAAAAATGAGTAAATCTGATCCGAACCCAAAATCAATGATCAGCATGCTTGATGAACCAAAAACAATTGAAAAGAAAATTAAGAGTGCTGTAACTGACTCTGACGGTATCGTGAAATTCGATAAAGAAAACAAACCTGGCATCTCTAACTTATTAACAATCTACTCTTCATTCTCTGGAAAAACAGTTGAAGAAATCGAAGCAATGTATGAAGGAAAAGGATATGGCGACTTCAAAGGCGACCTAGCACAAGTAGTCGTAGAGGCAATTCGTCCAATCCAAGACAAATATAACGAACTAATCAACTCACCAGAACTAGACGAAATTCTAGACAAAGGTGCCGAAAAAGCAAACCGCGTTGCATTCAAACAACTACGCAAAGTAGAAAACGCAATGGGACTAAGCAGAAAACGTAGGTAATTTATAAAGCGGAGGCGGCTCGTTCAGCTCTGACTGGCTAAGGTTCTTTCGCATAAAAGGCGCTTTTTGCCTTCTTATGCGGAAGGTTCTTAGACACGAAGAGCTTGCCGCCGGAGCTAAGTTACCACAAATAAAAAAACCGCCAATTGGCGGTTTTTTTAATTTACCTTTTGCTCGTTTTCCATTTCCCATAACTTTTCAAAAAATGGCTGTCCTTTTACGAGACGCTCGCATAATTGTTCGTGCTTCTCAGACCAACCTGTTTTCGCTTCATCGTACAGCTTAGCCCAAATATCTTCAAATTCCATATGTTGAACCATTCCGTATGCTGATGGATCCCACTCTGTGAACCAATAGCGAATTTCTGCTGTGTTTTTCGTTGTATGTAATTGATCTAACGCCATGAATAGTAATTGTTTAAGCTGCCTTTCTTTACGAGTTAAGCCATTCATAATGAAAGGTGATGGTGATAAAATATGATGTTCTTTTTCCATTTCTTCTACTTGGAACTCATACTTTTCTGCTTGTACGTTTTCTACCATCTCATATACCATCTGCTCTTGGCGCGGTATAAGTCTGCTCTTTCGAATTGGCACGTTGTAACCAATTGTATCAATCGCAATAATTCCTTTTCCATCTGTAACTACAAAGCAATACTCTTGCTGCAAACGTTCATGATTTTTACGAATATAAGCCTTATGATGTACGTCTTCCAACATTTTTTGCGGAAGCTCTAACAATTCGTTCTCGATGTAATGATATAATGTGGAATCTACTTTTAATAATGGCACTTGATCTAATAGCTCAATCGTATCATCTTTCCGCCATTCGTAAAAATGACAAACGTTATACCCATTCTCTTCACCTTCAAACCAATTTACCCATACATCATGTAGATATAACATTCACTACCCCTCACTTCACTACTGTTTGTATCCATCATTATGTTCAATTTTTCTTAACTTTATTCCACCTAAGGAAATATATTCTAATTATTATTTTTTCTTCTATTAATACTAAAAAAACAGGAAAGAGAGCTCCTGTTTTTTATATATGAAATGTATTTGCTTTATTCAATATTTCTTTCGCATCTATAGGTAATAAAGAAAGTGTATCTTCTCCTTCCAAAGTTACACAATCTTTGACAATATGAAATCCAAGCGCATAGCCAAGCATCTTCGGATAAGAGTGAAAACCATTTAATAAGATGTCGTGCTCCCTTGTTCCTCGCTTTATACTTATTCTTTCATGTACAACGTTTTTCCAATAATATATAGCCTCTTCTTTTGAAAGATACGTCGTCCACGGTGCATTGTTTTTTTCTGAATATCTTTCCGTTACCGCTTGCTCAGCTAACCCTTCCATAATCATCGTATCAAGTAATGTATATTCCGTTTCTTTCGTCTCAATTTGATGCAACCTGCATATGTGATGATATTCATGCGCCAATAGAACTTTTAATTCTTCCACCGAATTCCGTCCACATACGAATAAGAAAATAACGTGACGCATAGATAATCCAGCCCTTCCGTTATACTCTTCTTGTACAGTTCGATTATAGGAATCTGATAATAAAATAAAGACAGGGACATCTGGACCTTTTAACCAATTTTTCAGTTTCTCATACTCCGCACGTAACTCTTTCCAAACTTCCTTTTTCTCTAACTCTGTAATTTCTCGTTCTCCTCGCATAACAGGGCGATACATACCTTTAGAAATTAAAAAGCGATACAACCTTTCTTTTGGCAGTGGGATATACTTCGTAAACTTCTCACATAGCTTTTCTGGCCGTCCATAATATAGATGTAACCACTCAGCAGTTTCAACAATCCCCATCTTTATCCCTCCTTTTTCTTATGTATATGCAAAAGGAGAAAAAGGCGTAAAAATAAATAAGGAGTTTTTTCGCAATATGTTACGAAAAAACTCCTTATTTCATCTATTATTTATACGCTTTAAATACTAATACTGCGTTATGACCACCGAATCCTAATGAATTACTTAACACCGCGTTTACTTCTTGATGTCTCGCATTATTCGGTACGTAATCTAAGTCACATTCTGGATCTGGTGTCTCATAGTTAATTGTTGGAGGAATTACTCCATCTGTAATTGATTTAATAGAGAAGATTGCTTCAACAGCACCAGCTGCCCCTAATAAGTGACCTGTCATTGATTTCGTTGAGCTGATTGCTACTTTATACGCATGCTCACCGAACGTTTCTTTAATTGCCATCGTTTCATACTTTTCATTCGCATCCGTACTTGTACCATGCGCATTAATGTAATCAATATCTTCTGGCTGTAGACCTGCATCCGCTAAAGCTTGACGCATTGCGCGCACGCCGCCTTCACCGCCAGGAGCTGGCATTGTAATATGGAATGCATCACCAGTTGCACCGTAACCAGCGATTTCCGCATAAATGTGAGCACCACGAGCTAATGCGTGCTCTAATTCTTCAAGAATTAAAATACCTGAACCTTCACCCATTACGAAACCACTACGGTTTTTATCGAATGGGCGGCAAGCTGTTGCTGGATCTTCATTGAATGTTAATGCTTTCGCTGAGCTAAATCCTGCGAATGCCATACTTGTTAACGGCGCCTCTGCTCCGCCCGTAATCATTGCATCCGCATCACCGCGCTGAATCGCCTTAAATGCATCACCAATTGAGTTTGCACCAGATGCACAAGCCGTTACAGAACAAGTGTTAATTCCTTTTGCCCCTGTTGCGATTGATACTTGGCCTGCTGCCATATCTGGAATCATCATCGGTACGAAGAATGGGCTCACGCGGCGCGGGCCTTTCTCAGTAAAAATCTTAAATTGTTCTTCGTATGTTTCCATACCACCAATACCAGAACCAATCCATACACCAATTCGAGGTCCATTTTCTTCTGTAATCTCAAGCTTTGCATCTGCAACTGCCATTTTCGCTGCTGCTACTGCATATTGTGTAAAGCGATCCATACGGCGCGCTTCTTTTTTATCAATATATTTCTCGACTTCAAAATCGTTAATTTCTGCTGCTACTTTTGCTGGAAATAGTTCCGGATCAATTCTTGTAAGTCGTCCGATTCCAGATACACCTTTTTTAATGTTTTCCCACGCTGTTTCAACATCTGTACCGACCGGTGTAACAGCTCCTAGTCCTGTAATTACGACCCTCTTTTTTTCCATACAAAATACACTCCTTTTTTTCTCTCAGTCCTTATTTACCCCAACGAAGAGCGACTGCTCCCCATGTTAATCCGCCGCCAAAACCAACAAGTATAATTAAATCACCATCTTGAATACGTCCGTTTTGCAATTCCTCTACCATTGCAATCGGAATGGAAGAAGCTGATGTATTACCGAACTTCTCAATTGTCATACTCATTTTTTCTTGTGGTAAATTTAATCTCTCTCTTGCAGATTCCATAATACGAATATTCGCTTGATGCGGTACTAAGAAATCCACATCTTCTTTCGTAAGACCAGCTTTATCTAAAACGCGAAGACAAGAATCCCCAAGTTGACGAACAGCAAATTTAAAGACTTCTCTGCCATTCATCATAACATACTCATCTTGATAAAGATGCTTACCGCCACTTCCGTCTGCTCCTAATTCGAAAGATAGAACGCCTTTCCCTTCTGAAACAGCTCCCATTACGATCGCACCAGCTCCGTCTCCAAATAGTACTGCTGTATTTCGATCGTTCCAATCTACAATTTTAGATAGTTTATCACTACCAACTACTAGTATATTTTTATAAGTTCTCGTTTGAATAAATTGCTGCGCTGTAATCATTCCGTACATAAAACCAGCACATGCTGCACTTAAATCCATTGCAGCTGCATGTTTTGCGCCAATTGCTTCTTGAATGACACAAGCTACTGCTGGGAAAGCACGATCTGGTGTTACTGTCGCTACTAAAATAAGATCGATATCCTCTCCGCCAACCCCTGCATCTTCAAGCGCTTTTTTAGAAGCCTCTACGGCCATATATGAAGTATCTATTGTATCATCGGCAATGCGTCTTTCCGCAATACCTGTTCTCGTACGAATCCATTCATCGGATGTATCCATTACTTTCTCTAAATCGTGATTTGTGACTACTTTTTCCGGCACATATCTTCCGATCCCTAAAATGCCCACGTTCACATCGCAGCCCTCCGTTTTATATCAATTATTATGACTTGGTACTAATTTTAAAACATAAATGTATTTTTGTCTAGAATATATTTCGGCTAAAACATAAAGCTAACGCATTATTCACCTTATTGTTTATGAAATAAAACGGAAACATACCTTTTCCTGTTTCTTTCGAAATACAAAAAAGCTCGAACCGTTTCTACTTACGGTTCGGGCCTCTCTTCCATCTTAAAAGATGCTTTTTATTCTTTTTATGCTTTCCTTCTAAACTAGAGAGTTCTCCTCACTACTTTTCCTTTACCCTCTTCATATATCTGGTTTTCCCCCAGGCGAGAATAAAAAAAGGCCCTGACCGCTTCTATCCACGGTTCGGGCCTCTCTTCCATCTTAAAAAGATGCTTTTTATTCTTTTTATTCTTGATCTGCTTTCCTTCTAAACTAGAGAATTTTCCTCACTACTTTTCCTTTACCCTCTTCATATATCTGGTTTTCCCCCAGGCGAGAATAAAAAAAGGCCCTGACCGCTTCTATCCACGGTTCGGGCCTCTCTTCCATCTCAAAAGATGCTTTTTATTCTTTTTATTCTTGATCTGCTTTCCCAAGCTCATATGCTTCGTTCATAACTTTCATCAATAACTCTAATACTGGTTGAGCTTTCTCCATATCAAGCGCAATTCCATTATCATCTAAAATGGCCTTTGCTTCTGGTAAATGCTTCATTGCGATTTGTAAAAATTGCATGCTTTTCTCATTCATATTATGTTCTTCCTCTCCATTAAAACTTTCACATACATAGTGTAACACGCTCGCTATCCTTCGTATAACTCTTTATATTTTTTCATATGTGCCAATTGTTTATTTAAACCGTATTCTAACGGAGTATTTCTTTTTATCGAAATAACCTCTACAGTTCCATCTCTTTCTTCCACATTCTCTTTCTTCACTTTATCCTCTGCACGTAAAAGGTTCATACCTTTTTTCCATAATGATTTTTTACCACTAAGTAAATTATATATACCGAGATGCTCCTCGTTCATTCCATTTTCCCATAAGTATTCACATACATCTTCAACGTACAGTAGATCACTGGCGTTTTCCTCACTCGTATAATGGCACTCTTTCTCACCCAGTTCTGATAAAATGAGCTGATGATACATCATAAAAGATGGTTGCCATGGCCCATATAATGTAGGAACTCGAAATACACTATATTGTACCTCTCCTTTTTTCAATCCTTCTTCCACTTTCGCAAATAGACGTTTATTTTCGGACTCATCTACGTTTCCTACTTCAATAGAAGAAATTAGATTTAACTTCACTTTATGTTCTTCACACAGTCTTATCATTCGCTTTAAATACTGTAATATAACTCTTTCATTTCGAAAGCCACTTTGTTGGTTAGGCTCATACAGACAAAAGTAAACGGCATCAAATTTCTCTTCCTCTACGGATCTCCATCCGTCTTCATCTCTTATCGAATAATACGTAAATAACGCATTTCGCCCAATTAACAATAACTTCTCTTCATTAATTTTTGTCATATTATCGAATTCATCAAAATCAAGACCATATACTTCTACTTCTTCTGCAATCATTTTATTCACAAGGTGATAACCTACAAACGTAAGTGCACCTATAATTAGCACGCGTTCCATACCACCAACCCTTTCTCCTTGAAACAAATAGCTCCTCATTTATGTATATGGGAGCTTCACAATTCTTCTTCATATTTTTTAAAGAAATCAGTCGTTTGCCTAACCATTTTATATTTCACATCTTGCAGATGGAATAAGACAGAAGTATCGCATTGGTTCAATTGCCTCATTTTCTCGTATTTACGTAGCAGCTGTTTTCTTCCTCTTTTTTCTTGTGTTGATACAAAAATTTTAACAGGTACACAAGACGGAAGAAGCGTAAATGATTTCTTATTTATTTTCGCTTCTAATTCTTCTTCTTTAGCATCATACGCTAAACTTAATTCCTTCAAGAGTCTCTTGTAAAAAAATTTATGCTCTTTCTCAAACTCCACATATTCTGGTAAATCTAAACACGGATTTAACATAATGACAGAACGTATACATTCAGGGTATTTGTTCATCATTTCAAGCGCAACAAGTGCCCCCATACCATCTGCCATAATGTGCATTTTCGCATTCAATGTCTCTTTTCTCAGAACAACGTCATATAGGCGTTTTGCTAGACGAACAGATTGATCGTTTCCCCAATGTCTTCCGTATAAATTAGAAGAAAAGACCGTATAGCCTTCCTCAATAAGGCCATGTAAAAAATAAGATCTACCCGCATGCTGTGTCCATAAACTTGTACCATTCTCAATAAAGTAGTTGTAATCACCTAGAAGCATGACAGAAAATCCATTTGGCTTCTCCGGTAAATAAATGACACATGGTTCTTTTTCTAAGTAAAAAAAACGTTCCGTAATACTCATTTTTCCCCCGCCTTATTTTCTAAACGTATAAAAGTACTCTTTTATAATGTATGAACGGAATGCAAATTTGCGTTGAAAAATCTACAAATATTTTTCTATATTCTTTTTTCAATTGTGTTACAATAAGGACAGATTGAACGAATAGAGGTGTAAAATATGCGTTTCATTTGGGCATTAATTTGGTCGTTCTTGCTTGTACATATGATGAGCTACGTAATCGGCTCTATGACTGGCGGTACATACGATTTTAACCAAGCGTCTATTTTCTCAGTTGTTCTTGCGGTATTAGTACTAGCAATTTCAGCTGCAATTCCAAACGAGCCAGTAGAACAACACTAAAAAAAGAGTCCGGATTTTATCCGAACTCTTTTTTGTTTTACTTCACATGAACGACTAATTCGTTATTTTCTACATCAACAACTACGTGACTATTGTCAGTAATCGTTCCTGCAATTAATTCTCTCGCTAATTTCGTCTCAACTTGACGCTGTACATATCGTTTTAACGGACGAGCTCCGTACATTGGATCGAAGCCAGCTTCGACAACAAACTCTTTCGCTGCGTCTGTTAATTCTACCGTAATATGACGGTCAGCTAAACGGCCTTGTAATTCTTTTACAATTTTATCAACAATACCTTTAATTTCATTCGTTGTAAGAGGTTTGAATAAAATAATTTCGTCGACACGGTTTAAAAACTCTGGTCGGAAATGACCTCTTAATTGTCCCATTACAAGTTCTCTTGATTCTTCTTTAATGGAGCCATCTTCTCCTAATCCATCTAATAAATGAGCAGATCCAATATTTGAAGTCATAATAATAACCGTGTTTTTAAAGTCTACTGTACGTCCTTGCGAATCTGTAATGCGACCGTCATCTAACATTTGTAATAAAATATTGAATACTTCTGGATGTGCTTTTTCGATTTCGTCTAATAAAATAACGGAATACGGTTTACGTCTTACCGCTTCTGTTAATTGACCGCCCTCTTCATATCCAACATATCCAGGAGGCGCACCAATTAAGCGTGACACAGCGTGTTTCTCCATATACTCAGACATATCAATACGAATCATTTGTTCTTCACTATCGAATAATGACTGCGCTAACGTTTTTGCAAGTTCTGTTTTACCAACACCAGTAGGTCCTAAGAAAATGAAGGAACCAATCGGACGGTTCGGGTCTTTAATACCTGCGCGCGCACGAAGAACTGCGTCTGATACTAAGCTTACTGCTTCCTCTTGTCCGATGACACGCTCTGATAAAATTTGCTCTAAACGTAGTAATTTCTCGCGTTCACCTTCAACGAGTTTTGCAACAGGAATACCAGTCCAGCGCGAAACAATATCAGCAATTTCTTCTTCACTTACTTCCTCACGTAATAAACGATTTTCTTGTTTATTATGTGCGCCCATTTCTTCTGCTTCTTTTAACTCTTTTTCAATTGCAGGAATTTTTCCGTGGCGAAGTTCCGCTGCTTTATTTAGATCGTAATTCCCTTCTGCTTCTTCTAATTCACGGCGCAGACGCTCTAAATGTTCACGTAAGTCACGCACTTTGTGAATATCTTCTTTTTCTTTCTCCCATTTCGCTCTCATACCACTTGCAACTTCTTTTAAATCCGATAATTCACGTTGCAACGTTTTTAGACGTTCTTGGCTACCAAAGTCCTTTTCTTTTCCAAGAGCCGCTTCTTCAATCTCCAGCTGCATAATGCGGCGCGTTACTTCATCTAATTCTGTCGGCATAGAATCGATTTCTGTACGAATTGTTGCACAAGCTTCATCGACAAGATCAATTGCTTTATCCGGTAAGAAACGGTCCGAAATATATCGATCTGATAAAACTGATGCTGCTACAATCGCACGGTCATGAATATTTACACCGTGATAAATTTCAAAACGCTCTTTTAAGCCACGTAAAATGGAAATTGTATCTTCAACAGTTGGTTCTTCTGCTAATACTTGTTGGAAACGTCTTTCTAGCGCTGGATCTTTCTCAATATATTTACGATATTCATCTAACGTCGTCGCCCCGATACAATGCAGTTCACCACGCGCAAGCATCGGTTTTAACATATTTCCTGCATCCATTGCGCCTTCTGTTTTACCAGCGCCGACGATTGTGTGAAGTTCATCAATGAATAGTAAAATACGACCTTCACTCTTTTTAATTTCATTTAATACAGCTTGGAGACGCTCTTCAAATTCACCGCGGAATTTCGCTCCAGCTACAAGCGCACTCATATCTAATGCAAAGATTGTTCTATCTTTTAATCCTTCAGGTACATCCTTTTTCACAATACGCTGTGCTAACCCTTCAACAATTGCTGTTTTACCAACACCTGGTTCACCAATTAAAACTGGGTTGTTTTTCGTTTTACGTGAAAGAATGCGGATTACGCGGCGAATTTCACTATCGCGGCCGATAACAGGGTCAATTTTCCCCGCTCTTACTTCCGCCACTAAATCACGACCATATTTTTCTAACGCTTCATAAGTTGCTTCTGGATTTTGACTAGTCACTCTTTGATTCCCCCGAACTGTCATTAAAGACTGTAATAAGTTATCTTTCGTAATATGAAATCTTGTAAATAATTGGTTTATATCGCCTTTTTCTTCAGTAAAAGCAAGTAATACATGTTCAACTGAAATGTAATCATCTTGCAATTTCTCTGCTTCTTTTCCTGCTCTTACAAGCAGTTGTTGCAAAGCACCTGTTATATATAATTTACCTGCTTCTGCACCGCTCCCCGTTACGGAAGGCTTTTTCTTAATTAAATTTTCGGCGCCTTCTTTTAATGCTTCTATATCGACGTTCATTTTTTGAAAAATACGTACTGCTAACCCATCTTGCTCTTCTAATAATGTAAACAAGAGATGAACAGTATCTACTTCTTGATGATGATGAGATACCGCTAAAGATTGAGCACTCATAATCGCCTCTTGTGTTTTTGTTGTCATTTGATTTAAGTCCATCTTTACAGTCCTCCAAATGTTTGACTTTCTTTGACCTTTGATTTGATTATACGCCAACTGACTTTTTTATACAATAATTTTGATTATGTATTTTCAAACTTATTATTTGAAAAAGAAAAAGGGAAAATTCATTATGCTACTTAAAAAAGTACGGTAAATGAAATTATAATTTATGACGACAAAAAAGCCGCAATAACGATTGCGGCTTCTGTTACGGTTTTCTTTTATACGTCCACTGACGGTTATGATTTGTGTTATCTGGAAACTTTTCACCAGCAGTTAGTTTTACCATTTGCGGATCTTTCACCATACTTCCCGTTTCACCAATTTCTACGTAAATGCCATCATTCGGCGCTTTTTGTCCAGAACGAAACCTACGATTTTGTCCCATTTCCATTCTCCTTCCATGACGTCTTTGCCTCATTAGTATATCCATTTTAAAAGAAAGCTTGTCTGTCATGTTTAGGAAACAAGTACTACATTTCATTCTTGTACATATACATGAATGACACAAGCTTAAAGCAGGGATTTCTTCCCTATTTGTAGAAAAAAAAGAAACCAACCTACTATAGGCCAGTTTCAAAGGAGAGTCAAACATATACGAGAAGATTACATGTTCATTATAAGCCTCATCCTACGAACAATGTAACCCTTTTCACAATTTGTCCATAATGAAAGAAACATTGTTTGAACTTTCTAAAAAGATGTTGACTTTTCTTAATTTCCAGCGAGAAATAGTAGACACCGCAACACTTTGCGACGTAAGATGGATATATAGTGAAGTTTCCATCTTTGGTGGTCTCATCCAGCTTAACCTCTTATTTCTGCATATTAAAACGGAAATACAGATCGAAACAAAAATAAATTATTATAAGAGGTGAAATTATGAACAAACAGCATTTAATCGCACTAGACTTAGACGGCACTTTATTAACAGACAACAAAATAATTTCCACTCGAACGAAACATACAATTGCAAAAGCAAAGGAACAAGGACATATCGTTGTTATTTCAACAGGACGTCCATTCCGCGCTAGTTATGATTACTATAAAGAACTCGGTTTAAATACACCAATCGTAAACTTTAATGGCGCATACGTACATCATCCTCTTGATTCAAAGTGGGGCACACATCACTCTCCTCTTGAGCTAGCAACAGCGCAAGAAATTGTCCGAGCTTGCTTTGATTTTGGCGTAAAAAATATATACGCTGAAGTAATGGACGATGTGTATGTTCGTGAAATTGATGAAGATAAAAAACATATTTTCGAATTCGGTTCTCCAAACATTTTTACAGGAGACTTATTAAATATTTTAAACGATCATCCAACTTGCTTATTAATTGACGCACATGACGAGCATTCTACTGCAATTCGTCAACATTTAACTGATATGCATGCCGAAGTAATCGACCATAGAAAATGGGGTGCACCTTGGCCGATTATTGAAATCGTAAAAAGCGGATTAAATAAAGCTGTCGGATTACAAAAAATTTCTAGTCATTATAACATTCCACAAGAACGAATTATCGCTTTCGGTGACGAGGATAACGACTTTGAAATGATTGAATTTGCTGGTCACGGCATCGCAATGGGAAATGCCATCCCTGAATTAAAATCACTCGCAAACTATACGACGTTAACGAACGAAGAAGATGGTATTGCTCTATATTTAGAAGAGGTTCTTGGATTGTAATCTAAAAATTCCCTGCTTATAGTTTCTCGCCAAACGCTCATACTATCATTAGACGCGTAAGTTAGCGCGTCGATTGTTTTCAGCTAAATAAAGGGGGTTTTTCGAATGGGTAAAAAGAACAAATCAAAACGTTTTATCCAACAAGGAGCCGATGCTGTTATGAAGCATGATGCAAGATTCCCGTACAGAGGTACATTAGCTGAGGCAGAAAAAGCGAGAAGTAACTCTTCTTTTGGAGGGGTCTAAATGGGGAACTTACTATTCCAACAAGCTAGAGATGCTGTTTCAAATGCCGTATCTTGTTCAAGCGGCGCCGAGCAACAAGATCTCGTATATAGAGCAAAAAACGCTTTGCACTCTGCTTACGCAAACTCTTCAACAGCTGAAAAAGTTCAGCTACGTGAAATGCAAGAGCAGTTGCAAAACATTACGAATGCACATTAAAAAAGAGGACCAGCTTTGGTCCTCTTTAATCTTTTCGAAACAATCCGAACACCCCAACTGTTTGCAGTACGTTTGTAAATGCACCTGGGTCCACTTGTTTAATAACCCTCTCCAATTCGTACAGTTCGTAACGGGTAATAACAATCATTAACATTTCCTTATTTTCATTCGTATAAGCACCAGTTGCTGGTATAGTTGTAATCCCTCTCACTAAGCGTGAGTGAATCGCCTTTCGTACATCCGCCCCATTCTTCGTAACGATTAATGCCGTAATCTTCACATGACGCGTATGAATTGCATCGATGATTCGCGTTGACACATACAAAGTCACTAAAGTATATAATGCTTTTTCCCATCCATACACATAACCAGCGGCGATAATAATCAGTGCATTAAAGAAGAAAAAATACGTACCGACAGGCTTGTCTTTAATCTTTGATAAAATCATGGCGATTATATCTAAACCACCTGTAGAAGCCCCCCACTTCAACGCAATCCCTACCCCGATTGCTGAAATAAGCCCGCCAAAAATCGCATTTAATATGATATCGTTCGAAACAGCCCGAACTGGGATAATTTCTAAAAATAAAGTCATAAAGATAACGCAAAGAAAACTAAAGAAAGTAAAAGCCTTTCCAACCTTTTTCCACGCTAAAATAACGACAGGAATATTAAACAAACTAAACAATACTCCTGTTGATATATGAATGGATAAAAAATCACCTAATATTTGCGATAACAATTGAGACAATCCAGCAAAGCCACTCGCGTACACTTTCGCTGGTGTTAAAAATAAATTCATTCCAATCGCGTTTAACAAACCTGCGATGATTACAACGATTAACTTCTTTATAAGTTCGGTATAATTCAACTTCAAATCCATTTCCAATCCACCTTCATTATTCATGAATACACTGCTATACATAGTCTTTACGAAAAAGGAAATGATAAACGTACAACGTTTAGAAATGGAGTTGATACATATGCCACATACGAGTGATAACGACAAAAAAGCACGCGATAATAATGCAAAACGCGCGCAAAAAAATGAGCAAGAACAAAAGAATATAGAGCAAGGTAAGCGTGCCTATTCTAAAAAGACCGATCACCTTTGATTCCATCGTACACCAACAATATTGTTGGTGTACTTTTTTTACAGTTTACAGGGAAAAAACATTAAAAATTCACTTCATGTTCACTTCTATATTCTACAATAGCGATAACATATTCGGATGAGGTGTTAGCATGAGAGGAAAACACATTTTCATTATTACTGCACTACTAAGTATATTAATGCTATCTGCTTGTGGACAAAAAAACGACTCAGATACAGTCGCTACAGCAACAGACTCAACCATTACGAAGAGCGACTTCGAAAAACAGTTGAAAGATCGTTACGGAAAAGACATGCTGTACGAAATGATGGCGCAAGACGTTATCACGAAAAAATATAAAGTATCTGACGATGATGTAGATAAAGAATTACAAAAAGCCAAAAATCAATACGGAGACCAATTTAAAAACGTATTGAAAAACAATGGTTTAAAAGATGAAGCTGATTTCAAAAATCAAATTAAGTTCAAACTTGCTATGAATGAAGCGATTAAGAAAAGTATTACAGAAAAAGACGTGAAAGACCACTATAAACCAGAAATTAAAGCGAGCCATATTTTAGTAAGTGACGAAAATGAAGCGAAAGAAATAAAGAAAAAATTAGATGCTGGTGCTTCATTTGAAGAACTAGCAAAACAAGAATCACAAGACCTACTATCAAAAGAAAAAGGCGGAGACCTCGGATATTTCAATTCAGGTAGAATGGCACCTGAATTTGAAACTGCTGCCTATAAACTAAAGGTCGGACAAATTAGCAATCCCGTTACATCACCAAACGGTTATCATATTATTAAATTAACTGATAAAAAAGAATTAAAACCCTATGATGAAGTGAAAGACTCTATTCGCAAAAACTTAGAAGAAGAACGTATCTCTGACCCTATATTCGGCAAAAAACTATTGCAAGATGAATTGAAAAAAGCAAATATTAAAATAAATGATAGTGAGTTAAAAGATACGTTTACTCTTGTACATGAGCAAGGGAATTAAAAAAGCACCACCTTATAGGTAAAATATAAGGTGGTGCTTTTTATTTCCTTTATTTCTTAAAGTACGTCCAACCTTCTTCTTGGTAAACCTTTTCTTCTTTCATCAACTTACCAAGTGCACGCTTAAATGCAGCTTTACTCATATTGAAACGTTCTTTAATGTCTTCTGGATAGCTCTTATCCCAAAACGGCATTGCTCCGCCTCGTTCTTCCATATATGCATAAATCACTGCAGCATCATCTTCCATTCCTTCTTCTTTACGAGGAAGAAGGGAGATGTTAATTGTACCGTCATCTTTTACATCAATAATTCGTCCCGTTACACGTTGACCGATGCGAACTTGCTCTTTTCTTTCTGTATGATGTAAAAATGCACGGAAATGCTCATCTGTTAATACGAACGAACCAACTTGAAGTGAACGATACACACGTCCGTTTACGTTTTTATTACGCATAGATGGTGTCGCATCTACAACGATTTCTTGCATATCACTATCTCTTGCTGGAAGAGCAATTAAACGATCACGATTTGTTAATTTTAACGTACAATATAATTCGTCTCCAACTTCTGGCCATACTGGCATATAAATTGGGAATTCATCAGCTGGAATTAGTATATCTTTTGATACACCAATATCAACAAACACACCTAAACTCGGAATAACTTCTACAACCTTTACCCAGTTCCAATCATACGTTGTAATAATTGGCTCCTTCATTGTTGCTGAAATACGATTTTGGTGATCAAGGTATAAGAATACGTCAATCGTATCGCCTTCTTCAATTTCTCCAGCTACTTCATTTTTATGTAAGAAAATTTCTTCTTCTTCATTCCCAACCATATATCCGATTTCCGTTTCGCGTAAAACAGTTACCTGTTCAATCGATCCTATTTGTAAATACATATTTTTTTAATTCCCTTCTATATATATAAAATGAACTTTTTAACTTTTTATATTTTTATCATTCCAAACAAAAGTTAATTATAACACGATTTTCTCTTTATTTGTCCAACTGCCCAAAATTCACTATAATAAAATGAGGTTACATCATTATAAGTATGAAAACACTTAAGTCTAAGCTCGTTTTCAGCTATACTTTAGTATGTACAGTACATAAAAAGAGTAGAAATTTATTTGGAGGTGCTAACTATGGCAAAAGATAGTTCTTTTGACATCGTTTCGAAAGTAGAATTACCTGAAGTAACAAACGCAATTAACACTGCATTAAAAGAAATCCAAAACCGATATGACTTTAAAGGAAGTAAAAGTGATATTAAACTTGAGAAAGAAGTACTTGTTTTAACTTCTGACGATGAGTTCAAATTAGAGCAAGTAAAAGACGTTCTTATTTCTAAACTCGTAAAACGTAACGTTCCAATTAAGAACTTAGATTACGGAAAAGTTGAAGCGGCGGCTGGTAACACTGTTCGCCAACGCGCAACACTTCAACAAGGTATCGATAAAGATAACGCAAAAAAAATTAACAATATCATTAAAGAAATGAAATTAAAAGTAAAAACACAAGTACAAGATGATCAAGTACGTGTTACAGCGAAAAGCCGTGATGACTTACAAGCAGTTATCGCAGCAGTTCGTAGCGCTGACTTACCGATTGACGTACAATTTATTAACTACCGCTAAAAAGAAAAACATCCTCTATGTAGAGGATGTTTTTCTTTTTAGCGGGTAAAAGTCTAAGCTTACGGGCAATCGGATAAATTTTATGCATAAATGAAGAAGACCCTTTTAAAAATCGGAACAAAAACCTCCTTCCCCAATCAAATGTAACAAATTATGAGTATATGAATATTTTCCACCCTTTCCTGTAATGTAAAATTAGTAAGGAATTTATTTTATGAAAAATGTTAATTAAAAAGAGTTAGAAGTGGTTATTTGAAGAAATTAATACTATGTTTTTTATTAACTACATTCTGTCTATATATTGCAGGGTGTTCTAATAATATAACTACACCTGGGGATACATCTAAAACTTCAACACCTGCGAATTGTAAATACATCAACAAAGCTTGGTATAAGAAACCTACGAACTGTAATAATCGATGATATAAGTCATAAAAAAGACACCATAAGGTGCTTTTTTTATAGAGAATAATAAGATGTTCATCAGAAATTATGAGTGATTTTTTTATTTTGTTGTTCAAAATATTTTTCTTTAACTATTTTTATCAGATCTTCTTTTTCTGTTAGTTCAAAGATAAATAATGCTTTTTTCATATTATCAGCTACATCTTCTTCATTACATTGTTTCAGCTTTAGCATGTTCCAAGCTTTCCCATAGTATAATTCGCCTAATAAATATAAAGTATTTAGATTAATAGCTAATTTAATACCCATATCATTGTATTTTATTGCCTCTTCATGTTGATTTGCATGACCTAACATTTTCCCTAAATTAAAAATGATTTTTAATTTAACCTCTTTATCTCTAGGGAAATCTAACTTATTAAAATTAGTTAAACATCTTCTTAATATAGTAATACTCTTTTCATATTCTTTATTTGCCCAATGAAATATAGCCATCGACTGCATAATATCTATTTCTCTTTCCGATAAAAAATCACCATTCGTTACAGTTAGTTTTAGTGCATTATTTAAAAGATTTAAAGCAGTTTTTATTGATTTATTCACATAAAATATAGCAATCGCTTCATGCCATATTAGAAATTGTTTATCTTCTTTTAACTGGAAATTATTTTCGGTTTTCTCTTGTTTCACTATTTCATAAAGTTCATTATATTGTTTTTGTTTTGTACAATCTCTCATTACACATTTTACATTTTCTACATATTTTAGTTTTTTGTTTTGAGTTAGTGCGAAAATATGATTTGGATCAATACCAAGTCTTTCAGATAATTGATATAACAATACGCTAGATGGATAAATCATACCTTTTTCTATTTTGCTAATTTGACTTTGCGAACATATTCCATGACACAATTCAGATTGTGATATATTCTTTTTCATTCTAAGTTCTTTAATGGTAATACCCAAATCGTAAAATTCCATTTTTCCTCCTCAAATATAGCCCTCAATGAGTAACAAAATACTTTTTACCCTTTAATGTAATGTAAAATTAGTATATTTTCAATTATTGTTGCTTCTATCGATTTTTTTACCTCTTTGTTCAGTTGCATTTCGAGGTGAGAGTCTTACTTCAAAGAAAAACAGACTAGAGAGAAAGTTTTCTCCTTAGCCTGTCCCACCAAACAAATTTCCCATCGTCACTGTTATCCCCAAAATACAGAATTACGAATACGATAAGAAGACTTAAACATCTCACCTCATCACGCACTTTTAATTGAACACAAAAGAGAATATCCCCTTATTTCCGCCTCTTTTTAACCACAATTAAAAAAGCAATAAACAATACGTTCACACCGACGATTAAAGAAATAAATAGCCAATTCACACCTGTTTCCCCGTTAACTTTATACACATTCGATTCCTCACGCTTTAAAACGAGATAAAATTTTCCGTTTTCTTCTCTTATAATTTCATCTTCTAACAATCCCCTTAGCTCTTGTTTTTCACCAATCGCACTTGCAGGTAAAGCAACTTTTTGTGTTTCTTTCGTATTATTAATCGCTACTACTGTCACTTCATCTTTATACTTTCTCTTTAGTACACTCATTCCATCTTTATCGTATAGAAGCTCAAACGTACCGCGGCGTAAAGATGGCCTCGCTTGTCTAAGCTCACCGAGTTTCGTTATGTGTTGCATAAACTTTTCATCTGATTTGAAGTCCATTAATCGTCTATTATCTGGCGTACCTCCTCCATCCAATGCAATTTCAGTTCCGTAATAAAAATTCGGAATACCTGGTGTTGTTAATAAATATGTAAGAGCCAGCTTCAAACGAGATGGTGGATAATTCATATTCTCTTTTGCAATACGAGCAAATCTTTTTGTATCTTGATTATCTAAAAATGTAGCGGCTGCTCCGTCTTTTTTACTTACATCATATAAAGGTTTCACCGATACGTCCGCTTTGGAAAACGCATCTACTATTTTTTCGTTGTATTCACTATCTTCTTTTGTCATAACTCGAAAATCTTTCTTTATCACTTGCATATCTTTTTGCACATCATCCCAAAAAGCAGGCGACTTTTTTTCACTATGTATTACATAACTTGCATCTAAATCAACTTCTTTGATCCACCATTTCATCGAGTCGATTACTTGTTGTTCGTTTTCTCCAAGCGGAAATTGAAATACAACTTTCATTCCTTTTGCATGAGCTTCTTGCACAAGTTCTTTCACATCATTTTCTGTTCCGAAATGTTCATTTACCTTCTGAAATTTGCGCACGTCTAACCCATCGTATTTTACACTTTCAAAAAGCGGCGAAAGCATAACAGTAGTAAATCCCATTTTTTTTATGTAATCCAGTCTTTTTATAATACCTCTTATATCTCCGCCCTGATATCCTTCTAAATTGTCAACTTCTAACTGTTTGTCATTTTTCGGTTCCCCATTATTAAAACGATCAATCATAATGGAATATATAACTTCGTCTCGCCACTCTCTTTTTTCGTCTGCAAATGTATGTATTGGTACAAACAAAACGACAGCTAAACAAAAACAAATGAATAGTTTCCTAGTATGTATTTTCCCCACACGCATCCCCCATGTATTTTAATTGTAAGAATATTATACCAATTATCCAAACGAATCGCATACGTTGATTTCATTCTTATCAAATTAATACATGTTAGGTTTTCTAACATTACATATAAAATTTTCTGAATTTTTAGTTGATTTTTCTTTTTATTTCGAATATGATATGAAACATAACAAATTGATGTTATTTTTTCTAACATTATAGGAGGAGAGAGAATGAATACAGGAGATACAGTTTTTATGTTTGTAACGACAGTAATGGTCATGTTAATGACACCAGGATTAGCACTTTTTTATGGAGGTATGGTTCGCAGTAAAAACGTACTCAGTACGACAATGCATAGTTATAGCGCAATGGCTATCGTTTCGATTCAATGGATTGTAATTGGTTATTCTTTATCATTCGGACCAGATTGGCACGGACTTATCGGCACATTCGATTGGTTCGGTTTAAACGGAGTTAGCTACGCACCAAATCCAGACTACTCATCTACTATTCCTCACAATTTATTTATGATGTTTCAACTTATGTTCGCTATTTTAACTCCCGCTTTAATTTCAGGAGCATTTGCCGAAAGAATGCGATTTTCAGCTTTCCTTATTTTCATCCTTCTATGGACAACAATCGTTTACAATCCTGTCGCTCATTGGGTATGGGGCGTTGGCGGATGGCTAAGAGAACTTGGCGCCTTAGACTTCGCTGGCGGTAATGTCGTTCATATTACATCTGGCGTGGCTGGCCTTGTATTAGCTATTTTCCTTGGAAAACGCAAAAACATAAACGGTTCGTCTCCTCATCATTTACCATTTACGATGTTAGGCGCTGGGCTACTATGGTTCGGCTGGTTCGGTTTTAACGTCGGAAGCGCATTATCTTTAAATGATGTAGCTTTAACTGCATTTATTAATACAAATATAGCTGCCGCTGCCTCCGCATTAACTTGGATGCTTTCAGAGTGGTTCTTCCAATCAAAACCGACCGCGATGGGAGCTGCTTGCGGCGTTGTTTCCGGTTTAGTCGCTATTACACCAGCTTGCGGGTTCGTTACACCTTTCTCAGCTCTTCTTATCGGAGCAATTGGCGGCGTATTATGCTTCGGAGCAGTCTTTTTCTTAAAAACAAAATTCGGATACGACGATACACTCGATGCATTCGGATGTCACGGCATCGGCGGAACTTGGGGCGGTATTGCGACAGGACTATTTGCAACTACTGCAGTAAACGGCGATGGCGCTAACGGATTATTTTACGGAAACGCCGCGTTACTATTGAAACAACTTGTAGCAATCGGCGCAACATATGCATTCACAATTATAATGACGTACGCGATTATTAAAGCAATTAACTTCTTCCTCCCTGTCCGGGTAGATGAGCACGAGGAACATATGGGACTTGATATTTCAATGCATGGGGAGAAAGCTTATGAGTATACTGAGCGAGTGAACTAAAAAAAGAGATGCAATCTATTGATAGTAGATTGCATCTCTTTTTATTGTAGTTGTCGGCATCGTATACCCCACCTAGTATTCTAGCTGATATATCAGCGATTCTTCGGATATATCGACGATTTTTCAAATATATCAGCGATTATTTCAATATATCGACGTTTCGACACGATATATCGATTTACCAACAAATTCCGACATAACGAAACTGAAGAATACCCGCGCGTAACTTTACATAAACAAAAAAAGACGACCGTTTCATAACAGTCGTCTTTTCCAATTTATTTCGGAGCATTTCCTACATATTGCGTAATATCAACGTTTAATGCTTGTGCTAAACGCATACCGTACTCTTGATCTGCACGGAAGAAGTTACATACAGCTAGTAATTTCGTACGTTCATTTACGTCTTTTAAGTCATTTGTTAAGTTTGCAATTAAGTTGTCTTGCTCTTCTTTAGAGAATGAACGGTAACGCTCACCTGCTTGTTTGAAATCATTTGGTTTGTCAATTTTTTCACGAGATACGTAGCCTTCTACTTTCATAGTTGAATCTCGGTAAGCTGGGTCTTCAACTGGATTTTCAGCATGACGGCTCGGTTCGTAGTTAATTGTAGATGGGTTTTGACCCACTTGCATCGCACCATCACGTTGTTGGTTATGAACAGCTGCGTATGGGCAGTTTACAGGAATTTGTAAGTAGTTTGCACCAAGGCGGTAACGCTGTGTATCTGGATAAGAGAATAAACGACCTTGTAATAATTTATCTTCAGATGGTTCAATACCATTTACAGTTGCACTTGGAGAGAACGCCACTTGTTCTACTTCAGCAAAGAAGTTTTTCGGGTTACGATTTAACGTCATTGTCCCTACTTCTATTAATGGAAAACGATCTTCTGGCCAAACTTTCGTTGGATCTAACGGATCAAAATCTAAAGAATCCGTTTCTTCTAGTTGCATCACTTGTACGTGTAAATCCCACTTCGGATAATTTCCTTTTTCGATTGCATCGAATAAGTCACGAGTTGCATGGTTGAAGTCTTTTCCTTGTACTTCTTGCACTTCTTTTGCACTTAAGTTACGTACACCTTGCTGTGGTTTCCAGTGATATTTAATGTAGACGATTTTACCTTCTGCATTAATCCATTTGAATGAATGTACACCGAAACCTTCCATTTCACGATAGCTTGCTGGTGTACCGTAATCAGAAAATACCCATGTCATCATATGTGTAGATTCTGGACTTAACGTCATGAAATCCCAGTAACGATCTGGTGTTTGAATATTTGTATCAGGTGCTGGTTTTAAAGAATGCACCATATCAGGGAATTTAATTGCATCACGAATGAAGAAGACTGGTAAATGGTTACCTACAATATCGTAATTTCCTTCTTCTGTATAAAATTTAACAGCGAAACCGCGTGGATCACGTGCTGTTTCAGGAGAACCTTGACCATGAATAACCGTTGAAAAACGAACAAACACAGGTGTTTCAGTTCCTTCATTTTGTAAAAATGCTGCTTTCGTATATTTCTTCATGCTGTTTTTCGTTACGAATACACCGTGAGCACCTGCACCACGTGCATGCACAACACGCTCTGGAATACGTTCACGATCAAAGTGAGCTAGTTTTTCTACTAAATGATAGTCTTCTAATAATACTGGTCCACGGCGACCAGCTGTACGAGAATTTTGGTTATCTCCGACCGGAGCACCTTGGTTTGTTGTTAAGCGATTATTTGGATTCATCTAGGGGGATCCTCCTCTTTCTTTCATAGTAATTATTATTTATTTAAAATTATTATAAATTAATTATTATTCAAAATTAGTTCTTTGTCAACTATTTCTTTCATTTTTCTGGAAACAATTGTAGCTAAACATTCAATAAATGTAGATTGTGCATTCGGCATATTTGGTCTAAAATACGCAGCATTTAATTCATCCGTCACAACTTTACACTCGTAATCGTTGTCATATAAAACTTCTAAATGCTCTGCCACAAAACCAACTGGGCAATATATGAAAGATTTATATCTATGCTCTTCAAATAAATCTCTCGTTAAATCTTGCACATCCGGTCCAATCCATGGATCAGGTGTATTTCCGGCACTTTGCCAACCAATTGTATAGTTTTGGATGTTTGCAGCTGCTGCGATTAAATCCGCTGTATGCTGCAATTGCTCCACATAAGGATCACCTACTGCAATAATTTTTTCTGGTAAACTATGCGCTGAAAAAATTACGACCGCTTTCTCTTTATCTTCAATTTTTGTAAATGTTTCTTTTATTTGATCTGCCCAATACGAAATAAATTTCGGTTCATCATACCATTGTTTAATTGGTTCAATAACAGGACCACCTATTTCCTCCGAAAGACGAATTGCACGCTCGTTATATGCCTTAATGCTAAAGGTAGAATAATGCGGCGCTAATACGATACTAATCGCTTGCTCAATTCCATCGCACTTCATCTCTTCTACTGCATCTTCTATAAACGGAGCAGTATGTTTTAAGCCTAAGTAACAATTAAATTCATACTCTGTAAACATATTATTCATTGAGTCTGTTAATTTATGCGCTTGCTCTTTCGTAATTTTTGCAAGCGGTGAAATTCCGCCAATTGCTTTATAGCGCCCAATTAAATCTTGGAGCGCTTCTTCGGATGGCTTACGCCCATGACGAATATGTGTATAATATGCCTCTACTTCATCTAATGAATCCGGCGTTCCATACGCCATTACGAGTAAACCCATTTTTTTCTTTTTCATCTATATAACACCTCAATTTTATAAAGTGAAACTTTAATCAGTGGGGATGTTCTTCATCCCCCACTGATTATTAGTTGAACCAATCGGACTTTTATGGGCAGTTGATCCCCCACCTAAATTCTTTTCTTTCGCTGAATTTTGAGGTGGGGGTCTTACTGCCCATTAAAGCGGGATAAATGAGAATCTTTTTCAAGAACATTTGTTTCCAATTATAACAACTAATAATAAGTCCGTAAAGATAATTATTCTAAATAAGTATTTTTTCTAATATGATTTTGAATTTTATATGACAATTTATTTAATAAAAAGCGACTTACTTATAAAGTAAGTCGCTTTTCTCCTATTCTTTAATATTTACTCCATATTCTTTAAACCAAACGTGAATTTGTGCTAAATGAGCTAAAAGTTGTGGCCCAGTCATTAATTGACCATACCATGGCGTTTGGAATGCACTGCCGCCTGACTCAATTAATCCACTCAGCTGTTCTTTATCAAATAGCTCGTGTAAAATCGAGCCTTTATCTGTTAATAAATCTTGTATCCATACTGTTACTGCTTTCGTATAGTGCGGATTATGTGTTTTTGGATACGGGCTCTTCTTTCTATATAATATCTCATTTGGAAGTAACCCTTCTAACGCTTTACGCAATAGACCTTTTTCGCGGTTTTTATACATTTTCATTTCCCAAGGAATATTCCACGCATATTCGACAAGACGATGATCTGCAAATGGAACGCGTACTTCTAAGCTCGCCCCCATACTCATACGGTCTTTTCTGTCTAATAATGTTGTCATAAACCATACCATATTTAAATAAAATAATTGTCGTCTCTTTGCTTCAACTGGGCTTTCTCCCTCTAAAATAGGAACTTCTTGAATGGACTCTTCATAGCGCCGCTGTACATATTGTTGTAAATTTAATTTATTTCTCCATTCTTTCTTTAGCAATTGTTCACGCGCTTCTGTAGAACGCATCCACGGAAATGCGCTCGATTGTAAATCATCTTCTCTATAAAACCACGGATAACCACCAAATATTTCATCTGCACATTCCCCAGATAAACCGACGACAAAATCTTGTTTAATTTCGCGGCAAAACCATAATAATGACGAATCGATATCTGCCATACCAGGCAAATCACGAACGAGTACTGCTTCTGTTAAATACTGCGCTAATTGTTCATTTGAAATGACGCAGCGATGATGGATCGTTTGAAACGTCTCCGTCATCAAATGAATAAATGGTGCATCTGAATTTGGCTGAAACGCATTTGCTTTAAAGTATTTGTCATTATCTTCGTAATCAACCGAATACGTGTGTAATTGACCTTTTCCCAATCTTTCGTATTCTTTCGCAGCAATTGCTGTTATAGCGCTTGAATCTACACCGCCTGATAAAAAAGTGCATAATGGTACATCAGAAACGAGCTGCCTTGTAATCGAATCTTGTAATAAAAAGCGTGTTTTTTCTACTGTTTCTTCAAAGGAATCTTCATGCTTTTTACTTTCTACATTCCAATATCTCCATATGCATAAACCGTTCTTTGAAAATGTCATCGCATGACCTGGACGTAATTCTTTTATACCAGCATATATACCGTGACCAGGCGTTCTAGATGGTCCAAGGCCGAATATTTCAGATAATCCTTCTAACGTCACTTCCGCCTTCACATCTGGATGCACCAATATCGCTTTTAACTCTGAACCAAATAGTAATCGCCCACTGTCATATTTATAAAATAGTGGTTTTACCCCTAATCGATCACGCGCAATAAACACTTGTTCTTTCTGTTCATCCCATACAGCAAACGCATATATACCGTTTAAATGATCGACACATTCTTCTTTCCATTCGATATAAGAAGCTAACAATACTTCCGTATCAGAGTGACCTTTGAACGTATATCCTCTTCTTAATAGTTCCTTTCGAATATCTTCCGTGTTATAAAGTTCGCCGTTATAGCAAATTGCATAATTTGCTTCATCTTTTAAACAAGTCATCGGCTGTTTACCACCTTCAGGATCAACAACGATTAACCGTTTATGCCCAAATGCGACATTGCCTTTAATCCAAACTTTATTATCATCTGGGCCACGCTTCGCTAACGTCTCAGCCATCTTCGTAACGATGTCCCGTTCTCCTTCTAATGAGCGTTTATAATCCACCCATCCTGTAATCCCGCACATATAAATCATCCTTCCATCTTATTTCTTTTCTTGAACGTACAGTAACCCCACTCTAAAAGTGCGGATCAAAAAAAATGACAAACTTGACGATAACCTACTATCCACATATGGAATAGCATTTTCACTCAGTAAAACGTGTTTTATTGTATGCCCGCCTATGTCCGGATGTGTCTAGTTATAAAGAATGCACGAACTGTCTATAACAGAAATAACTACTTTTCATAAAGGAGAAATCGTGTATGATACAACGTAAACATATTTTATATAACCAGCCCCGCGCTCATACAGTCGGTAATGTAGAATATATAAACAATGAATGGGTATTCTTTGATGATGAAAATGAGGAAGCATTTTTATTAGAAGATATTGCCGGTGATGGCTTTGAAATTTTATATAACAACAACTGGCTACCAGCTCGTTTCTATGAACAAGATATATTACAAATCGCCAACGAACAGCACCACCTGCAAAACGGGGAAATGATACGAATTCGAAAAAAATTACTTCTTAGTTATACGGAATGGCTTGAGGAGTTACCTGACTCTGTCTTTGCCTTATTAACAGAGGCATTGCAATCACTTCATTACTCTTTATATGATTGCATGTATTGTCATAATTATTTATCTTTCTTGCCGAAAGAAGAAGCATGCGAAGGAGTAAATATTCTTTTGTTTGATAACGAAGAGATGATTTGTACATTGCAGCACCATTTTGTTCGTCACGCTGCGTCAAATAAAAATATGTTTCGTTTTACGAAAGTAAACGGAGAAGAGTTTCATATTGATGCGACATAAAATAAAAAACCACCTTATCTCCCAAGTTTTTGAGATTATAAGGTGGTTTTATTTTTATTTGAACACGTACCAGTTAATTGGTAATTTCAATCCAAGATAAATTACCGCGACAAGCGAAACAATAAATAAGCCCCAAACCGCCCCTGTTGGTTTGTTTTTGCTCATTTTTACAAGAACCATTTCCATTCCGCCGATAACTAAAATACCAGCTAACATTTTCATGCCGTACCACATGTGCATGCTACCTGTTGCTGTCTTCACAATACTCATGTACAACATGAAGCCTGACACAATAATTAAGATATACATTAGGCGAAGCCCCATATGTACACCTTTCCCTTTTCTTCCTGCTGAATAAAGTGAATACGCAACGAAAAATAAAATTAAACCTAACGCCCATGCTGTAATATGCATATGTACCATCGTATCCCTTACCTCCTCTTTTCACACTTTTTCACTCTATATGATAACATGTTCATTTATTTTCAGGAAATGTTTCGCTTTTTTACATTTAAATGATATAATATTTAGAGTATTTACAAACTTCTTGTAATAACAAAAGGGGGAACAATCATGATTCAAACTAAGGATATTATCGAACTTACAGACACATACGGGGCAAATAACTATCACCCACTTCCAATCGTTATTTCTAAAGCAGAAGGCGTTTGGGTAGAAGATCCTGAAGGAAACCGCTATATGGACTTATTAAGTGCATATTCTGCAGTAAACCAAGGTCATCGTCACCCAAAAATTATTAACGCTTTAATTGACCAAGCTAATCGTGTTACGTTAACTTCTCGTGCTTTCCATAGCGATCAATTAGGTCCTTGGTACGAAAAAGTTGCGAAACTAACTAATAAAGAAATGGTACTTCCAATGAATACAGGTGCAGAAGCTGTTGAAACTGCAATTAAAACAGCTCGCCGATGGGCTTATGATGTGAAGAAGGTAGAAGCAAACCGTGCTGAAATTATCGTTTGTGAAGATAACTTCCACGGACGTACGATGGGTGCTGTTTCTATGTCTTCAAACGAAGAGTACAAGCGTGGATTCGGTCCAATGCTTCCTGGTATCGTTGTAATTCCTTACGGTGATTTAGAAGCATTAAAAGCTGCTATTACACCAAACACAGCTGCATTCATTTTAGAGCCCATCCAAGGTGAAGCAGGGATTAACATCCCACCAGCTGGTTTCTTAAAAGAAGCTCTTGAAGTATGTAAAAAAGAAAACGTTTTATTTGTAGCAGATGAAATCCAAACTGGCTTAGGCCGTACTGGTAAAGTATTTGCTTGTGACTGGGATGGTGTAACTCCTGACATGTACATACTTGGTAAAGCACTTGGCGGCGGCGTATTCCCAATCTCTTGCGTAGCAGCAAACCGCGACATTTTAGGTGTATTCGAGCCAGGTTCTCACGGTTCTACATTCGGTGGTAACCCACTTGCATGTGCTGTTTCTATCGCAGCTCTTGAAGTGTTAGAAGAAGAAAAATTAACAGAGCGTTCTCTTCAATTAGGTGAAAAATTAGTTGGACAATTAAAAGAGATTGATAACCCAATGATCACTGAAGTTCGCGGTAAAGGTTTATTTATCGGTATCGAATTAAACGAACCAGCTCGTCCTTACTGTGAACAACTAAAAGCAGCTGGACTGTTATGTAAAGAAACACACGAAAATGTAATTCGTATCGCACCACCTCTAGTAATCTCTGAAGAAGATTTAGAGTGGGCATTCCAAAAAATTAAAGCTGTATTATCGTAATAATAGAGAGGTTGTTCTACACGTTAGGACAACCTCTTTCTTTTTATATTGATTTATACTAAAATTAAATTGTAATTTTCTGTATTTTAAAATCACAAAGGAGGTGCGATATGTTATTAAGATATGGCAAACATATTAACTATTTAGCTACATCTTTTCTTTTCGTTACATTCTTTGGCTTCCTACTTTCTGTAACATTGCTTAGTCACTACTCAACTCCCACTACATTCACACTACTGAAAGCATCATTTTGGACTACTGTTATTCTTACTATTATTGGTTTTGGACGAGAAAAAAGCGTACTTACGGTTATACTATTTGGCATTTGTACACTTGCAGTCATTGGTCTTTACACTTTTTCCGTTATCGATTACCTCTATCACCCAAGACCATAGAAAAGAGCTATCTTTTCATAAGATAGCTCTTTTCTTCACTTCACTACATTTCGCAAAGTACCAATTCCTTCTACTGTAACGACCACTTCATCACCCGCATGCAAAAACTTCGGTGGCGTGAAACCTTTGCCAACACCAGCTGGCGTTCCTGTTGCGATAATATCTCCTGGTTCTAACGTCATTCCTTTACTTATCGTTGAAATGATTTCTTCTATTGAAAAAATCATTTTATTTGTATTTGAAGTTTGCCTTACTTCCCCATTTACTATCGTTTCAATGTGTAACGCATTTGGCGCACTAATCATCGATTTATGAATTAAATACGGTCCCATCGGACAAAATGTATCGAAACTTTTTCCAAGGAAAAATTGTTTATGCTTCCTTTGAATGTCACGAGCAGTTATATCATTTATAATGGTATAACCAAAAACATGCTCAAGCGCTTTTTCTTTTTTTATTTGTTTCCCTCGCTTACCAATGACAATAGCTAGTTCTCCTTCATAGTCTAATTCATTCGTTGCGTGGGGATGACTATTAATTTTTTCATCCATTCCAATAACTGTCGTTGGCGCTTTCGTAAAGATCATTATATTTTCTGGAATTGACTCTACTCCGCCCATTTCTATCGCATGTTCACGATAGTTTTTTCCAACGCACAAAATATTCTTTCTCGGCCTTGGAATCGGTGCTAATATTTTCACCTCAGTTAACGGATAATACGCCGCCCCTTCATTTTCCTTCGCCCAATTTACAATATCACATATTTTTTCAAAACATTCGGTTCCTCTTTCAATACACTCTAACATTGTAATGGGGATTGTAACCTTTTCTCCCTTTTGCCTTTGCGCTTCTCTTAAGTGCAATACCTTTTCTTCCTCTTCATCCACAATACCTACAAATACCTTTTCTTCTTTTTTCGCCGTTACCAAACGCAATATTTCCACTCTCCATCCTAAAACTCATACCTTTTAATTGTATTCGCATCCGTAAGAAAAAAACCTTCTCATACACGCTAATTTTTACAATATTCTTCTCATACCCTATTCGTTACTTCTTTATCATTTGGCATAAAATGTAGAAATTTTACTTTTTTTAGCGAATGCATTTCTTTTTTATGAAGTTTTTGTATAATATGTACTACATATATACAAAAAATTTCATTTAGAGATGGAGCCGATTTCAATGTTTGAGCAAGCGATTGAAAAAAAACGTGAAAAAATGATTTATTTTGCTGAACGCTACGGAATGACTTCTCAAAAAACAGTGGATTGTAGCCAAGAACTGGACAGGCTCTTAAATGTAATTTGGCATGTACATACGGATGTTCACCCTAACCAAACACTCGATACGCACACGCAATAACGTGTGTGTTTCTTTTATTTCAAAAAAACACACATTTTATTGAAAACGCCCATACAATAATAGAAAAGAAAATTTTAAAAACGAAAGGTGTTTTGTATGCCAGCTATGGTCGGACATATTCGTATCGTCAATATTGGATCAAGTGGTATTTTTCATATTGGAGATGTATTTGCGATTAGGCCTATTAGTTATTCACGTGCTTTTGCGGGGGCCGGCTCTTTTAACGTTGGAGATAACGTTTCTGTCTACAATTATCAAAGCGCAACGACTGTTAATGATTCAGATGTCGTTGATCAAGCGATAATTGGTTCAACTTAAAGGGGGCGATTGTATTGAATTTTTATGTAAACCAAAGCATCATCATTAACAGTATTAAAATTGATAGCATTACAACCTCTTCTGTATTCCAAATTGGTACTGCCGGAAGTATTAAAGCCCTATCTAAATTCTCAAATACTGGCGGATTTACAGAACCCCTTCGCCCATTACAGGCAAAAGGACAAATTATTTCTATCAAACCATCAACTAGTTCTTCTTAAGACATCCTTGTCATAAATATATAGTAGGAATATATTTACCCTCCCTATTGAAAAGGAGGTTTCACAAATGAATCAAGATATATATACTTACTTACACCAACTTCAACAAGCTCTTCAAGCACAACAAGCGACCATTCTTAACTTAGAAGATCAAGTTCGTCAATTACAAGAAGAGCTTAATGAATTAAAAAGTCGCCCCTCCTCTTCTATAGGAAAAGTGGAATATAAATTCGATCAATTAAAAGTAGAAAATTTAAATGGCACTTTAAATATTGGATTAAATCCATTTTCAACAAAAGGACAACAAATTGAGGATTTTCAAGTTGACACGGAAACTTTGAAGGTCAATCCTGAAACAGATACAAACCCAGACTTTTACCAAGGTATCCTTCAGGAAATGCATCGTTACTTAGATGAAGAAGCATATAATCGAATTCTCCATTTTGAACAAGAAGAGAGAACGCCGCTCGATGAAATGTATCGACAAATGATGGTTGACGACATAAAGAAACAGATGGAGCATAGACTTCCTTATTATTTATCACAAGCACAATCACATGAAGGGATTTCAACAGATCCAGATTATTTACGAGATATCATTATTCAAGCTATGAAACATGATATCGACAAAGCCTTCCTCTCTTTTATTCAACACATACCGGGCAATTTCCGAAAGGAGTAAGTATGTATGAACCTTAACGTTGTAAACCGCGAGTTCAAAGTCGGACAGATTAAAATGAACGGTGTATCGTCGTCCGCACTCTTTTTAATTGGGGATGCAAATTTCCTCATTCTATCTTCTATTCTTGATACGCCGTTTGAAACTGTTACAGAGGGTCCATTTGTGCCATTAGTAACAGATGTCCCTCCTACTCCAGGTTAAGGAGACTGAGAAATTATGTTACATCACGTGTCTATTGTCCAAAATGTTTCTATTGTTTCGTTAGGGATTGCTGCCGTATTTCAAGTTGGGGATGCAAATCAAATGGAATTAAAAAGTAGAGCTCTTGCCGTTCACCGGGAATTCCCTTGTTATATAAAAGACGAAGGTCGCTTAGATGCATTTGAAATCTTTACAGATGAATACATTACAATCCCGAAACGAACGACAGATGTAAAATTAAACATTATAAATGAGTGTCCTTTTATTGAAGTGAATAACGTTGAATTACGCACACTTTTAAACTCTGGTGGATTTCAAATTGGAAATGTTGATTATGTTTTTAATAACTCTCGTATTATGCAAATTCGCCAATATATTACAGATGAACCTTCCGCACAATAATTCATATAGTAATTACAAAGTTTAGTAAAGTAGGTGGATGGTATGCCTTCTGTTGTTGGAAATCTCGTCGTGCAAAACAGTAATGGTTCTTTCAATTTAGGGGATTTTTATAATGTGTCTCCGAAAGAGAATACGAAAGCGTATAACGGATCCGGAGCTTCCAATGTTGGATTTGTCGTGAATACGTTTAACGGTGTTAGTGCAACAAATACGTTTGATTCTGATGTGGCCGATCAAGATCAGATTGGAACAGCGTAAAAAAAAGTAGGAGAATATCTCCTACTTTTTTTTTATTTAAATGATAACCCGCTCTCCTCCAAAGCCTTTCTAAGCTTTGGCATAGACGTAGGTCCCATACCATGCAGTTTTAAAATTTCTTTTTCACTATACTTTGAGAGTTCTTCTATCGTTTGAATTCCATGATGCTCTAGCGCGTTTCGTGCTGGTGATGAAAGAAGTGAAAGAAACCCTGTTTTAGGTTTCTTTTCTTTCTCACAAGCTGGGCAAGTTGGACAATCGCTACTTTTATAATATTCATGTCCTTTTTCACACGTTCTTAACGTTTTTTCCGTTTTCATTTTCAAGTCCCTCTATTCTTCAATTTTTACAACATGGTTGCCATCAAAGAAGTATAAACATTTCTCTTTCACAGGGTGTTGTAAGCTTTTCTCGAGCGCTTTTGCATATAACGAAAGTTGTACTTTATATCGCTCTTCTAAAATTGGTTTCGCTTGATCAAATCCACCTGGGAATTTTCCTGCAATCGTATCCGTTTTAAAGTCGATTAACGTAATACCGTCTTCCTCTTCGATCATGCAGTCAATAACCCCTTGGACAAGAATGGATTCCCCGCTCTCCCCTTGCCAATCTTGATATGCTTCTTCTGCTGCAAGCATCATCGTAAATGGTACTTCACGCTCAACACTTTTCGCCGCTAATACCCTTTTACCTAGGTCACTATCAAAGAATGAAATTACTTTTTCAATCGCAATTTCTTCCGCCTGCTCGAATGTTAATAATTCTTTATTTACCATTCCAGCAATTTGCTCCCGAATCACTTCTTCTGTAATCGGCTTCTTCAAATCAACATGCTGCATAACGGCATGTACTGCTGTTCCGCGCTCTGCATATGTTAATCCCTTTTTCTCCATAAAACGAGGACGTGTTTGAATTGGTGCACGTAATTTTTTAATAAAGGCATTATCGCTACCTTCTTCAGATTGATAATTTCTCTTTATTTCTGTAACAGATTGCTTCGCACGATGAGATGTCGCTTCCTCATATCCGTACTTCCACATTAATCTATCGTACACCTCTTCTTTCCGTTCACTTTGCAGGGGAACGGCCTTTTTCTCACGAAGTGCTTCTAACAATTCTTGTTTCTCTTCTTGAACCGGTTCTGGCGCGAGTAACGTGTTACCGTCAACAACTTCTACTTTCCAGCTCGTGTCGTAGTCATAAATTTCACCTGGAATACTTCCTTGTCCTAATTCAAGAAGCATTTCACTATCACGATGTCTATATAAGGAAGGTGCAATCCAGTCTAAATAACAAGATGCTCCGGCACGTATATGGTCTGGTAATAACCATTCACTATGCTCCCTCGCATCAAGCCATTTTTCCATTTCTTTATTTGCATCCTTAACTGTTCCAATTAAAATTAACTTCTCTTTCGCACGTGTTAACGCTACGTATAATACGCGCATTTCTTCCGCAATTAATTCCATTTTCATTTTACGCTTAATCGCAAGTTGCGATAATGTCGTATATTTAATTCGTTTACGAGGATCGATAAATTGTGAACCGAAACCGAAGTCTTTATGCAGTAAGAAACGTTTCATTAAATCTTGCGTATTAAAACGACGACCAAGTCCAGCGACAAATACGACTGGGAACTCAAGTCCTTTACTTTTATGAATTGTCATAATGCGAACGACATCTTCTTGTTCACCTAAAGCTCTCGCCGTACCCATATCGTCACCGCGTTCTAAAATACGCTCAATAAAGCGTAAGAAGCGGAATAATCCTCTAAACGACGTTGCTTCATATTGTCTTGCGCGGTCATATAGTACGCGCAAGTTTGCTTGTCTTTGCTTTCCAGCTGGTAAACCACCGACAAAGTCGTAATAACCTGTCTCACCGTACACTTTCCAAATTAAATCAGAAAGTGACTGTTGGCGCGCAAATTCACGCCATCCTTGTAGTAAGTTATAGAACCACTCTAATTTATCATGTAGTTCTTTTTCTTCTTCAAGCGGTGCTCCTTTTAAGAATGAGCTCATCACTTCATAAAACGAGCCTTTCTTCCCGTGAGCACGAAGCGTTGCAAGTTCTTCATCATTTAATCCAACGATTGGAGAACGAAGTACTGCTGCAAGCGGAATATCTTGCATCGGATTATCAATCACGCGGAATACGTTCATCATAATATTTACTTCTGTCGCTTCAAAGTAACCAGTGGCAAGGTCAGCGTATACTGGAATTCCTTGCAATTTTAACTCTTCCATAATTTGCGGTGCCCACGGCATGGAGCGAAGCAAAATAACGAAGTCACGGTATTGTACAGGGCGCATACTATCCGTTTTACGATCATACACTTCATAACCTGAATCAACCATCGCTTTAATGCGCTGCGCCATAAGACGTGCTTCAAGCTGTGCTTTTTCGACTTCTGCCCCTTCTTCTCCGTCTATTACCTCTTCTTCCGTTTGCTGAATGCATAGTAGTTCAGCCGCTACATCTTCACCTTCTGGATAGGTAGCACCTAGCTTTAATTCAGCGTCAGCATCGTAATCGATTTCCCCAACTTCTTCGCCCATAATTTGTTTGAAGATAAAGTTCGTACCTGCTAACACTTCATGACGACTACGGAAGTTTTTCGCTAAGTCAATTTTCATTCCGCCGCCTAATCCTTCTTGTGTGAAACGTTTATACTTTCCTAAGAATAATCCTGGTTCTGCTAGTCGGAAACGATAAATCGACTGCTTCACGTCACCAACCATGAATAAGTTTCCTTCACTCTCAGAATCTTTCGTTACGAATTTAATAATTGATTCTTGTACGAAGTTCGTATCTTGATATTCATCGACTAATACTTCAGCAAATTTATTACGATATTGAAGTGCTACAGCTGACGGCTTCATTTCACCATCTTCACTTTGCTCACTTAAAATTTGTAAACAGAAATGCTCTAAATCTGTGAAATCGACCATGCCTTTATCTCGCTTCATCGCTTGGAAACGCTCTGTAAATACTTTTACAAGTTGAACGAGCTTTTCTAATACAGGATGCATATCTTGAAAATCTCGTAAGAAACTTTCAGGTTTGCGACTAAATAGCTCTTCTTGTAATTTCTTCACTTCATCTTTCGCTTTATTACGAAGAGAGTCTACTTGTTTCACAACATCCTCGTTATAATCGCTTTTCTTAATGCGCTTTAACGTTTGCCACGATACGTTTTGCATCGCTTCATACACGCTTGTCCACGATTCACGAGCAGCTGATGATAACGTTCCAAGTAAGGCTAAATCTGCTTGCAGCGTTTCAACGCGAGGCGCTGGACCGTCAGGAAGCATTGCGAGTTCCGTCGCTTTACGAATATGCTGCTCCGCTGTTTCAAGCTGGAATCTTACATCTTCTAATAAATAAGAAGCATACACTAAATCTTCAATTGTCTTTCCTTCTACGTCATATGCTTCTACTAATTTATCGAGCCATTTTTCCGGATTTGGATGCGCTCTTGATTCTGTATGAAGCGCTAAAATCATACGTTGTAAATCATCGTCACTACGGTCACTCGTATAACGATCAACGAGTTCAAAGAATATCGTATTATCTTCTATTCCATACTCTTCTTCTAATATGTCATCTAACACTTCTTCTTTTAACAATTCATTTTCGGTTTGATTCGCAATGCGGAAACGAGGATCAACATCAAGCATGTAATAGTATCCTCTAATAACTTGTAAACAAAATGAATGGATCGTTGAAATGGAAGCTTTATTTAATAAGCTCAGCTGCTTTCGGATGTGCTGAGAGCCAGGCTCATCAATTAATACTTTTTCTAATGCTTCCCCAATTCTGTTTTTCATCTCTTGCGCCGCTGCATTCGTAAATGTTACAACGAGCAGGCGGTCGACATCGACTGGATTCTCTTCATTAATAATCTTTTTAATAATACGTTCAACTAATACTGCTGTTTTCCCTGATCCTGCTGCAGCCGCAACTAAAATATCACGCCCGTTCGCTACAACGGCTTTCCACTGGTCATCTGTCCACTGACTACCTTCTGGTTTTTTAGGCCAATTTTCTATCATTCTCCGCCAACCTCCTCTCTAATTTTCTCCATCGCTTCGCTATCTTTCATATCTTTTAGCGTACGGAATTGGTTATCTTCAAGTGATTCATCGAACTGACAAACCGATTTGAAGTTACAGAACGTACACGCCGCTTTATTTCCTTTTTTGTAAGGGGCAATATCGATCACACCTTCTGTAATGTCTTTTCCGATATTTTCAAACGTATGGTGTACATATTTTTGCAGGACGTTAAACTCTTGTTCACTTGCAATACTTGAACGCGCACTAAAGCTACCGTCTTTTTTCAGACCAGCAGAAATAATATCAGAGCTTCCTGTCGAAAGTTTATTATCCATTAAACGAACAACGTCAGCATCTCCTAATACGAGACCTTTCATTTTGAATTTCTTTAAAATTTCCTTTTCAATTTCTGCTTCAGATGCGTCACCTTTCACCTCAACAATTGGGTTATGAATGTGGAAATACAATACACCCGCTGGTGATGCTGTACCGCCTTTTTTCATCCACGTATGTGCATTTGAAGTAACAACATCTAAATACGTTAACATTTGAAGTGCCAATCCGTAATACACTTCCGTTAAGTCTAACGCTTTTGAGCTTGATTTATAGTCAATAATACGTAGGAATGTTCCATTTTCATCTTCTGCCTTATCAACACGGTCAATACGGCCAACTACTTCCATCTTTACACCATTAGGTAACGAGAATTCCATTGGCGGAAGCGATCCTGTACCGCCCATACCGAATGGTACTTCTAAATCAACTGGTACGAAACCACTCGATTTCGCGTGCTCACGAAGAATGATTGACGTACGGAAAATGATTTGTTGTAGTTTTTGTTTTAAATAGAAATGACGGTTTGAACTTAATAAAATTTGTCTTTGTAATAACGGTGCAATTTCTTCTATTACTACAGCAGAAAGATGCTCACACTCTTTTATTGATAAATCTGCCCAAGTACGATTTTCACGTAATAGCCTGTCTGCAATTCTCTTCAGCGCTGCATGGAAAAGCTCTCCGATATCTGGCGCATCAAGTTTAAAAATATCACGCTCTCTTAACGATAAACCGTGTTGCGCGAAATGAGCGTACGCACAACGATTAAATAATTCCATACGAGAAACGCTTCCTTTTATTTTGTCTCCGTATAAATCTCTACTTACAGCTGTACTTAGCTTTTGCGCACGATTTCGGTAGAATAAGCTTGATAATACGCGGCTACTTTTTTGCTTCCATTCATCTGAAGTAACGTAGAAATTATATACATCCCACCAAAAGTCTAAGTTGCCTTCAAATCCATATCGCTTCCACGTTTGAAGTTGCTGCATAACATATGACAACGTTACTTCTGGTGTTGCTACATATGAAATTTGTTCCGAACGTGATAAATCATTTACGTCGTTCGTAATAAATGTATCTTTCACATCAGGGAACATTCTTTTTATTTTCTTAATAAAGCTAGAAGCAAGTAACGTCTTTCCTTCCTCATCTGCAAGCGGGCATGAAATGTATAATTTCTCAGTTGCTCTCGTTACCATTTGGTACATAACAAACTGTTCTTCTAATAAAGTCTGTCTCGTCGTTGGTGCGAGTTCAATACCTGCAGCGCTAAGAACATCTCTTTCTTCATCAGAAAGCATACCTTCATCCATCGGTGCTGCTGGAATCACACCTTCATTCACTCCAATGACGAATGTTGCTTTCACATTTGATAATCTAGAACGATCAATATTCGCAATTAACACTTGGTCTAATGACGGCGGAATGTTTGCGAATTGGAGCGCCTCAAGACCTGTCGACATAACGTCTGTGAACATAGAAAGTGACATTTTTTCTTCGCCAAGCATCTCAACAAACGTATCAAGAAGACTCATTACTTCTTCCCATACTTGTTCATGATCTGTCGCAAATAAGAAATCTCCGCTCTCTTCTGCACGAATACGTAATGCTTCTAATTTTTTCGGAACGTCAAGCTCTTCTAAAAATAAGTAAACAGCTTCGCACATTTGCATAACCGTTCCCGCACGCTTCAGTCTTTTTTGCATACGAATAACAGGCGTTCTTACAACGTCACGCAATCGATTTATTTTCTCTTCCATTTCACGTTCACTGTCTGTCATCATCCCGTTCGTATCGTCAAGAGAACGATAGCGGCGATACATCCACGGATCTTCAGAAGTCCATCTTTTCCCTTGTACACCGTATGCTAAACAGTAGTTTTCAAACTCATCCATTTCTTCGCGCATCGTTTCTTTTCTTACGTCTAATGGATATAAAAGCTCTGTTTTCACGCAGCGAAATACTGCATCATAACGCCAATTCCCGCTAATAATCTCAAGTGCAGAACGAATGCATTCTACTAACGGATGGTGTGACATCGGGCGTTTTTCATCGATAAAGTGCGGGATATTATAGTCTGTAAATAGAGTCCGCATTACATCGTAATAACTTTCTCCGTTACGAAGAAGAACTGCAATATCTCGGTAACGATAGTCTTCATCTGCCACAAGTCTACGAATTTCACGAGCAACGCCTTCTACTTCAGCTCGTAAATTCGCGGCTGTATGAATCGTTACACTTGCTTCCCCGTTAAATTTCTCATTCGGACGCGCTTCATAATGAGCTTCTAAATGCGCTAATGCTGGAGAATGAAAACGCGGTTGTTCCATAAGCGGAATCGTTTTTTCAATTTCTATTTTCTCTTCACGCGCTACTTGTTTTATTTTTTCATACGTTAACGTCGTTTCATAAAATAAATCTAGTTCATTTACTGGCTGCGCTAACGTTTTTTCATCTATCGTTAATGTAATTGTCACTCTCGCACCGCAAATCATAAGCTGTCTTACAATTTCTAGTTCTTGCGGTGAAAACGAATGGAAGCCATCTATATAAATTTCAGCTCCCTTTACATATTCAGACTGCGGAAGCTTTTCCACTAGCAATTGCAGATAGTCTTCTGAATCTAAGTACTTTCCGATTAAAGCACGTTCAAAATCATCATATAATAACTGTAAATCATACACTTTATTCGCTAATAGCTTTTGTTCAGCACTGCTACTATGTGCATCTAATTGTTGCCACATTTCATATACGTTTGATGGCGTCACGTTATATCGTTTAAACTCCGCAATCATACTGCCAAGATGTTCAAAGAAACCATTTTGCTCCGCTGCTTTTTGGAATACCGATAATCCATCTTTACGAGACTCTACAATTTTACGAAGTAACATATGTACGCCCGCTTCATCAATGTGAAGACGACTCGCTCCGCCAACTTCTTGCAATACTTTCCACGCTAATCGTGAAAAACTAAAAACTTGTGCCCGAATAGAACCTCTAACATCCTCACTACCAATTAACGCCTGCTGCGTTTGGAATGTCATCTGTTCTGGCACAAGATATAATATTGTTTCCCCTCTTGGACGCTGCTTTAACTCTTCTTGCACTTCGTGTAAACAAAGTGTACTTTTTCCACTTCCCGCTCTACCAATCACAAATCGAAGTGACATGTAACCCCACCTTTCACTTACATAACGAACGTTAGTTTGCTACTATAATTGTATTATAGGACACGAAAAAAGACAAACGGAGTAGTTTGTCTTTTTCTATACTTCCACCTATTATATCAACCTTTTGAAAAATTCGTTTGCACCTCTTGAATTGGCCAATATCGTAAATCAACTTTACCGACAACTGTATCAGCTTTTACAAAACCAAAATGTCTACTATCCCAGCTCCCGAGGCGGTTATCACCTACTACAAAAATATATCCAGGTGGCACCGTTTTTTCCTTCGTTAACTCTTCTAGCGTAAAGTCACCTGTTAGTTGTCGTCCATGTATCTCTTTCTTATATTTCTCTAGATAAGGTTCATCCACGAATTGTCCGTTTATATATAGTTTATCATGCTTATATTCAATATGATCCCCAGGTAAACCGATAATTCGTTTTACGTAGTCCTCTTTTTTGTTCGCATGAAATACAACAACATCAAACCTATTCAAGTCCCCCACTTGATAACTCACCTTATTTACAACGAGCATATTGCCATCTTGCAATGTCGGCATCATTGACTTCCCCTCTACAACATACGTTGAAAAGAAAAACGTTCGAAAAAATACAGCTAATAATACACCAATTAAAATTGTTCGTATCCACTCTATGCCTTCTTTTTTCAAAGTTTTCTTCATCCGCTTCTCCCCTTATCCTTTAATAATGAAGCTTTCCTTTACAAAGAAGACTATTCTTAATGCAGTTCTAACTTTACTTCAATTTTCTTACCGACATACCATAAAATAAAAATACCAATCGCTACAATGACTGATTTCACCGGATTATGAATAAATGACATTAAATCATGACCGATATACGTTAAAATAAAAATCATCACAAGCTTTCCGAACGCGAGCGCAAGGCCAAACTGTTTTACACTAATGCGTGATAAACCAGCAACAACATTTATAAGCGCAGACGGTGTAAACGGAAAACAAAAGATGACGAAAATCGGCGCGAACCCTTTCCTTTCAATCCATCCCATTGCCTTTCGTACTTTCTCATGCTTATTCACAAAAGAAAAGAAACGACTTCGGCCAAAATGGCGGATTATGAAAAAAACAAGTAAGGCACCCATTACTGATCCAAGCCAAGAATAAAGAAAACCGAGCCAAAATCCAAATGCAACAGCATTCGCCATTACAAATACGATAAGTGGCAATGCTGGAATTAGCGCCTCTATCATCGGTAACCCAATACCAAGAAGTGGTCCGAACGCTTTATAGCTTTCAACAATATGATCCATATTTTCTGGTGAAAAATACTCTTTGATTGTCTGAAAATCCATTCTACACTTTACCCCTTTACTCTAAGTACTACCTCTACTGTATCATTGCCTATATGAAAGAGGAAATGGTAGATACGACATATGGAGATGTAATTATTAAGTTTCCATATCTTTCATTAGAATTCCTTCATTATTATGCTATGATAATCTATCAATATTCGACAGGATATGAAGTTAATTTAGACAACGCACCCAAAAATTATCACTCAATGGTTAAAAAAGAAGAAAATACAGAAAGTAATAATTAGTCTTTTTCATAAGAATAACCTTACTGCACGTAAGGTTATTTCTACCTATACGAAAATAAGTAGCAACGGATCATTATTCTACTTTCAAACAATTCCCCTCTGCTATTGACTATTTCTTACACGCAATTTTTTTAGCACACGTACACTGTCAATCACAATAAGTATTAACAAATAAATAAAAGATAGTATTAATACCGTACTTCGAATAGGTAACATTCGAAATTTGTATAGAAACTTATCAACCATATATATATCTTGCTCATTCGTTATAGTTGCAGGAGTAAATATAAGATAATCTTTCCAATTATCTATCCAAGTTAAACTAACTGCGGAAAATTGTGTTATCCCTAACCATAAGTAAATAACAATTGGTATAAGAATCATATATTGCAAACCGTGTAATATCTTTCTTTGCTTCTTGCATTCAATAATTTGAAAAACAAGCAGTGTCAGTACGTACACAATCGATAGAAGAAATACTATGGTGACAACTGGTTGAATTGAAAAAGAAAATAGTAATTTATCAATTTCACTAATTTGACTATATTCTGTAGCATTTTGAGGCGTAAATATAAAATGTCGTTTGTCAGCCCCTATCATTAACTGACTACCAACAAAACCAGTAAACATAAAGGTAAGCAATAATATAGGCAAAACAAGAATATATTGCGCCCAAAATAACATAATCCTTTTCAACATACCATCTCCTTTTTATACAGTATGAAAAAAATATTATGTACTTCACAAATGTAACATGATATATGTTCACACTATATTAAGTACACAGGATAATTACCATTATATTGTAATTTTATATTATCTTAAGCCCTTAGAGAACAAAAAGTTTGTACATTTCTCTCGTTTTGTTTATAAATCTTACAACGTAAACTGGATATATAATGAAATCAAAAAGGATGAGTCACCCCATCCTTTTCCTCTCATACATCCTCTTCTCTAACAAAATACACTTTCTCATAAGCTGGTCTTAATGTTGATTCATCCCTTTGATCAATCTCTTTAAAACAAGGGCTCCCTTGTTTTTTCCTACGATCTTCATACTCCGTTCGCAATTTCGCAGTACGATTTTGTTGATTTTCAAAACTAGTTTTCGATATCTCTAACTTCACCGCAAAGCCATTTATAAATCGAATAATAAGGTTTCCATCTTTTAATTCTTTATTGCTTTCAATATAAAAATGAGATAACCACGCGCACTCTTTTCTAGAATACGAATAGGTAGGGAAAAAATAAAGTTGATCGGTCGGACTAATCGCAATTGGTGCTTTATGTGTAATGTGAGTTAACTCTTTCGTTCCTTCTTTTCTGCCTAAGAAACTAGAACCATGCTTGCGACAACTTCTTTCTATAATATCTAGAGGTTTTTGAAATACGAAAAAAGAGTCTTGCACTTCAACAACTCGCGTAACAATTTTCTTTTCACTGAGAATTACAGGAAGTAAGGCCATTGTATTTTTATTTACAACATAGTTTTCGACGTAGCGTTCTACTTTACTTTCCATATTCCACTATCTCCTTTTTTCTATTTATATTAGCAGCTGCATGTATAATTTTAGCATCTATGAAAAGGAAATGGCTTACAGATTCCGCTTTTTTACAATACTTTATTATTTGTCAAACGCCTTTTAAATTATAAAATAAAAATATATTGTTTTTATAATAATAAACCTATACAAAATCTATTTATACTACCTATAAATATTTACAACTACTTCCTCATTTCGCATCATTAAGACAATTAACTTTGCTATAATTAAAATAAAAATCCAATATATGGAGGTCCGCTATGGAAGAAAAAGAAATGCAACCAACGATTCACATGAAAAATAACAACATCGTAATCGTGAAAAACTCAGCTAGCATTATATTCGCTTTATTTTTCATTCTATTATTTTTTGCAAAGCCTTTTCGTAAATCGAAATGCTCTGAATGTAAGAAATGCGAGAAGAAAAAAGTTGAAAAAGAAGAGTAAAAGGCTTTCTATTTTGGAAGCCTTTTGCTCTTCTTCCTATTTTCTTCCGGGTGTCCTTGTATCCCCTTTTTAATATTACTACATACAAAAAACATGATTAAAAATGATCCACTACGTTAAAAAGTACTTGTACGTGTTACCCATTTTTATTAAGAACTTCACCTTTATACATCACTAGCAACTTTTTAACTCGTTAAATCTGCAATATAAGTTTTGTATATAATTCCACTTCAAAACACAAAATATGTAAGTGATTATTTATGATTACATTAGTTTTTTATCTAATTCCAAAAAGGAGCTGTATAATATGGAGAAAAAAAGTCTATTAAGCCAACAGATTAATAGCGTCCCATCAGATGCTCTGAATACCCCTAGTAAGGAGCAAGAACAAATGTTAGAAACATCGTCTCAAGACGAACAAAATTCTAACAACAATGCTAACAAAAAAGATGTTACTCAAGGTCTATCTGGAAAAGATTTCCCTATTTCAACAGAGAATACAAATTTATAATTATTTACTATCATACGCAGCAAATGCTCTTGCTGAACTAATTCTTCTACAGAAACTAATACGCATTCCAGATAATTTTTCACCCGTTGTAACATAGAAAAAGAGATTTAGATATAAAAACAGGCTCTGGGAAAACTTTCTCCACAACCTAAAAAAAGGATGGCATTAGCCATCCTTTTTTCCATCATCAACTATAAAATTATAGTTTGATTACGTTTTTAGCTTGAGGTCCACGGTTACCTTCTTCGATTTCGAAGCTAACTTTTTGACCTTCTTCTAGAGATTTGAAACCTTCAGTTTCGATTGCAGAGAAATGTACGAATACATCGTTTTCGCCTGGAACTTCGATGAAACCGAAGCCTTTTTCGTTGTTAAACCATTTTACTTGTCCTGTTACTGCCATGATTATTTCCTCCTAAGAAAATACATTTTTTAAAATTTTTAGTTTTCCTATCTAAAAAAAGAATCCACACATTATCAAATACGAAACATAAACTAGTTCTCACATACTTTTTCTCGTTCGTTTCCAGCACTTGATAATATATGGATTGCTTAATTTAACTATTCAACTGATATTATCATAGCACATTAAAATAAAATGTACAATCTTTTTTGAAAATAACTGACACATTAAATCACGTATGCAATTATCAATATCTTATTTGAATAAAAATAAACAAATCTTTCGAATGCCACTATATTCCTTTTTCTAAGTGTTAAAATGTAATCTGACAGTACTTACTGGAGGGGATGAAATGTCAAACTACACAAACGAAGAAAAGCTTACAGGGGGAAACGTCTCAAACGTATATCGTTCTAAAAATACTGTTCGGAGAGAATTAAAGCCAGGCAGTTCAAAAATCCATACGTTATTACAACACTTAGAAAAGAAAGGGTTTCATCATGCTCCAAAATTTTTAGGTATAGATGAGAAAAATAGAGAGATTTTATCTTTTATTGAAGGAGATGCTGGAAATTATCCTTTAAAAGAATATATGCGATCTAATGATGTGTTAAAAGAAATAGCAAAGATGCTTCGCCTTTATCATGATGCTGTAAGTGACTTTCCGTTATTAGATGATTGGAAACCTATGGACCATACTCCAAATAACATTGAGGTTTTATGCCACAATGATTTTGCTATATATAACATTATATTTAATAACGAGAAACCAGTAGGTATTATTGATTTCGATGTTGCTGCTCCCGGACCAAGAATTTGGGATATCGCTTATACGCTTTATACTTGTATACCTTTAAGTAGAGTGTATTATACAGAATCGGGCGAGGCAGTTCATTATGAACCTGCGCAACATGCTAATCGCATGAAAGAAAGAGTGAGATTATTTGTTCAGTCCTACGGAAAAAGTATGGACGAAGATTACATAGGTATGGTACTAATACGCCTAGAAGCGTTATGTACGTATATAAAAAGAAAAGCAAACGAAGGCAACATAAGTTTCCAAAGAATGATTGATGAAGGACATTTAGAGCATTATGAAAAAGATATGAAGTTTATTCGTGATCATGGAGCTGAGTGGATTTGATCATATTGTCTTTTTTGTCGGTAGGTCGATATCCTTTGTCGAATCGTTGATAAATTTTAAGTTATGATAGATATATCGAATAAATCGTCGATATATTTTTATTTACTCTCGAATCGTGCGAAAAATAATAAGAGGCACCCTTCAAAAAGGGGGCCTCTTCCTTTTATCCCGCTTTAATGGGCAGTAAGACCCCCACCTCAAAATGCAGCGAAAGCAAAGAATTTAGGTGGGGGTCGGGCTGCCCCTAAAAGTCCGATTGGTGAGGGCTAATAATCAGTGGGGGATGAAGAAAACCCCCACTGATTAAAGTTTCCCTTTATTTCGTAAATTGTGCTTCTTCTGTAGATCCTTTTAATGCTGTCGTTGATGAAGTACCACCTGTAATCACCTGTGCTACTTCATCAAAGTAACCTGTTCCTACTTCTCGTTGATGGCGAGTTGCAGAGTAGCCGTATTTTTCTGCTGCGAATTCTGCTTGTTGTAGTTCAGAGTACGCTGCCATGCCGCGCTCTTTATAGCCGCGTGCTAATTCGAACATGCCGTAGTTTAATGAGTGGAATCCAGCAAGTGTTACGAACTGGAACTTATAACCGTAAGATGCAATTTCTTTTTGGAAGCTCGCAATTGTTTTCTCATCTAGTTTTTGTTTCCAGTTAAATGAAGGGGAACAATTGTATGCAAGCAATTTCCCTGGATGCTCTTTATGAATTGCGTCCGCAAATCGTTTTGCATCTTCTAAATTTGGTTCAGATGTTTCACACCAAACGAGGTCTGCATAAGGAGCGTATGCTAAACCACGTGCAATCGCTTGATCAAGACCTGCTTTCGTACGGTAAAATCCTTCTGGTGTTCTTTCTCCTGTAATAAACGCTTTATCAACAGGATCGATATCGCTCGTAATTAAATCTGCTGCATCCGCATCTGTTCTTGCAACAATAATTGTCGGTACTCCCATTACGTCTGCAGCAAGGCGTGCCGAAATTAAATTACGTACCGCTGTTTGCGTTGGTAGTAATACTTTTCCACCTAAATGACCGCATTTCTTCTCTGAAGATAATTGATCTTCAAAGTGTACACCAGATGCGCCTGCTTCAATCATACCTTTCATTAGCTCAAATACGTTTAATTGTCCGCCAAATCCAGCTTCTGCATCTGCTACAATTGGTACGAAATAATCTGTATCACCGCTTCCTTCCATATGCTGAATTTGATCCGCACGTTGAAGCGTTTGATTAATTCGTTTTACTACAGCAGGTACGCTATTTGCTGGATATAAACTTTGGTCTGGATACATATGTCCAGAAAGGTTTGCATCTGCTGCTACTTGCCATCCACTTAAATAAATTGCTTTTAACCCAGCCTTTACTTGCTGCATCGCTTGGTTTCCTGTTAATGCGCCAAGTGCATTAATATAATCTTCCGTATGAAGCGACGCCCACAGCTTTTCAGCACCGCGGCGCGCTAACGTATGTTCAATATCAATTGACCCGCGCAGGCGAATTACATCTTCTGCCGAATATGGACGTGTGATCCCTTTCCAGCGCGTATCTAACTCCCAGCTCTCTTGTAATTTCTCGATTCTTTCGTTTTTCATTTGTTCCATCCCCTTTTCATTTTTTATCCCACATTAACGGGCTGTAAGACTCCCACCTCAAAATTCAGCGAATACAAGGAAGTTAGGTCGGAGCCAACTGCCCGTAAAAGTCCGATTGGTGAGGGCTGATAATCAATGGGGGATACCCCTCCCCCCACTGATTAAAGTTTCACTTTATAAAATTTCATAACCCGGTAATGTTAAAAATGGTACGAATTCATCATTCCGAACGAGATTTGTAAACAACGTTGTCGCCTCTTGGAATCTCCCTTTCTTAAAGGCTTCTTTACCAATCTCTCTTTCTATTTTTGCTAACTCTTCTTCTTTTAGCTCTTCCATTAATTCAAGTGTAATATTACGGCCATCATTTAATTTTCCACCTTCATGGCGAATCCATTGCCATACTTGTGCCCTAGAAATTTCCGCTGTTGCTGCATCTTCCATTAAGTTATAAATTGGTGCTGCTCCCCGTCCGCTTAACCAAGATGCGATATATTGAATACCTACGCTAATATTCAGGCGAAGCCCCTCTTCTGTAATCGTTCCCACTGGTACTTCTAATAAATCCTTTTCTGTAACATGTATTTCTTCACGTTTTCTAAAAATTTGATTCGGTGTTTTCATAATGTGATTAAATACTTCCATCGCGACTGGTACAAGTCCCGGGTGGGCAACCCAAGTCCCGTCATGACCATCTAAAGCCTCGCGCTCCTTATCCGCACGCACTTTTTCAAAAGCTGCTTCATTCGCTTCTGGATTGTTTTTAATCGGAATTTGTGCTGCCATTCCTCCAATAGCTGGTGCATTACGACGGTGACACGTTTGAATTACTTTCAAAGAATACGCGCGCATAAACGGCGCCGTCATCGTGACTTGCGCTCTATCTGGAAGTAAAAATTCATTATGATTACGGAAACCCTTTAGAAAACTAAAAATATAATCCCATCTTCCGCAATTTAATCCAGCAGAATGATCTTTAAGTTCATACAAAATTTCATCCATTTCAAACGAAGCGTGAATCGTTTCCAGTAACACCGTGGCTTTGATCGTTCCGTTTGGAATACCGATATATTTTTGAGCAAATATGAAAACATCATTCCATAACCTTGCTTCTAAATAGCTTTCCATTTTCGGTAAGTAAAAGTATGGACCGCTTCCTTTTGCTAAAAGAGCTTTCGCATTATGGAAAAAATAAAGTCCAAAATCTACTAAGCTACCAGACATATTCTTTCCGTCAACTTGCATATGTTTTTCTTCTAAATGCCATCCTCTTGGACGCACAATTAATACTGCTGTTTTACTATTTAAACGATATTCTTTTCCGTTTTCATTTTTATGTGAAATCGTTCCCTTTACTGCATCTCGTAAGTTTATTTGACCTTCAATCGCATTTTCCCAAGTTGGTGAATTCGAATCTTCAAAATCCGCCATAAAAAGATGTGCTCCTGAATTTAAAGCGTTAATAACCATCTTTCTATCTACTGGACCAGTAATCTCTACGCGGCGATCCTCTAAATCTTTTGGCAATTTGGCAATTGTCCAATCCGCTTCACGTATGTGCTTCGTTTCTTCTAAAAACTTCGGAAACTCCCCTGCATCAATTTTTTGTTGTTTTTTCACACGTTTTTGTAAAAGTTCTATGCGGCGCTCATTAAAATTTTCATGTAGTTCCTTTAAAAACCTAAGCGCCTCAGGTGTCAATATTTCGTTGTACGCTGGTAACATTTCTCCCACGAGTGTAACCCGTGAAGTTTGCGTCGACATATTAGCATCCCCTTCTTAAACTGTTTTATAACAGATTTGATTTTATGTTTTATATTATATAACAAATCTTCAGAAAAGGAAGTTTTTTTTTGAAAAATTAATCGTTTTTTTCTAAAACTGTATTCTTTCACCGGCATTTCACATAAAAAAAGAAGCTAGTGTTATATAACACTAGCTCCTCTTTATTATTTATTCAAACATTGCGTTAAATAAGAATTGCGCATATTGTTCACGTGTTACTTTCATGTTCGGAGCGAAGTTCCCCTTACCATCTCCTACTGAAATACCATTTGAACCTACTGCATTAATCGCATTTTCTGCCCAATGTCCTTTTGGTACATCTTTAAATCCTGCTGATCCTTTTACTTGTAGTCCAAATGCTCTCGTAAGAACTTGCGCCATTTCTGCACGTGTTAACGTATCTTTTGGTCTGAAGTTTCCTTTCTCGTCACCTGTAAAAATACCTAATTCTGTTACTGCTAACACTTCGAAAGGAAACATCGTTGATTTATCATCAACAATATCATTATACGGGCTTTCTAGTTCCTCATCTTCACCAAATTCTTCATCAAGATTAAGTGCACGGTAAATTAAAGCTGCTACTTGTTCACGATTTACGTTATGTCCAAAACCGAACACACCATTTCCATAACCAAGCATAATCTCTTCTTCTGCTAAAGTTTGAATTGCTTCATAAGACCAATGTCCTGCTGGTACATCTTTAAAGAATGCTTGACTTGCTTGTTGTGGCTTTGCAGCTAATTCAGCTTTTGCTGTTGTCCCTTCAGCACTAAATGCTACTCCACCCATAATTGTTAAAGCTGTTGCTACTTTTAAAACTTTTTTCTTCAAAGTATTCTCTCCCTAAAAACATATTTTTTTCTAATATAAAGAATTAATAGAAGCGTAACAATATAATTTCCATGTGATTTTTGTCTAATTTATGAACTATATTTCACATACTTTTATTTACACTTTATTAATAATAAAGTTACTAAATCGTATATTTAAACAATAAAAAGTTACTTTATTCAATCTCTTCTTATCCACTAAATTCGAAACACTAAATTACGAATAGAAAATCGGTATAATTACAAATAATTTCAAATAAGAAAAAAGCGTGGAATTCCCACGCTTTTTTCTCGATATATATTATATTAATATAAATTAAACATCCTTATATGTTAACTTTCATTCATAATCTTCATCTTTTACTGGAAAATAAAAAACAGCTCTATTTAAAAACGTTGCATATTGCTCACGTGTTACAACTTTATTCGGTTCAAATTTCCCATTTCCTGTTCCTACTATGACATGATTAGACTGTAGTGCACTAATCGCATTTTTTGCCCAATGATTATTTGGTACATCTTTAAATGTATGGTTCTTCTTCACCTTAAATGTAAATGCATTCGTAAGAATTTGTGCCATTTCTGCGCGTGTTACTGGTGCAGTTGGTCTAAAGTTTCCTTTTTCATCACCTTTAAAAATACCATGCTCTGTTAATACTAAAATTTCATCTAAAAACATTGTTGCTCTCTCAGAAATATCTTTGTATGGATTTTTTAAAGGTCCTTCCCTTTTCAAATTCAATGTACGATACAGCACTGCTGCTACTTGTTCTCTTGTTACATTATCACCTACACCAAACTTACCATTTCCATATCCTAACATTACTTTATTGTATACTACATCCATTATATCGTCATATGCCCAGTAGTTTACTGGAACATCATCAAACACAATCATTTCTGGATATTCTTCTGCTTTTACGTTTGGAACATTCGTACTTACAAACAAACCACCCATAATAGTTACCGTTGCCATTATACGTAACATGTTCTTCTTCATTGCCCTCTCCCCTTTACCTCCATTTTAAAAAACGGAAAATAATAGACTGAAATCCTTTCCAATATTACATATGTTGCCTTTGCACCATTTATGCAATATATTACATTTAAAAAATCTATTATTGTGAAAATCACTACTAAAGGAGAGCCAATTCGCTCTCAATTTCAATTTTTATACCGAATTGTACGCAAACTAATTTTCTTTCCTGTATTCATGTAAAGGTGTTTCTATAATATAAATATTCTACTTTTTTCAAAAGAAATCCTTCACGTTTTAAGAGTTCATTTTCTAGACAAAAAATGCAATTATATCGACTTAACTACAACATACGACAATAGTAACCTCTCTATTAACAAAAGCTCATAATGAGCGAAAGATACCTCTTCCACAAATTATGAGCTTTCTCTTTATCTATTCCATTTTCCCTGGAGAATTATCAATTGATCTTTGTAAAAACTTTGCAAATTGCCCACGTGTAACGAGCATTTCAGACTGGAACTTGCCATCTCCCGTTCCTACCGCTACTTTATTAGATTGCAAATTATATTATACAAAAAATCCGAAAATTATAAACGTAATTAAACCTAATTATTTACAATTAAAAATAGAAATTTTCTTCTACTACTATTTTTTCCTCCTTCGTTTTCCGAAAAGTAAACGCCATCCCTACAAAGATAAGAACAATACCCACTACTTGCATACTAGTCGGTCTAAACCCGGTAAAGACTGTATCTAATAGTATTGCAACCGCAGGATCTAAAAACACTAATACAGAAATTAATCTCGTCGATAAATCTCTTAAACTGTCAAAAAATAAGTAATATACAAATCCCGTATGTATAAGACCTGTCGCTGTAATCATCATCCAGTTCATCTCTGTTAACCCTTGAAACTTGCCAAAGTCTACGAATGGTAGCAATAAAAATATACCTAAAAATGTTTGTAAAAATGTCATCGCATATGCGCTCGTATGCTGAATTCCTTTTCCTAGTAAAGTAGTAAAAGCATAAAATAATGCTGCAAGAAGTGCCCATACCATGCCAGATGACATCAATTTTTCCAGCGATAGACTTCCATCTACTCCAGCTACTAAAACGGTTCCAATAAAACAAATGACAATGGACATAACCGCAAATACTGTAAGTCTCTCTTTAAATACGATACTACCAATCATTAATACAATAATGGGTGCAAGATGGTACACTGAAATCGCAATTGTAATCGACATAACTTCAAATGCTTTAAATAGAAATACCCAGTTAAAAACGAGAAATACACCGCATGCTAATATTTGCATGACTTCTTTTTTATTCCATTGCTCACTTTTATATTGTCCTGTTACGAGCCAACATAATGCTAAAAATAGAGTCGCACAAATGCAACGAACGAATACTAATTCAAAAGACGGTAAACCTGTTTGAACAGAAAAAAATCCAATTGATCCGAAAATAGACATCGAAAGGATCATTTTTATAGCCGGCATTGATTTTGAATGAAACAAAATATTAACCTCCTAAACATTTCACTGAATATTCCATATATTATACACTATAATTTTCCAAAATTCGAATAACCCAAAAGAAAAGAAGCAGTACACTACTGCTTCTTTTCTTTTTCATATTGTTCAAACGCATGAATTCTTTCAAAAATTGGTGGGTGTGTATATAAGAAAAACTTTACTAACGCAGGCGGATTTACTTGGCTTAAGCTCGTTTTTGATAAATATTGAAACGTCTTTACACCAGATTTTCCGTCCTTCGTCATGTCTAGAGCGTATTGATCTGCCGCTCGTTCTTCTATACGAGAAACATAGTTTGTTGCTGGCTGTGATACAAAAGAGAGTACAGAAGAAATTAAGAAAAATAACGGTAAAATTGAGAAACATGCTGCTTTTGAAATTTGCAGCGTATCCCCCCATTTTCGAATACACATATTTATAATACGACTAATGAGGTACATTCCTATAAACGATAGCAACACATAACTGGCAACGCCCCAATATATATGTTTCATAACATAATGCCCCATTTCATGGGCCATTATAAATAAAATCTCTTTATCTTTTAATTGCTTAAGCGTTGTATCCCACATTACAATACGAGCGTTAGGGCCAATTCCTGTTACATATGCATTTAACGCATTCGTTTTCTCTGACATATTTACTTCATACACGTGTTTAGCAGGAATGTCCGCTTTGTCTGCTATCGCTAAAATTTTCGTTTCTAATTCTTTATTTTTCAGCGTAGAAAAGTCGTTATAAAGTGGATCAATCACGACAGGCTGTATGAATGTTAAAAAGATTGTAAACGGAACAGAGAGTGCCCACCCTGCTAACCACCATCTCTTCGGGAATTTGCGAATAAGCCATAGAAGAACCGTAACTACAATTAACATAGTTGCATAACTTTCCCAAAAACCGATAACATGATCTTTTATCCAGCTTTGTGTACTTTGCGTTGAAATACCGTAATCAACAGAAACTTTTCGGCTAATCCATTGCATTGGCAGGGCAAGAACTGTTGTAAGTAATGATAAATAAAAGAAATAAATCGCAACTTGCAGGACACTTATTTTCGTCGTTTCCTTCGACCATTTCTCAAACTTTTTTGAAATACCGAGCACAAGTACAAATAATAAAATAATCCATTCAAGAGGCGTCGCTAAAAAATACAATAAATTTTTCACGCGCGAATAATCTTGGCTTAGCGTAAGCTCTCTTGCATTCATAAACGTTTCTGGATCTGCACTCGTTCCTTTATACATGTCCGGAACCAGTTCATGATTCCATCCAAATAAATACCAATATATAAATAACGCAAATACAACGTACAAAAAAAGCGACCACCCAATAACCTTCCTCACGCTATTCCCTCCTCTATGCTGCCTGTCTATTATTATTGTAAGTTCGTACATGCTAAATTAGAACAAGCTTATTATGCAAATTGCTCAAGAACCCTCTATTTACATAAAAAAACTCTTCTACATAAAGAAGAGTTTTACCTACCTTTAGACACTTTCTTCGGTTCATACTCTGGGATAAGAAACGTACTTACAACCCAGCATATTAAACCAACGCCTTTTATATAGCGTATATATTCATAGTCCTGAAAAAATAACGTCGTTACAATAAGCGTAAAAAATCCAATTAAAACTAGTACATATCCTATTTGCTTCTTAGATAACATAACTTGCCTCCTTAAGGAAGTACATCCACTAATAAACTAAAATCTTGTAAAGAAAAAGAACTATATTTCATAATACCTTGCACTGCTAAAAGTAAAATAAGACCGGTCACACACATATAATTAACGCTTTCTTCACTCTTTTTTTCAGCAACTATTCCGCCGCTTATACATAATATTCCTAACAAATGGAGTGCTAAATATATAAAGAAATAAGCTTCCTCCCAGCGAAGAATAACATTGACTGTCGTGATCAGCACTATACTAAGCAAAATCAAATAAAAAAACTTATTTGATGATATCGTTTCATTCATATAATTTTATACATCCCTTTCAAATTTAGAATGAATGATGTTTCAAAGCTATAAAGTAAATGATTGTTTTCATACTATAAAGTGAAACTTTAATCAGTGGGGGTTTTCTTCATCCCCCACTGATTATTAGTTGAACCAATCGGACTTTTATGGGCAGTTGATCCCCCACCTAAATTCTTTGCTTTCGCTGCATTTTGAGTTGGGGATCTTACTGCCCATTAAAGTGGGGTAAAACAAAAGGAAAGCCACTATTACTTTCTCGAATACTTTATGAACCCACATATACTTCTCTTCATTTTTTTTGAAGATGCGCTTCATCATTTCTTCTACAATTAAACCAAATAGTAGTAAAACCCCTAACACAATAAGAAGAGAAATAATATTTTCTTTTACATGAGTACTAGAAAATAAGTAATACTCTGGAAACACAATCGTATCTACTACAGGTTGCACCCAATGACAAACGCTTTTATCACACATATCTGTAAGAGACGTAGCATCTATAATGTCTTTCAATATTTTTTCAATCGTCTTCTTCATCTCATTTACTCCCCACTACGTCTGAAAAGCTTTTTTCCTGCTCTACATATATAGCGGGCATTTCTTTACTCCAATATTTGCGGTTAACAAATAAAAAGATGAGTACTAAGTTTAATCCTGTTATAAAAATAATAAGTCCTGGAAAGAACGTCGTATAATTTGAGAAATCTGCAAAACTCATTATCTCTTCTTTATTTATTAAAAAAGAAGCACCGATTACAAATGCATTGTTTAACATGTGAATAGCGATTGGCATGAGTAAACTATTCGTACGAATATATACGATTGATAGTACAACGCTAAATACAATTGCACCTAGGAAATCAACATGTAACAATGCAAACAATATTGCTACAACAATGATTGCTATACTCGTTCCCCATTTTGCTGCGAAGCGTTGCAGTAAAAATCCGCGAAAAACAAATTCCCCAATAATTGGTGCGATGAATACGACCATAATAACTTGATAAACATATCCTCCAGTGCTATCCATAATCGGTTCGCGTAATGCGTTCATAATAAATGTCGGTGTAATCCATGCAAAGCTATACATGTACAAAATAAGATATCCATAACTAAACACGCATAACATGATCGTAATGTATAAAACTTGCACCAGGTTAAATGTTTCATTTCTATTAATAAATAATGAAAATGCAACACGGTGTTTTTTATAATCAAAATAAATCCAAGTAATCGGCAGGATATAGAATATAAGAATATTTATAAAAGTAGAATTTTGCATATGAAATGTATTTTCTATCAATTCATTACTGGCTCTTGCAACTACAGTTAATAGTGCAAATACAATTAAAAAATATCTAGCTCGCATCGTTTGAAACGGATTCACACTCATCTCCTCCCCTATGTTACTTTTATCATATCATTTGATTCTTAATTTTTTGAGAAAGAAAACCTTAAAATTTCCTTAAAAATTCCATAAGTTACCGAAAGATGATATGATATTCGAGGAAATTAGGAGGGATTTTTTATGTATGAAGCAAATATTTTGCTCGTTGATGATGAAACAGCAATTTTACAATTATTAACTACCATTCTTGAAAAAGAAGGTTTTTCTCATATTACAACTGCAACATCCGCTGAAATGGCTTTATTTCTTACTCAGCAAAACGATTACGATTTAATTATTTTAGATGTCATGCTTCCTGGACAATCTGGTTTTGATATTTGTCCAATCATTCGCCAAAAAACAGATTGCCCTATCTTCTTCCTCACAGCTAAAACATCTGATTTAGATAAAATATCTGGATTTTCACACGGTGCAGATGATTATATTACGAAGCCATTTAACCCACTTGAAGTGGTAGCTCGTATGAAAGCACAACTCCGAAGACATATGAAGCAAGTCATGCCACACGAACAAAAAGCACACTCTAGTTCATTTGGCAGATTTGAAATTGATCGATATTCCGCAGAGCTTACAGTAAATGGGCGTGTTGTCGAATGTTCCGCCCAGCTATTTCAGCTATTACTCTTCTTTTGCGAGAATCCGAACTACGTATTTTCAAAAGAAGAAATATACGAGAAAGTTTGGGGAGCACCTGCCTACAATGGCGATGACAATACCGTTATGGTCCACATTCGAAAACTACGTGAAAAAATCGAACAAGACCCAAGTAAACCAGAATATATAAAAACCGTTCGCGGGCTTGGCTATAAGTTCATTACAAAGTAGGGTGACGATATGAACTTTAATAAACGACTTATTATCCAGTTTATCATGCAACACGTATTTGTTTTAGTTACATTACTGATTGCTGTAGTAGCTGCATTCACGTATTTAATTTTTCTTGTTACGAGTACTTCATACGAACCGAACATTCCAGATGCTGAAAATTTTATGATTGCAAGATACATTTCTTCAGAAGATGGCGATATTTCGGTGAAAGCTGAAGTAAAAGACTTAATTAAAGAGAAAAATGATTGGATTCAAGTTGTAGAGGAAAACGGAAAAGTTCTCTATCACTTTAATACACCTAGTGACGTACCGACATCTTATACGAAAGCATCTTTATTCTCGTATATACAGAATCACATAGAAAGTCCTTATACATTTACATATTGGGAAATTGAATTAGAAGAAAAAAACGTACTTGTTATTTACGGTGGTATGTTAAAAAGCAATGCATTACTAAAAACAATCCAGAAAACGCACCCTTCTGTATCTACAGATTCGTTCACATTAACAGAAGAAGAAAAACAGTTACTTTCTAAAGAAAAAGCAACACTTCAAGTTTTTAATAGCGTTGGCGAAGAAGTATTCTCCTATCCAAACGGAAAGAAAAAAACATTTTCTGTTATACAAGCCGCTCTTAGCGAAAAAGAGCCGTGGAATCATAAGGAAAACACGTCTAGCTTTTATGACACAAATAGCAATCATCTTCTCGTTGTAACTGCCAAAAATGAGTACTACTACCCAGATGATGAAATAGACGATGTATTTGCTAAAAAGTTTCTAATCGGATGCGGATTAATCCTTCTTATCGTATTTGTTTATTTAGTCATTCTTTCTATTTGGTACGGTAATAAATTTGGAAAACCGTTATTACATGCGATGCGCTGGCTTAAAAATATAGCTGGTGGAAAGTACGAAGAGCCTGTTAGTAAAAAAGGAAAACCTATTAGGTTCAGGAAATCTGGTAAAGAAAAATGGTCATTCCGCTTATTTAGCGATGTTACAAATTCACTAGAGCACCTTTCTATTACACTCAAAAAAAATGATGCGATGAGGCAAGTACTGCAGCAAACTCGTGAAGAATGGATTACCGGTCTCACCCATGACTTAAAAACACCACTTAGCTCTATATATGGCTACGCATTATTACTAGAATCAAAGCAGTACAACTGGACTGATCGTGACATTCAACAATTCGGCAGCGTTATGAAAGAGAAATCGCAATATATGACGACATTAATCGATGACTTAAGCTTAACGTATCAATTAAAAAATAACAGTCTTCCTGCGCAGCACGTAAACATTGAAATGAATCAATTCGTTCAAAAAGTATTATTACAATTCATTAATAATCCGACACTTCAAAATCAAAATATTGAATTCGTACCAAGCTCAAATAAAATTCAATATTTCATTGAAGAAAAATGGTTCCAGCGTATTATCGAAAACTTACTCGTAAACGCTGTAAAACATAATAATGAAACGACTAATGTCATCGTAAAACTTTCGCAAAACGCTACTTCATTTACACTATCTATTTCAGATAATGGAAAAGGAATGGATGATAAAACGAAAGAACTTCTATTTGAGCGATATTACAGAGGAACAAATACGGAAGAAAGCAACATCGGAACGGGACTTGGCCTCGCTATTACAAAGCAGCTCGTTCATGCTCATAACGGAACGATTTCTATCGATAGCGAACTTGGAAAAGGAACGACAATTATACTTGTGTTTCCGTTTCGTTCGTAGAAAAGGCGCTATGTGGCGTCTTTTCTTTTTTCTTGGGAGTCGGTAATTGAAATTATATCGGCGATTTTCTGAATATATCGGCGCAACTCGAATTATATCAGCGATTTTTCAAATATATCAGCGCAACTCAAAATATATCAGCGATTTTCAAGATATATCGACTTACCGACAAAAATCGGCATATACCGCAACCTATATGATAAAAGCGAACCACTCAGTGGCTCGCTTTTCTTTCTATTATTTCTTCTTCACCGGTATCCAAAGCTCTACTTGAGCGAACTCACTTTTATCTTCGTGACAACGCTCATCGTATAATTCAAACTCTGTAACGCCGCAATGTTCATAGCCTGAATGCGGGAACCATTCTGAGAAAACAGCATTCCACGTTTGGTGAATAGACGATACCATTTCTTCATGAGGAACTTTCGGCGTTGTAAACACAGCATATGTCGCTGCTGGGAACGTACGCTTTGCAATTTCATTTGGTACATTTTCAAAGTCTGTAACTTCCATTCCGATAATATAAGTGAAGTCCCCTGTTTCTAAATTAAAATCAGTACATAATCCAAGCTCTACCCATTGGCTCGTATCTTTACGATTCGGAATTGTCGTTCCAAGATCTTTTTGTAAATATTCTTGCCAAAATGCTGGGATGTCTTGATGGTTTTTCCCTTCTTTACTTGTCGTCTTCAGTTCATAACCTGCCACTAAAAATTCTGGTTTATTTACAATACGATATTCCATTTGTATGCCTCCTAAATACGGATTTAATTTTCTTTGCTTTACATTCACGCTGTAATACATTGGCGTTTCAATTTCTTGTTTTCGATATTCACTCGGTGTCATTTGAAATAATTTTTTAAAGGCTCTCGTGAACGTTTCATGAGATTGAAAGCCATGCTCAAATGCGATATCAATAATTTTTTCATCCGTATGAGAAAGTTGATAAGCTGCCCGGGCTAACCTCCTCTTTCGAACATACTCCATTACTGTATCACCTACTAATGCCTGAAATACACGATGAAAATGCGACTCAGAAAAACCTGCAATACGTGCTAAATTACGCAGCGTCTGTTTTTCCATTACATCTTCCTCAATATAATCAATGGACCTTTGAATTTGTGTTTCATAGCTTTCCATCTCTGTTCACCCGCCTTATATGTATTATGATAAAAGAGAATCCTATCCACTTCTTGACGTTTTTTACTATAATTCCATAAAAAATTGTAACTTTTTTATATGTATTTCGTTGTTATGTATGAAGGGAGGGAAATGTAGTGAAACGCAAACAATCATTAGAAGACATTTACTCCGAGCATATGCACGATTTATTTCGCTATCTTCTCTCCCTTACCGGAGATTCCCACTATGCGGAAGATCTCATGCAAGAAACCTTTTACCGAATGCTCGTCCATATTGACTATTATAAAGGAGAAGAAATTAGGCCGTGGTTATTTACAATTGCCTACAACGCCTTTATCGATTGGTATCGAAAAGAAAAAAGATATAAAACGACGACAATTACAGAATTCCATTTACCGAACGTACCAAGTACAGAGCACTCTTATTTTGTAAAACATGAGATTGCTAGTTGGTTAGACAATTTATCTTCTCTTCCCCTTGAAAGACGAAATGTCCTGTTACTACGAGATTACTACGGATTCTCATATAAAGAAATAGCAGAAATGACTGGTCTCTCACTAGCGAAGGTGAAAATTGAATTACACCGAGGACGAAAAGAAACGAAAAGCATAAAGGAGTGATATGGATGGGTTGTATAGAATTTAAAAAACTATGGGAGAAGTATGAAAACGGAACGCTTACGCAGGATGAACAAGAAGAGTTAGAAAGTCATATCGAGACTTGCGAAGAGTGTGAAGTATATTTGGATGAATTGCTTGCGAAGAGTGAACCGATAAAGAAAAGACTACCACCACAAAATTTGAAAGTCCCGTTTTGGAAAATAAAATGGAAACAGCGTTGGCAAACCGTTAGTTTTTTCCTTGCCGTTTGTATTGCAATCTATTTTGTTGGTCATTTTTCATCTGCTTTTTACTTCTATAATATGAAAAAATTAACTGAAGTAGATGAAATTCCAGCACTCGCACTAGAAGCAACCATTCCAAATAGTCGTTCCGCTGGAGGTAGTACGAAGGTTAAACCCTTTTTCCGTACAGAAACTGAAATGAATTTATTTAAAACGGTCGGCAAAAAAGAATTTCCAATTGGGACAGTAGCAACGCGTAGTTTCTTATCATCTGTAACTGTCAAAAATAAATCATGGGAAAACAAACCCTATTCCAAAAAACTTTCCTTTGTTCATCCAAAAATCAAGGAAGAAGCTTCTTTGAAAGAATCATCTAAAAAAGTTTGGGATACACTTGGAAAGATACATGAGGGTACCGTTGCAGAATTAGCGATATCTTTCGATAAAGTTTACACTTTACAAGAAGTCGAATCCATTCTATATAGCGCATTTGAAGCACAAGAAATGCCGCCAACTCCTATATGGTACGCTTTAGACTCAGGACAAGAAAGAATAGATGAAGAAGATTTTATCTTGCATAGCGGAGAGGTTATCGGATTTCGAGAACATTTAGATCTTCCTGATAGTGAAGCCGAACAACCGAAGACGAAAGAAGATCAAGTAATCGAAATGATGCGCATTCTTTCTGAACATAAAAAAACTGTGAGTGAAGCTACTCGGACTCCTGAAAAAGAGCTGAATTTAGATAAGCGCTATGAGTATGTAAAAGATAACGGTGTGAAAGTATACGGCATGGTCATTACCGGACCGTCGAAAGAGTTATTAAAATTACAAAACTCACCGAATGTGCGTTATGCGACTCTTGGAGATATTGAGGTTTGGAATTGGTTTGATCAGTGATGTGAAAAAGTAGAGCATCACTCCTAGATGCTCTACTTTTTAATCCGAAATCACTTTCACATACATCCCTCTCACCGCTTTTTCATAAGCGACCTCACTCATCTTCCTTATGTTTTTTGAAACAACAGACGAGTAAATAACTTCACCTGCACGAAGTAACGGCGGATCAATAAGACGTACTTTATTTTTCTGATACAAATCATAATCGTTTTTATCTTCTTTTACTTTTACATTCGGATGGACCTTGCTTAATAAAACATGTACTTCTGGATCATTACATTGCTGCAATTTCAAAATAAGCTCATCATCTTCAAGAAGGAAATCATCTGCATGAATAACCTTTTTATGAAGAGCTAACTTTAACGTTTTCGCTAACATATCGTTTCCGTAAATATTCATTGGTTTCATAAAGAAATCAATTACTTCTTTGTAATACGTTTCTGTAAACCATTCTGCCATTTCGACACTTTGAACAACCATTTTCCCATCTACAGCGATGACATCTTCTAAAAAACTGTGAACTTCTTCTAAAGAAACATACCCATATGTATACATATCTCGTAATGTATAATCCACTCTGTCTGCGCATAATTCTGGTGCTGACCTCTCGAGTAACGTCCATTTCGAATCATCTAACAAAATATCTTCATAGTTATAACCATACTTCGCAAGAATCGCTGGAATTTCTGAGTTTTTCACAACAGAACTAAATATCTCTTCATGATAACTTTCATTTCTATTATCAAAAACGTAATCAATCACATGAGAAAAAGCAGTATGTGATACGTCATGCAGTAAACCTGCAATTTGTTCTTCTACTGAACCACCGAGTTTCTTCACTAACAACATAACGCCAACTGAATGATCAAAGCGCGTTACATTCCATTTCTCATTTATTAAATAGCTTGCGCCAGCTTGATGAATGCCTTTCAGCCTTTGCACAGACTTACTTAAAATTAATTCTTCTAACACTTGATCCACTTCAAGTTCTCCGTATAGTACATCTGATATGATCAATTGTAATCCCCCTTTATCTCAGCCGTCTCTTATAATCATACCTCTTTTATAAAATCGAAACTAATTAATATTTTAAATCTAAATATATCGATATTAAATTATAAATATTGTATATTATACATGTCTGTTATTTGTTTTAATTCATTTATTTTTATTGAGTGCTCCTTATATGGAGCCTTTTTTTATTTGTAAAAATAGAGAGCCATTAGCTCTCTATTACATAAATTTATTCAAACGTAACCTCCACCCGCACAATCTCCGACCTACTTCCAAGTCTAAGCGGTGGTCCCCAAAATCCGAAACCAGAAGAAACAATTGCGTGGAATGCACCTTTTTGTACGTATCCCCAGTCTAGTTCGTACATTCTTCTCGTTACAATATGGTTTGGTGCCATTTGTCCGCGGTGCGTGTGACCGGATAATAGTAAATCTACGCCAGCATCCGCTGCTTGTTTTAACTCAAAGGGTTGGTGATCCATTGCGATAACTGGCATCGTTTTATCTACCGTACTCATAAGATTTTCAAAACTTTGGCGGTCTCGTTCTGTTTTATCTCTTCTTCCAACGAGATAAAAGGCATCTTCAATGGTAATCACTTCATCTAACAAAATACGAATATCGATCTTATCCATCTCTTGTAAAAATTCTGGAACTGCTCGTCCGTAATATTCGTGATTTCCTAACACACCATATACGCCTAGTGGAGCTGTCATTTGTTTCATAATATGTCCCATATTTTTTTGAATGAACACACCTGGATGATCATCGATAATATCACCTGGCAGTAAAATAATATCAGGCTCCATTTCATTTACATGACGAACAAGCCTTTTCAAATGCGAAACGCCAGATAATTTACCGAAATGCATATCAGAAGCCATCGCAATGCGTAAACTTTTACGTCCCTCTACTTTTTTCGGGATGTGCACCTCGTACTTTCTAACTACTGGGCTATATGCGTTGAATACTCCGTACGCAAAGATAAAAATAAATGCAGCTAATACAGCCGCTCCTGTCCAAATAATTGCCGCTTCTTTCTCTACTGAAAACTGTAAAAGAAAGACTGTAATATTTGCTAACGGCAATAACATAAGCGCGTATTGTATAACCGCAAACCAAATTGAACCTATCGTTCGTAGGAAAGGCAAAAACTTAAACACTTGCACGAGAATGTACGCATACGAAATGAAGCCAACTATGAAAGCGTAATATCCCCAAGACTCCCAGCCAAATACCGCATGAAGCCAAACCCAGCCGTTCCAGCCAATGTAAAACATAAGTAGTGTGTATATAATTAATATCGTAAATATATTGAGATAACGAAGATTCTTCACAACTAGCCTCCTTATTCATTTCTTCTATTATATCTTGTTATGCACTTATAACGTAAATAATAAGCACAGCAATCTTCACAATAAAAACCTCTAACTGCTAGATGCAAACCTAACAATTAGAGGTGCAATTCAAAACAAAAGGCTATATAGAAGGAGCTGTCATATGGTTTGAATACTTCAAAGAACGCAAATCATTTTTCGCATCGTTATTTAGAAGCAACAGCACATTATCATTCCAGAAAAAGTTCCTAACGTTCATCATGGGGGAACTAGAAAAAAAATTAAACACAAATACATCCGTAAATAAAAACATTGATACACACATCGTCTTAAAGTTTTTAGGAACAGCTGTCATGGGCATTTTGGAATCTTACGTATTGGATGAGATTGATAATGATGTTGAGTACGTTGCGACGCAAGTTGGGGAATTGATGAAGAGGAATATATAACGGTTATGAAAAAATGCACCCAGATTGTTGGGTGCACTTTTTATATTTACCACCTCACATATTAATTGTATCAACATAATACAGCCTATCATCCATCTGAAAATACATAACAGATCCGCGGCTATAATAAGCAACAAATTGAATCGGTTCTCCTAGTTCATTACGAAGATTCACATCATGCACATGATTATTATTTAAATCATAAACAACCAACTTTTTATCTTGCGTAATAAATACTACTTTGTCCTGAGCAACCGCAAAACTTTCCGACCGTATTTCCTTAATTACATTTATTTCATTCCAAGACATATGAAATTTTTTATCTTTCATTTGAACTAAAGGAAATTCTGAATAATAGAGCCAAACGTCTCCATCTAGCACATTTATTGCATAACAATCAGCTATATAAGATATTTATAAAAAAGAAAAGCCGATATCAGCTCTTCTTTCTACAAATTATTTTTCATTTAATTTTCACCATTCATTTCCTCTGCTGTCCCAGGTTAAAATTCTTTTAGTTTTTTTTTCAATATCTCTAGTTTTTTCTTCATATAAATATCCCTTTTTACTAAAAAATATGTTTTACACCCACCTATAGGAATATATTGCTCCAATGCTATTTGTCATCATAGAGTGTAAATGAATTAGCGGGGAATTGTTGTGTAAAATTAGAAGTATTGAGTTGTTCTATTGGTTCTTGAGATGTTTGTTTCATGTGTCGTTTTTCAAATGCTAATGTCTTCGTGCGTTCTACACCATTGACAAGATCTTTCACTTTCGTAAAGAGGGATGTAAAAATGTCGTTAAATCAACACTTTTACATCCCTTATTTTCATAACTCTTTTAGACTTGTAAAATGTTTCGTATTTCTTCTATGCGTAAATTTGTAAACTTTGCAATATCTTCTATCAACATTCCATTTTTACTCATACCACGAATGAGTTGTATTTTCCCCTCTTCAATCCCTTCCTTACGGGCATGTGCATACTTTGCTGCCTCATCCATCAGAGCTTTTTCCCTTGCTTCATACGCTTGTCGAAAAGAAGAATCTTGACTCATACGTTCCCATTTATTCATTGCTTTTTGTAAAATCGGATCTTGGTTCATTGCAATATCCTCCAATGTTTGGGTTAATTGTTCATCTTCATTCGCTGGGAGTAATAATAACCAACGAACAAATGAATCCTCCCAGGGATTTACTTGTTCATTCCGCCACTGTTGCATAAGTTTTGGAAGCTCTACAATATGAACTTCAATATCATCACTCAATACTTTCTGTTGCTGTTGATTCCATAGGATTCCTATTGTATGGAATGCTTCATATTCAAGAAACATAACGAAATTCAACAAATTAATCGTGATGGTTTTCCGAAGAGAACTATACGGCATTCCCTTTTGAAGTTGGGATGTGTATAACCTTCCCCAGTAATACAAACTGCGCTTAATCATGTTGTGAGCATTATTCAACTGAATTTCAATATTTACTTTCGTACCTGTATCTAATGTAACTAAAATATCTAATATCGATAATTTATCTTCTTCATGTTCTCGATGCAAATGTGGATCTTCTAATTGTAACGCAACAATTGGCGATTTTAAAGAATCTCGTAACATTGCGTTTAAAAAAGCAATTAGAATGTCTTCATTTCCACTTGTACCAAATAATTGTTTAAAAGCGAAATCAATTCGTAAATTTACTAATTGTTGATTGGACATGGGTTTTCCTCTCCCCATCTCATAAGATGCTTTTCTTTTATTGTACATAAAACAGTGATACACATGCAAACGGGTTCTTATGTAAATATATAAGAGCCTGTTTATAGCAACATACAATAAAAAATCAGATTATAGAAGTAATAAGTTATTCAAAATTAAAAAGTGTATCCCAAAATCAAACTATTTGTTTAGATTTTGAAATACACCGAATCGACTTTACTTTTCTTTTTCAAAAATACCAGCTAAAAACAAACTAATTCCTAAAAAAACGAATATCACTATATTAATTTTGTAACCCAAGAGCGACATATATGAAGTAAAACTTATTAGAATGTTGCCGCTATAGATTTTGTTTCTTTTCCATTCTCTACAACTTTCACACTCGTACGGTTTCCAAATCCATCGTATGTGTAAGATTTACTTGTTCCGTTTGGTAGTGCTTCATTTAATAATTGGTTAATCGGGGCGTATACAAAATTTGTTTCTGTTACTTTTCCGCCCGCACCTTCATGTTTAATTTTCGTACGGGTACCTGATTGATCATATTCATAGCGTTCAGAAAGTAGAATACTATTTGATGTACCTACTACTAAATCTTTAAGTTTATTTGCATGGTCATAGTTGAAGGTAGAACCTGAACCATTACCAGCTGTATACGTACGAACATTTCCTTGATCGTCATAATCAAAGCGATACGTTTGCGAGCCATCTGTCTATATAAAGAAAGAAGGTGTCTCCAAAAGAGCATTTTTAATGACCTTTTGAATCACCTTCTTCAGCAATTTTTTTCTCCTTAACCACTTGAATTACCTTTTCTATACTGTCTGCTACAAGCACGGGAGTCCACATTCCCTCTCCATGTTCAGCAGTGTACACCGCACACTCTATATCTTTAGTATCTACAAAAATAGGATCTCCTATATATGAATCTAAGCCAATTACAATCCAACCTTCTTGCCAAGATCCTTCTTCATCACTTATTAAACTTTCCCCACCATTGGTAATACGGAACCCAATCTGTCCTTCTTCTATTTCTTCGCTATTAAATAACTCTATTGTAATTTCTTCTCCGTCGCAATCTAACTCAATTTCATTATCTTCTAAACAATTTACACACTCTAAAAGCTGTTTTATTTTATTATGATACTCCAAGAAAAACATCCTTTCTCATTCTACTAATAACTTAAAGTAATAATCAGTGAAGAAAATCCCCACTGATTATTACTTTACACTAAAATTTTACAAATTAATTTTCTTCAAACCTAAACTCTTTTCTCCAGCTGAATTTCGTTTTAATTGTACCACCTTATTCGTTCATTAAATTTACTTATATTCGTATTGCCTCTTCTAATAATAAATCTAACCATTCTTCCATGGTTCCTAGATCTCTTAAAACTTTCTTACTTCTTAAATGTAATTCTAATACTCTATTCTCTTCGCTAATAGCATATATTGTGCCCAAATCCATTGAATCTGCAAAGACAAAATATGAATCAGGAATTTTTTAGACGCATATAGTTGTTGAAAGCTATACAAATCAAACGGTTGAAAATATTCTTCCTCATCAGAAAGACCACCAATTTTCGGCTGCCCTTCTATACGAACTAAATTTGCCAAAAAGCTTCCGTTCATAAGAGATAGTAGATATTTATATGGTTCTGGAAATACAGTTTCCATCTCATCTTCAAATACTTGAATTTCTTCTTTACTAAGGGGCGAGTTCACCACATTCATCCAATTAACTTTATCTATATTTCCAAACACCCTAGTTCCAGTTCTTACAGTTTTTTTATCCTTTCCATATACGGGTTCCAGTTTTTTTATAATTATATTTTGCATACTTCAAACTCCTTTTATCCATATCTCCTTCAAAACGATAAACTTTTATACCCATAGGCCAACTAGTGACTCACCTACTTTTTCCACCATGAAGACTTAAATGTTCTTTACGTGTGACAAACCTGATATTATTAGGATTTCCAGCATATTTAGGATATGCTTTAACACTTTTAATATGTTTACTGCCTTTGAAGTGCTAAGGCATTTAAAATAAAAAATGCAGCCCAAAATTAAACTACCTGTTTAAATTTTGAGCTGCACCGTATCTACAAATTATATTTAATTTATAAAATTTTTTCATGAAAAAGCTGTATTAATTTTTATTATCTTTCACCTGCATGTACAAATTCGCCATACAAAGTTATTTCTCGATTTTCATAATAAAGATCAATAATCTCAGCAGGAGAAAATACATGTTTTTCAATACATTCTTCCAATTTAAATATAGTAGCATCTATCGCCTCATGATAAAAACTTAAAAATACTATACCATCTTTATAAAATAAACTATCTTCAACAACATTTGATAATTCAAATTCTGATATATTAGTAAAGTTAATTTTTACTTTTTTCACATGACATGTTTCTTTGAAATTTACTGATTCATCCAAAATTATTTCTATCCCTTTTTGGATTGGACTGCTTTTTAAAGCATGTAATATATTTCGAGCCCCCTCTATATCAAATTTTAATACCAAATCAGATATTTCACCGACTAAGCTTAATTCTAGCTCTTCATCATCGAATAATTCAATATACTCTTGTAAGTTTTCTTTTGTATATGTTTGCACTTCTAATATTATCATTTCTTTTTCCCTTTCTTTGAACTATATCTAACATGTACATTTTTCTTAACAACTCCATTTTTCTTTAAAAATTCAAAATGTACATGAGGAAAACCATGTTGACCTGTTATATCATTTTTCTTTGCCCTAAACTGTCTAGTACCATCTGCACTTCTCCATTTTCCAGCACTTATTTTCACATGATTATCACCTAAAAATTTCCGTTTTTGCTGATTAATATTACTTGGAGTGATAGCTCTTCTTTTTTCAAAAATCTGCTTAGTATATCCTCTTACGGCACGATCATTTACAAAACCAACAGCTTTTTTAGCTGCTTTAACTCTTCCACCGCCAACAAATCCAATGGCACCTGCGGCCACAATTCCTTTCCAATTTGAACCTGATTTATATGCCTTATATCCATCATGCATTGCAAATCCTGCATTAATTGCAAACCAAGCTACATGACCATCAGGATCAACTTTCATTACAGGATTATTGTCCACATAAGTGTATCCATTCATCGTAACCGGATCATCTTCATCACCCGGATCTGGATCTACCGATAAGAACACACCATGCTCTGGATTATAATAACGCGCAATCAGATAATACACACCAATCTCTTTATCATACATGTATCCCGCATATCCAAATGGATTGTCTGCTGCGATACCTTTCGTATCGCTCTTTAATACGTTACCCCATGAATCATATTCATACGTTGCTACAACTTCTTTATCCTGATTCGTCATCGCAACTACGTCACCACGAGGGTTATAGTGGTAGTATAACGTTTGTCCTTTTGATTTCATCGCTAGGCGTGTGCCACTTGTTGAGTATACATATTGGCGAAGAACATTTCCACTAGCGTCTGTCTCATATAATGGATTAATGCTGTCTCCATCATAGAAATAACGTGTTACTTGGCCATTTACACTCTTTTCAATACGACGATTATCCTCATCATATTTATAAGTCGCAAATGCATTGCTTTCACCTTGTTTTGTAATTGCTACAAGTTGGTCGTCTTCATTCCATGTATACTTGTACTTTCCATCTGATGTACGATTTCCATTCGCATCATACGTTAACGATTCGTTTCCGAATTTTACAAGCTGATTTCCGTCATTAAACGTTGCCGCTATAGATTTTGTTTCTTTTCCATTCTCTACAACTTTCACACTTGTACGGTTACCAAATCCATCATATGTGTATGATTTAGTTGTTCCGTTTGGTAGTGCTTCATTTAATAATTGGTTAATCGGGTCATATACAAAGTTTGTTTCTGTTACTTTTCCGCCCGCACCTTCATGTTTAATTTTCGTACGGTTACCTGCTTGGTCATATTCATATCGTTCAGAAAGTAGAATACTGTTTGATGTACCTACTACTAGGTCTTTAATTTTGTTCGCATGGTCATAGTTAAAGGTAGAACCTGAACCATTACCAGCTGTATACGTACGAACATTTCCTTGATCGTCATAATCAAATCGATACGTTTGCGAGCCGTCTGTCACACGAATGTTTTGATCTAACGTGTTGTAGTCATACGATACTTTATTTGTGTATCCACCTTGCGTTACTGTTTGTTCTTTTAGTTTTTCTGTCTTACTGTTTGCTTTGTCATGATACGCCCAGTCAATTTTTCCGCCTCGGCTATCCGTTGCACTTGTGACACGGTCAGCCTTATCGTATGTTTTCGTGCGTTCTACACCATTGACATGGTCTTTCACTTTCGTAACTTGTCCATTTGGATCACGTTCGAATGTAAATGAATCTTTTCCGTTGCGCTTTTCACCAACGACACGATCTGCTGTATCATATACAGATTCTAGAATAGAGCCGTTTGGCATTTTTGTTTTAATCTTGTTTGCATTTTCATCGTACGTATTTTCAATACGACGGTTTAACGCATCGATATATACTGTATTTTTATTATCTACATCATATTCATATTTGTGTGTTTGCGTTTTCCCACCAAACATGACAGATTTCTCTGTTGTGTTTCCATTATGATCATAACGATAATTTACAGAAGTACCATTTTTCAATGTAACTTTTGTTAATAGATTATCTTTATTGTAATCATATAGTTTTGTATTTCCTTTTTCATCTGTTTCGCTCTTTTTATTTCCTGATGCATCATATGTGAATGTATTCTTCTGGCCTTCTTCATCATACGTCGCAACAACATTTCCGTCGTTGTCATACTCGTTTTTAATAAGAGCGTTTCCTTCTAGTAAACGAATATTATCAAACCAAACTTTTCCTTTATTCTCTCTTCTAAATAGAAGGTAGATTTCCATACGTTTAATTGGCTTCGTGGCAGGGATGACAACCGCACTACGGTTCCAATCATTTGTACCACTTGGGAATTTCGCTTGATAGTTCGCACCAGTACCATCTTGATAATACACATCTGCCCAAATAGAGTAATCTCTTGAGAGCTTATCTGGTGCGGTATTTTCTACATTTTGAGATTTAGACATTCCTGTTAACGTAATTGGTTCTGCTTTTTTCTGATTTATAGTGATATGCTTGCCATATCCTACATCTGAACCACCATATTGGCTACGCTCTAATACAATAGATGAATGTCCCGTAAAGCTCTCTTGCTGAGAAACATCTTTTGGATCACAGCTTGTTCCATCTCCTCGAATCCATCCTGGAATACAACCTTTTTCCGTCATATTCTCTAAACTACTATTTTCAATTGGGTTAAAACTAGAAGAAACTTCACCTTTTTCTAGTTGAATCTTATCAAACCAGACTGAACCACTTGTAGCAGAACCGCCATTTTCTACTTGTAAATAGATTTTTACTTTTCTCGTTTGTTCTGTTGTTTTAAAAGTAACTTGACGATTAACCCAATCCCTCGTTCCTTGAACTTTATTGTGACGAGTATCATGCCATCCACCATCTACACCAGCACCGTTTTCATTTAATAACTGTACATTGAAGAAAGCAGCACCATTGGCTAAATCCGTCTTCATCATACCGCTTAACGTATACGTTGTATTTGGCTCTAACGTTACTTCTTGAATTGCAGCAGTATAGCCCCAATCATTATTCGTTGCTTTCGTTGTAATCTTAAGTGATGACTCTCCTCCAAGGCCACCTGGTGCCGGTGTTGCATCTTTTGTAATAGATCCGGAATTATTCACATTTACTGGTACCCATTTTTCCGTACCATTCATTTCAAAGCTTGGATTTTGAATCAGGTTTTCTCCTGTTCCTAGCTCTCTAGTTGTTGCAATTGGATTTCCAAACTGATCATACTGCATGAAAGATGATGTATTTGCGGCTTGGTCAGTTTCAGACACTTCTGTATTCGCTGCTTTATAAGCAACTGTTGTTTCACGATTTTCGTTATCTGTCGCTTTTATAAGCCCGTTGTCTTTATTGTACTCAAACTTTTCTGTTCCCATTTCATCAGTAACAGAAGTTACATTCCCATTACCATCATAGGTCGCTGTTTCTGTTTGATTTTTAGGAGTGATTGTTTTTACTAAATTGTTTGCATTATATTCATACGATGTCGTTAAATTTAGACGTCCCACATCTTCAACTGTTTTCACTGGATTTCCAGCATCGTTATACGTATAAACGGTCTTACGTCCTTTAGGATTCGTTAACGTAACTTCCTTCGAACCTGTATTATATGCTAATGTCGTAGCTTTCCCTAATGGATCCGTCACTTTTACTAATCTATCATTCTCATATGCATACGATGTTTTATATGGTTTGGCATCTGTATGTTGCGGGTCATAGATAGATGTTAGTACTCCATTATCATATCCGTATTTATATACTTTTCCTTCTGGTGTTGTAGAAGAAACGAGTAAATCGCCATTATAATTAAATGTAAGGGTCTTGTTATCTGGACCGATTACTCTTGCTGCTTTTTTATTATTTCCATCATATTGTACGACTAACTCTTTGCCAGAAGCATTTTTCACTTTTGATAAACGTGATTCACCATCATACTCATATGTCGTCGTATTTCCGTATTTATCTTTTGTATACTGGATACGACCTTGTGCATCTCCAGATTTATAGAAAGTAACCGTTTGGTCTTTATCTTTTATTTCATATCCGCCTGATACTTGTTTAATTTCTAAATATATACCAGTAGGGGCTTGATACGTATTATCTCCCGTTCTAGTAAAAGTAATATTTGCGCCATCGGCAGAAATTAATAGTAAGTTTCCATTTCCTTCAGCCAAAATTCTTTCTTCTAATCCACTAGACCAACCTGTACCAAATAAACCTACTTTTTTACTTTGGCTATTATACGTTCTTTCCACTGATACATCCGGTCCGCGCCCTGATAACGTAATATCTTTTTCACTCATGATAAAGTTACCATTTGTAGCATTTACTTTACCATTTAGTACCGGAACTGATGCCCAGTAATCAAACATCCCTATAAACCCAAAATCTTGAGCAAATTTAGGTACAAATTCATGCGAAATTTCACTTTCAGCATGCCCTACTTTACTATACGCTGTTACACGGAACCAATAATTTTTAAAGCCAGCATAAATTCCGCCAGAATTCTTATACACAGGTGATGGATCAACTGCTAATTCTGCACCTTTTTTATCATGATGAAGTAAATATTGGCCTTTTGCAATTTCATCTTTCGTTGGCCAAATTTTCTCGTTTTGTGTTGTCCAGTTAGTCTTATCTCCTACATCGAACGCTTCATAATCTTTTCCGTTATATACCCAAACTTTATAGCCGGATGCCGCTGGGACCGCATCCCACTTTAATGTGACATATCCCGTTTCCTTATCTGTCGCATTAATATAAGCTGAACCATCTGGCTTTTTCACTTGCTCTAACGGAATAAATGGAACGACTCCATCCGAAAGCGGACTTTCACCAAATGGATACTCTGCTACAATACGAAACCAGTAGCTACTTCTTCCACTATAATCTCCGTACGGACCGCCTGCTTGATAAGCATTTTTATATATTTGTCCTGGGTTAGTAGGTGCTTCTGCCCCTTTTCCGTCATCATGTATCCAGTATCGTCCTTGTGCAATCTCTTCTGGCGTCGGGAATATTTTTTTGTCTTTCGTCGTCCAGCTTGTCACATTCCCAACTGAAATATATTCATAGTCATATCCGTTAAAAATAGCTACTTTATACTCGGTTGCCCCTGGGACCGGATCCCATTGTAGATTGAAGTGACCTGAACCACTCCCGCTCCCATTTGAGTAAGCTTGTACTCTCGGTATATTTGGTTTTGCGTAAGAATATTTTACTTCTAAGTACGGTGCATTTCCTCCGTTTTCAGCTGCAATAAACTTTTTCCAATGGTTTTGTCCATTTCCGTTTGTATGTAGCTTAAAGCCGTTATTTTGCTTTGTGCCTTCCACCCATGCTTTTACTGTATTTGTTACGTTAAATTTTGCCCATTGTCCTCTTGTTACATCGGCATGCGCAATATTTGCAGAGTTCGGTTTATTATTCCAGTTCACTCCGCCAACATTCCAACTACCTGTCACTTCATCTAACCAAACACCATTTGGTTGATTCGCATAATAATGCCAAACTGTATAGGCATGGAATGTTGCACCTTCAATCTTTGCACCTTTTAAATCTGAAACATTCGGTTTAACAAATGCAAAGTTTGTTCCAGATGAGCCATCATAATACCCAACTTTTAACGTGTAAGCATTTTGACCTGAATCCCAAAGTTTTCCTCCTGAATAATTGACAGTTGGATAGGCACTTGCAGCGTATGCATTTTCAAAGTTACCTAGTTCAACAGAAGGATCTACATATACTGGATATTTTCGCTCTGGTGCTTGTAACCACTGCGGGTCTGCAGTAACAGTTAATGTATATGTCTTTTCATCTTTCTTCTCAATAGTGTAACGAACCGCATCTGACGTTACAGCCTCACCTGATTGTTGATCCACATTTGAATCATTCATATACGGTTTCGGTAATGTGAATACTTTTTCTTTTTTCTCATTTTGGAAGTCGATAGAACCATCTTCCTGTAAGCTCGGTGTTAAATCTGTTTCTAATGCAAACGTAAAAATATGATGTCCTGTATATTCACGTAATACAAAATCTTCTTTTACATTTTCGTTAAACGTTGTACTCTTTAAATCAATATTTGGAAAAATCCCTTTATACCATACTGTATTCTTTTCATGTGTTGCAGTTACTGGTGATGGCTTCACTTCACCTTTTTCACCATTTGCACTCATTAATTTGTACTGAATGGTATGATCTTTTACTTTAAATTGAACGTACTTTCCATCTTGTGTTGTTTTCTCGAACTCTGGTTCTAATGTTGTATTTTCCGTTACAATCTTTGCGTTAGGTGCTTCTACTAATTTCGGTGAAACCTCTTCTAACTTTCCATTCTTTTCAATATGAATCGGTTCCGTATATACCTTTTTCGTATACGTACCATCATTATTATCGAAAACTTTCTCTGTTTCCGTTCTTTCTTCTACAATCTCAGTCGGACTCGCCTGTGCCTTAGTCTTATCCTTCTTTAATTGATCTGGATGTGGATCTGGTAATTCCTTTTCTTCTTTCTTTTCCACTTCTGGACTTTGTTCTGAATTTGGAGATGGTGTAAACGGTGGTGCCGTTTCCGCCAATCCATTGAGTGGTATGGAGGTAACAATTAATGCAACTACGATAAGTTGGATTAAATACCTATACCATTTCTTTGCTCCCATAAACTCACCTCGCTGAAATGTTTTTAACATATATAATGTTACATATCACAATGTAAACAAATGAAAGAGTAAAGTAAATATCGTTTTAAAGTTTTGAAGATTTTGTGCACAAAATCCGACATTTTAACAACAATTTTATAATTCTTATTCACAGATTATTAACCTCATATTATAATATAATATTTATTATATTTTAGATTGAAATGAAGTTTATCTGGCCCCTTATCCAAAGAGGCAATACTTTATCTACCTCTATCCCATTAATGAATCTCACAACAAAAAGGCACACAACCCATTCACAAAAGTGACCGTTGTGCGCCTTTATTTTCTCACTCTATTTCATTTATTTCTTCAACTTATCCGCCTTCGCAATAAATTGTGCTGCTTCCGCACGGCTTACCGCTTTATCTGGAGCCCAGCCATTATCTGTTCCAACTGAAATATTTTCTTGAATTAAAATATTGGCATACTTTGCACCCCAATGATTTTTTAAGTCAGCAAATTCTTTTGGTAGTTTTATATTTTCATTTCTTTCTAATTTATATGCATTTACTAACATAGAAGCCATTGATGCACGGTTAATTAACCCGCTTGGATTAAAGTTCCCCTTCTCATCACCTTTTACAATACCTGCTTTTTCAACTGCTGCGATGTATGGTGTAGCCCAGTGATTTTGCGCATCAGGGAATGATGGCTTTGCATCTTTCTTAATTTCTAAACCTAAAACAGTTGCTAATATTTTCGCAGCTGAGCCACGATCGATATTTTCAGCCGGAGCAAATGTACCATCTGGCTTACCGTGCACTGCTTCTTTATCTACTAAATATTGAACTGATTCTTGTGCCCAAGCTGGTACATCAGAGAATTTAGGCTTCTGTTCAATTGCACTCGCATCGATTTCAAACTGTACTTGATATGTATGATCATATTTAATTGCTGGAATTAATATATGCATTTGCATATTATATTTTTTCGAAAACTCATCAATTTCAAATTGAACAACTTTCGTACCGTTATTTGCTTTATCTTCGGAAATTACTTTTACATCATGGAATGTCCCTATTTTATTTGGATTTTCTACTCTAAGATACTGAAAATAGCTACTATCTTGAACTGTTAACGTAACGATTTTTTTATCACCTTGAATCGTTACTTTTGGATTTTTTAAATATGTAGATGCAACTGATGTGTCATTCGTTTGATCTTTATAAGTCTTTAAAATAACGTCATATGTGCCATCTGCTAGTTTGCTAGCTGCTTTCATTTCTACTGCCGCTTCTGCTTTCGCAATCGGTGCCATAATACCACTGAATGGAACTGCTAAAGTTGCTGCTATAACGAACGCATTAACATATTTTTTCTTAATCATTATCAACATGACCTCTCTCTTTATATGATTATGCCCAACATAACCATCATATTGATAATGATTATCAATGTCAAATAAAAATAATACTATTATTTCCTACATAAGTACGCTTTCCGCTCATTTTTAAAAAGTAAATAATGCGCTGTATGAACTTTCCTTTCCAAATAATCGATAGAATACGTGCTCGATGGATCCACTAAATCACCTATCGCTCCTGAAAGATGATCAATGACTTGCTGCAAAACCTCTAAGTTTTTCTTCTCACTTTCAGCATTCATTTCATCCATAATGTCACAAATAAGATACTGCACTCGCCGTAAACGTAATTCCTTCTGTTCCACTTATATCTCCTCCTTATTAGTCATATTACGGTTTAAATATATGGCACCATTGCTTAACCAATGCTAAAAAATAGAAAGGCAACCATCTTCATAAAGATGGTTGCCCCTATATTTAAACTTGCATCGCTTTTTCTCTTAAAGCTCTTCTCAGCAACTTACCTGTCGTATTCTTCGGCAGTTCTGTTAAAAATTCAATACTCTTTGGTACTTTATATTTTGCTAAATGTAACGCACAGTAATGCATCAGTTCTTCTTCTGTTACGTTCGTTTGTTTCAGAACGACGTACGCTCTCACTGCTTCTCCTAAGTTTTCATCAGGAACACCGATTACGACCACTTCCGCCACTGATTCGTGCATGTACAATACTTCCTCTACTTCACGAGGGTATACGTTATAACCGCCAACTAAGACGATATCCTTTTTACGGTCAACGATATAGAAGTAACCTTCTTCATCCATTTTCGCTAAGTCTCCTGTATACAACCAGCCGTCTTTCAATGTCGCTGCTGTATCTTCTGGTGCGTTATAGTATCCTTTCATAACGTTAGGTCCGCGCACAATTAATTCCCCAACTGCACCAACAGGTACTTCTTCCCCAAGTTCATTTACAATTTTATTTTCTACATGCCAAATATTTGTACCGATTGATCCTGGTTTACGCGGACGATCGAGTGGGTTAAAACAAGTCACTGGTGATGCTTCTGATAAACCGTATCCTTCTGAAACGATAACACCAAAACGTTTTTCAAAGTTTTGCAGAAGAGCAACAGGCATGGATGCACCACCTGAAATGCAAAGGCGAAGCGTCTTCACATCTTCTGCGCTTGCTTCTTCGAATAAATATAAATAATTATACATTGTCGGTACACCGGCAAAAATCGTCGGTTCGTACGTGCGGCAAATACGGAATACTTCTTTCGGGCTAAATTTCGGTAACATCAAAATCGTTGCCCCGTTCACAATCGGTGCATTGACCGCCACTGTTAAACAGAATACGTGGAACATTGGCAGTGCCGCAACGACGCGATCATCAGCCGTATATTGTAAATACGACGCCACATCACTCGCATTACTATATAAATTTTTATGCGTTAACATAGCGCCTTTCGGTTTTCCAGTCGTGCCTGAAGTGTACAGAATAACCGCTACATCTTCTTCATCTAACTCTGGGCCTTCGTAAGTTACATCTCCAGCCCCTATCATTCTAGTAAACGTTTTCATTTTTTCAGTTTCTGTATGGTTAAAATCTGATGAGGTTTCGCATATGATGATGTTTTCAAGTGAAGGAAGTCTTGTTGTAAGAGATTGTATAACAGGTAGAAGGACGTCGAGTACGATGATTGTTTTTACATCTCCATTTTGTAAAATGTAATGCATTTCGTCTGCTGTATAAATTGGATTAACTGGAATAACAGTTGCTCCAGCTTTCATTGTTCCGTATAAACCGACCAAAAAATGTGGTGAGTTTCCAACAACTAATGCGACATTGTCCCCTTTTCCAATGCCCATCGCTGCTAAATTGCTAGAAAACCTTGTGACCATTTTGTTTAATTGGTCATACGAGACCGACTGATCCATAAATATATAAGCCGGTTTATCCCCCTTCTTTTTCGCCGTTTCAGCCAAAGATTGAACGAGATTCACACAAACCCCACCTTTATAAAATTTAGAATATTTAAAAATTCTAAATTAATTATATTAAAAGAAAATTAAAGTGGCAAGTGTTATTCCATTAACTGCATATAAACAGATCACCTCCTCTTCATTTACTTTGGAAGGATAAGGGAATTTTATTTACAAGTAATTTATAAAACTAGACCAAAAATCATTTTAGGATAATATGCACTCATCTTTTCTCTAAGTTTAGTAAGTTCCTCTTTATTTAACGTCGTATGCTCTCCAAACAAGTTAATCGCGTCCGCTCCATCTTCATGAAAATACACCGTAACATATAATGTCGGTAACCCTGTATTGTCTTCATCTATTGAAAAAACGACATCTGGTGTCTTATTAACAGTGCTGAATGTTTCATTTCTTTTCCACTTCTTATTTTGAAACATGTCTTGTATTTCCTGTATCTTTCGTCTGTTATCTGTATGCGTAAAATATATAACATTATCTTTCGCTGGCTTTCCAATCGATAAAAGTATGCGACTTGAGGACATTTCATCGTTACAGGCTGTCATTCCGATGACGAAGCTGAGTAGTAATACAACGTATATTACCCTCTTCATTTCAATCCGCCTCCTTTTGAATATATATATGCCTTAACGAGGGGCAAATGTCTTGTGATTTTATGGTGAATGAAATTATATCGGCGATTTTTCAGATATATCAGCGCAACTCAATTTATATCAGCGATTTTCCAAATATATCGACCGTAACTCGAAATATATCAGCGATTTTCCGAATATATCGACTTACCGACAAAACGCGACAATCTACGCCAAAAAAAGAGGCTGCCTTTTATGACAACCTCTCTCATTTTTAGAAGAATAAATGTAAGAAATCTTCTGTTGTAATATTACCGAAGTAGCGTTTAATATCTACGCCTTCTAAAGCTGTAGTGAATGCATCTTTATCAAATTGTACGCCTGTTAGACGTTCTTCAATATCGTGCACATCTAATGAACCGAAGAAGTCACCGTAAATTTTGCATTCTGTTACTGTTCCTTTTTTCACTTCCAGGCGAACATCAACTTGTCCAACTGGGAATCGGTGTGAATGTTGTAAGTTGAACTTCGGAGATTTTCCGTAGTTCCAGTCCCAATTTTGGTAACGTTCTTCAGATAGTTTATGGATCTCTTTCCAATCATGTTCTGTTAATTCGTACGTCGGAATTTCTGTTTCCTCTTCGAAAATTGTTTCTAGAAGAAGTTGTCTAAACTCTTCTGTCGTCATTTTTTCGTTTAAGAATTCTGTAATGTTCGCAACGCGGCTACGGATTGATTTAATACCTTTTGATTGAATCTTATCCATTTTTACTTTTAACGCTGATACGACGTGATCGATTTCAGAGTCAAATAGTAACGTACCGTGACTGAACATACGACCTTTCGTTGAGAACTGCGCGTTACCTGAAATTTTTCTACCTTCAGCTAAAATGTCGTTACGACCACTTAGTTCCGCATTTACGCCTAATTTACCAAGCGCTTTCGTTACAGGCTCTGTGAATTTTTTGAAGTTGCTGAAACTGTCTCCATCATCTTTCGTAATAAAGCTGAAGTTTAAGTTTCCTAAATCATGATATACTGCGCCTCCGCCTGATAGACGACGAACGACATGAATCCCTTTTTCTTTTACGTAATCTGCATTAATTTCTTCTACTGTGTTTTGGTTTTTACCAATAATAATAGAAGGTTCGTTAATGTAGAACAGTAAATACGTTTCGTTAATATCTAAATTCTTCACACAATATTCTTCAATTGCTAAGTTTATTCTAGGATCTGTAATTCCTTTATTATCAATAAATAACATCGTATCACCTCATGAGTTCCATACGTAGCCACTATGCGCTAGCGTAATATGGCCACTGAAAATTTGTTTTGCTTCTGTTACTAAATCAGATGGGGTGCCTGTATGCGGTAAGTGCGTTAATAAAAGTTCTTTTACATTCGCATCTTTCGCAATACTTGCTACTTCTGTACTATTCATATGCCCTGCTTTTGCAGCCTCTTGATGTGCATACATATTACACTCACAAATGAAAAGATCAGCATCTTTTGTGAATGGAATAAATTCAGGAATATAACTGGAATCAGCGCTATATACTACAGCGTCATTACCTGCTGTAATACGCATCGCAAAGCATGTAACAGGATGAACAGTTTTTAAGAATGAAATCGAGAACGGTCCAATTTGAAGTGTTTCTTCTGGATTGTACGGGATTCCTTTCGTATGCGGTTCATGCGTTAAAGAATGAAATCCACTCTCGTCAAACGTATGACCGTATATTGGTAATTCCGGTAGTTGCCCTTTTGTCGCACTTGTAATTAATCTTGCATATTGCAATACCCCAATGTCTGCAACATGATCGTGATGATAGTGCGAAAGTACAACTGCATCTATATGAGATGGTGTTATATATTTTTGAAGCTGTGCTAGTACACCACTACCACAGTCTACAAGTAAACGAAAACCATCGTGTTCAAACAAATACCCCGACGTTGCTTCTCCCGCTTCTGGAAAGCCGCCCCAAAAGCCGACAACAGTCATTTTCATATGTATCCATCCTTTCTAAAACCGAGTAGAAATGCATGTTTCACTTACATTCTACATTGTTAACTATAATCCATTTCCTAAACTTTTTCATTAATTTTCAATTTTGTTATAAAACAGTTATTGACTTTTGTTTTTTGTACTAATACAATGATAGTAAGAAATGGAAATGGAGGGATTGACATGATCGATCAACCAATGGAGTTTTTCAGAAATTTACCGACGAAAACTTGTGCGCACTGCGGGAAAGAAATTGATGAGCAACACGAAGCATACCATAACAAATGTGATGACTGCGTTCACGAAGAATAGTAGTTTGTGAACAGAAAAAAACCTAGCAGACATAGTCTACTAGGCTAATAACATCGTATCCTTCATCGTTGAACCTTTCACCAAGAGCTCCAGTTCAAACTCATACAATTCTTTTTTTCGATAATTTTTCGTATGGATTTTATCCATCATCAGGTCGACAACTTTTCGGGCCATCTCATCGATTGGCTGTTCAATTGTCGTAATACCTGGCTCTGTAATCTGTGATAAAATTTGATTATCAAAACCGATAACAGCGAGATCATCTGGAATGCTCCAGTCATGGCGTTTCGCCTCTGAAATAATTCCAGCTGCTACCTCATCGCCTCCTGCCAAAATCGCGGTAGGATTTTTTTTGTCCTTTAATACTTCATGGAATATTCGTTTTCCATCTTCCCAAGAGAAAGCGTTTTCAAGAAAATCAATCGCTTCTACTTGGCGGCTCTTCTCCGTTATGGCACGTAAAAAGCCCATTTTTCGCTGTTGGCTAACCACTTTGGTTTCGTTACCACGGCAAAAAATAAGATTACGATATCCTTGTTCTAACACATGCTTAGCAGCTATGTATGCTCCTTGCGCATGATCAAACTTCACTGTTGGAATATTTGCTTCCTCAATATATTCATTACATAACACGATTGGACCGTGTTGTAAGTATGGTTCTACATCTTCCCACGGATTTTCTAGTGAACATAGAATAATCCCATCTACTTGTTTCGTAGATAATAATTGTAAATACTCCATCTCTTTTTCCGGTAAATATCTTGTTTGACAAATAATCAGTTTATATTTATGTTCAGAAGCAGCAATCTCGATTGCTTCGATAAATCTACTGAAGAAAGGATTTGTAATCCTTGGAACTAGCACCGCAATTGTTTCCGTCTTTTGTTTACGAAGCCTTCTCGCCGCAGAATTAGGAACGAAGCCTAAATGCTTCATTGCTAATTGAACCCTTTTTTTCTTCTCATCTGAAACATATGGATGATTATTAATCACCCTAGAAACCGTTGTCCTTGATAACCCCGCTAATTTCGCCACGTCCTCTATAGTCGACACGAAATTCTCCCCCTTTGCATGAAAACGTTTTCTTAAATTGATTATATAGTATATTATTGGAAACTGCAATATGGGTTGTTATGATTTTACTATATTAATATTATACATAGGGAAAAGTCTGTTATTTACAGGAATATATACTACTTTGAGAATTTCACAATAAATAAAAATTACTCCCCCTTTCTCTCACTCAAAATTAAACTTACATACTCTTGTTTGACCACACGTCATGCCCTCACTTACCTCAAAAACAAATTTCTATCATACTTCTAAAAAAAGATTTCTAATTTATACCGTTTAATTAATATTAGCGCTATGTAAATTTGGAACATTTCTTTATGTTTATAGGCAATAGGACAAGCATAAACTTGTCTTTTGAATATTTATATAGAAAGTACAAAATAATCCAATTGAACTGATTTATATGCTAGAAATGAAAAGGAGTTCATAAAAAAATGACAACTTATACAGTTAATGTTTATGGTATTTTCACCTTAGGATCTGCGTCCAGTAATAACCGAGAGCAACGTCGTACTAGATTAAATGATGACGTCAATAGAGCTAATGAAATCTGGAGGATTAATGGGGAGAATTGTATAAACTTTGTAGCAGCAGGAACATTTAATGCAAACCATATTACCATTAATGCAAGTGATATGTTAAGTGAAACGGCACTTGGACCAAACACCTCTACACGCACTTTAATCAACCAGGTGAGAAGTAGGAGAAACGGTGCTATTGGAATATATATCGTTTATCTAAGTGGAGATCATTTTGCAGATCGTGATAACAATGGTAACTTATTAAATGTTATTGGTTATGGTGGACCTCAATTATTGCGTTATAATAGTCCGAATGATTATCAAATCATTGGAGAAATAGTCATTACAGATGGTGGTTTTCAAACGAATGTATTTGCACACGAAGCTGGGCATAATTTACTAACTCGCATTATAACTGATCCTAACAATAACAATAATCAAATTTTTGATAATAGTGATCCAACAGGTCCATATAGAGAATTTGATCCGATAACAGGCGATGTAACATTCGAATCCCCCGGACATAGTGCGGATCCCAATAACATAATGTATCCCGTTGTAACTAATAATACTCAAATTGCAACAGAACAATGTGATATTGCTAGACAAAGTACCATTGTAATAGTACAAAACTAATACTAGTTCTACTAAAAAAGAAAGGGGACCACATTAAATATGATAAAGAAAAAAACAAAATCATTCCGTTGTTGTAATAACAAAAAACACAAAAATCATTGTAAAAAAAACAGCCATGAAGTGACTTGTATTGATAAGAATGATCCTAGATGGAAGTATAATGTTATTGATGACGACAATCCTGAAAAAAATTATGATATTTTCTATTTATAATTACCCTATAAAAAATAGGGGAAAACTCCTAAACTACTTTTAATTTCCTCGCTATTAACTGTACCTACTAGATCTGTTCTATACCTTTATTTTCTAAGTAGTACCTCTTCCACTCTTTAAAAGGGTTCACTCGACTTTTACTAGATGATTCAATAAATGGCATACGCAACTAGTCTGCATTTTTTCTTGAGTAAATGGTGCAATTCAGACTGGTTGCTGTACCCTATAATAACCAAAATTAAAAATAATCCCCTGCACCATACCTAATTGATAAAACAACATCTAGAAGTAATACTTATCCTAGCTACTATTGACCATAATCCTATATAAGATTTCCTGTAGAACATCAAGATTAAATAATATATTGGTGCTGGATTTCATATTAATATATCCTTTATTAAATTTCACTCAATATAAAACCCCATCAATACATCATCTCCATAAGATCCATCTTCATATTTAATTTGATTCCTTTGTCTTCCTTCTTCTACAAATCCCATACGTTTATACACCTTAATCGCCCTGTCATTAATAGAAACTACACCTAAACAAACTTTCTCTAAACCTTCCTGCCTTTTAGCCCAGCTAATAAGGAATTCAATTAGTTCTGTACCAATGCCTTGATTACAGTACGCCTCCTTAATCCCCATTCCCATTGTGCCTGCATGTCGTAAGCGGTCTAGTTCATATCGATTGAAAATTAAAAAGCCAACCACTTTTTTATCTACTTCATAAACTATGTAAAGATTACCCTTTTCATTGCTTTTCCGTATCTTTTCTTTTTCTGCATCAATATCATTTGGTAATTTATTTGGAGATACTATAAAAAACTTTGTAGTAGTTTTCGATAATATAATTTCTTTTCTAATATCTATAATTGATTCCGCATCAATCTCTTTTGCTAAGCGTATCACTGAATCACCTCATACCTTTTTCTAAAAGCTACAAAGAAAAATAGATAACGTAAGGATTCCCCTTCTGATTCATTATTTTAACTCCTCCCACTTCGTCCAAACTTCTCTCCCATTTATACGGTACATATTATCCTCTCTGTCCATAAACCCGTGCACAATAAACTCGCGTCTAATCGTACAAAAATCGTCATGATATTGTTTGATGAATGCATTGATTTCTTTTTCCATATACTGATTCTCCGCATTTAACTTGCTAATTAAATACTCTAACAATACTAGTTTTTTCTTCTTTTGACCTGGAATCGATTTTAAACGGTCCTCTTTATCAAAAAAGTTACGAATGGTCGCATCCCTAAATTTCATTTCACTGTCAGTCATTTTATTGTCCTCCATTGATTTTTATACAATAAGACTTTATTGTTTGTCTTTACTATTCTTCTTCATTCTTTCACTTACAACATCCATAAAGTAATACCCACTAATAAGCACATAGTAAACTACAAGTATTCCTAGTGCATCTTTCATATTTATATATTTTTCTTTATGAAACAAGATAGGTGAAAGGGCGTAAACAAGAAAGATGATTAGCGGATTTAAGATAAAATAGTAAGTACGATTTCCTTTCATCATATCAACTCCTCTATATCTAATTTTCTCTATAAATTGTTGTAAATCCTTTTCTTTCGTTTTTGATTCATAGCCGAACTACAAAAAAATGCCCTGCATTACAATAAAAAAGCACCGAAAAGGTGCTTTTTTCTACGCTTCAATCGATTGATTTTCCGCAATATTTCTAAATTGTCGTTTGTGCATCCAAGTTAAGGAGGCAATTGTTCCAAGTGATAACACAACGATGAAAATCATGAGTACTCCTACGTTTTGCCACATGAAGTCAAAGTCTCCGCTTGATACGACTGCCTTCAATCCAGATACAGAGTATGTCATCGGTAACCATGCATTAAATGGTTGTAAAAACTTCGGAATCAATTCTAGTGGGAATGTTCCAGCACTTGTTGTAAGCTGAATAATTAATGTGATGATGGCGATGAAACGCCCTGCATCACCAAATACTGTTACTAAACATTGAATTAATGCGATAAACGCTAAACTTGTAACGATGCTAAAAAGTATGAAATAAGGAATACTTTGTACTTCTACACCTAATCCAAACAGTAATATGACATCAGCTACTACTGCTTGAATAATACCGACTGATAGTAATACGCCGAACTTACTAATAAACCAACTAAATCCTGATTTTGGAACGCCCACTGTATCACGTAATGGATATACGATAGATAATAATAATGCTCCAACGAATAAACCAAGTGATAAGAAGTACGGTGTAAATCCAGTTCCGTAGTTAGGAACTTCCGCCATTTTCTCCGTCTTCACTTTTACAGGACTTGCAAACATATCATACGTTTTATCTGTTCCTTTTACTTCACCAGTTTTCTCTGCTCCTTCGCCAAGTTTCTCAGCAAGTTCACCTGAACCGTCGTTTACTTTTACAAGGCCATCCGTTACTTTTCCTGATCCGTCTGCTAGTTTATTTACGCCGTCGTTTAGCTGGGTTGAGCCAGTTGACATTTTATTTAGACCACCATTTAGCGTACCTATGCCAGTTGTTACTTGACCAGAGCCATCTGCTAATTGGGTTACTCCACCTGCCATTTGGTTTACTCCTACAGATAATGATCCTAAACCTCCTGTTACTTGCTTTGAGCCATCTGCTAATTTGGATACTCCTACAGATAATGTTCCTAAACCACCTGTTACTTGGCTTGAGCCAGTTGCTAATTGATTTACACCACCTGCCATTTGATTTGCCCCTGCAGATAATGTTCCTAAACCGCCTGTTACTTGGCTTGAGCCATTTGCTAACTGATTTACACCACCTGCCATTTGATTTGCTCCTGCAGATAATGCACCTAATCCACCCGTTACTTTATCCGAGCCATCTGCTAATTGATTTATCGCATCAATTAAGTGACCTGATTCGTTTTTTAATGTATTTGCCCCTTCTTTAGCATTATTTAATTTCACACCAAACCCTTGGAATTTTTCAACAAACCCTGTTTGTGCACTGGATAATCGCTCAATACCAACAGTTAAAGATTGTAATTCTGCTGGATTCGGTAATTTGCTTTGTCCATTACCTGTTTTTTGATTTATTTCACCTTTTAATTGTTTTACTTCTTCATTTAATTTATTTGTTCCGCCTGCTACTCCGGCAGCTTTTTGCTGAACTGTCGCTGTACTTTTTACCGCATTTGTTATGAATGGTTGTAACTGCTCTTGATATTCTTTTGGTAAACTTTCAATTTGCTTTTGTAAATCCGCTACATCTTGCGCTGCATTTTTTGCATCTCTTGCTGTTGATTGTGTAAGTTCATTTAACTGATTTACATTCGCCCCAGCTCCATCTATTTTCTCATTTACTGTACTCAATATAGCAGGGTCTTTTGACTGCATTTCCTCTAAAGTTGCAGTAGATTTTTGTACGTTACTACTTAAATCTTGCAATCCCTTTTGAATCTCTTGAGACCATTTTTCTAATTGTCTTTGCCCTTCAACAAGTGCTTCCATACCATTTGATAGGTCAGTTGTTCCTATTTTTAATTCACCGGATTTACTTACTAATTTGTTCAAACCCCCGGTCACTTTCTCAGATCCATCATGCAATTCATCAATTCCTTTTTGCATTTCACCTGTTTTGCTATTTAACGTATTTAAACCGTCTGTTACTTTTCCAGAGCCATCTATTAATTTTCCGATACCTGTCTGCATCTCACCGGTTTTACTATTTAACGTATTTAAACCGTTCGTTACTTTTCCAGACCCGTCTATTAATTTTCCGATACCTGCATTGCTATTTAATACATGTAAACCATCTGTTACTTTTCCCGATCCGTCTACTAATTTCCCGATACCTATCTGCATTTCACCTGTCTTGCTATTTAGCGTATTTAAACCATTTGTTACTTTTCCTGACCCATCTACTAATTTATTAGATCCATCTGCTAATTTCTGAACTCCATCCTTCATCTCTCCAGACTTCCCTTGAAGTGTATGAAGGCCATCCGTTACTTTACTTGAACCATCATGCAGCTCACTTGATCCGTCGTGTAGTTTGCTTGCCCCTTCCGCCCCATCTGCTAATCCTTTTGAGACATCTTGAATAGAATCAAACATTTTCTCTGCATATGTTTTCGTTAACGTACTTGATACTTCACCTTTAATTTTTTCAATGGCTGTTCCGCCAATTTGTGAAGATAAGAAGTTTAAGCTTTCGTTTGGAATATATTCTAAGTTTAATGGTTTTGGTTCATCTTTTAATAATGTTGTAGCGTTACTTGAGAAGTCATCTGGAATGCGTACTAACATGTAATACTTTCTGCCTTCCATTCCTTTTTTCGCTTCTTTTTCACTTACAAACTCCCATTTAAAACTGGTATTATCTTTTAAATTATCAACAAGCCCTTTTCCGACCTCAATTGGTTTCCCATCAAATACTGCACCTTTATCTAAATTGACTACCGCCACTGGCAAATCATCTAACTGTTTATATGGATCCCAAAAGGCCCATAAAAACATACCTGCATATAAAATTGGTACGAATAGAACCGCGATAATTGGAATTAATATTTTTTTACTTTTTATAATTTGTGTGAACTCTTTACGAAGTAACTGATTTCCTTTCATCATTTCTCCCCCTTTTTAAAATGACCAAATTGTTCAATCGGTCATTTTTACCCAAACAAAAAGGCTATACTGATTCATACATATGCCTTATCTCCGAATTTATACTATGCAACTGTTTCTTAATATGAAGTGAATATTTCTATTATCCCTCCTAAATCAAATGTATGACCATTTCGTTCGATTGGTCACTTTTTATAATAATAAAAGGATTATCTTAGTTTGACAATCCTTTTAATAAATAAAGTTCAAATAATTCTGCAATTTTTTCTTTTTCTAGCGGTTCATGATTTTTTTCCCAATCAAAAATAAGCGATACGTATAAGCGAAGCATAATAAATGCTGTAATTTCTGGATCACATTTGCTAATTTCACCTTTATCAATCGCAATCTTTAAATACGATTGAATGACAGAAACGATTTCCACATCTACTTGTTGCATCACTTCTTGTACTTCTTTCGTTCCCATATCGCGCTCTTCTTGAATTAACTTAATCATGAGCTGATGTTCTTTTCTGAATTCTAATATGCTATATAATGCTCTATGTACATTTTCAAAAAATGAAACATCTGAACGAATTGCATTTTCTGCAACTTGCTTCATTTCTGTAATTAAATTAGAAATAATCTCGCCAAATAGCTCTTCTTTATTTTTGAAAAAAGTATAAATCGTTCCTTTTCCTACATTCGCTAACTTCGCTACTTGATCCATCGTTGTTGCTTTATAACCGAATGCTGAAAAAGACTTTGTTGCAGCCTCAATAATAGAACGTTTTCGATCTATCGCCACATCTTCACCTCCAAAAATGACCAATTGGATAATATAGTCAATCAGTACATCTTTGATATTACCACACGCTTACATTGTATACAAGTTCTCTTTTTTATTATTTCCAGTATAAAAAATTCCAGTCAAGTTATATCATACTGTCCATAGTTTATCAGAAGAAAAGAGAAAAGGAAAAGGTGTTCTTGAGATATACAGCTAAACCTTACTTACAAACAACAAATTTCCCTTTTTTTCAAATAATCAAGTCAACTACCCCCACTGAGATAAAGCGTTTCAGTGGGGGCTTGAGTTCAAACACTAGGTCTTTTCGTCTATCGCTAGACAGTTTGACGCTCTAGCATTCATGCCACCTTATGGTAACACCCCAAGTAAGTTTTTGGTCGGTACTGGCAACGAACGATTGTTTTCCCACTTGCACCACCCTTTCGAAAAAGAGCAATTCTTCCTTGCAGAAGAAGCCACCACTCAGGTGAATCTGGCGTGTGCTACAAGCCCCGACAAGTCGGGTACACATGGATGGTTGACGCACCCACTAAGCTATGCACGAGGCAACAGCCTTACGTTTTTGCACTTCTAATAGAATCGGCGTTTTCACTTTAAGATTGTCATCCAATTCTACAACTCTGGATTTTTGCAATGTATTCAGCGCACCATTAATATCAGCATGGATACATGTTCCTATTTTACTTTGGTACAGACCACGAGTGATTCGTTTTCCACTAAAAAGATAATGAGTCTTATCGCCCTTAGACCAAACTGGAACCGGATCTTTATCCAGAAAACTAGCTTTTGAAGTATAGCTTTCTTCTTGTTTTAAAAATAGGATACCTTCTTTTATACATTTATTCTCAATCGCTGCCATCAGTTTATAAAAGGGGATTTGAACAAACTTTTGATTATTCTTTTTTCCCATATCAGATTTTTGTTTCCAACCAGCGTTATATCCTACGACAATCGTATCTATATTGTATGCTTTCACTTTTTTGAACAACAGACCTACTGTTTGTGAAATGTAACCATTTATTTGCCTTTCTCGTTTATGCCAAAGTGCAGCCATTTGATTCGTTACAACGCGTTTCGAAAGCCCATTTTCTATATTTTTCTGCTGGAGATTACGTATCGTTTTGTTGAAGTATTGGTTAATAGATTTTAATTTTTTTCCATCAATTAAGAACGTATCACCTGTATTCGTTGCGCAACTCACTAATCTATCTACACCTAAATCGCAACTCAAAGCGTTACTCGTAGTCGTGGATAGTTTCTTCATTTGAGAAATGTGCATTTCATATGTATAATGCACCTCAAAGAACCGACCTTTTTGCTTCGGTACAATCTCAATGTAGGAGATTTTTTTATTTCTTAAGTTTTTAGGCATGCATATTTTAATGGAACCGAATTTTTTTCTAAATGCAACATTCATCGGAATCATCCAATACCCGTTCTCATCCACTTTTGGAACTTGATAGATTTCAATAATTCGTTTGTCAGTGGAACGAGAATAATTTGGAAACTTCGGACGACCTGTGAACTTCTCAGGAGTTTTCTTCCACTGTTCCAATGCTTTAAAAAAGCTCTTCACTTCTGTAAATAAGGCTCTACGAATCGCTTGAACAGAGTTCGATTGCATGCCCGAGTAGTTCATATCATCCTGCATGGCAGTGTCTACTTCTTTGACAGTAGCCACCTTTTTATTGTTCAAGTAACTTTGTTTCATCGTGTACAATCCAACATTTCGCAACGCTTTTGAACTATGTGACATGCGCTGAAGTAAACGAAATTCTTTAGCTGTGAGGCAAGCTCGTCCGATATTCTGTTTCTGCGTGAAGCGTTGCATATTTTCTCTCTTCTTTTGTTTCCGTAATACTTTTACCGCTTTCTTTCTAGCCATTGTTTTCACCACTTTTCTTAGAGCATTCATTAAAATTATTTTTGACAAATCAATATTGGGAACAAAATGCGAACATGTTCTTCATCATAATTCCTTTTGGTTCAAGCAGCCAAATGATTATGATTATCATTATTCAATTTCGTTGTCCTACGATATATTCCCTCCCTATCTAGGGCAGATTATATCGTAAGACAAAAGAAACAAAATTGTTTCGCCTACCTGCTGCCGGCAATTCATCTCCACCTGAATTTTTGGATTTCACCCATAGCACAAATCAAATGAAGCCTTCTTGCCAAAAAGGATAAAAAAACAAGAAAATCTTTACATTTAATAGTAATATAGAAAATAGACAAGTTTATTAAAACAGTGGAGGCTTTTTCAGTCATGATGCGTGCGCTTCGTTTAAATATAAAGCAAGCTTTTTGTAGTCGTATTTCTTTAATTATGATGCTTAGTGGATTTGTTCTTATTTGCATTTATCACTATTATTATGTCATTCGTTATTTAGGAGACGCAGCGAATGGTCCTATATCAACAGATTTAAAATGGATTGGGTTTCGCGACAATGAAATGGATGTTTATTTATTATTAATGCCCGTTATTGCGAGTTTCCCCTTTAGTACAAGTTACAATTCCGATAAGTCAGATGGTTTTAAACCGTTTGTGAGTAAGGGGATTTCTATCTTTCCTTATTCAGTAGCGAAATATATCGTTACGTTTTTTTGCGGAGGATTTCTTTATACGCTTCCATTCATGTTATCGTTATTATTTTGCAAATTAACCATTCCAGACGGAACACCTACGGCTGGTTCAGGTATCATCAATGATGATGGAATGTTCGCAAACCTATATTTAGATTCGCCTCTCACTTACATTACTGTATATATCGGAATTAATTTTTTATTTGCAGGTTTAATGGCCCTTTTAGGACTTGCTGCATCTGTATGGTCACAAAAGGACTATATGGCAATTCTCTTTCCATTTGCAGTGGCCTCCATTCCTTACGTCCTACTAAATACAATATTCCCTACAATAGGTGGGGCACCTATTCATTTATATGACCCAAAGCAACCATTGCAAGGCATGTCACCATATATTTTAATGATGCAATGTGCTTTCTTCTTTTTCGTTAGCTTACTTATGTATATACAAGGAGTAAAACGTGATAGAAAAAAATATAAAAGAAGATTGCAAAAAAGAGATCGATGTAGAAAAGCGTTTCAAGTAATTTCAGACTAAATCATTGAACGAATAAGAGCGTAATTCCCTAAGTTAGCTTAGGGAATTACGCTCTTATTATCATTTACATGTATCAATCGTATATTTTCACTATTCATATCATCACCCTCCCCTTTACGGCATACCAGCCAATCCCCATAAAATAACGACCGCTACAAAATAAATCGCTTTAATACCTACCACTAAACATAATGAAATAATTGCATATTTACTTAATTCTCTTCTTGCGCCAATTAAAGTAAAAATAACTGCCAAACTAAATGTTATATAAGATGCCGCTGTATGTATTAAGTTATATGTAATATCTAAATTTTGCGTAAGTCCTATTACCTCCGCTACAAATTGAAGCATGACGATTGTACTAAAAAAAATCGCAAGCTGATTTATTAATTTTCCATTTGTTTGTACTTGCATCGTCGCCTCCCTAAAGACGAAATATTCGATTGGCTTTGCCATGAATTTTATAAAAATGGCTTGCTTATAATTTTAATTAATAAAAAATAGAAAAACCTTTAGTAAATACAGGCTTTTCTATTTATAAAATTTACGGTGTCCCTGCCAACATCCATAAAACTACAAAAACTACTGCATATATAATTTGAATTCCTATCGCCAAGCATAGTGAAATAATTGCATATTTACTTAATTCCTTTTTAATACCCAATATAGTAAAAATCACTGATAGACCGAATGCTGTATAAGCGATGTTATTGCTTAACATGCCTGAATAATACATACCTAACGATTGCGTAAGTCCTGTTACATCAGCTAGAAACTTAATTATTATAAGTATGCTTAAAAAAATCGCTAGTTGATTCATGAATTTCCCGTTTAGTTGGGCTACCATATGTCTACACCTCCTAGTATTAAAAAGTGAATATTCAATCTATTTTACCATAAAAATCCCTAATAATGTAAAAAACGCTTAGTATATTTCTAAGCGTTTTTTACAACGATTTAAGAAGCTTTCTTCAAATCGATTTGAGCAAGTACTGGGTCGTGGTCACTTACACGTCCATGTTCTTTCATAATGTTTGAGTTTAAATGTACTGGATCTACAATTGTGTGTGGTGCGATGTTGTTTGTTACTAAAATATGATCTAACACTTGCGCATTTCCTTCATGAATGTACGTGTAACGGTTCTCTTTCGGCACTGTGTTTAACATATTCTTTAAGTTTGTTCCTTCTAGTGCTTTTAGTGGTTTAGCAAACTCAAAATCGTTCATATCCCCTAACACAACAACTGGTGCATTCGTATTCTTTTTCTGAATACCTTGTACGAATTGATTTACTTCTTGTGCCAATTGAACTCGTTTTTCTTCACTCTTTAATATGAGCGGCTGCACTTTTCCAAATGGCGTTGCATCTCCTATTTTTGAGTTTAAGTGATTTGCAACGACGACAACGTTTTGTCCTTGGAACGTAAATTCTGCCGCAAGCGGTTTACGTGTACTTTCAAATAATGGGTTTTCGTCCCCAATGCGAACGACATTTTTATCAAGTAACTTCGGTACTGCTGCTAATTTCACGCGTGATGGATTGTAGAAGAAACCGACGCGAATATTCGCTCCTGGTGCTCCTCCGTCTAGATTATTATGTGGAGCAATTTCTACATACTCATACTTTGGCCCGCGAATTTCTAAAACTGCATCAATGATACGTTTTGCGCTTAAAGAAGCATCTGTTGTACCGTCATTAATTGATCCATTGTTATCTTGCATTTCCTCTACACCGATAATATCTGGCATTTTTAAATTGTATTTAATAGAATATGCTAACGCCTTTACTTTTTCATCTGTTGTTTCTTTTTTATTCGCCGAGAAGTTTTCAATGTTATATGTAGCAACTGTTAACTTATCAAGACGAGGCTGAATATTTGCGCCTACTTGCTTAAATCCACCGTCCACTACAGTTGGTAATTCCGTTATTGGTGAAATACGGAACGCACCGTAATCATATCCGACTACCCCTGTTATATTTCCAGTGAAAGTATCTCCTACTTTCGCTACATAATCACGAGGTACTTTTACAGAAAGACGCTCTGGGTTTAATTGATTTTCATCTAATACAGGTGTACCATATTTCGTTACGACTTTATTCCCGCCATTTTCTACTGTTACATATAAATTTCCGTTTTTCTGAGGTGCAATAATTTTTGGCGTTGGCATCGTAACACGCATACCTTCTATGCTTTCATAAAAATCGATTGCATCTTCATTTGGATCAAATAAACCGAATGCATCATTATCGATAATTTGATCAGGGATTTTCACACCGTTTTCTCCAAGTACAATCGGTGCTGGTAATGGTTGATCGTTTGCGATTACAGCAACGCGGCTCGCCTTAATTTCCGTCGTCGTTAAGTCTGTTTCAAACCTTTCTGCATATCCAGGTCCAACATATTCTTCTACTACTCCATCAACTTGAATAAGATCTCCTACTGCTACATTTGCATCTTTTTTGTATACGTACATACCTTCTGAAGTAGCTGGATCATTATCTGGCTGATTATCTTCTATATAAAAACCATTTTTATCAAGTGCTGTTACAACGCCTTCCACATTGTATACTTTCTTCCCGTTGTAAGGAGAAATATGTGATTTTCCTTGAATATCATGAATACGAACTGGCTCATTGTTTACGATAATAAATGAAAATGTTGAAACTGCTGAAGAAGTAAGCCCTTCTTTTTCAGCAATTGCTTTCACTACACTATTTTCATTCACTATAATTTGTCCATTATAACGAACACTTTTATTTGTAGGGTTAGAACCATCTAACGTGTAATAGATTGTTGCTCCTTCTGTATTCGTTGTTAACGTTATCGCTGTTCCTTTCGCAACTTCTCCGCCACTAGGTGAAGCTACTACATCGCTAACACGGTTTTGTCCTTCTCCTTGAAACTTATGAGCTGTTACTGATTTTAAACCTGGGCTACTAAAATATAATTCAAGCGTCCCTGTTAAACTAACTTTCTTTCCGATATTTTCAGGATGATCTTTTACATTCACTGCTGCCCTCACATCGCCTTTTGGCAACTGAACAGGCATGATTTTGTCTGGATTCGTTTCATTTGGCGAATCCGCAATCGCTACGTTTGTATCATCAAACTTTGCTGGATCTTTCGTGTATTTAGAAGGACTTTGCGTATATCCGACAATATATCCTCCCACTACCCCCTTTGTTTTCCCTTGCTGCTTAAATACTTGAATTGCTTTTTCTACTGACATAGAAGTAGTTTCTTCTGCCTTTGCTAAAGTTCCAGTAAATGAAAGCAATAGCAAGAATGATAAAAAGATACTTAACAATTTCTTCACAGCCATTTTCCTCTCTCTATTTCATATTTTCTCAGCATTTCTATCATAACAAATGATTCGTTATATAGAATGGTATTTCGACAAGTTTTACAAAAAATTAATCTGATTTACTCGTTTTCAAACTATCATACAAAATAATAATTTTACACTTTCTACGAATGCGTTTTATAATATGAAAGAGCAAAAAACAGAAAATATCGAAATTTTATTGGCATGGAAAATGAATTCATTTGAATAGGAGTGATTGGATGGAAGTGCAAACAGAAACATACCGCGCAGCTATGAATGGAACATTAGAACGTCATTTTTCAGATATGATTGCTGTTATACCGACTAGAATTACAATTGAGCAATTAAAACAGCAGCTAGAAACTATCGCTACTAAAGTTGATGAGTTAAAAATTGTTTATAGTGATGAGACAAGCCTTATCGTGGAGTTACATATGGACGATAAAGTCATACCGTATGAACTGCATATCGATGAGGCAAATGACCCAGAAGAATATAAAATGTACAATAGACAAGATTCTACAATCGTAGATCGTAATTTTGAAGATGCGGCTTTCGGTACTGAAATTTTCACCCGTACGCTATTTGTAGGCGATGTACTGGACTGCTTTTTCCAGCAGTTACAGTTTTTATGGAACCTCGCCCCAGATTTGTTATTTGTAATCGATTCAAGTGCAGCAATGAAGGTAATATCTAGAAGCTATATTGAATATCACGTTGAAAATGAATTATTACCTGACATTCCTGACTTGTACGTTATTCATTCTGTTTATGAAGACGATAAAGAAGGTGAACCTACGCAATATTGGTTTCATACACACGGCCTTTTAAGAGCGGGCGTAACAGAAATAGAATTAATTATTCCAAATCGCATTTCTTCCTACTATGGCATTGGTGACCTCTTTCAAACATTTGCGAATAATGCCGTTGAAAATGGACAAGTCCCTATGAATGAGCCTATCGTTATCGCACATAGTCAGCAAGGTTCTATACATACCGTAGCTGTGCCGTGGGAAAAAGGTTTATCTTATATTGGGCATAAAACGAGGATGGATCAATTATCTTCAATTGAGGATGAAGAAGTGAAGCTACAGCCAATTGATGCACAAAACACATTCTTAGGCGGGATGGATGACCGAGATGAATACCATCAATCGCCATCTGTTCTCTTGTTCAAATTTGATACTTCAGAAGAATGTATCGAAAGCTTTTTCAAAGAACACGAGGAAGCTACAGGGCTCATGTTCTATAAAACAAATAGTGAAACGGCTCGTATGGCTTACAATGCAAAAAATACTTTCGGGTATTTCAGCAACATTTTTCAAATTGAACAATCAAATGAGGAGTTTCGTTTTCTCGCTAAGTTTGGCGTTTCCTATGAAGAGGGTAAAAGCGAGCATATGTGGTTTGAAATGCAACATATTACAGAAGACTTTATTCAAGGAATACTCATTAATGAACCATATTTTATAGAAGATATGAGTGAAGGAAATAGTTATCATTTAGATTTTGATGACTTAACAGAATGGGTTATTTATGCAGGAGATGCCGTTATAAAGCCAAATAACTTATATATGTTTATTGGTGAATAAGTAACAAAACGCCTTCAATATGATTGAAGGCGTTTCTCTTTATTGTGCGATTAATTCCGTATTCATTACTTTCTCCAAATGAGAGAGTACACGCTTTGCTGCTTTCTCACCTTGATCAATACAGTCCGGCAGACCAGAACCAGCGTAAGAACTACCTGCCAAGTATATACCTGGCAACTCTTTCTCCATAAATGTTGTGAGTTTCTTCATTCGCTCGTTATGGCCTACTGTATATTGGGGCATTGCTTCTTTCCAGCGGCTTACGACTGTAAACTCTGGATTCTCTGTAATATGCATCGTCTTTCGTAAGTCTTCTAGTACGAGCTGAACGAGTTCCTCTTCTGTTTGCTCTACAACCGCTTCATCACCAGGTCGTCCAACGTAACATCGAAGAAGCGTTTTTCCTTCTGGCGTTGTATGTGGCCACTTTTTATGCGTCCACGTACATGCTGTAATTGTGTAATCACTATTTCGAGAGACAACAAATCCTGTACCATCAATATCTCGCTGAATGGCTGATTTCGGGAAAGCCATTGCTACATTCGCAACTGATGTGGACGGAATATTGCGGAAGAAACGAAACTGCTTGTACTGTGCAAACATAGATGGCAATACTTTATGTGAACTTGCCACTACGACCGCGTCCGCTTCTATTTCTTTTCCGTTACTAAGAGTAATCGTATAGCCATCACCCTGTTTTGCAACTTTTTCAATGCGAGTTCCCTTTATTATCGTACCTTCATGCATCTTTGCTTCGAGAGATTCTACGATAGATTCTAAACCTGTTTTCACTGTTTGGAAGATTCCTTTTTTCGGTTCAGCTTTCTCTTCTTTCGGAGCGAGCGTACGCATACCGAGTGAAATACTGCGATGTTTCTGCTCAATTTGATACATTTGCGGGAATGTTGACATTAAGCTCATTTCATCAATATCCCCTGCATAAATACCCGATAGTAACGGTTCTATTAAATTTTCAACCACTTCATTTCCGAGGCGATGTCTGAAAAAATGCCCGAGTGATTGGTCAGATACTGGCTTTGATCTTGGCATGAATAGATCAAAACCAGCTCTTAGTTTACCAATTGGGGAGAACAGCCCAGAGAATAGAAACGGCGTAATTTGCGTTGGAATTCCCATCATTGATCCGCTCGGCATTTTATGTAACCGATTGTTTACGAGGATAAATGATTGACCGGCCTGATTATTTACAAGTTCATCGCCAAGACCTAATTCTTTCGCTAATCTAGCTGCACTTTCTTTTCGTGCTAAGAAAGAATCCGGTCCGCGTTCAATTGTAAATCCATCTTTTCGAACGGTTTGAATTTTCCCGCCAAGTTTACCCGATGCTTCTATCAGTAATGTATCAATCGGCAAGTTCTTGTCACGAATATCTTTTTGTAAGTGATACATTGTTGTTAATCCTGTGATGCCACCGCCGATGATTACAACATTCTTCCTCAAGCATGCTCCCCCTTTCTTTTTACAATACAGATTCTTTTTTCTTTACTACAACATCTGTTAAGCAATCAATAAATGCGTCCGATGCGTTTGGCATTTCTGGACGATAATATTTCGCGCCAATTTCATCTGTTACCACTTTACACTCAAAGTCGTTGTCATATAAAACTTCTAAATGTTCCGCAACAAATCCAACTGGTGCATATACGAATGAAGTATAACCGTGCTTTTCATTTAGTTCTCTCGTTAAATCTTGTACATCTGGACCAATCCAAGGATCTGGTGTGTTTCCTGCACTTTGCCAGCCTACTGCATAGTTTGCTACTTCAGCGCCTCTTGCAATATAGTCAGCTGTTTCATTTAATTGATCTGGATATGGATCGCCCATTGCGATAATTTTCTCTGGTAAGCTATGAGCTGATACGATTAATACTGCTTTTTCGCGTTCTGCGTCTGACATACCGTTATATATACCTTTCACTGCATCAACCCAGTACTGGATAAATTTCGGTTCTTTATACCAGCTATCGATGCCATGAATTGTTAAGTTTCCAAGTTTCTCAGCTTCTTCTTGTGCTCGTCCAACGTATGATTTTACGCTAAACGTAGAATAGTGCGGCGCAAGAACAAGTGCGATTGCATCTTGTATACCGTCGTTATGCATATCTTTCACCGCATCTTCAATGAACGGTTCAATATGTTTTAAGCCAAGATACATATGGTACTCGACTTCATCTTGTACTTCATTTAAACGCTTCTCTAACTTTTTAGCTTGCTCTAATGTAATAGTAGCTAAAGGAGAAATACCACCAATTGCACGGTAACGCTCTGTTAAATCTTCTAGCATTTCAGGACTTGGCTTTCTTCCTCTGCGAATATGTGTATAGTAACGTTCAATATCTTCTTCTTTATATGGCGTTCCGTATGCCATTACAAGCAAACCAATTTTCTTTTTCATACAGCAATGCTCCTTTACTTCGCTAACTGCCCTTTAGAGTATTCATGAATAAATGTAGTTAAACGTTTTAATGTATCTGGATTTACTTCTGGGAATACACCGTGACCTAAGTTAAAGATATAACCCGGCTGTTTCATCCCTTGATCTAAAATACCTTTTACATGTTCTTCAATAACAGACCATGGTGCAAGTAAGAATGAAGGATCCATATTACCTTGGACCGCCTTATGAACACCACGCGTGCGTGCCTCTTCGATCGGTAAGCGCCAATCTAATCCTACTACATCAAGCGGTAAGTCGTGCCATTCATTTACTAAGTGTGCAGCTCCTACGCCGTGCATAATCATCGGTACACCCATCGTACGAACTTCTGCAAAAATACGCTCCATTGCTGGTTTAATAAATACGCGGTAATCTGCTACATTTACTGTTCCAACCCAAGAATCGAAAATTTGAACTGCTTTTGCTCCTGCGTTAATTTGCGCTTTTAAATATGTAATAACCATATCGGCTAGCTTATCCATTAAAGCGAACCAAGCTTTCGGCTCTGCATACATGAAAGCTTTCGTATTATGGTAGTTACGAGATGGACCGCCTTCAATCATATAGCTCGCTAATGTAAATGGAGCTCCTGAAAAACCGATTAACGGTACGTCTAACATTTCTGTCGTTAATAAACGAATTGTATCTAATATGTACGGTACGTCATCTTCTGGATTGATTTCCCCTAGTTTTTCTACGTCTTGTAAAGAACGGATTGGATTATCAATAACTGGGCCAATACCTGATTTAATTTCTACATCCACGCCAATTGCAGGTAGTGGTGACATAATATCTTTATAAAGAATTGCTGCGTCTACGTTATATTGATCAACTGGCAGTTTTGTAACGTAAGCACATAACTCTGGATTATGTGTAATTTCAAATAAAGAATACTTTTCTTTTATCTTTCTATATTCCGGCTGCGAACGACCTGCTTGACGCATATACCATGCTGGTACATAATCAGTACGTTCCCCCCTACATGCTTTTAAAAATGTCTCATTTATAGTTCTTACCAAGACCCTAGCTCCCTTCCTTACCACAATGCTTCGAATACGTTCGATATTTATCTTTTTTTACTATACAGCTTGTAAAAACAAAATGCATAATATTATGTACGTTGTTCATTAAATTGACACAAACATTCTTAAAAACGCTTACTATTTTCACAACATTCTTATTATAACACAGAGAAAAACTATGGTTTAGCTACTTTTGACTTTTCTCCTTCGCGATTCGTTTGTGTGTTATATGGTACAACGTAAAAACTCGGTTTTGAAAAGATGTTAACGAACTTTTCCTCATATTCCCCGGCACCATTTACAGTACCTACATGCGTATGGATTCCGTTTTCCACTCTATAAATACGATACATAATTCTTTCATCTGGAAGTGGTGTCCAGCTTAATTTCGCTTTAAATAAACCGAAAGGGCTAAATGCTAATTTCATTTTCACATCTTCAATCTTGCGCAGCCGAATTGGAGCACCGATTGTTTCCACACCTTCTGGTTTCCTAAACTGCTCTTTCTGTTCTACATTTGCTTTCGTTAAAATTTTCTTAAACAATTTTGTTGCTGATGCACTTTCTCCTTGCAACTGATGCTCTTTATCTATGCGGTCATAACCAATCCAAACAGCGCCTACTAGATTTGGCGTATAGCCAACGAACCACATATCCCTCGCCCCATTATCGTCATTTGGTAAGGAAGTTGTACCTGTTTTCCCAGCTAACGCTCCGTTATATACACCGGCTTTCGCTGTCCCTTCCTTTACAACTCCTTCTAACATTTTCGTCATATACCATGCCGTTTGTTTCGAGAAAATTTTCGTTTCTACTTTTGGCGATTCTCCAATAACTGCGCCGTGTCTATTTAACACTTTGTCAATCACGTGCGGCTCAATAATAGCGCCATTTGCTAAAAACGCACGATACATTTTCACAAGATCAAATGTTGAAACACCATTTTTCAATCCGCCAAGCGCTGTACTTAAGCCTGCATCAGCAATCTGAACATTTCCTTTCTCTAAATATTGCTTTCCTTCTTCTACCCCTAACTCATTTAATAAAGAAACTGCCGGTACATTTGCTGACTCTACAATCGCATCGTACATCGTCATTTCTTTCGAATACTCATGGTTATAATTTCGAGGTTCATACCCTTCAAAAGAATGTCTTTCATTCTTTAATAAAGAATACGGATTATACTTTTTCGTTTCGAGTGCTGGCGCATAAACGATAAGTGGTTTTAGCACAGAACCGGGCTGTCTTTTTGCAAAAACACGATTGAACCCTCTCGGAACGTACTTTCTTCCGCCAATCGCCGCTTTAATGCCGCCTGTACGATTATCCATTAATAAAAAAGCACCTTGCGCTCCCTCTTCTTTCCCAGGGAAATTCCTTGCATCTTGAAACTGGTTATATGCTACCTTTTGAATCTTTTCATCCATCGGTACAACAAACGTATACCCTCCGCGAAGTACTTCTTGATGAGACAATCCGTATAAACGTGCTGCTTCATCTATGACCATATCAATATACGGCATATATGCGAGCTCATTCTCATCTAAGTTTTTATAGAGAGCGATTGTCTTTCCTTGATAACGTACGCTTTCTTCGGCAGTCAAATAGCCTTGTTTATGCATAAGTGACAATACGAGATCCCGACGCTCCTTACTCTTCTCTGGAGAAAAATAAGGTGAATAACCGTTTGGCGACTTCGGAAGACCTGCAAGCATTGCTCCTTCTTCTACTGTTAAATCTTCTACATTTTTATTAAAATACAACTTTGCTGCAGCTTGAATACCGTAAGCTCCATGGCCAAAATAAATATGATTCATATACATTTCAAGAATTTGTTGCTTCGTATATTTTTGCTCTAATTGAAGAGAAATTGCGACTTCCTTCAACTTGCGCGCAACTGTTTTTTCACGAGTTAAAAAGACGTTTTTAGCAAGTTGCTGCGTAATCGTACTACCGCCTTCAACCTTATCTCCAGCTAACGTATCTTTATAAAGAGCACGGAATATAGACGGGTAATCAATTCCTTGATGCTCATAAAAACGAGAATCCTCTACCGCAACAAACGCCTGCTGCACGTATTTTGGAATTTGTTCGATTGGTACGAGATCTCTATTTTCTACATATAATTTCGTAATTTCTTTCCCTTTCTGGTCAACGATACGTGATGAAGAGTGGAAAACGAGCTGCTTTTCATCCATCATATAGCCACCAGCTAACACAATAAGTTTATAAAGAACAATCGCTAATAGTAGCGTTGCTAACCCACCTAATAAAGTCCACTTTACTTTCTTCATACACCGGCCTTCTTTCCAAATGATGGTACATTTATTATTTGAAAAAGAAGTATCTTTATGTATATAATCTTCGAAGTTTTTTAAGAGAGTTGATATAATAGAAACAAACGATTAAGGGGGCATTAAAATGAAGGCTATTATTTCATACGAAACACCTCTAGAACAAGCACATTTCACTGCAAAAAATGATGAAAAAAATATGTTTTATAAAGAAAATACAGAAGAATCTGTAGAAGGATCTCTTAGGTATGATGTACTAGACGCTGTTGGTGAATTTAAAGGACAACCTGGCTACATCGTTTGTAACAACATTTCTGTAACAGATGAAGGTCGCCCAGTATTTGAAAACCGTTTTAAAAACCGCGCAGGTCTTATTGAAAACGAACCAGGATTCCAAGCGATCCGCGTTCTACGCCCATTAAGTAACGATACATATGTCATCTTAACGATGTGGGAAACAGAGCAAAACTTTAAAGACTGGACAGAATCACGTTCATTCGAAAACGCTCATAAAAAACGCCCCGCACAAGCAGAAGGACAAGCTCCAGCGCATCCACATGCAGAACAGCAAAAGAGTATTTTCTCTCGTCCGTCATTTGTGACTACTTTTGATGTGTTAGTTTAAGTTTTGGAGTTTGGAGTTCGCGGTTGTCGGTACATGAAATTAATATCAGCGATTTTCCGGATATATCGGCGCAACTCGAAATATATCAGCGATTTTTGAAATATATCGGCGCAACTCAAATTATATCAGCGATTTTTCAGATATATCGACTTATCGACAAATCACGACACAAAAAAAGGCAACACCGTTACGCACCGGTGTTGCCTTTTTCTTTATACCAATTATATATACGAAGCGCATCTTCTTTTTGCATATGCTTCACTTTATATACATGCCCCGCTACTGATACGACAGCTGTACATAACTCGTCTTTCTTTTGAAAATACGATTGATTGTATCCTACTGCTTGAACATGCCTTCTTCTCATGATTCCTGTATATTTCGCAAGACCTCTGTGCACCATGATTAACTGATCGCCTCGTATCATATATCCGCCACTTTTATACCGGGCGTATGAAAGTAACGTAAATATGATAAATAGTGGTATCAAGGTGAATAACGCAATATTTTGCTTAAAGTATATACTCGCGCCGGCGATCGGCACAGCAAGCACTGCACTTGTAATCCAGCCCATTATGATGTAACGACGTAATGCAGCCTTCGGTAAATGAACGATTTCCTCTTCCATTTCATACGGTAACTGCAAATACGTAAGTAACTGCTGGACACCTTTCTTTTTCATAAAGGGATGTAGCATTACTTCATTTCCAGCCGCTTCTATACTTTGAATAACTTCTACTTCAACAGAACAATAACCGAAAGGGTGGCGGAGAATTCCCTCTTTCACCGTAATCGCTTGAATGCGATGTAATTTTAAAACGAACTCTTTCTTATCAAATAATCCTTGCACGATGCGAACTTCATTTCCGTTTCGCTCAATTTTAAAGTTCGCATATTTTAACGCATAGCCTGCTGTTGAAATGACCCACGACACTGCCATTAAAATCGCCGCCATAACGATTAATTCATATACACCGTTATCCATCACATACGCTTCTACTTTATTGATAAGCCATTCTGGTAGAAATTGATTAAACTCTGTGTAAAGGATGACTAACATAGAAAACACTAATCCGAATCTACCAGATGTAATAGATGCTGCTAAAATTTCTTTCGCTGTTAACTGATAAACCGTCTTACTTCCTTCTTCCGCAGGCGGTTCTTCACTCACAATGCTTCTCTCTTTATGTAATAAAGAAATCAGTTCCTTCGCTTCATCTTCTCTAATCCCCGCTAACATTACTTCTGGCTCAGTACCGCCGCCGGCTACTTCAATATTTAATTTCGTCAGTCCGAGCACTTGATAAATGATGTTAGAAGATGTACTAATATTTTGCACACGTTCTTTATTTAAATAACTTTCTTTCTTAACGAACACACCGTGCTTTATATGTAAAATATTATTTTCAACCCAGTACACTTTAAAATACCATTTTATCGCTGAGAAAATTGCCATAATAAATAATATGGCTAAAAGAACGAGATGAAAGAAATACCAAGGTTTTACTTGACCATCTGATTTAAATAAAACAAGAAAAATAAAAGGCAATAAACCCGCAATTCGAATACCTAATAAGATCGTGATCGGATGTTGCCTCTTATACATCCTCATCACTCACTTTCGCAAGTTCTCCAATTTGTCTTTTCAGCTGCTCTGCTTCTTCTTTCGTTAAGCCTGGAATACTATGAGAAGTTGCTGCTGTTGAAATATGTAATTCTGCTAAATTGTACTTTCTCATAATCGGGCCCTGTTCAATCGTTACGTGCTGCACACGAATCATCGGAATAAGCACACGTTTTACAACGAACATTCCCTTTTGAATCTCAATCTCTTCTTCATTTAATCTGTAACTATAATAGCGCTGACGTAAATTTGGAAATACAAAATAATCGAGCGGAATAAATAGAATAGCTCCTGTGACTAACAAGCCAAACAACCAACCCCACCAATTAAAATTGATCATAAAAAAGAAATACGCAATTACGACTGCTAGTATAACTGCCGCCCCAATTAAAGCATGAATTCGCCACACTTTCAGCATATTAGAATGAATCTCCCTTTCTAACGGCTGCATCTCATCACTCCAATTATATGAATGTATTACTTATATATTAGTTGGTATATACATTTTTGTAAAATTATAGTTTTTTTACATCGTATCGAGAACTTCTTTAAAATTCCCTTCATTAATGGAATACACTTGAAACTGAATGTAATCTATCTCATTCGTATCTGGCTTAGCAAATGGCAAAATGTTAAATTTAGAAGCTGATCTCCCTAACATATCTACAATCATTAAAGAAACATCAATATATTCGAAGTCTACACGGAATACTACCGCTTCTCCCGTAAATTCATAATTTTTAATCGCATCATAAGACTTATTTGCACTAATTAACATCAATTTTAATAGTTGGTTCAAATTTTCTGGTTTAAAATTAATCATATACGTGGCTCCTTTTTCAACAAAACACTGCAAAAATAGTGTAATCTTATACTTTCATAGCTTCACACATCAATTATATTAAAAATAAAGCTAGTTTTTTATAAATTTTTTGATATAATTACTTACGGGAAAAGGGAAGAATTTTGTCTTCCCTTGTGTTTTTATTTGCATCTAGTACTTTTGCTAGATGCTTTTTTTTATGCTAAAAAGGTATCCTCAAAATATCTTCAAATAAAAATAGCTGCTAGAATTGAAAGACCAATTTTAACAGCTATTAATTTAACATTACGCATATTAGTCACTCCTATGATAGTTGGAGTTTTAACTAATATTGATACGTTTCTCCAGTTGTTGTCATTAAAGTAACAGAACCATTAAATTTGACATGATAATCTACAATATGTGTTATATGAGTTTCCTTGTTCTCATATATTCCACCACCGTAACCTTGTTCTGTATTCATACCTGAATCTGGCATAATTCTTATATCTGCTTTACTTAATGGATTACCTGCTAAATATTTCTCTAATGCTTTCCGTACATATGGTATTGCTTCCTCATCACTTTTTATATCAACTTGCTTTTTCTCTTCAGCACGCTTTTTCTCTTCAGCCTGTTTTTTTTCTTTAACTTCTTTTTGTTTCTTTTCATCCTCTATTTTTGTAAGTTCCATATCCACTGTCGCCATTAATTGCGTGACTTTTTGATTATGCTCTTTTAATTTCTCATTTGTTGCGGTTTCTTGCTGAACAGTACTCAATAGTTGCTTAGCCTCATCTAAAGATTTATTATTTATTAGTTCTTGCGCTTGAGATAATTTGTTATTGTACGTATCCAAAGTCTCCTTATTAGACTTTAGCTCGCCTTTCATTTTTTTTGCATCTTCTTTAAGGGAGCTTATACCACCTTTAGTTTCCACTACCTCTCCAAAAAGCTTATTCGCTTCATCCCAGTTCTGCTCATCCTTTGCCTTCATTGCATCCATCCATTTTTTCGTTTGTGTATGTAAAACCTTTGCTTCGTCACTTTTTTCATCTAATGCTAAACTAAATGATGCTAAAGCCTTGTCATACTCCTTATTAGCTAGTGCCAATTTCCCTTGTTCTATTGCCTTGTTAGCTGTCTTATCTCCACATCCAGCTAATAAAATAAAACATGAACATATAATCCCTAAAATTCTAGTCTTCATACTTTCTCTCCCCCACTATTATAAATATTTCTTCCAACTTAACAATCATAACATTATTTTATAACATTATATAAATTTACAATCTCTCCAAGCCTTTTATTGATAGAATCTAAATTAAAATAGAATTACAAGTTTTGGCCTCTCTGTAGGATGGACAATTCTTCCAATTAAACATCTTACATGACGTATTACAATCATTATAGATTTCAATGGAACTAAAAAAAGATGACCTCTGTCGAATACAGAAATCATCCTCTTTATGTTGCATAACCTTTTTCAAAATGTTCTTTACAAAGAGTACAGATTAATCATTAGGCTTCTTTTCTTATCTATTGTATTTACAAATCATTATAACTACCAAAATGTTTTTCACATTCGTCTGTCATTATTTATGATACAGCTTACTGCACATACTTAAATAACAATTTTCACTCATAAAATATACTTGATTCTTACTAGAAATATAAAGATCATCTCATCAATTTAGTGCACTTCAACAATCGTACCATCTTCAAATACTTTAAATACGCCCGTAAATCCTGATCCAGCTGCGCCTTCTATTTTATATGTCGTACGCACTCTAATTTGATAATATTTCTTTCCATTCTCTACTTGCGTATTTTCTAGCGTATAATCATAGTCTTCTTTATATTCATTTTTAATATATTCTTTCGCTTTCTCAAAAGTAAATGCATCTTGAGTCTTTCCTGTCTCTACCTTTTGGTTCTTCTCTGTCGTTACCTTCTGGTTCTTTTCTGTTTCTACTTTTTGAGGCTTCTCTGCTGTTTCCTTTTGGTTCTTTTCTACTTCTACCTTTTGAGGCTTCTCTGTCGTTACCTTTTGGTTCTTTTCTGTCTCTACCTTTTGAGGCTTCTCTGTTGTTACCTTTTGATTTGTTGCTACATTAGTTTTTTCTGCCTTCGCTACCGTTGCATTCTTTTCTGCTTCACCAATTTTAGTAATTAATCCTGAAGCTTTTTTATTATATTCTTCAAGATTTTTGTTATCTTTTGTTTCTGAAACTAGCTTATTTAATATATCTTTCGCTTCTGCGTAATTTTTCTTATTTATTAACTCTTCACTTTTCACCAGTTGCTCGCTATACTTCTTTTTTTGTTCGACGATAGCTAATAATGCTGTTCGTTCTTCCTTCGCTTGTTTTACTAACGTACTATTTCCATTCTTCATGTTCTCTACTTTTTCAAATGACTTGATTGATTCTTCTACCTTTGTTTCTTCTTTTAACTTCACAGCTTCAATCATTACTTTCGTTTGTTCTACAAGCATCTTTGCATCTGAATCATCTTTCTTCTCATCTAGAGCTTTTTCAAATGATGATAAGGCATTTTTATACTCTTTATTCGTTAACGCGGTCTTTCCTTCATCCATTGCTTTGTCAAAATTCCCATTACTACATCCAGCTAACATTAAAAATGTAAGTCCAATTACCATTAATAACTTTTTCATTTTTTCTCCTCCTATATATCCCCTAAAACAATAGTTTTATATGTATAAAAGTCTGTGTAGTAATTAGACTGAGCGTAAATATGTACTTTGTGTGCGGGAAAGGAAGTACATTTCATTTACTATCATTACTTAAAACTCCTAAATAGTTGGTAGTTGGTTTTCTTCTTTTAAAGACAGAAAGGAATTTTAATAATGTGCGCAAAGTTCTCACCAGGCTCTTTACTACACACACTCTTATACACACAGAAAAACTTTTTGAACTTTATATATCTTCTGACGATTCGATACGTACTCCGATTTGTAACATACCGAAAAACAAAAGAAAACAAACCGCAACATAAGTTACAGTTTGTAACTATTTTGTAACACAAATGTAACACATGATTTTTAAACATACAATAGTTTTTTTTACATTATTTTCCCCACCTTCTATGTTTTAAAGCGTTAATCCGGTTCTAATCCTTAATGTAATACGTATTTTCATAACAATCGCGCTAAAAAAAGAATTTACATTTTTGATTAAATTGAAGGATATACCCCCTTAAAAAAAAAAAAATACGCTATTCTTTCCTATGAGCCTATAGGAAGAAAGAATAACGTATTTTTCAAAAATGAGTTCTTTTATACAAACGCTTTAGTTCTATATCACAATTAAAAGGGCAATCAACGCTAATATAGCTGGAAGCCCTTGTTTCACAATAATTGATTTATTAGATGTGAAACCACCGAACAGAGCTGCTACTACCACACATATTACAAAGAATAATTGAACCATATAACCAATTGAATTGAAACCAAGTATAAGTCCCCAAATGAGACCAACGGCTAAAAACCCATTATATAAACCTTGGTTTGCAAACATAATGGCTACGTTTCGATCTCCTTCTAAATGCTCCGGTAATTGAAAAGCACGTTTTGCCACTTTTGAATTCATAAAAAACATTTCGAGGATCATGATAAATAAATGTTCTAATGCTACGATCCCGACTAAAATAGCTGCGATTATTTCCACAGTGTTGTGCCCCCTCTATCTTCGCTTTAATCTTATAGCTTATATAAAAATCCGACATCGTCTGAATAACACGTTTTCGAAAATTCCTCCTTCTTACTTATTAAAACATTAATTGATATATCAATATTTGATGCATCAATTAATATACAACTCCTCTTTTAGTTTTGCAAGTTTTTTTGCTCAATTCGTTTTATCCCATTTTAATGGGCAGTAAGACCCCCATCTCAAAATTCAGCGAGAGCAAAGAATTTAGGTGGGGATCAACTGCCCATTAAAGTCCGATTAATTCAACTAATAATCAGTGCGGATGAAGAAAACCCACACTGATTAAAGTTTCACCTTATTTTGTTCCATCATCTTTAAATCAATTCAAATCCTATGTTAGCTCCCTAGAAACTATACTGTTTATAAAAGGAATCAGCTATATCGTCAAAATATATTATTCATTATTTTCACATAAAAAACAGCCCGCCTTCCGCAAAAGACGAGCCATTCCACTTAATTCTCAATTATTCTCTTCTTATACCAATCCTGCATTCTCTCCGCATCTTCTACTCTCGTATGCTCTAATTTATAATTCGATGATGCGTTAGAGAACTTATACGTACATAAATCCGCGCGGCGCTGGAAATAGGATTGCGTCTTCTCCATTGATTGGACGTGTCTTCTTCTAACAAGTCCTGTATATTTGCCAACGCTGCGATATACAAGCGTAATTTGCTCTCCGTTTACACCGTAACCATTTGTTTTAAATGTTGCGTATCCAAGTGTAAAGATGAGGATCGCAAGCGGAATGAGTGCCCACATGATGAAGTGCTTTTCAAAGTATATACTTATTCCAATAAGCGGGATAGCTATCATTGCGAAGAAGATGAAGCTATCAATGAGATAGCGACGTAATGCTGTTTTTGGTAATGAAATAATATTTGTATGAAGTTCGTATGGTAATTGTAAATGCGCGAGTAACTGTTGTACTCGATCTTTTCGAATGATTGGGTGGAGTGTAACTTTTTCTTTTTCGTCACCCGTTCCCTTACTTTGAATCACTTCTACTTGCACAGCACAATAACCGAATGGCTGACGTAAAATACTTTCTTTTATCGTAATCCCTTGAATACGATGTAACTTTAGGACAAGTTCTTTTTTCTCAAGTAATCCTTGTGAAATGCGGACTTCGTCATTTCTTCGATTTACTGTGAAATCTCCATGTTTTAGCGCATACCCGATTGTAGATATAATCCACGAAAGGACAAGCAAAATAGCTACCATGAAAATCCAGCCATATATATCATGTTTCATTACATACGACTTTACGCTATTCTCTATCCATTTCGGAATATACTCATCTACTTGGTGATACACGAAAAAGATTAACGAGAATAATAGCCCAAACTGACCCGATGTAACAGAGGCTAGTAAAATTTCTTTCCAAGTCAATTTATATTCTGTCGTTTGTTTTTCTTCTGTAACGATTTCTTTTTCTATTGCATGTTCCGCTTTTTCGTCTAGCGTTCCTTCTGCTTTCACTTCTGGAGTTGGCTCATTTAGCAAAGCAATAAGCTCAGTTGCCTCTTCTACTGTAATACCGGCTAAGCTAACCTCCGCATCATCGCCCCCGCCAGCTGTTTCAATTTGGATTTTCTTTAAGCCAAGCATTTGATATAACACGTTAGAACTTGTATTAATCGTTTGAACACGTTCTTTATTTAAGTAGCTCTCCTTCTTCACGAAGAGACCTTGTTTCACATGTAATACGTTATTTTCAACCCAATACGTTGTGTAATACCATTTTTCAAACGCTGAAAAAACGGTGAATAAACCGAATGCAGCGGGAATTAAATACCAAAACGGAAATTTTCCGTTTAAACTAAACATGAAAATAAAGAGTGGGATAAAGTCTGTTATTTTTAATTCTAATAACATCGTGATCGGATGCTGCCTCTTATACATCCTCATCACTCACTTTCGCTAATTCTGCGATTTTCGTTTTCAACATTTCCGCTTCATACATCGTTAAGCCTGGGATGCTGTGAGAAGTTGCTGCTGTTGAAATTTGTAATTCTGCTAAACCGTATTTTCTCATAATCGGCCCTTGTTCAATCGTCACGTGCTGTACACGAATCATCGGTACTAATACGCGCTTTACGACGAAAAGACCGTGTTGAATTTCAAGTTCTTCTTCATTTAGTTGGTAGCTGTAATAACGCTGACGTAGTTTCGGGAATAAGAAGTACGAAAATGGCGCGAACACAACTGTTAGTCCAATCATCACATACAAAATCCACGCCCACCAATCAAACTTTATCATGAGGAAAAGGTACGCTAACATGACGAGTATACCTATTCCTTCTTCAATTAAAGCCCGAATTTTCCACACCTTGACCATGTCAGGGTGAATTTCATTTTTCAATGGCTCCATGTAACCACTCCAAATCTAGTAATCTAATATATAAATAGTCTCAATCTATATTTTACGTAACCTTACAGAAAATTGAAATTTAATCTTCTTTCTTCTCAGGAATAAAATATCCGAACCAAAGTAGCCAAATGAAACCGATTAACTTCATCCAATTTCCATCCGCTTGAAAAGCTTCTATCATGCCTGGAATTTTATACACCCCAATAAACCCAAGAAAACCGAGCCACCAGTTTTTTTGCATTTTCATCTTTACTCCTCCTTCATGACGTTTTTCACATTCCGAATCCAAATTTCTTTATACTTTAACTGGAATCCCATGAGCATGTAGTTGCTCATATTATCGATCACGAGTGCTAACGTATGAGCATTTTCTTCCGTTGCCTGTTGTGACACAACGTCAAGTCCCACACCTTTCTTCAATAAATCATGGAAACCATTTAAAAACTCTTCTTGTATTTCAAATAAGCGTTTCTGATATTTTTCATTTCGCGATGCAGTTACGATGAATTCATTTATAACGCGTAATATTCCTTCTTGTCCTTCATACTCAGAAAGCATATGTAAACCATCTGAAATTAACTTTTCTGCAAAATTTTCTTTCGTATATTGCTCTTTATCAAAATAACTCACGAAATGATACCCAGAAAAAATTTCTTCAAATAAAAAGTCCACTAACGCTTCTTTAGAAGAAAAATGATAATAAATAGCCGGTTTTGAAATACCTACCTCTTTCGCAATCATGGAAAGACTCATTTTCTCAATACCGTGCTCTGCCATAAGTTTAAATGACGCCTCTACAATGTTTTGCGATGTTTGTAAATTCTTTGTCATACTGTACCTCACTTATTTTTACTTACCGGTCGGTAAATAAATTGTAAAATAAAAAATTATCGTTTGCAAGTTTGATTTAAAACTACATATTACTTTCTCCATTTACTTTATGAATCAGAATCATATTCCTCCATAATTACTACAGTAATCTTTCATCCAATTAAACTACAACAAGCACCGTTGTCAGTGCTTGTTGTAATCTAATATTTAGGCCCCATGTAATCATAACTTTGATCTAACGCTTTTAATAAATCAATCGCACCCTTTAACTCTCTTTTATCAGACTCTAATTCTTCCATTCTTCTTTCAATATCTTTTTTGAAAGATTCTAAATCGCTAATGGCTTTTTTCCCTACTCCAAGTTGAGACCAGCTTGATAAGAGTAAATTATGTACATTACTTACAACCCTTTTATTATGGTTTAAGTCTTGAATCATCTGGTCAAATTGTTGTAAAGCTTGGTTCAATGCTTCTTCATTTAAGTAGATTCTCGGCATCTTAATCTTCTCCCTTAATATTGTTGATCCGTCTTCTTATAATCATCGGCTTTCTTCTCAATAAAATCTGAAATTTCCGTTGCTGTTCGTATGTACCAAAAACTTAAATGCTCTACATGTGCACGTATATTATTTACTTTAGCCTCTACCCGTCTACTTTCAGCCGTTTCTAATAATGTCATCATATTAGAAATTAACCTTGGTACTCTATCTTGAAATTCTTGTGCGTTTCGCTTCATATCTCTTACGGCTTGTTCTAGATTCTCTACAACTACACGAATTTCTCCCCCGCCTAATAACTTACCAGGTGAATCATATACTCTTTCCCCTGTATCTAAATTCAAAAGATATGAACTCGACAAATTCCCATCTTTCCCCATCTTGAAATACTTATTATTTTGATAATGAAATCCAGGTTTATCTTTTACGGAGTCCAAAAAGCGATTAGCTTCAAACAATATTCTTTGTTCCAATGGTAATTTAGAAAGGTCTTCTTTCGTAACAGGTGGTGTAACAGCATAAGTTGAACCTATATGACCATCATATGGACCAAAAGGACCATAACCGATTGAATCTGATCCGTGAACAATCGAGACAATTCTACCTTTAAATTCTCCATTATTAGCTCTTTCTTGTAAATCAGGCGGTAACAAATGTTTTGCACTCGGTGCATTCCATGACATACATCTTACATTATCATTAGATGCCGCTGCATATTCCGCTAAAGCTCCCCCTAACGAATGACCCGTCGTATATATCTCTACATCATCCCTGTCCTTGTATGTATCCGTTACTTGTTTCATGACCCTTTCAGCTTGTTCGAATTGATTATGTGTTTCCCAGCGCTGATTCTCTTCATTCCAATATTTCTTTGAACCTTCATTCTCAGTCCCTGCTACTGGAGGTGCTGCTGGTTCATGAACACCTTCTCGTAATACAAAATGATTCGTATCCGTTTTTAAATCCTTCATACCTTCCCCTGGCTTCATCGGAAGACCTAAAGAGTTTTTCTCTATAATTTTATCTCCTTCTGTTCCTCGGAAAGATACCATAACTTGCTTTTTCCCATCCACATCTCGTTCAAAGACTACTGCGTCCATTCCGGTTTGTTTGTCGTGGAATGTTTCTCCCTTTTCCCATGTTTGTAAACTTCGACCATCTTTATTGGTAATAACAACTTCTTCATCAATATCTTTATCAGATTTATACGCAGTGTCTGCTAATTGATAGAAAGTAGAATCTAAAACTTCATTTTTATTACTCAAAACATTTCCCTCCTACAACATTTGATATATTCTTATAATTAAGATAACATTTATGGAGGATAAATATGGATATTACTATTAAAAAATTTAGTTTTTGTTTATTATTTATACTTATTTTAAGTACTTTAGGAGGATGTACTATGGATCAAAAAAACAATGAAGAAAAAGTAGTAAAAGAAGCAAAAGCGACAACCATTACATACTTTAAGGAAAAGCAAGATTTGGACGTAGTAATTACTGGGCATGAGTTTGGTCCTAAAGACCTACAATCCATTTATATCTCTGGGCATGTCAAAGATGATAAAGACAAAACATTTAATATAACTATTCAATATAGCGGAGATAAATACACGATAGGTTCAATTTCTAAAAGTAAAAGTTTAAAATTAAAATACTAACTTCCCATAATTTTCATCTAAATCATTCCTATATGCTCCCAAGGATTTTTAAATAGTTTTTATAAACGGACATGTTAAAGATAACAAAAATAAGATTTTTTCTATGGACGAAGAATATGATGGAGGAGAATATCATATAAGCTCTATGTCTCACTCCAAAAATTTAGAGCTTAAAAACTAATAATCTGGGCACTTTAGAGTGCCTTTTCTTTATGCTTCACCACACAATGTTCAGTGAATATAAAATTTAGTAAAGAGGAATATAACGCACTATTAATGGAGTGATTATTCGTGAAAAAACATGCTATAAGATTATTCTTTATCTTTACACTTATCCTTTTAGGTGGATGTACGGTAGATCAAAAGAATGAGGAACAACAAATAGTTAATAAAGCAACAGAAACAACCATTCAGTATTTTAAAGAAAAAGAAAATCTAGACGTAGTGATTACTAAACATCAATTTGCCCCGAAGGACTTTCAAAGTGTTTGGGTTTCAGGACATGTGAAAGATGATAAAAATAAAAAATTCTCGGCAGATGTTGAATACGCTAATGATTATCACATCGGTTCCATTTCCACATCTGAAGGTTTTGATTTAAAACAATAAATCTAACGGTTTCACTTCAACATAACTAGTTAAGTTTGTTTCTTTCATTCAGGAGTGTCCCTTATAAGAAAGAAAAACTAAAAAACACCTGCTACCAGAAAAAGTGAGTGCTTTTTTCACTAAAAACATTCCTTCTATCACGATATTTTATATAATCAAGATGTCATTATTGGAGCACAAATATGGATATTAAAATTGAAAAATTTAGTTTTCATTTATTATTTATACTTATTTTAGGTACTTTAGGGGGATGTACTATGGATCAAAAAAATACTGAACAACCAATAGTTGAAAAAGCAAATGAAACAACCATTAAATATTTTAAGGAAAAAGAAAATCTAGATGTAGTAATTACTGGATATGAATTTGCTCCGAGTGATTTTCAAACTGTTTTTATAAAAGGACATGTTAAAGACGATAAAACTCAAGCATTTACATTGCATGTCGAATATGGAGATAGTGATTATAGAGTCACTTCTAGAACATATTCTGAAAGTCTAGAATGAAAAAACTAGGTCATTAGATACTCACTAGAGGCTCTTTTTAGTTACCATCATACAGCAATGTCATTTCATTATTTAACTTCAGTCCATTTAAAATTAAATTCTCCCCCAAAATCATTCGTCACAAGCACTTTAATAGACAATTGTTATAAGTATGAGCGTCCCGTTTGATAGAAAGGAGCTACTGCACCATCTTCTAACAAGATTTTTTCCTTTTGTATCATCGCTTCCCAACATGCTTTTTCATCACCACGATAAGCAAACCTTGACAGCTAATAATAACTAGAATCTAAAACTTTATCATTTTCCTTCAAAACATCCCACTCCCAGATAATTTAATATATTCTAAATATAGAATAACATTAATGGAGGGGTTTTGATTGAAAAAAAATGGTATAAGATTATTCATTATCCTTACACTTATCCTTTTAGGAGGATGCAGTATGAATAATAAAACAAATGAAGAAAAAGAAATAGTAGCAAAGGCAGAAGAGGTAACCATTAAATATTTTAAAGAAAGAGAGGAGCTAGATGTAGTAATTACAGGACATGAGTTCTCCCCCAATGATTTTCAAACTGTATTTATAGATGGACACGTTAAAGGAGATAAAAGCAAAACGTTTGGGGTAGGTGTAGAATATGGGGGTGGAGAGTATAATATAAGTTCTAGATCATACTCTAAAAATCTAAAATTAAAAGAATAATCATTAGACACTCACTAGAGTGTCTTTTTTACGTAAAATATTTTAGCATATGAATTTTTTTCTTAACAAAATGATTTGTATCTGTTTTTAAATCCTTCATACCTTCCCCTGGCTTCACCGGAATGCCTAAAGAGTTTTTCTCTATAATTTTATCCCCTTCTGTTCCTCGGAAATCTACCATAACATGCTTTTCCCCATTCACATCTCGTACAAAGACTACTGCGTCTATCCCAATTTATCGTGGAATGTTCCTCCCTTTTCCTATGCTTGTAAACTTCGACCTTCTTTATTGGTAATAACAACTTCTTCTTCAATATCTTTATCAGATTTATACGTTGTGTCTGCTAATTGATAGAAAGTAGAATCTAAAATTTCATTTTTGTTACTCAAAACATTTTTCTCCTACAACATTTGATATATTCTTATAATTAAGATAACATTCATGGAGGATAAATATGGATATTAAAATCAAAAAAATTAGTTTTTTTCTATTCTTTATATTTATTTCAAGTATTTTAGGGGGATGTACTATAGATCAAAAAAATACTGAACAACAAATAGTTGAACAGGCAGAAGAAAGGACAATCCAATACTTCAAAGAAAAACAAGACTTAGATGTAGTAATCACTGATTATAGATTTGGTCCAAGTGATTTACAAGGTATCTTTATCTCCGGCTATATAAAAAATGATGAAAGCAAAACATTTAATATTACAATAGAATATGGTGGAGATGAATATACAATAGGTTCTATCTCTACAAGTGAAAATTTACATTTAAAATAATAAAGAAAAGGCACTCTTTTAAAGAGCCCTTTCTTTATCCCCCACCACACAATGTTCTGTGGATATAAAATTTAGTGAAGAGGAATATAACGCAACATTTATGGAGTGATTATTCATGAAAAAATACGGTATAAGATTATTCTTTATTTTTACACTTATCCTTTTAGGAGGATGCACTATAGATCAAAAGAATGAGGAACAACAAATCGTTAATAAAGCAACAGAAGAAACCATTCAATATTTCAAAAAAACAGAGGGCTTAGATGTAACAATTACTGATCATGAATTTGGACCAAAAGACTTTCAAACTATCTCTATATCAGGCTATGTGACTAATGATAAAATGAAAGAATTTACTGCTTCAGTTGAATACGCTAATAACTATCATATCAGTACCATTTCAACCACGAAAAATTTTGAACTAAAACACGATTAGTTAACGATTTGTTTTATATTATTTCTTTATAAAAAATAATATAAAAAAATTTCAGGAGATACATATGGATAAATCAAAAAAGAAAAGGTTTATAATTTTAATCATTTTAGCAATTATATTTTTAGCCATAGGCTGTACTACATCCTTTATTCACAATAGAAATACAACAAAAGAAAAAGCTGCTGAAGCTGCAATACAACATATAAAAACAAGAGAAAATATAGATGTTATAGTAACTAAAGTCGATATGAAACCAGCTTTTCAAGGAGGATTTATTGAAGTTAGAGGATATGCGAAAAATGATAAAAAAAGAAAATTTTATGTCACAGTAAGTAAAAAACAAAATTACTCTATCATGGGGTGGAATTTAGATGATCCTCAATAAGAAACAAAATATTTTCATATTATTATCCGTAATAATTATGATTTTAATTGTAGGTTATATAGCAAAGTTTAGTCATGACCAAAATGCTGCAAAAGAAAAGGCTGCTGAAGTTGCAATACAGCACATGAAAAAAGAAGAAAATATTGATTTCGTGGTAACCGATGTCAAAATCGAACACTTAGCACGTGCAGGCTTTATTACTGTCTTAGGATTCGACAAAAACAATAAACAAAAAAAACATTACATTGTAATAAATCAATCCCAAAACTATAAAGTCGAATATTTGGGCGACGAATAAAGTGAAACTTTAATCAGTGGAGATTTTGTTCCTCCCCATTGATTATTAGCAAAAGAAGCACTTTTATAAGCGCTTCTTTTAATTTAATATTTAGGACCCATCATCATAAATTGATTTGAGAAAGCTTCCATTGCTTTTCTATATCTCTCTAAATCATCTTGTATTTTTCTAAACTCATCAATTCTATAGACTAGTTCTTTATCCACTTCACTTAATCTTCTTTCAATTTCTTTTGCTGTATTCCCTTCCCAGTTATGTGTCAATAATACTTTAATTGAGTTCACGTTTTTTCTATGATTCTCCAAATCTGAAATACATGATTCTAAATCATTTTTTGCGCCTATCACATCAACAGCATGTGCAATAACGTCATAATTTTTCACAAAAAATCCCTCACTTAATTTTGTTCATCCACATTTTTAAAGTTATCTGCTCGTTGTTCAATAAAATCGGCTTCTGAACGAATACGCTCCATATATCCCCTTTGGAATCCGTATACGCTATATGTAACTGTATTAATTAAATTCCCTTCTACGCTAGCTGGTGATTGCTGTAAAATATTAATAATTTTGTTACTCGCTTGTACTAATTTTTGATTAATATCATCAATTTCTCTTTTTAAATCTTTTGCAATTTGTTTTACCTCTTCCACTGATAAACGAATAGTTATTTCCCCAGCGCGAGGTGAAGATACAACCCTTTGACCAGTTTCCCCATCATACATATTTGGCATATTCAAGTAACCATATTTATCATAACTAAAGTTTTTCATGGAATGAAAACTTGGTCCCATAAATCCCATAAAAAAACGAACAGCATTATAACCATTTATCAAAAATGACGAATATGGAATATAGCCACTTACATCGTGCAACTTAGAATCATTTTTCGCATCTGGTTTATCTGTATAATACAAATGTCCTATACGGCCTCTATTTTTATTATCATTCCCTCTAAACCCTGTAAACACTGTATCATTAGGGTTTCCATAAGTCGTGATTAGATTTTTATAATCTCCTCTTAAAGCCTTCTCTTTTTTATCTTTATGTAATAAGTCTATTACATTAGGTGCTTCAAAACTTACAACTGGTACATCATTCATAACCCCTGCATATTCACCTAAACCACCACCTAAAGAATGACCGGTTAATGTAAGACGATACCCATCTAAATCATTTTTAGGATCTGCTATATAATTTTTCACGTCTTTTGCTAAGTCATCCGCATTCGTAAATTGACTTTCTTCTACTGCTTTTTTAGCCCTTTCTTTAGCTGTGGCAAAATTAAATTGCTCAGTTAAAGGCAGTGATGAAGTATCAATTTTATTTAAATTATCTAAACTATCTTGATTTTTTCTAACACGTCCCCCCATAACATCAAATAAATCCGCATCATAAAAATCAGGCGCTTCCCAAGAACCACGATAAGCAATAACGATTTGTTTCGTTTCATCATTTTTATAAATGGTTGCATCAAAACTATTATTAGGATTATGTAACGATACAGAAGTAGGTATTTTAATACGTTCCCAAGTTTCTAAATGATTCCCAACTTTTACTTCAACGGAAACCGTATCATCATAACTCTCACCTGATAAACGAGAAAGTACTTGATCACTAACAGAACTACCCATAGTTTCCATCTCCTCAAAAAAGATTTATAGTATAAGTAAATTATAAACAATTCAAGGAGGAAAAATATGAGTAATTCCAAAAAAAAGAATATTATAATTTTAATTATTTTAGCAATTATAGTTTTAGCCATAGGCTGTACTACATCCTTTATTCACAATAGAAATATAACTAAAGAAAGAGCTGCTGAAGTTGCAATAAAAACTATGAAAAAAGAAAAAAAAATAGATTTTGTGGTAACCGATGTAAAAATTCAGCAATTAGAACTTGCGGGCTTTATTAGAGTTAGAGGGTATGATAAAAACAATAACCAAAAAAAACTTTACGTTGTAATAAACAAGTCCCAAAACTATAAAGTCGAATATTGGGGCGACGAATAAAGTGAAACTTTATTCAGTGGGGGTTTTGTTCGTCCCCACCTAACTTCTATGCTCCAGACGAATTTGGGGCGAGACAAGATTATAATGAACGCCTAAATAAATCCATACCATCAAAAACACTTAAGTACAGTCGAGAAACATACAAACTATTAAAAAACGTAAGGGCACCTATTACATCAAATGTGTCCGCATCATAAAGCAAACTACGAAAGACAATAACAATTTATTTTGATGCAACTATTTACAAAATTATGTAATGATACAGAACTAGTTATTTCAATAGCTTCCCAAGTTTCTTTATAATTCCAAACTTATTCTTGATAAACGAACAAGAAATTCACCACTAACCCCATTACTTATATTTCCCTCTTCTTAAAAATAATTGATAGTATTAATTACAAGTTAATTCCAGGAGGGATTGTATGAGGGAATTAAAAAAGAAAAACATCATAATTTTAATCATGATCACAATTATAACTTTAACTATAGGATGTACACTAAAAGTTATGCATGATAGAAATGTAGAAAAAGAAAAAGCTGCTGAAGTTGCTATACAACACATGAAAAAAAGGAAAAATATAGATTTTGTAGTAACAGAAGTTAAAATTTACCAATTAGAACTCGCAGGTTCTATTAGAGTTAGCGGCTATGATAAAAATAATAAACAAAAGAAACATTATGTTGTAATAAATAAAATCCAAAATTATACAGTCTCATATTGGGGATAAATTTAATGAGAAAAATAAGCTAATTGTAACTTATAATAAAATCCTAACAATTAAATACATAAAATAACATAATTATAGCAAGGGAATGCTTGTATGCTGATCTGATCTGCATTCCCTTATTCTATGAGGGGAAATATGGATAATTTAAAAAAGAAGAACATTATATTTTTAATCATTTTAGCAATTATATTTTTAGCTATAGGCTGTACTACATCCTTTATTTACGATAGAAATATAACTAAAGAAAAAGCTGCTGAAGTTGCAATACAACATATAAAAACAAGAGAAAATATAGATGTTATAGTGACTAAAGTTGATATCAGGCCTGCCGTTAGTGGTGGTATGATTCGAGTTTCTGGTCATGTAAAAGACCAGAAAAACAGAAAATTCTTTGTTTCAATTAGTAAACGTCAAAATTATTCAATTGTTGGATGGGGATTAGATCGGCTAGAGTAATAATTACTTAACCACTAATTTCAGCCTAAAACGCTGAAAAGACAATCTGAATTATACCTTCTTCTTTTCAAGCATTAATCATGAAAACAAAAAAGCATCCTAAATCAAAATTTAGGATGCTTTCTTTTTAATCCCTATTCAACAATCGCATACGATAACAATTCATCGTCACTTCGCCAAGCCTTTGTAGTAGTTGATAGTTCGCATATGCGCCGACTGGGGCACCGATTATTGGTACGAGCTGAAGCATTTTCGCTAAATCGATATAGTCTCGGTACTCTGTTTGGAACTTTTCCCAGTCCATATGATTTTCTTTTTCTGTGTCCCACGTTTCGATTGCTTTCCATATTTCTTTTCGGTGGTCGTCACTTGAAAAGGCAAGTTGGAAAACGTGAAGGATAAAAAGGCGCTCTTCTTTGTTACTCGTATCAAACCCGTACAACGTTGCTGCATCAAATAAAAATTTAATTTTAATGCCGAGTAAAAGCGGAAAGTCAGCAAGGCCAAGGAGAATACCGCCTGCTCCCGTCCCCGCTCCTTCTGCCGCTGCTATTTTTTTATACTCATCCATTTTTTTACGTACTTCATCATCTCGTCTTTGCAACGACCAGTTCGTCTCTTTTAATTTCGGCTTTATAAAGTTTGATCCGGCACTAATTGTTTGCACCATCATCCGAATCGTTTCTGTTAATACTTTTTGTACTTTCGCCGGAATAAGCTGTTGTACTTTCGTCTGCACTTTCTTTGAGAACCGTGTCATCATAGAAGAATCTTTCATGAATGTAGCTTTCCACTGCTCTACTTCTATTATAACCTTCTCTTCATATGTAATCATAGGTTCATTCCCTTCAATTTAAACGCTCAATACGTTTCGCCCCGTATTGATAAACGAAACCGATACTAAATACTATGCTTACGACTAGTAAAATTCCCGTCATCATGAAATCTTTCGTCGCAAGGGCAAATATAACTGTAAATACAACGCTGCCAGTAAGAAGAATTGCATTTAATAAAGTAAGAAAGTCTTTCTTCTTCTCTTCTCCCCCAACCGGATACAAATCAAGCCAAATTTTCATGCGGTGATGCTTCCATAAAGTTAAGAGCTGATAACCGATTAAGTATAGGAAAATAAGGCTTACGATAAATCGTCCATATAAAAACGGAATGAAGTACAAAATAACTCCTCCAAGTGCAAGCAAACGCACATATAAACCGAAATAGTTACCAGATCGTAGAAACGTTCTCGTATATAAGTATAAATAGGTACGCTTTTCACCAATCATCGCCAGAATGAAATCAAGCCATTTTCTACGTGCTACTCTCTCTTTTAATGCTGGTACATCAACGAACATATTCGCGATGCGGTACAACAGCATCATCTTCTTACCTTCTTCAGAAATTAAATACTCCCAGTTTAGTGGTTTCCCCTTCACCATTTGATGCAGTATCGCAAGGTATAACACCATGAGAAGGACGATTCCACCAATAAACATAACGGAAGTACGCTCTACAAGGAAATAAACAAATAAGCCGTTTAAAATGAAACGAATGAACCAATCAGCTCTTTGTATATTTTGGTCTGTTAAAAATGACTTTTCCCACGCTACGAATAAGTTCCACGCTTTTACGATGATAAACGCGAGTACAATCCATATGTAAGCCGCTCCTGTTTGCTTCATTTGCTGGAAGTATAACGGAGCAAGCGCTGCCGCTACGATTGCGATTATGTATAACTGAATCATAAACGTAAAAAGAAACGACTTTGTAAAGTATGGTTTTAATTTTTGTTCAACTGGCAGCAAGTAAACGAGATCCGCTTCTTTTAATAACGTTTGTATCGATCCGGCCGTTAATACGAGTCCAAGCAACACTGCCATAACGAGCGCAGCCGGAAACGAAGGGGTTAACGTTTGTAACCACTGCTGGTAATAGTACGCTCCTGCGCCGATGATGAATACGAAAATAAATTTTAAATGATCGTTAAATACGTATTTACTATATGTACGAACCTCTTTTAGAAAGTGACGAAATCGTTCTTTCCATAACGCTGTGCTATTCATAATCTTCTTCCTTCGTTAATGCAATATAAATATCATCTAACGTTGCACCCGGCATATGAAACTGTGATTGCAGCTCAGATAATGTTCCCTTCGCTCTTACTTCGCCTTGATGCAGAATAATGAATGAATCACAATAACGCTCTGCCGTCGCTAAAATATGTGTACTCATTAAAATACCTGCACCGCTCTTTTTCATTTGATCCATCATTTGAAGGAGTGATTGGATTGCTAACGGATCAAGCCCAACGAACGGTTCGTCCACAATGTAAAGAGATGGCTCCACTAAAAATGCACTCATAATCATTACTTTTTGTTTCATCCCTTTTGAGAAATGAGACGGAAACCACTTCAAACGATTTTTCATACGAAATTCTTGTAATAATTGTCCTACACGTTCTTCATATTGTTTTTCATCAACACCGTAAGCCATCGCTGTTAACTTCAAATGTTCTTCTAGCGTTAGCTCATCATATAATACTGGTGTTTCTGGGATGAACGAAAAACTAGAACGGTACGCTGTCATATCATCACGAATTGTTTTCCCATTAATTGTGACAGTTCCTTTTTTCGGTTCCATTAAACCGATAATATGTTTAATCGTCGTACTTTTACCCGCTCCATTTAAACCGATTAAGCCGACAAGTTCGCCTTTATTAACAGAGAACGAAACATCTTTTAATACAGGTCGTTTCGTATATCCTCCTGTAACATTTTCTACACGCAATAACTCGCTCATACGACACCACTTTCTTCATTTATATTCGTTCTATATTTATCTTACCAAAAATTACGCTGTACTACATAGTATCGATGTGTTCAAAAAAAATTTAAATTTGTTCGCATATATTATTACGAAAGCGGACATCATAATTATTGAAGAAGGAACACATTGAAAAAGCGACCACCTATTGATGAGTACAACAACATAGTGAAGTCATCATGAAATGGGGTGTCCATGTTGGACAAAGAAATTTACACATAACCAGATCATTTGTTTTATTTTCGAAACGGGGTGTCTCCGAAAGAGCATATACTGTTTTAAAAAGTAAACAATTTCATTTAAAAAGATTGCAATTCATTTCACTTGAAAATGGGGTGTCTACGGCAGAAACTTTAGCCGATTTACCGTGCATTTCTTAAAATAAATGAGGTGTCTGCGAAACGTAAATTACGATAATGCTTTTTCAATCCCTCTTCAGAAAACAGGAAGCTGAGTCAGCTTCCTGTTTTTCGTGTTTGTTCTCTTATGTAATTATGGTAAAATACGGCTAAGGATATTTGAAAGGATGAGATCAATGAATCATACAGCGGATAATTGTATTTTTTGCAAAATCATTGACGGGCAAATCCCTTGCTCAAAAGTATACGAAGATGAACATGTGCTTGCATTTTTAGATATTAGTCAAGTAACAAAAGGACATACTCTTGTTATTCCAAAAGTTCACAAACAAGACATTTTTGCGTTAACGCCAGAAATCGCATCACACATTTTTTCTGTCGTTCCAAAAATCGCAAATGCGATTAAAGCAGAGTTTAATCCAGTTGGCTTTAACCTACTTAACAATAACGGTGAAAAAGCTGGACAAACTGTGTTCCACTTCCACCTTCATTTAATTCCACGCTACGGTGAAAACGATGGTTTCGGTGCTGTTTGGAAATCACATCAAAATGAATACACAATGGAAAATTTACAAAACATCGCAAGTACAATTGCAAATAGCGTGAAATAATGACACTATAATAAGTAGTCATACATAACAAGCCACTTTCCTAAAGTGATTAAATATGGCACGGCTTGTTTCTTCACTCAAGATGCCAGGGACTATACACTTTTCCCTTGTCTTAAAGATATGCATATTTTTTCACATCATGAATACGAACAAAAAATAAGGAGGTCTCCTTTTATGTCAAAAGCTAAATCCTTTATTACAGGTGTCATTTGCGGCGGAGCAGTTGCTGGACTAGCTGTTCTTTTCTCAACTCCTTCTTCTGGCAAAGACATGCGCGGTAAGTTAAAAGAAAAAGGAAATGATATTAAAAAGACTTTAGCTGATATTACAGCTGATACAAAATTATTAAAACGTCAAATCGTTGAAACTGCTTCAGAAGGTAAAGAAGTGTTCCAAGAATTAAAAGACGACATGCACGATACACTTTCTAACTGGAAGCAAGATATTTCTCAAAACAAACGACATATTGAGCAAGAGATTTTGGACATTCAAAAATCAATTGAGAAACTACAAGAAGCTGTTCCAGAAAAAGCGTAAACAAATTCCTGCTTAGTTTTTTGCATATAACAAATATTTTTTATATAAATTGACCTTAATACGGCATATCACATAGATATGCCGTGTTTTTATGCATTTACAATATATGTTATCACTTAACATGTATGGACAACACATGTATTCATGACTCATAAACCGCTTCCATAGTTATGCATGATTTGTATAGAATGTCATTTTTTTAAAAAATTTTCACAATTCTCACAAAAAGACTTTATTAATTTTTATTTTACTGGCATAATAGATAGTAATGAAAAAGAATGTTAAAGTGGGTGAGTATATGAAAAGTGGAGAAAAAGATTACTCGGTAAAAGAAGCGATGATTTTCAGCCAACGCATTGCTCAATTATCGAAAGCGTTATGGAAATGTGTAGAGAAAGATTGGCAGATGTGGATTAAACCTTATGATTTAAACATTAATGAGCATCATATTTTAACAATCGCTTATCATTTAAAAGGGGCTTCTATTTCTGAGATTGCTAAGTTTGGAGTTATGCACGTATCAACGGCGTTTAACTTCTCGAAAAAGTTAGAAGAACGCGGCTATCTTGTATTCTCGAAAAAAGAAGATGATAAACGAAATACGTACATCGAAATTACAGACAAAGGGGAAGAATTACTACTTCGCTTAATGGAGGAGTATGACCCTGAAAATAATTCAGTGTTTAATGGGGCTCTTGCACTTCGTAATTTTTATGGGAAGTTCCCAGAAAATATCGAACTGATTGCTATCTTGCGTAACATTTACGGACAAGACTTCATCGATATTTTTGAGAAATCATTAGAAGATATTGAAGAGAACTTTACAGAATCCGATCAAAAGTTAGTTAAGAAGTAATCTATTTACTTTTTCGCAATCATGCTTAAGAATTCATTCATAAGCGGTTTGAATAAACCTTGTTTTGCTAGCGCTTCCGCAGTTTCGTGTACTTCGAGCTGATGTGGAAGCGCTTTTTCAAATTGATCCAACAGCGCATCGAACAAAAGAAGCCCTTCTGCTTTCTCCACTACATATTGCTCGTTCAGTATTTCACAAAGATTTAGTATACGTTCAATATCTTTTTTACGAGCTTTTTTCTTTATGATCAAAGAATAAAATGGACACTTTTCTTCATCAATCATTTTAAATAGTAGGTCTACATAGTATTCAGCTTGTTCTAATCTTCTAACAACGTCCATTTTCTCCCTCACTTTCTAACACAAAGTCTTCTATTTCTGAATTTTATAACACGAACAAAATATCGTATGATACAATATATAAAGTATATGTATTTTAGCCAAAAGGAGGTCTCGCCTCATGACACTTATAACAGTTGTTTTTGTCGCATTCGCACTTCTTGTTATATTTTACACGAATTTCATGACACATACACTGTGTGAACGAAAACAAATATCTGCGAGCCGCCAACCCGGTGTCTTTCGGGTTATTAATGTATGTATAACAATTTTATTAATTTCTAGTTATATAGAAATTATATTTCATGGAAAGTGAGGAAGGAAAGCCCCTTCCTCACTTTTTTCCTCTATAAGCAAATTATACCTACTATAACCAATAAAATAAACAGTACAAGTAATAAAATAAGTTGAGAATTCATCCCCATCCCCTCCTCTTTTCTGTATATGCGGCATACGCCCAATATGGAACACCTTCAAAATCTGACACGTACTGGTTAATTTTTCTTTATCAATATGAAAACACGTCGAAATATGATATATTAAATTTTGTACATATTGCTTATACTATGAAATAAATGACACGCATCTTAACTTTATCCTTAAGCCACGGTAAGCCCTGTTAAGCGCGCTTTACCAACATAAAAAGCAAAAGTATCAGTGAGACTTAACCGGGCTCTGATGAACTAAAATTCATTGGTATAGGATAAATTAAAAATACATAATAGTAGGAGTGTTTATCGAATGAAGAAAGCTATGCTTGCCTTAGCCGCAACAAGTGTAATCGCATTATCAGCATGTGGAACATCATCATCAGACAAAATCGTTACATCTAAAGCTGGTGACATTACAAAAGAAGAATTCTACGAGCAAATGAAGACACAAGCTGGTAAACAAGTACTAAATAACATGGTTATGGAAAAAGTACTTATTAAAAACTACAAAGTTGAAGACAAAGAAGTAGACAAAAAGTTCGATGAAATGAAAAAACAATACGGTGATCAATTCGATACACTATTAAAACAACAAGGTATTAAAGAAGAAACGTTAAAAACTGGTGTGCGTGCTCAATTAGCGCAAGAAAAAGCTATCGAGAAAACAATCACTGATAAAGAATTAAAAGATAACTACAAGCCTGAAATTAAAGCAAGCCACATTCTTGTAAAAGATGAAGCAACTGCGAAAAAGGTAAAAGAAGAACTTGGACAAGGTAAATCTTTCGAAGAGTTAGCAAAACAATACTCTGAAGATACTGGTTCAAAAGAAAAAGGTGGCGACTTAGGATTCTTCGGACCTGGCAAAATGGTTAAAGAATTCGAAGAGGCTGCTTATAAACTGAAAAAAGATGAAGTAAGCGAACCTGTGAAATCACAATTCGGTTACCATATCATTAAAGTAACAGACATTAAAGAGCCAGAAAAATCATTCGAACAATCTAAAGCTGACATCAAAAAAGAAATCGTTCAAAAGAAAGCACAAGATGGCGAATTCATGAACGACCTTATGATGAAAGAAATCAAAAAAGCTGACGTAAAAGTTGACGATAAAGATTTAAAAGATCTTTTCGAAGAGAAAAAAGCTGACGCTAAGAAAGACGAAAAGAAATAATGAAAAGCTCGGGATTAGCCCGAGCTTTTTTGTTTGCCCTCTTCTCGATACTTTAGGTCTACGTTCAGATTCGGCAAGTGAAATTATATCAGCGATTTTTTAATTATATCAGCGCAACTCTAATTATATCGGCGATTTTTCAATTATATCAGCGCAACCCCAATTATATCGGCGATTCTCGAAATATATCGACTTACCGACAAAAACTGACAATGATTGCGCCCCTCTCTTCAAGAAACACAAAAAAACCTTGATTCCATCACGCACGGAACCAAGGTCTATCTTATTATCATTGATTAAATTAAAAAACTATGTTAAATTAGTACAGAAACACGTTTTCCGAAATTGAAGGTACGTATTTATCCGTATCTTAATTTTACACCAAAATACATCTTCAGTCAACCCCTATTTTTCACTTTTAAAGGAGTGCTTACCGTATGAACAAAAAACTTGATTTAGAGCAAAAACGATTGGATACCGTAATAGAAACGATTACGGAGCAAATTGATAAACTGGAAAACGAAACTGGCAGACGCCGGGCAGAAGTAATCAATATTCGTAAACACTTTTGGGATGATGTGAAAGTGAATACTGATACTTTTGATGATTATCTTGAAACAGTTATCAACTTAAGGCAACAAGCTCAGTCACTAGCTGTTACACAAATTACTCATAAGCACACCTTTAATCGACTTGCCGCATTAAGACGCATGCATAAAGCACCTTATTTTGGACGAATTGATTTTAAAGAAGAAGGAGAATCTGCTGCGGAGCAAATTTATATCGGTGTAGCCACGCTTACTGATGCAAGCGGAGAAAACTTTCTTATATATGACTGGCGCGCACCCATTTCAAGTGTGTACTACGATTATCCACCAGGACCAGCTGAATACAGTACACCAGGAGGCATAATTCACGGTAATGTGGAGAAAAAATTACAATACATTATTCAAAATGGCGAGATTGATTCTATGTTCGATACGAGCCTTACAATTGGCGATGAAATCTTGCAACAAGCGCTCGGAAAAGGTACAAACAAACATATGCAAAGTATCGTCGCTACGATTCAGCGCGAGCAAAATGAAATTATTCGTCACGATGAAGGCCGACTCCTTATCGTGCAAGGAGCTGCTGGTAGCGGTAAAACGTCAGCTGCCCTGCAACGAATCGCCTACTTATTATATAAATATCGCGAATGGTTAAAAGCGGATCAAATTATTCTCTTCTCCCCTAACTCTATGTTCAATAGCTACGTTTCTAACGTACTACCTGAACTCGGTGAAGAAAATATGCAGCAAGTGACGTTCCAAGAATATTTAAACCATAGACTAAGCAAGTCATTTGATATTGAAGATCCTTATGAACAATTAGAATATATGTTAACTGAAACGAATAGCCCTATCTATAAAACGAGAAATGCGAGCATTCGATTTAAAGCATCTACTCAATTTTTCAAGATGATTAGAGCGTACAGACAATCTCTTGAATCATCAGGCATGCTATTTAGAGGAATGAAATTTAGAGGAAAGTTAATTGTCTCTGCTAAAGAAATTACAGAGCAGTTTTACAATACCGACTCCTCCCTCCGCTTCCATAGCCGTATTGAGAAGTTAACGGATTGGCTAAATAAGCAAATAGATGCACTTGAAAAAGCAGAACTGAAAAAGCCTTGGGTAGAAGAAGAAATTGAACTACTTAGTAAAGATGAATATCAAAAGGCTTATAAATATTTACAGAAAAAAGGTGAGTTTGACGACAACTCCTTTAACGATTTTGAGAAAGAAGCTAAAGTACTTGGACGTATGATTGTCCGTAAAAAATTAAAACCACTTCGCAAAGGTGTTCAAACATTGCGCTTTATCAATTTCACAGGCATATATAAACAGCTATTCACAGATGCATCATGGGTTACGGGAGAAAAACCGAAAAACTGGGATGACATTTGCTCATTAACGGTGAATATGTTAGATGAAGGAAAGCTATATTACGAGGATGCGACTCCATTTTTACTTTTAAAAGAATTAATTGAAGGCTTCCAAACGAATAGATCAATTAAACACGTACTCGTAGACGAAGCGCAAGATTATTCGCCGTTTCAGTTCGAGTTTTTAAAACGTCTCTTCCCTGCTGCAAGAATGACGGTACTCGGAGACTTTAACCAAGCGATCTTTGCTCATGCGAGTGAAACCGTGAATTTCGATACACTTACGAATTTATACGGGCCAGACGAAACAAACGGCATTAACTTAACTCGTAGCTATCGCTCAACAAAACCAATTATTGAATTTACACGTGCTCTCGTACCGGAAGGCAAGAACATTCACGCCTTTGAACGTGACGGAGAGAAACCTACAGTGACGAAAGTATTAAATGAGAGCGAACTGCACGAACATATTACTGCCAAAGTTGCTGAACTACAAACAGAGCAGCACAATACGATCGCAATTATATGTAAATCTGCAGCTGAAAGTGCCGCTGCTTACGAAGCACTTAATCATATCGAGAATATTAAACTCGTGAAGAGTAACTCAGCCGAGTATGAGCAAGGCATCGTCGTGATCCCTGCTTACTTAGCGAAAGGTATCGAATTTGATGCTGTTATCATTTACAATGCTTCTAAAGATGTATACAGCGATGAGAGCGTTCGTAGATTATTCTACACTGCTTGTACGCGCGCAATGCATGAATTGCACCTTTATAGCGTTGGCGAGGTTAGTCCTTTTATTCTTGAGGCTGATTCGGAGAGTTTTGAGCTTATTACAACACCTTGATAACAATCAAGGTGTTTTCTTTTTTATGCAGGACTTACACCTTTAAAGTAGAATATATCAGTTTAGAAAAAAGTTAAGGAGCGAAAAGATGAACCACTATTTTATTGCTATTTATGACGGTGAGTTTCCTACCGAAAAATTACATACCATTTTACAATCTAAGCACACTTTTACTGACCTAAACGTCCGCACCATTGCAATCTCCTCACCAAGACCTTTCACATTATTAGTTGGCGAAGAACACGATGCACTTACAACTGGACTTACAGACAAATACCACTTATTAACGAAAGAGTTGCAAACACTCAAGCAGCAAGAAAAGTACTACTATGTATACGATTATAAAATTAGAAAGACCATCGGGAATCCTACCCAAAAATGCTTTCCATTCGCACAAATCCATATAAGTGTTACGAAATTCCATCAGATGATTCAAAAAGTAAAAGACTTAAAACAACCTGTTTTTGCAGGTTATCACATCACTTCTCACGATGCAGACATTCTTACGATTGACGTACTTCTATCCTCACCTTTATTAGATCCTGACACTTCCGAAAAAGATGAAGAAGAATACACTTATTTACAACAACTAGCTGAATCGATATCTCGTTCTGAATTATGCACTTCTATAAAAGCAAGTGCACTTATTTAAACACGAAAAGAGGGTTATTTCCCCCCCTTTTGCTATCTATTTACGTTTGCACTTGATCATAATAATGCATTCTTTTATATGCAACTTATATAAGTATCAAGGTGTTTTTCTCATTCTGAATGAAACCCCCTTACGTCTATACACACTCAGCACAATCCCCATTATAAGCGCATGAAATACAGTCGGCGTTAATCCATAACTAATAAAAGGTAAGGATATAGCAGCAAGCGGCAATAATCCTAGTATCATCCCAACATTATAAATGAACTGGAATACAAAAAGAGTCAATCCACCAACGAGCAGCAATTTACCGTACCGATCATTTACTTTATAAGAGATGACTATTAATCTTGCTACAAAAAGAGAAAGAACGAAGACAAGAATTAACGCAAGCCAATACCCATAATAGTAAGTCAAACTCGCAAATACAAAATCAGTATCCGGAGCAGGGATGAATTTTGTATCTCCAGATGTACCAAACCACCCTGCTGACGACATTACCTCTTTTAAACGTATATACATAAATCCTGCGCCCTGTGCATCACGCTCTGGATTCAAATACCCTAAAAATCTATCCAAATAAACTCCTTTTACTGTGGCCCAGGAAAAATAGGCCCCTATAATCAATAAACAGATTGGTACAATTGTAATAATTAATGCCTTTTTCTTCCCTAACTTACTCCACCAAAGCATAACGAATACCATCGTGATATAAATAAAAATCACTGAAAAAGCTGCGCCAATTAAGAATAGATACAAAGAAAATAAATACAACACTACAAGATACCTAACTTTCAATCTATTGTTATTGGGGTAGCATCAGGAAAATGCGGATTTACAACGATAAGGAATTTCCAATATAAAAAGCCTGATTTCCCAATCCCTAAACTGAGAAATTCGGCTCTTTTTTTCGTTACCCCATAAAGAGGTACAGCCGACAAAATGCTGATATTAAAGGCTAAGGCATTTTTTTATATCCTAAGTGGATGTAGGGATGGATTTCAAAATCTAGATATAAATAAATATTCTCCTAGAAAGTACGTTCCGATCCCATGGTGATATGTGCGGGAGAAAAACGTTACCTGAGCGTACAAGATTTCTTAACTCGGTAAGAAAAGACAACGCATAATTGGCGATTTATATTCCTATCATCATAAACGTGCTTTTGCCAGCGATTTGAGAGAAAGTTCAAAGGTGCGCCTTCTGGAATTCTTCGTTTATTATTTTTTGTTCATCTCTTTAATGGTCACAATAGCGTGAAGCAATGACTCTCCTGATTTTATATAGAAGTGATTTCTAAGGCATCTAACAATGTTGGGGTATGTTTACGTAAGTAGTTAAGAACGCGGTTGTTCTTACCTAGTAATTTGATTTTGGTTATACTTTGAATTTTTAAAGGTTACTATTATTTTCTGTGGCTGTTTCACAACGCTTTATTTAGTTGGTTTTCTGGATATAAATCAAATATTAGGTAATTATATAAAATATGGTAGCAAAAAGGAAAAACGAGATGGATAGTTAAAACAATAATGGGATAAGAGGGTTGAAAATGGATCAAAATAAAGCAAGTTTTTCTACTATATTTGTTCTCTCTATGATGAGTATAGGATTAATGAACCATGTAATGGTGATACCCATGTTACTAAGCACAGCAAAGAGGGATTCTTGGATATCTGTACTAATTTCAGGAGTTTTATTTTTGGGGTGGCTTGTTTTTCTACAAGTAATTATTAAAAAAACAAATTACTCCCATTTATTTACTTGGATAAAGGACCGAGTTGGTAAAGGTGTTGCTTGGGGTCTTTCTTCGGTTGCCTATGTTTTTATCCTTTTATTAATTGGAGTTACCTTAAAGGATATGATTGTTTGGACAGTTACTTCCTATTTCCCTCAAAGTCCAGTTTTCATCTTAGCCATAGTTTTTCTAATCATTTGTTTTTTTGCTGCGACATCTAGCTTTGCTACCCTATCTATTATTTCAGGTTTTTTACTTGTTTTTGTTGTTGCTTTAGGTTTTTTTGTCATGAGCCTAAATATTCCTCATAAGGATTACGCTCAAATATTCCCTATATTAGAACATGGTTTGAATCCTGTTTTGAAAGGCGTAATCTATAGTTCAGGTTCTCTAATGGAAGTTTCACTTATACTTTTCTTACAACACAAATTAAAACCCAACATTAAGGTTCGAAGTTTACTTTTTCTCGGAATTATCTTAATAGGGTTAACCCTAGGTCCCTTGTTAGGTTCAATTGCTATTTTTGGTCCAGAAGAGGCTGCTAATCAGAGGTATCCGGCATACGAGGAATGGCGATTATTAAAAATTGGTAAATATATTGAACATGTAGATTTTTTTTCTATTTATCAATGGCTGTCAGGTGGATTTATAAGAATAAGTTTAGGTTTGTTTATAATTGGACAGCTATTTCCATTTGAGAACGATAAGAATAGACATTTATTAATAGGGTTTAGCTCATTAATTACATCGTTGATGGTGCTTCTACCTATTAGTGATATGCAATTTGTTCGCTTTTTGCAAAATATATATTTTTATTTATCTTTTCTATTTTTAATTATCTTTTCTTTAAGCATTGGGTTATTAGCCTTTTTAAAAGGGAAAGGGGGAGATAATTCTTGAAATGTAATAAACATAAAAAACAAAAGGAACTGAACTCTTATCATGCTACCTTTCAGAATACTGATGAAGTAAATGAAGAAAAAATTCGTTCAACTTATCAAAAAAGTGAGGATGTTAAAGTTGTACTCCATAAATTTACTAATGAACAACAAGAAATAAATACCATATTTATCTATTGTGAGAATTTGGTTGATAAAAAACAAATAAATCAAATCATTATTCCACAACTAAAAAAAATGACTACAAAAAATTACTATAAAATATTCAAAGAGGGCGTGGAATGGAATCAAGATGATCTGGAATGGACACCTTTAAAGGTGGAAACAGGGTTAAATTCCATCTCTTTAGAGATCTTCGATGGTAATTTAGTCATTTATTTTCCGGAATTTAGTGCTTTTTTTTCTGTTAGTGCATCCAATAAACCAAACCGTTCAACTGAACAATCCAATTACGAGGTATCTGTTCGTGGCCCAAGAGATAATTTTACAGAGGATATCTCAACAAATATTGCATTAATTCGAAAAAGACTAAGATCGCCAACGCTATCTTATCAAACTTATACGATAGGAACAAGAACTCAAACTAAGGTGGGATTATTATATCTAGAAGATGTGGTTAATACGGAGATGCTAGATACTATTCGGGAACGATTATCTAATGTTGAGATTGATGGAATTATTAGTTCAACTCAATTGCAGGAGATGGTGTCCAAACAATCACTTTCTATTTTCCCACTTTCTGCTGATACATCCAGACCTGACTTTGCAGTTGAATGTTTATTACAAGGTAGAATAATCATAGTAGTAGATGGCTCACCATTAGTCATTATTGCTCCAGTAACCATTACTTTTTTGATAAAAGCAGCAGAGGATTCACATTTTAATTATTTACCCATGTCATTAGCTCGATTTTATAGATGGGTAGGATTCCTTTTAGCTGTCTACTTACCCGGGTTCTGGATGGCATTGCTTTCATACCATCAAGATCAGATTCCCTTTCCTCTTCTTGCGACTGTAACTGTTGCAAGATCGGGTTTGCCATTTCCTGCACCATTAGAACTTATAATTGTTTTATTCCTGTTTGAAATGTTCCGTGAAGCTGGTCAAAGATTACCTTCCCCTCTTGGACAAACTCTCTCCGTCGTTGGGGGACTCATTATTGGAGACGCTGCAATTCGGTCGGGTTTTATTTCTCCTTCAGTCATCGTTATTACGGCTCTTTCTGCCATCTCAGGGTATACACTAGTGAACCAAATATTAGCAAGTTCAATATCTATTCTCAGAGGATTTGTTCTTCTTTGTTCAAGTGTTATGGGTTTATACGGTTTTATGATTGGAGGATTTATGATTGTTATTTATATGGCAAGGTTACGTTCTTTTGGAATCCCTTATTTAGCTTTAGTATTTCCAAAGTCTAGTTCAGATCTTTTCAAGGCACTGTTTCGGTTACCATGGAAAAGTTATAGAGAACGGGTAAGTTATGTCCGTACTCGTGATAATACAAAGACGGATGAAGGGGAGTGACAATCCTGAAACTACGTAAGATCTTTTTAATAAGCATACTAACTCTCTTTAGTTCGGTATTAACGGGATGTTGGAATATCAAAGAAATACAAGATATTTACTATGTTGCAGCACTTGGAATTGACTATAAAGATGAAAAATATATAGCATATGTTCAATTACTGGACTTTTCTAATGTGGCTAAACTAGAAGGCGCCAGACCTGATAAACAGCCACCGGTTTGGATTGGGAAAGGTGAAGGAATTACCATGACAGAAGCGTTAAATCAATTATACAAGGATGCACAACAAAGACTTTTTTGGGGACATGTGTCTACATTGATTTTGAGTAATACATTACTTGAGCAAGATATCAAATCCTCGATTGATTTTATAAATCGATATAGGGAAATTCGATATAATATCCTATTTTATGCTACAAATGAATCCATTGAAGATGTACTTAAAACAAAATCATTTTTCACTTTATCTGGACTCTCGACGATACTTCATGAACCAAGTGAAGGATATAAGCAAAGATCCTACATACAACCCATTCAATTTTTCCAATTTATTCGAGATAGCAATCCTGTTGGGCAAACAGCTTTCATTCCTTCAATAAAAATATCCACTGAAAATTGGAAAGAGGAAGATAAAAAAGCACCATTGTTAAGAAATGACGGTGCTGTCTTTATAAGAAATAACCATCTACAGGGATGGCTTTCTGAATCTGATTTAAACGGTCTAAGATGGATAGATGAAAAAACTGTTCGATCTCCTTTATGGATAGTTGAGGATGATCAACCGGTTGTTTCTATAGTATTAGAAAAACCAAAGGTGAGGATAACTCCAGTTATTACTAACGAACAAGTGAGATATAACATTAACGTATCCTTACAAGCCGGAATAAACGAAAAGTTAAAAGAAATTAGTGAAAACAAGTTAGTTGCTAACACTGAAAAAATAATAAGAGCTGAGATTTTTAATACTTTTGAAAAAGGAGTGGAGATAAATTCAGACGTTTATAGGTTAGGTGAAATATTATATCGGGAGAACCCTCAGAGATGGAATCAAGAGATAAAAGAAAAGCCATTTTTTTTTAAATAAGGATAGTATCGAGCATATCAACATACAAGTTAATTTAGTGAACTCAGGAAAATTGAAATACCAAGAAGGTCATTATTAGAGTGATTTAGCTAAATTTCACAAAAGTCAATTCTTTATGTATGGAATTGACTTTTTAATTATATTTCTGATAGCGTATAATATTTGCGTTTCGTCTGCAGAGTCCCATAAACACATTCTATTACTGAATATGAATTTACTTCGGGATAACAGGGACCCAGAGTTCGTGTCTTGGTTTATGCTTCGGACCGTAATAACATTCTATACAAGGTAAATTTGCAAGTTCATACTCGGAGTTAGGAACCCACTCGGTATATAAACGTTTCCATGCATCTACTATGTTCGGAAATACTGCCCATGTACTTGCGGGTATAATAAGCGTCTCCATATTTTCAGGGGATTCCCCATCGTATCTTACGCCCATGAAATAGGAAAATTCTTCATCTGTTATGGCGGCTTCTTTTCCGCAAACCCCCAGAAGGCTTTCAAGCGTGCATTTTGGATTTTTCCATGACATAGCTACTAGTTCTTGCATAAATCCATCTTTTTTCGCGGTGTTCCAAAGCGTAGGGATTGTTTTAAATGCTCTGCTTGTTTTTACTGGCTTACTTTTTCCTACAATTCTTAATTCAAAATCAAGGTTTTCAATTCTGTAATCCATCTCGGTATCTCCTTTAATAGTAATTTGAAAGGATATTCTGGGAAAGGCTTTTAACTGTACCCCTCTATTATGAGCATTGGAAGGGGTTACTCCATGCATTTTTTGAAAAGCACGTGAGAAAGTATCAGAAGAAACATAACCATATTTAACTGCCACATCGATGATCCGAATTTCACTTTTTTGAATTTCAAATGCTGCGAGTGTTAACCGTCTACGTCTAATATATTTTGAGAGCGATACATCTGAGATTGAAGAGAACATTCTTGAAAAGTGAAACTCGGAAAATTTAGCTACTTTTGCAGTTTCTTTGTAGGGGTCACCATATCAAAAAAAGAAAAATGTACGTTTGGACACAATTTGGACACATTTTAACCGGTCCCCTGTACGTTAAGGAACCGGTTTATCAATTTACTGCTTTTTTATAGGTTTTTTGTCTCGTAATGGCCTTAAATTATTAAAATTCGTTTTTTGATTTAGGTTCCACACATAATCACCTGTCAAAGTAATATGTTCCCAGCCGAGTGGAGATATATGTTGTAAATATTCTTCTGGAATATCTACCATTCGTTATCAAGACCTAATTTGTTAAAAGTCACGAAAATTAAAAGATGATACATGTTAGTCATGACTAACATGTATCATCTTTTATCTCTCATTATATTAGAATTTATAATTTATCGAGAAAGAAATTTTAACACTAGATGTACCTGTTCCGGCTCCCACAATTGCAATGGAATTTATATCATTCATCGTAATGGATCTACATTCACCTGGTGCAACTACAAATCCTCCAACAGCTGTTCCGTTTACAGTGAGAGCAGCTGTTGGTCCAACTCCAACTGTTCCGTTATTTTCCACCATAATTGTCCCATTTATTACAAAAGTAGTAGCATCATCCCAAATAGGTAAAGCGGTACCGCCAGTATCATCTAAAATAATAGTGCAACATACAGCATCATTTACACAGCATAATTGTTCAGTGCAGCAATTTCCTATTTGCGCCAACATGAACCCCTCCTAAATTTATGAACAAGATACACTATTATATGTTTGATTTTTCTATTTTGTTTGGACAATTAAATTTACGGTTTAAAAGAAGTTTTGTTAGAGATACATATTACGAAACCCTAATGATTGTTAAGGCAGCTCCAACCGATCCTCCAATCGACAGAAGTGTAGCAACTAAAAGAATACTACTAAATAATTGTAATTGGATTGTATCTCCAGCATTTAAATTAACTATAACATCATTGTTAAAAGCGGATACACTTAGAGCTGGTCTTAATATAGAAGCAGGAATAGGAGTAGTATTGTTTAATAAAATTCTTGAACCAGCACCAATACCTACTGCAGCTGTAGTATTAATTTGATAAGTAATATAATATCTCCCTGATTGAGGCACTGTAAAAGTGGTATTTGTACCATTGACTGTAAAACCATCTAAGTTTTGATTATTAGGAAGAGGAATACTCGTAGCGCTACCTAAAGCGACATTAATAACGCTACCAATTGTATTAGAGGCAAACATGGAGTTAGTGGTTACTGTTGGTCCAGTGGAACCTGTTGCTCCGGTAGGACCTGTTGCTCCGGTAGGGCCTGTTGCTCCAGTAGGGCCTGTTACTCCGGTAGGACCTGTTGCTCCAGTAGGGCCTGTTGCTCCAGTAGGGCCTGTTGCTCCGGTAGGACCTGTTGCTCCAGTAGGGCCTGTTACTCCGGTAGGACCTGTTGCTCCAGTAGGACCTGTTGCTCCGGTAGGACCTGTTACTCCGGTAGGACCTGTCGCTCCAGTAGGGCCTGTTACTCCGGTAGGACCTGTTGCTCCAGTAGGGCCTGTTACTCCGGTAGGACCTGTTGCTCCAGTAGGGCCTGTTACTCCAGTAGGGCCTGTTGCTCCGGTAGGACCTGTTGCTCCGGTAGGACCTGTTGCTCCAGTAGGACCTGTTGGTCCAGTGGAACCCGTTACTCCAGTGGGGCCTGTTTTCCCACTAATACCACAACATCCAAGTGGTCCAGTGAAATTTAGTCTATTTGCCAATTTATAAACGCTCCTTTTTAATGAATAGTCCAATTAATTTATTAATAGTGTATGTCCTTTTTTAGATTGTGGACATGGATAAAATAAAAAACATAACAATTACAATAATTTGTAATTGTTATGTTTTTAGAAATAGTATTTTTCCTTATAACAATAATTAAGTTGTATTTGTATAGTACCCGCGACAAATTTTTGTGGAGTGAGAATTTCAATATATTTCAAATCTGATATAGTAAGAGATTGACAATGTCCTTTCGGGATAAACATTTTATAAGTTTTGGTTTTAGTATATAAAAACATTTGTAATTCTGAATCTGTTCCATAGTTATAAGAACTTGTTATAGTGGTAATATTATTTAGATGTTTTTTGCTTGTTTCCCATATGTTTTGAGGTGGACAATTTTGTGATAAACAAAAAGCTAAACAAAAGCTATCTTTTATCACTCTTGATTTTGTCAAATAATCGAAAACTGGAATTTCTACAAAAGTCAAACCACAAAAGTCAGCAAGATTTACAAATAATTTACTTTTTGTATGGAATAATTTTTTCACACAGCAAAATTTATTTAACGGAAATTTTTGGTTGTGTTTATTTTCTATAATCGGAAATGGAAATAATAATTCCAGCAAGGCACAATTTTTTTTAGTATCTACTGCTTTGACTATAAAAAAAGGAGTAGTAAATTGGCCTTTCTTAGTGTTACCTGCTAAGGTTAATAATTTTCCATCATAATTAAATAAACAAAAAGGTGGCGTAGTTTGCCATTTTGCAGAATGAGGAGTTTTGTTAATTTCTACAAGTTTTTCTAATTCTAAAGCAAGCCATCTATTCATATTTAAATCATCCCTTAAAATTTCAACTGTCTTTTGACGAAAACTAAATTTCATCAAAAGACAATGATAGGTACAAAACATTGTAAAAAATATAATATTTTCGTTACAGTATATGGGGTTCAGCCGAGATACGTGTAAAAATGGGTCATAGACTGGTTTTTATTTCCATGTTATGACCCGTTTATTTTTTATACAGGTATATTCTCTTCTATTGGTTGTGGAATGTTTTGTAAATCAATCACATAATCGCCAAAACGTTTTATATGTTTCGTCATATATGGGCTTAACATCACCAGATCTTCTCGTGAGAATCGATAACCTTCTCTTTTGAGCTGCCATAAAATCATGGTAATATCAACGACATTTTGAAAAATGACTGCATTGGCAACGAGATCATTATATTTAATACGTTTTTCTTGTTCTACTGGATCATTTTCAGTAATAATCCCATCCCCACCAAAGAATAACCATTTTGAAAAACCATTATATGCTTCCACTTTATTTGTACTAGCTGTAATTTGCTCTCTTAATTTCATATCTGAGATATATCTAAGAAGAAATATCGTTCGAATGACTCTGCCTAGCTCTCGAAATGCTTGGTACAGTCGATTTTTTTTACTATTACTTCTCAGTTTTCTGAGAAGAGTTGAGGGTAGTATCTTTCCAACTTTTATAGACAAAACAACTTGAAATAAATCTTGCCAATGAGTCTCAATTAACTTCCAATCGATTACATCACTAAATAAAGGATCTATATGTTTATATTGAATATGTTTGCTTGGTCTAAAAAATTTTAAGTCCTTCCAATTCCTAATTCTAGGCATTAAATTGATTCCTAATAGATAAGAAAGTGCAAAGACAGGAGTAGACTGACCTTGTGTATCAGCATGAATCGTATCGGGTTGGATATCTGACTTGTTTTTTAGCAATCCATCAATAATATAAACAGCTTCCCAAACCCCACAGGGGATAAAATGGCTAAATAGCGCAATATAATTATCCGAAACATGATGATAAGCTATTCCTCCATAGCCCCCATATCTGATGTGGTATTCTGACAGTAAGTTTTCTTCATATAAATCGTATTTTGTTCCATCAACGGCGGCTGTTTTTCCACTCCCCCATAGCTTTGGAAGGCTAAAGAGGTTGTATTGATTTAAAATGTCTTGAATTGAGGTATCTAATTTTTGGGCACTGATATGTCTACGATTCACGAAAGAAATCATATGAGGTGTTACTATATTTCTCATATGTTTAGCGGTTTGGGCTGGCCCTAAATTACAGCCATATCCAAATGAAGTAATAATATAACGTTCAATTGGATGCTCTAATTTAGGTTCAGATCCTGAAAATGGGCCGAAATGTCTTGTACAATGAGTCCAGTGTTCAACGTTACAAAGTATATCGAGAATCGTTCGTTCCGGTAGTCGTTGTATAATTTCTTTTTCTAACATTTTACTACTCTTGGAAGACTCTTTTCGTACCAAACGTTTCAGGATTGGTTCTCCATCTTCAGTTATGATAACTTGTCCATTATTAGGATAGTTTCGATCAACAGTTTTTGCAGCGGATGTTAGCCAACTTTTTAACCGATTAACAAAATCAGTAGGTGAGGAAGGTAATTCTAGTTCATTACAATAATCTTCAACCATCGGTTGGCATTCTTCCCATGGAAGTAATTGTTGTCTATAATCAGCATATTTCTCAGAACCTTTTACACTAAGGTCTCCCGTCTTTAATTCAGAGGCTAAATAAGAAAATATACAGATTTCAAGACGTTTACGGTAAAGTAAATTCGTGCTTTTTTCAGCGCGAATTGTATGTTTCCACTGTTCACTGGCGAATGATAAATCAATATCGCTAGGTAGATGTTCAACCTTACGGTTTTCGTTCTCTAATAAAAATTTCAGAGCATTTATGAGGAAATCGTCTTGAGTTGTTGAGTCAATTTCTAATAATGTAATGAGCCGAAATAATGTTTTTCTATGATTCTTATAGAATTTTTCTAAAAGTGGTAGATAATTATTTCCGTTGTATGAGGATATTGCTGTACAGTCCTGTTTTAAAAATTCTATACCACCTTTAGCTTCAAATAGCTCAGTAATTTTGATGCCAATTTGTGTATTATCATCATGCATAGCTGTTGTTTCTAAAACTTCACTCAGTACAGAAATAAGATTTTCACTTATGGAACGATGTTGCTCCCTCAAAAGAGAAAGTTCTTCTTTTCCTTTTTTATGAATGATTCCCATCCTTTTTAGAAACATTTCTACAAGGTTATCCCTAGTTGTAATTTGTGACCGATAAATAGTTGATAACAACAGCATATATCTTTTGGGAGGAGCGAAGTCCTTTATCTCTGAAGCATCTAAAGAATTCGCTTCAGCAGCAAAGTGCTACAATTTAGAATTTGGAATGCCTTCTAATAAATCATGAATGTTTGGAAGGAAAGACGTAATAAATGAAAGTCTGTTTTGTAAATCTTTCATATGAGTAATAGAAAGGCTTTTGGGAACTTCTTTAAAATAATTATAACCAGAATGTTGAGTTTCTTTTGACGTATGAAGTAATTGATCGAGTTTATCTTTTTCTATATTAGACAAACGCGCGAGAATTGTATTACAAAGACGATTATTAACCAGCGTTCTCACTCGACGTGCAAGCCGATCTAGTGTACTGAATGCTGGTAATTCATAACGTTCCTTAATTAATTCTTCAATAGAAACATTAATAAGATCAGCGGGGTTATCCATCACTTGAGATGCTTTATATATTGCATTAGTAGCAATATGTAAAGCATCCTTCCCAAAGGGCAATACTTGCAAATGCTCACGAATTGCTTTCTGGTGTCGATATATGGACTTTGTTCGGAAGTTGGGTTCGGTTTCATTTGACATACGTAAACTTGAACGGATGTGATGAATTATCACAGATGGAATATCTTTTGGACGTGGAAAATAACCTAGTCGTTGGAAAGACTTTAGCATAACTAAAAGGCTAAAGACAGGAATAGTTCCACGTGCTACTCTATGGGCAAATTGGTTGTCCGCATATGTGACGGTATAAATCTCTTTCAGTTCTTTTCGAGTTAAGTTTTGTTTAAACCTTGGATAGGCTGTACGTTCAATTGAGGTCAATGTAATTCCTCCTACTATACTAAAATCAAAACTATATGTATTTTACTGTTGCATCTTACGGTACAAAGTCATTCTCGAGATACCAGCTTTCTCAGCGGCATCTGTACGGCTCATACCTTGATTAATAAGATATAAAGCATAATCAACCTTTTCCTCATCGGTTTTTGGTCTTCCAGGATGTTTCCCTCGTTTCCTTGCAGCCTCAATCCCTTCTTTTGTCCGTTCAGAAGTTAAATCTCGTTCAAATTGAGCAATACCAGCGAAAATAGTAAACAACATTTTTCCATGTGCTGTTGTTGTATCAAGCCATGATTCCTTTAGACTTTTCAAGTGCGCTCCTTTTTGAGAAATTTGTTCCGTAATTTCAATGAGATCTTTTGTAGAACGTGATAATCGAGTTAAATCCGTTACAACGACTGTATCTTCTGGACGAAGAAATTCCAGCATACTATTTAATTCCGGCCGGTTTCGTTTTGTACCGGTTATTTTTTCGAAGAAAATACGGTCGCATCCAAATTCTTCAAGCTGTTTCTTTTGGCGATCTAAATTTTGATCTAATGTAGAAACACGCATATAACCAAACTTCATATTTCTCATCTCCTTCACCAACTATTGTACCAAAAACAATTAAATGAGGATATTGTTACAAATAATATTGTTACATATTTTTGTTACACTCATTATGCAAGTTAATTAGACTAAAAGTTTCTTACTAATGACCGTAACAATAACGGTCGTTTTTGTTACGGTGATAGCATAAAAAATTCTACTTTATAAAAAAGTAATAAAGTTAAAAGCTCCAGTTACTCTATTCCGCAATCGGGTTAGTTCAACTAGGATAAAGTCTCAATTGGCCAAAAGAAAATCCCTTCAACCGATAATGAAGGGATTTTCTACTATTATTTATCTTCTCCGTTAAATATTAAAACACCTATGAGAATTAGGTTAGATCCAATCCAAAACGTGACACAAATTTTCTCACCCAACATTAGGGTTTAACTGAGTTAGATGTTATATACCTTGATATAGCAGTATTTATATAAATAATTAAAAATTAGACTTTATTATTATATCTAACGCTTTTTTTAGCACTACCTTATCGCTATCTGACAAGTTTTGAAGGACTGTATTATTCAACTTAATTGTTGCTGCTTCAACTTTATCTCTAATTTCGGTAGATTTTTGAGTAGCCACTACTAAAACATTTCTTCGATTTTTAGGATCTACTGAACGTTCAATTAAGTCAGCTTTTTGCATTTTATCTAAAATCCCAGAGACTGTAGGGGCTTCTAAATATACAAGTTCTCCAATTTGTTTAGGAGATAATTGACCTTCTCTCCACAAACAATTCAACACACCATATTGAGCTGGTGTCAATCCATATTCCTCTAAAAGCTTGCTAAAATATTTAAACACTTTATTTTGACTAACACTTAGTAAAAAATTTATGCACTCTTTTAATTCCATAGTATCTCCCCCATATTGACATTATCTATAATATCATGTTAGTTTTTGTATTAAAATATTTTTGTTACAAAAATATTTTAATACAAAAAAATACTGGAAGGGGAAGGTAAGCATGAATTCATTTAAAGCCATTATAGTCAAAGAAAAACATGACCAAGTAATTTATGGTTTGGAAGATGTCAGTGTTGACAATCTTTCTGATGGAGAAGTTTTAATTAAGGTGGCATATTCTTCAATCAATTATAAGGATATGCTGGCTGTTCAAAAAAATGGAGGTGTTATTCGAAATTATCCCATGATTCCTGGAATTGATTTAAGTGGAACCATCGTTCATACAACAGATAATCGTTACATAGAGGGACAGCAAGTTGTTGTGACAGGTTTTGCTATGGGCATGAGCCATACTGGAGGTTTTGCAGAATATGCTAGAGTCCCTGCAGATTGGATTGTTCCTTTGCCCAATAACTTGACCTTAAAGGAAGCAATGGTTTTTGGAACAGCAGGGTTTACTTCTGCTCTTTCCATCATGGCTCTAGAGGAGAATGGCATGGACATGAATAACAATCCAAGTATACTAGTTACTGGCTCAACTGGTGGAGTTGGTAGTATTGCGTTACAAATCTTATCTAAAATCGGATACAAAAATATTTTTGCTTTAGTACGAAAAGAGCACCAATCCGAGGTGGCAAAATCTTTAGGAGCAACCAATGTTATTTTTGCAAACGAGTTAGGAGAGCTAAAGAAACCATTAAATAAACAAAGATTTGATTATGTATTAGATACCGTTGGTGGGGACGTGGCTTCTGTATTGATTCCTCAAATTTCTTATGGTGGAAGCATGAGTATGTGTGGGAATGCCGGTGGGATCCAACTAACATCAACAGTATTGCCGTTTATACTAAGAGGAATCAACCTTTTAGGAATTGATTCTGTAAATGTACCAATCAATAAACGTGGGGATATTTGGGATAAAATAGCGAATAAATGGAATATTTCCCAAACGACTCTAATAAGTGAGATTTCTCTTGAAGAATTACCCCAAAAGATTGAATCGATCAAAAATGGCCAGCATTTGGGGAGAACAATTATTAAATATTAAAAAAACATTTAACACTTATTCATAAAGCAAACTTTATCATTTTATTTGTACTTCTTGCCAGAGGATCTGAGTATGTTAAAAGCATGGGAACCCAGCTGGGCATTAGACGGCTCTATAGGATAATTAAGGCGTGAACTATATAGAATAAATTTCTGATAGAACTGCATGTATCTGCAGTTCTTTTTATTCCTGTAAGAATGCAAAAGAACAAAGTTTGTGAAGCATTGTACTTAAACTAATGAGGCGATTATTGAAGAAAATTAATATTTTTAAATGACTGTATTGCTAAGGTATCCTTTTAAAAAATTTAACAACTTTATTTTGCCCTATCCAAAACAGGATGGGGGTATGCGTGTTGGAAGTATTAAACTTAAACAACTTATTGTAATCTTGACATTTCCTTATTGCGGGCGGTGACAGCTTCGCTGGTACTACCCCTATTAGGACTTAAGAAAAATACTTTTTATAAAATACTAAAAGAATATGAAGAGAACAAATTACAACCTAAATAAAGCATATGGGCCGAATATTCCTTAGAGTAGGAAATTCGGCTCATTTTATGTCGAAATTTACTTAGCGTATATTTTCGTTAATTATCTTAACTAGTCGTTACGTATGACTTTACAGCATTCAATGCAAAATTATCGGTTTTTTGTATGCAAATTTATGGATTAAGTCATACAATTACGCACTATTTTTAATGAATCAATATTTACTTGTTTCTTCAACTAAGTTCGTCCGAATCTTTTTCTACAAAATCACTAAAGTCATCTCCCCAATCACAGATGGCTGTTACAACATTCTCTAGTTGATGACCAATTTCACTAAGTTCATACTCAACCTTAGGAGGCACTACGGGGTATACACATCGAGTAATTATTTTATCGTCTTCTAATTCTCTCAACTGTCTAATCAACATACGTTGATTAACTTCAGGCAGCTTTTTTTGTATTTCACTTAATCTTAATGGGGAACGTTGTAACAAACACCATATAATTGCTATTTTCCAACGACCGCCAATCACAGATAAAGCCAAATCTTTTCCAGTAAAAAATTCCTTGTCCTTATAATGAATAACCATAAATTTCCAGTCCTTTCTCTTTAAAAATGTTTATAGTGACAAATATGTCAGTATTGTAATTAAGATTATAAGGTGTAATCTTAATAGTGTAAACATTAATAAACAAAAGAAAGTAGGGATTCATTTGAAAAGTAGAGCTGCTGTTGCATTTAAGCCAGGGGAGCCACTTCAAATCGTAGAAATCGATGTAGAAGAGCCAAAAGCAAAAGAGGTATTAGTAAAAATACTATATACTTCTGTCTGTCATACAGATGCTTTTACATTATCAGGTGACGACCCAGAAGGAGTATTTCCTGCTGTATTAGGCCATGAAGGTGCTGGTGTTGTCGTTTCAGTAGGTGATGAAGTTACTTCAGTAAAACCTGGGGATCATGTTATTCCACTATATACACCTGAATGTGGAGAATGTAAATTCTGTCGTTCTGGTAAAACAAACCTATGTAGTGCTGTACGAGAAACACAAGGTAAAGGTTTAATGCCTGATGGAACAACTCGCTTCTCTTATAATGGAGAGCCCCTTTATCATTACATGGGAACTAGTACATTCAGTGAATATACAGTTGTTAATGAAATTAACTTAGCGAAAATCGATGAAAACGCTCCGTTAGATAAAGTTGCTTTATTAGGATGTGGTGTGACTACAGGTATTGGTGCTGTACACAACACTGCAAAAGTTGAAGAAGGAGCTGTGACAGCTGTATTTGGTTTAGGAGCGATTGGATTAGCAGCTATTCAAGGATTGGTTCAAGCGAAAGCAAGCCGAATTATTGCAGTTGACCTAAATCCGAAAAAATGGGAACTAGCTAAAAAAATGGGAGCGACTGATTTTGTGAATCCTGCAGATTATGAGCGCCCAATTCAAGAAGTTATAGTCGAAATGACAGATGGAGGCGTGGATTATAGTTTCGAATGTATTGGTAATGTTGAAGTAATGAAGTCCGCTCTTGAAGCATGTCATAAAGGTTGGGGCGAAAGTATTATTATCGGTGTAGCCGGTGCTGGTAAAGAGATTCATACTCGTCCATTCCAATTAGTAACGGGTCGAGTATGGCGTGGATCAGCCTTTGGTGGAGTTAAAGGAAGATCTGAGCTTCCAGAAATGGTCGAAGATTATATGAAGGGTGAAATTGATTTAGATTCATTTATTACTCATCATTTAGAATTTAAAAACATCAATGAGGCATTTGACTTACTACACAAAGGTGAATCCATTCGTACGATTTTAACTTATGGAGAGTGAGATAATGAGTCTTAAATGTATTGAACAACATCGTTCTTTCGAAGGAGAGCAACGTAAATATAGCCATTATTCAGAAGTCTTGCAATGTGATATGAAATTTAGTATCTATTTACCATCAAATAAAGAAAAGAAAAAAATCCCACTTATATGGTGGTTATCTGGTTTAACTTGTACAGATGATAATTTTAGTCAAAAAAGTGGATTTCAACGTTTGGCTGAAAAGCATCAAGTTGCAGTAATCATGCCAGATACTTCACCACGTGGAGAACACGTTTCAGATGTTGCAGCATGGGACCTTGGACAAGGGGCAGGTTTTTATTTAAATGCTACCCAGGCGCCTTGGGCGCAGCATTATAAAATGTATTCATATATAGTAGATGAATTAACATCCATTGCTTCGACTATAGTACCTAATTTTTCAGGTGAAGAAAGCATAATGGGACATTCAATGGGAGGACATGGGGCTTTAGCGATTGGTTTGAAAAATGCTAAGAGATTCAAAGCGATTTCTGCTTTTTCTCCAATCTTAACCCCTAGTCAAGTTCCATGGGGAATAAATGCTTTCACCTCTTATTTAGGTGAAGACAAAGATTCTTGGAAACAATGGGATGCTTCAGACTTAATTAAAGAAGATAATATTCCACCTATTCTTATTATGCAAGGTAGTCAAGACGAGTTTTATCCAAAACAATTGGAAGAGCATATTTTCTTAGAGAACGCTCAAAAAAATAGTCAAATGGTAACTTATAAAAAAATGGAGGGCTATGATCATAGCTACTTCTTTATTTCCACTTTCTTAAATGAGCATTTCTCTTTCCATATGAAGTATTTAAGATGATTTTTATTTACAACAATACCCACTTCCAATGGCATATGAAGTATTTAAGTTTACAGCAAAATATAGTAACAAAAGTATCCGCATGTAGAGATGTGGGTACTTTTGATTGTTATATTTTGTCATATTATATCGTTTGTAAAAACAAATAAATTGGGAGGAAGAGTTCATGTGGATTAAAAAAATGTTATTTAATTACCGTGTTAAACCATCCTTATTAAAATCTCGTTATGAGATCGAAAAGGAAAATCGACAAGTTGACTTATTTGAAAGTTCAACTGAAACGTCTAAACCCGTTTCAATAAGAGATACAAGATCATATATTCAGCCTAATACTAAAACATTAGAAGACATGATTAATTACTTAGCAGCTATTCGCGAAATCCCTTCTCTTTCCGTGGATAAGAATAAAATGCTTTGGCCATTAATATCCAAATGCTAAATTCAAAAAATAGTAGTTATAATTTTAGCTATTTCTATATCAAATATTTGAGTTGATGGGAGGTACAGTTTATATGGAAATGAAAAAAATGTTAAACAATGACCGTATTAAACCATATTTATTAAAAGCACGTTTTGGAGTTGAAAAAGAAAGTCAACGAATTGACCTATCAGGAAGTTTAGCTAAAACGGAACATCCCAAAAGCATTTCAGTAAGAGATGAACATCCTTATATTCAGCGAGATTTCTCTGAAACACAAATGGAATTAATCACACCAGTTACCGAGACACTAGGAGATTTATTTAATTACTTAGCAGCTATCCATGATGTTGCCTATCGTTCTATGGGAGATAACGAAATGCTTTGGCCATTAAGCATGCCACCACAGTTGCCCGAAAAAGAAGAAGATATTGTTATTGCGAAACTTAACAATCATGAAAATGTTTTATATCGTCGATATTTATCTAATTCTTATGGTCGACGAAAACAAATGATTAGTGGTATTCATTACAATTTTGAATTTAGTGATGATTTGATTCAGGCATTATTTGAATTACAATCAGAAATAAAAGATTATCATCAATTTAAAACAGAAATTTATCTGAAAGTCACAAGGAATTATTTACACTATCGATGGTTAATAACTTATTTCTTTGGTGCTTCTCCTAGTAGTGAAAAGAATTTCTTTGAAATAAATCCTTTAAATGCCGCCGTAAGAAGCATTAGAAATAGTAAACATGGTTATAGTAATGAAAATGATGTTCAAGTATCCTATAGTAGTTTACAGAACTATATATCTGATCTTTCTTCGCTGGTGAATAAAGGGGTTTTATTAGAAGAAAAAGAATTTTATGCCTCTGTCCGTTTAAGGGGCGGTCCTCAAGTTTCAGATTTAAAAAATCATGGTATTCGTTATATTGAATTAAGAAACCTAGATTTAAATCCTTTTGAAACATATGGAATTAGCCATGAACAAGCAGAATTTCTACATCTTTTCCTTATCTATTTACTATGGATTGACCAAGACGATAATAATGATGAATGGGTAAAAATCGGTGACTTTCAAAATAATGTAGTGGCTCTTGAACATCCGTTAGAACATACGCAATTTAAGACAGATGCTGAGCGTATTATTGATGAAATGGAACATTTAACAGGGCTGTTAGACATAACGATTTCGAATACCTTGTTTGTTAACTTGAGAGAAATGCTAACAGATCCAAGTAAGACTTTAGCTGGAAGACTTTATAAAGAGATTATAAAAAGTAGTCAAAGTCAGGTAGCTTACCGTATTGCTAAAGAAAATTATAAAAAAGCATGGGATAAACCATATCAACTATCAGGATTTACTGACATGGAGTTGTCTACACAAATTTTAATGTTTGATGCTATTCAACAAGGAATACAAGTAGACGTTTTAGATCGACAAGATCAATTTTTAAAACTACAGCTAGGAAATCATGTTGAATATGTGAAAAATGGGAATATGACAAGTAAAGATAGTTATGTATCACCATTAATTATGGAAAATAAAACAGTAACAAAGAAAATTCTTCAACAGCATGGATTTCGTGTACCAATAGGTGAGGAATTTAGTGATATAGAAAAAGCTTTACGTTCCTATGATATATTTGCAGGAAAGCCTTTTGTCGTTAAACCAAAAACAACAAATTATGGTTTAGGAATATCTATCTTTAAAGAAGACGGAGCAAGTTACGAAGACTATCAAAAAGCACTCACAATAGCATTTAAAGAGGACTCATCAGTATTAATAGAAGAATTTATTAATGGAACAGAATATCGATTTTTTGTGCTAGATGACAAAGTTTCTGCCGTTTTATTACGAATTCCTGCCAATGTTATAGGAGACGGTTCACATACGATTGAAGAGTTAGTCGCTCAAAAGAACCTGAATTCATTAAGAGGAATGGACCATAGAACACCTTTAGAAAATATACAATTAGGTGAATTAGAGGTCCTAATGCTTAAAGCTCAAGGGTATCGAAAAGATTCAATTCCAACAAGTGATGAAATTGTTTTCCTGCGAGAAAATTCTAATGTCAGTACAGGTGGAGACTCAATTGATGTGACAGATCAAATTCCCGATGATTATAAGAAAATTGCCGTAGATGCTGTGTCGGCACTTGGAGCTAATATTAGTGGTATTGATTTGATTATTGAAAATACAGAAGTTCCTGCAGCTAATAAAAATGCTTATGGAATTATTGAGGCAAACTTTAATCCATCGATGTATATGCATATATATCCGTATAAAGGCAAATCCAGACGTTTAACAATCTGTATATTACGTTATTTATTCCCTGAACTACCAAGAAAATAATTTAGAAGTTTTCGAGATGTTAGAGGGATTAGTACAAAAATTGTAAATGATGTAACAAGTGGAGACATTACTTTTTAATTAATTGGGACCTCTGAGAGGTCCCAATTTAAATTATTATTTTAGAAACAGGCGTATGAGAAATGAGTTATTGGAATGCAAGTTTGAAGAAGATAAAATAGGGGGCATATCAGTGAAAAATTTAGAAAGATATTTTGACTTATTTGATCAATCAAGAACAAGCGAAAAAGGGATACAGCCGAGATATACATGTTATCTATACTTAGGAGTAAAAACCTTAATTTAAATACATGTAAACAATGTGTTTGACAACGATCCTTGCAACATCGAAGTCTACAACCGTTCGTTGCCCTCAAGGTAACGGACGCGCCTTAAGGAGCTCTTAAGAGACACGGTTTATCCAAGTGAGGTTATTCGATACCTTCTCATTGCACTACTTTGAATACGTTAAATACATTGTTTACTTAGTTAAGATATCAAATATTTAACGTATCTTATCACTCAATTTTTCTTCTTAGAATACTTTAAATACTTCTGATTTTCATAGTATAGATAATACTCGTACCTTGGCTGTACCCCAACGTAATAGTTGATATAAAACTTACGTTAAGCAAATTCCCACGAAATTTTCACTATTTGATTCTTTAAAAAAAGTAGTAAACTAAGTAATCGGTTCCTTAACGTACAGGAATCAGTTTAAATATGTCTAAATTGTGTCTAAACGTACAATTTTCTTTTTTGGGTATGGTGACCCCTTGTAGTCTATTTCTTTATTTTCAATGAAGTTTAACGCATGGTTCATTCTTTTAGCCAATTGTGAACATCAAGTAGAATGACACAATTTCTGCTATAATAACTGAAACACATTACTGGAAGTTATCATTCACATTTTATAGTGAATTGCATCCTCTAATAACAAGACATCTGTTAATCATTTTCTGATTTTATAAGGCAAAGATAAGTAACAAAGAGACAATAATACATTTTAATAAGTAAAATAATGTATTTTTGAGCTTTCTATATGTAGTTATTGAATTAAAACAGTTTAGTTAAAGTACATTTATTTGCATACTTATTTTCAACAATGTAATTCAAGAAGAAGTAGAAAAAGAAATTACCTCTATGCAATAATAAGCAAGGAATGGGGGGGATAAGTTATCCTTATGTTAAATACTATCTACCGAGGTAATTAATTGAACGAAGTTTGAATTTATTCAAAATAGATACCCTGTATTACTCTAGTATAATAGATTTGGTTCTTACAACAATCTATACATAGTTTCTTATGTATCTTTAGGTGAAAACTCACAAAAAATAAAGAAAATACAGTAAGGGCATTTTTTTTACCTCTTAACTTTGTTACAACAATAGGGATGCCAAATTCGACACCCCCTTGTTTAGATAGTTCTAATCGGAAGATTAGTTAATATTGTTTTTAATATATGATGACTTAATGTTATGAGCAAGTTCATCTAATATAGCTTTCTTCTTATTATTTGAAGAATGACAAGTTAATATAAGCAAATCCACTAATTCTGGTTGCATATTAGATATCTCCTGCAAATAATCCTTATCAAATTCTTTCATAACTTCATATAATTTGCTCATTTTAATGAAATTCCACATCAATTTTCTTTTTATTATTTGGTGTAGTCTTTAACATTTTTACTTCTAATACACCATTTTTATAGGTTGCTGATACTCCCTCGGTAGATACAAGACTCGGAAGTGTTATAGCTCGGTGAAAACTACCTGTGTAACGTTCTTTTCTATACATATTTTTTTCTTTTGTTTCATTTGTTTTGTTTATAGAACCGCTAATCGATAATACATTATTTTCAATATCAATGTTTACGTCTTCTTTTTTCTCAAGTCCCGGTATATCACAAGTTGCAACAACTTCATTTTCACTTTCATGCACATCTACCTTAATACTTCCAAAGTGCTCTTTGTCCCCACTAAAATCAAACGGTAGGTCAGAAAAGATACGGTCAAAATCTCTTCTTATATTTACTAATTGTCTAAATGGGTCATAAGGTGTTAATGACATAGTTACATTCCTCCTTCATTTATCATTCATATTCTCTTCATTTCTCATGAAATTATTCGCTTATGTATTATTTTCCTGATTTTTTCACAATTGGGGTACGGAAACGATTCGGGAGATGAGGGGCCACTCTGGGATTTAATTACAAATATAAAAAAGAACTTTATTCAAGTTCTTTTAATCTACGATATAGAGCGGCCTGACTCACTCCTGTAATCTGACATATTTCCTTTACTGTTTTATTGGTATGTTTTCGTAATTCAATTGCATGGTTCATGCCAGGATGTTTATCTGTGTATTTCTTCACTCTTCCTCTATATACTCCTTTTTGTTTTGCTAGCTTTATTCCCGCATGTTGTTTTTCTTTAATCATTTCACGATCTAATTCACTAAAGGCAGCCATGACAGTTAAGAAGAACTTGCCCGTTGGAGTTCTTGTATCAATTCCTAAATTTAAAATCGCAAAGTGAACATCCTTTTCCCGAAGTTGTTCTACTAATTGTAATAGCTGAATGGTATTTCGACCTAAACGATCCATTCTAGTTACAACCAAAGTATCCCCAGTAATTAGTTTTGACAGTATAGTGTCTAACTCTGGCTTTTGTTTTGTTACTCCACTTACTTTTTCTTTAATAATTTCATCTACTCCATATTTCATGAGCTGTTCAATCTGTGTATCTAGATTTTGATCTTGTGCACTTACACGAGCGTATCCATAGACCATTTTTCTCCTCATTTCAAATATATTTTTGATAAGTGTTATTGAGAGTCTCTGAGACTAATAATATCAAGGAAAGAATTTCTTCTCAATAGGGCACACTCTATTGATATATAATTGAACTAATTAACTGAATAATTATGGAAATGGGATGATACTGAATGAAAATTGCGAGAGGTAGAGAATTGCTTACACTGGAACAGAGGCAGGATTTTATGCAAATCCCTGAAGATGAATGGATATTGGGGACCTACTTCACTTTTTCCAAACGGGATTTAGAAATAGTTAATAAGCGAAGGAGAGAAGAAAACCGTTTAGGGTTTGCTGTTCAATTAGCTGTTCTTCGGTATCCCGGTTGGCCATACACTCATATCAAAAGCATCCCGGAATCAGTCATACATTATATATCGAAACAAATCGGTGCCACTCCATCTTCGATTAGTCTTTATCCTCAAAGAGAAAATACACTTTGGGATCATTTGAAAGAACTTCGAAGTGAATACGACTTTGTAACTTTTACTCTAAGAGAATATCGAATAGCATTTAAGCATCTTCATCAATTAGCTTTTGAAAATGGCGATGCCATACATCTACTACATGAATGTATAGATTTTCTAAGAAAAAACAAAATCATACTGCCTGCTATTACTACACTTGAAAGAATGGTGTGGGAGGCAAGGGCAATGGCTGAAAAGAAACTGTTTAATACTGTTAGTCAATCTCTTACAAATGAACAAAAAGGAAAGCTTGAAGAGATCATTACTTCGCAGCATCCATCCGAATCCAATAAAACGATATTGGGTTGGTTAAAGGAACCGCCGGGTCATCCTTCACCCGAAACATTTCTAAAAGTAATAGAACGACTCGAATACATACGAGGAATGGAATTAGAAACGGTACAAATTAGTCATTTGCATCGCAATCGCCTGTTTCAACTATCTCGCTTAGGCTCAAGATATGAGCCATATGCATTCCGTGACTTTCAAGAAAATAAGCGATATTCGATATTAACCGTCTATTTATTACATCTTACTCAAGAGTTAACGGATAAAGCTTTTGAAATTCATGATAGACAAATACTTAGTCTGTTATCAAAAGGCCGTAAGGCTCAAGAGGAAATTCAGAAACAAAACGGTAAAAAGCTGAATGAGAAAGTTATACACTTTACGAACATCGGACAAGCTTTAATCAAAGCAAAAAAGGAAAAATTAGACGTTTTTGAGGTTTTAGAATCCGTTATCGAATGGAATTCTTTTGTCTCTTCGGTCGAAGAAGCTCAGGAGCTTGCACGCCCTGACGACTATGATTATTTAGACTTACTGCAAAAACGATTTTATTCACTTAGAAAATATACGCCAACGCTATTAAGGGTATTGGAATTTCATTCTACAAAAGCAAATGAGCCACTTTTACAAGCTGTTGAGATTATCCGTGGAATGAACGAATCCGGAAAGCGAAAAGTGCCTGATAACTCACCTGTGGATTTTATTTCAAAACGTTGGAAAAAGCATTTATACGAGGATGATGGTACAACAATCAATCGTCATTACTATGAAATGGCTGTTTTAACAGAACTTCGGGAGCATGTTAGGGCAGGAGATGTTTCCATTGTTGGCAGCAGACAATATAGAGACTTTGAAGAATATTTGTTTTCAGAAGATACATGGAATCAAACGAAGGAGAATACAAGATTATCAGTTAGTTTATCATTCGAGGATTATATGACGGAGAGAACCAGCAGCCTTAACAAAAGGTTAAAGTGGTTAGCTACCAATTCCAACAAGTTAGACGGGGTTTCTCTTGAAAAAGGAAAGCTGTCAATTGAACGCTTAGAAAAAGATGTTCCAGAAGAAGCAAAAAAATTTAGTGCAAGCCTGTATCAGATGCTACCAAGAATAAAATTAACCGATTTACTGATGGATATTGCTTATATAACAGGATTTCATGAGCAATTTATTCATGCTTCCAATAATCGAAAACCGGATAAAGAAGAAACAATTATGATTATGGCTGCTCTTTTAGGAATGGGAATGAATATTGGTTTAAGCAAAATGGCTGAAGCAACACCCGGACTTACATATAAGCAATTGGCCAATGTATCACAATGGCGCATGTATGAAGATGCAATGAATAAAGCCCAAGCCGTATTAGTAAATTTTCATCACAAATTGCAATTGTCCTCCTATTGGGGAGACGGTACAACATCCTCGTCCGATGGTATGAGAATGCAGATAGGCGTTTCATCGCTACATGCAGATGCAAACCCACATTATGGAACTGGAAAAGGAGCCACCATCTATCGTTTTACAAGTGATCAATTTTCTTCTTATTACACAAAGATTATTCATACTAATTCAAGGGATGCGATTCATGTTTTGGATGGTTTGTTACACCATGAGACGGATCTAAATATAGTAGAGCATTATACAGACACGGCTGGTTACACAGACCAAATATTCGGACTGACCCATTTATTAGGATTTAAATTTGCTCCAAGAATACGAGATTTATCAGACTCGAAATTATTTACAATAGATAAGGCAAGTGAGTATCCAAAATTAGAAGTCATTTTACGTGGACAAATAAATACAAAGGTCATTAAAGAGAATTATGAGGATGTTTTGCGATTAGCTCATTCTATAAGGGAAGGAACAGTTTCAGCATCCCTTATTATGGGGAAATTAGGTTCTTATTCAAGACAAAACAGCTTGGCTACAGCCTTACGTGAGATGGGCCGAATAGAAAAAACGATCTTTATTTTGAATTATATTTCGGATGAATCATTAAGAAGAAAAATACAAAAAGGATTGAATAAAGGAGAAGCCATGAATGGACTGGCAAGAGCTATTTTCTTCGGAAAACAAGGAGAGCTTAGGGAACGAACCATACAGCATCAATTGCAAAGAGCCAGTGCCTTAAACATCATTATCAATGCCATCAGTATCTGGAATACTTTACATCTAACAAAGGCAGTTGAATATCAAAAACGGTCAGGTAGTTTTAATGAAGAATTATTGCACCATATGTCACCTCTAGGTTGGGAACATATTAATTTACTTGGAGAATACCATTTTAATTCGGAGAAAATGGTCTCGTTAGATTCTTTAAGACCCTTGAAACTTTCTTAACGTTGTTAAAACTGGGGGAATAGTCGGGGAAATGGGCTTAGCGTTGTAAATCCGCATTTTCCTGACTGTACCCCTTATTGAAAAAAGAAGCCCAAGCTAGAAAAAAGAACGGTACTGACATTAAACGATCAATTGCAATAGGACCAACTTTTATTATCCGTTCTCCAAGTATCGAAGCGTTCGGAAAACAGTATATCATTAACAAGATCAGTACCCCAATTGTATAAAACAGCCATCCGAGTCTTTCTAATTTTCGGTAATCAATCAGCATCATCCCTAACGCTGTTGCAATACCAAGAACAACAGCTATCACCTTATCCATTAGTAAATCATTCATGTATCCAAAGGCTATAACCGGCAAAAACCCTAACCCCATCGCAGCCACTAATAAACCAATTAAAAACCAATCAACCTTTGGCTTATGAAGTTTGTTAAGTTCCTGCCCCAGTTTAATCGGACTCCCCATTTGTTCAACGGCCTTATCTTCAGCAACTTCCTCACTTAACCCTTTTTCTATCCACATATTCTTCGCCTGTTTTAAGTGAAAGTCTAGTTCCGTTGCCACCAAGTCCTTCGCTTCTTTTGATTTAATATGGTTCGTAACCTCTTTTAAAAAATGCTCCCCTTTTTTGTTCAATTTGTTCTCACTCCTGTACTAATCCTTTTAATATAAATCGTGCCTTCGTAGCATTCTTCTCTGCCTTTCGTACCATCTTGTTTCCTTTATCATTTAATTGATAATATTTAGCTCCCGCGTGGTCCCAGCTAGATTGGATAAAGCGATTCTGCTCTAGCCGATGTAATAAAGTGTATAGAGACCCTTCATCACCTTCGAATTTTTGAATCCCTCTCCCCCGCAACAGCTGCATCAATTCATAACCTGTTTTTTCATTCATAAGAAGTTGCAACACTGCTAAAAGGATATCTTCTTCTTTTTCGGACGATTGATTGATTTTTTCGCGCACCCGCTTTTGGTGCTGATCAGAAAAACTCAAATGTTTAAACGTTGTGTTCTCCATTGATTTTCGCAAACCTTTTAATCGATCTTCCATGTGATTATTCCTCCAATCCTTTCTTCAAAAGCTCCTTTGCTTTTTTCAGTCTCGTTTTTATCGTATTTTCCTTTACTTCTATTACTGTAGCAATCTCTTTAATTGATAATTCCTCATAATAAAATAAATAAATCACTTCTCGATATTTGATCGGTAAATTCATTACTGCAGAAGTCAGTTCACGATCCTCCGCATTTTGAATGACAGTTTGTTCCACACTTTCTTTTTGACTCCCCATATACGTAAAGTCATACTCTGTCACGATAACTTTTTTGTTATACCAACTTTTTAAATAGTCCTTACAATGATTGATTGCAATTCTCCATAACCATGTTTTTAAGTTCGAATTCCCTTTATATGTATGAAGAGATTTATAGCATTTCACAAATATATCTTGCGTTAAATCCTCCGCAACCTCTTTATTATTCACATATGAATACACAAGCTGTAAGACTTCTTGTCCATACTTGTTCATGATTTCGTCGATAAGGTCCTCCTTATCTTCTATTTCAAACGCTTCTACCGTTAATTCATCCACAGCATTTCCTCCTTCCCATATATTAGACGACGCACTGTATGGAAAAGTTTTATAAATTAAATAAAAAAATGTAATTGATAATAACATTTTTTATAAAACACTTCCTCAGCAAATTACATATAATAAACCGAATAGTTATTACACTACATTCACCTAAAGAGCGTCTTTCTCCCAAGGCGCTCTTTCATTTTGAAATTCTTCTTCAAAAACCGCTAAATAAAAAAGAACCCATTTAATCATGGGTCCCCCTTCTTCCTAACACTCACTTAAAGAATCTAATATCTCATAGCCATACAAAGAGGGCTTCATAATATCAAAACCGATAAATTCTTCATACTTCTTATCCGAAAAATAAAATACGATATTATGAAATAACACTTTTTGCAAATGAGTATCCTGAGAAAGTCTAAATGAGTATATGTATGTATTATCATTTGAAGTTTTCTTTATATATATTTTACTCTTATTTGTTAATTCTTTTAATTTACGAGCATTTTCTCCAAAAAACTCTATCCCCACTATACGATCGAATTGATCTATATCTAAATTTAATGTCGGATTTTCTTCCAATTCTTCAGTTGATTCAATCTCAATTTCTGAAGTGAATGGAATTACATACAGATATGCCATCTGGATTGCAGGGTCGTAAGTAATTAATTTTTTCATGATACACCTCATATCGGTATCTTATTTTTTTGTATTACACTTATCTCAATAAACTAAATATTAGGTTTTCGAGTTATAAAATACAAGTATAGTATTTGAATTTCTATACATAACGCAGCTGCTTGCTATTGTTGATCTACTGCTTTTCTAGTTCTGTTGTTTATTTCATCTGAACGTTGTTATCATTATCCTTATTTTTTAGTTATGTTTGTTTATTTAACAAGGTTGAATGAAAACCTTAACTTGTAGGCGGTCACAAATAAGTTGTATATGACAAAACACGCTTTACACACTACCCAACCATTTAAAACTAGGGCTTTTCATCCATTTGTCTTGTTCCCTATTTTAAAACATAATACAATTAAAATGTAACTTAATAAGCTATAACTAGTAGGTGTGGTAATCATCTCTTCCATTTCGAAAAAAGGGGGAGGTGATAATATGATCGCGATGTTTGTAATGAAATTAATGTATGGTATCCTAACCGGAGCTGGCGTTGTCATCGGTAGAAGATACGTCGGTCCATGGCTAATTTCTGTATACAAAAAAGCGAGAACCACCCTGCTTCGTGGAAAAGGTAAGGGCGGTTCTCGGCTAAAACGTTAATGTAATTTTCTTATAACCGCACCTACTACCACCACAATAGCAAGTTAGGTTACAAAGGCAGAAGTTTCTCAGGCTTCTGTCTTCTTTATTTTATGCAAAATTCATACTATATACTCTACCATCATTGTAACACATTTTATTTATTTTTAGTCAAGATAAAAAAACACCTGAAGAGGTTCTCTTCAGGTGTTTCTCTATTTTACGCTAATGCAGCTGCATGTTCTTGTTGATCTACAGGAATGACAGCGTCTGTTAATGCTTTTTCTAGTTCTGCTGTGTATTTCATTTGCTCTTCTTTGCTCCAGCCTAGTTTTGCAGCCATGTAGTTGATTACTGCTTCTTTCCACTCGTATACCCAGTGAATGTTGAAGAATACAGCGCCTCTGCGACGTACGAAGAAGTCGACTGGTTTTGCTGTCATTTCGTAATCCATTGCGTATACAAGTGGGATTAGAACGTCTAGCGGCATGTTGTATTCTTTCGCTTCGTCTTTATGTTTTTTCGCTAATTCGAACAGTACGTCTACGTTAGAGCCGTAGAATTTTGCGAATTCTTCTGCTTGTGCTGTCGTTAAACCGTATTTCGTACCTTCTCCTGCTTTTTTCGCGATAAATGCTGGTAATCCTTTAGATCCATCTACATGTCCACCAGAGATTGGCATATGTTTCGTTGAGCTCTTCGGATATGCACTATGGCCTTCTTTTTGTAGTAAGTTCGTTACGTAGTCTACTACCATTTCAGCCATTTTGCGGTATCCTGTTAATTTACCACCTGCGATTGTAATTAAACCAGATTCAGAAGTCCAAATTTCGTCTTTACGAGAAATTTCAGATGCACTCTTACCTTCTTCGTAAATTAACGGACGAACACCAGCCCAGCTTGACTCGATGTCTTTTTCCGTAATTTTTACGCTTGGGAACATGTAGTTAATCGCATTAATGATGTACGTGCGATCTTCTGTTGTCATTTGTGGTACAGCTGCGTCTTTATCATAGAACGTATCTGTTGTACCTACATAAGTTTTCCCGCCGCGTGGAATCGCGAATACCATACGTTTATCTGGTGTATCGAAGTAAATTGCTTGCCCTAATGGGAAACGTTTTTGATCAATTACTAAGTGAACACCTTTTGATAACTGAAGTACTTTTCCTTTTTTCGAGTTATCTTTTTCACGAAGTGTATCTACCCAAGGACCAGCTGCGTTTACAATTTTCTTACCGTAAACTTCGTATACTTCACCATCTAGTAAATCGATTACACGTACACCACATACTTTTCCATCTTTATATAAGAAACTATCTACTTTTGCGTAGTTAACAGCTTTTGCACCGTGCTCAATTGCTTCTTTCATTACTTCAATTGTAAGACGCGCATCATCAGTGCGATATTCTACGTAGTAACCGCCGCCTTTTAATCCTTCTTGTTTTACAAGAGGCTCTTTCTTCAGCGTTTCTTCACGGTTAAACATTTTTCTGCGCTCGCTTCGTTTTACACCTGCTAAGAAGTCGTATACACGAAGACCAATTGATGTACTGAATGATCCGAACGTACCACCTGTATGGAACGGAAGTAACATCCACTCTGGTGTTGTTACATGGGGACCGTTCTCATATACGATCGCACGCTCTTTACCCACCTCTGCTACCATTTTCACTTCAAGTTGTTTTAAATAACGTAGACCACCGTGTACAAGCTTCGTTGAACGACTTGATGTACCTGCTGCAAAGTCCTGCATTTCAAACACAATTGTTGATAACCCGCGTGTTGCTCCATCTAATGCAATACCAGAACCAGTAATACCTCCACCAATTACGATCACATCTAATTCTTGTTTATTTACTCCGTTTAATACGTCTTTACGTTGTTTACTTGAAAATTTCATGGTAATTCCTCCCTTTGATAACGAAAAAAGAGACCACAAACTCCGCTATAGATTTCGCCTCTATAGCGTGTTGTGGTCTCTCCAAATCTCCTACCGAATTATTAACTTGTCACCATTATAACACTGTTTATGATTATTTGAAAGCTTTTGTTGCTTCAATTGCTTTTTTCCATCCAGCATATAGCTCTTCGCTTGTTTCCGCTTCCATCGTTGGTTCAAAGCGTTTGTCCATATGCCACTGTTCTTTAATTTCATCTTGGTTTTTCCAATATCCAACCGCAAGACCAGCTAAGTACGCTGCACCTAAAGCTGTTGTTTCATTGATTACCGGACGCTCTACAGGAACGTCTAAAATATCACTTTGGAACTTCATTAAGAAGTTATTTTTAACTGCTCCGCCATCAACGCGTAATGTTTTTAGTTCAATACCTGAATCTGCTTCCATTGCGCATAATACGTCTTTTGTTTGGTAAGCTAAAGATTCTAGTGTTGCACGAATGAAGTGCTCTTTCGTCGTACCGCGCGTTACACCAAACATAGCGCCGCGTACTTCACTATCCCAGTAAGGTGTACCTAAACCTACGAATGCTGGTACAACGTATACACCGTCAGTTGATTCAACGCGATTCGCATATACTTCACTCTCACTTGCATCTTTAAACATGCGCATTCCGTCACGTAACCATTGAATTGCAGAACCTGCTACGAAAATACTTCCTTCTAATGCGTAGTTTACTTTACCATCTATTCCCCATGCAATTGTTGTTAATAGGCCATGCTCAGAAGCTACTGCTTTTTCACCAGTGTTCATTAACATGAAGCAACCAGTTCCGTAAGTATTTTTCGCCATACCTTCACCGAAACAAGCTTGTCCAAATAATGCCGCTTGTTGGTCACCAGCTACACCTGCAATCGGTACATTTTGACCGAAGAAGTGATAGTCAATTGTTTCTCCATACACTTCAGATGATGGACGTACTTCTGGAAGCATGCTCTTTGGTACTGTTAACATGTCTAGAAGTTCATCATCCCATTGTAAGTCGTGAATGTTAAACATTAACGTACGTGATGCATTTGAGTAATCCGTTACGTGCGCTTTACCACCAGATAGTTTCCATACAAGCCACGTATCAATTGTTCCGAATAATAAATCGCCGTTTTCTGCTTTCTCTCTTGCACCTTCAACGTTATCTAAAATCCATTTTACTTTCGTACCAGAGAAGTATGCGTCAATTAAAAGACCTGTTTTTTCGCGAACCATTTCGCTATATCCTTTTTCTTTTAACTCATCACAAATTTCAGCTGTTTGACGAGATTGCCATACGATTGCGTTATAAATTGGTTTGCCTGTTGTTTTATCCCATACAACCGCTGTTTCACGTTGGTTCGTAATACCGATACCAGCGATTTGTTCTGGTTTTACATCTGCTTCGCTTAAGCAAGTTGCGATAACTGCTAAAATAGATCCCCAAATTTCTTGCGCGTTATGCTCTACCCAACCTGGCTTTGGAAAATGTTGTGTAAATTCTTTTTGAGCTGAATGAACAATTTCACCTTTTTTATTGAAAAGAATTGCGCGTGAGCTAGTTGTTCCTTGGTCTAATGAAAGAATATATTTTTTCATAATGGTTTCCCCCTTATGCTACTTTTCTACTATTTGTATTGCTTCCACTTTTTTTACTTGTCATATAAGAGATTGCTAGTACAATCACAGTTGCAATAATCACATAAATAAGTGCTGCATTTTGTTTTCCTTCAAATACAACTTGATGGAATAATCCTGCCAGTGATCCACCTAAAATTGGACCTACTACTGGAATCCATGCATATTTCCAGTTTGAACCACCTTTTCCTGCAATCGGAAGGAAGAAGTGCGCGATACGCGGACCTAAATCACGTGCTGGGTTGATTGCGTATCCTGTCGTTCCACCTAATGATAAACCAATACTTACAATTAAGAAACCTACGATAAATGGATTTAATCCATCTGCAAATTTATTTGCACCAATTGCTAATATACCAAATACTAAAACGAATGTCCCAATCATTTCACTTAATAGGTTTGCAAATGTGTTCGGAATTGCTGGACCTGTTGCAAATACGCCTAACTTTGTTCCTGGATCTTCTGTTTCTTTCCAGTGTGGTAAGTAATGTAAATATACGATAACTGCCCCGATAATTGCTCCAATCATTTGTGCTGCGATATAACCAGGTACGTCACTCCATGGGAACGCTCCCTTAAATGCTAATCCTATCGTCAAAGCTGGATTCAAATGTGCTCCACTAATTGATCCAACCGCATACGCTGCAACCGCTACCGCTAAGCCCCAGCCCATTGTAATAACAATCCAACCAGAATCTTTCGCAAACGACTTCTTTAAACTTACACCAGCACAAACGCCGCCACCAAGTACGATTAACAACGCAGTCCCTATTAACTCTCCTAAAAATGCTGACATAGTATCCCTCCACAATCAATTTAAACGCTTCCAAATGTGATAGAGGTAAAATGAATGGCCATTCGTTTTTGTCAAAAGAAAAAGACCCACAGCTTTGCACGCTTCTATATAAATTTATATAGAAACAATGAAATGTGGATCTCTACTTTTCTCCGTCACGTTTATTAACTTGTCTATAATGTTAACTGTTAATGAAAGCGGTGTCAACAGAATTATTTCACATTTTCGTCACTTTTTTTGGTAATGTTTCCATAGTTCGCGTTTTGATGTCGTAATTGCTGTCGCACCAGCATTTAAAGCTCTCTCTACATCATCAACAGTACGAATGAAACCACCCGCTAAAATCGGTACACCAGTACGCTCTTTCACTTCAGCGATCACGTCCGTTAACGCTCCTGGGAGCACCTCTATATAATCCGGCTTCGTCTTTTCTAAAAGATTGCAACTCTTCTCCATTGCACTCGAATCGATTAAAAAGATACGCTGAATTGCCACAACACCTTTTTGCTTCGCCTTCATAATGACGCTCGCCTTTGTTGAAAGTAACCCGTACGGTCTAAACTCCTGACATAAATATTCCGTCGCATGCCCATCACTCTGCAAACCATGAATTAAATCCACATGTAAAAACACCTTTTTACAATATTGCTTCGCAAGCGATATAACACTCTTCAATTGACCGACATGAATATCTAAAATAACGATATACTCATACGAACTATGTAATAGCTTTTCCAAATCTTTAATTTGCCTCACTGCCGGCAAAATCTTTTGTTCATGAAATTCCATTCTATATGTCCCCTTCTTTATGTCGTCCTATCCTTTATAGTACACAATTTAAGTGAAAAGAACAGCTAGTGTAGGGGATTTCTTTCATTTTTCTCGTTCTTCTTTTAAGCGTTCACTAAAAATCATACTATGTTTCTCACCTATCTACTTCTAGTATGAGCAAATACATGATGATGAGTAAAGCGAGTTGTCGTTGCGTTGGCTGTGTAACTTGTGCGTTACAGCTTATAATGGTGCTATTTAGTATGTACATTCTATATGCTATGTTCCAATAATAATTTCCCGAACAATAACCGTGCTTCTTAATATTGTCGTTTTGTGTCGGTAAGTCGATATCCTATGTCGAATCGTCGATATATTGAAAAAATCGTTGATATATTTCAAGTTGTGTTCGATATATTGGTTCCGTCAAGAAGTCTGTGTAATTTGATAAGGCCCAATACATTGGTTTATCCAGTATGAATTTATAATGATTTGGTATGTGAAAAGTGAAGCTAGCTTCACTTTTCACA